>NZ_CP016268.1:0-600000 GCF_001677435.1 Woeseia oceani
TGTACACCACTTATCCACATCATCCTGTCAGAGTTCTTAGCAAATTCAAATAGTCATCGTCCAAGCGCTTTTCCACTTCACGCAAACTCGCTATACGCCGGCAACCGTGCAGCACTGTCGTATGATCGCGACCGCCGAAGGCATCACCAATCTCGGGCAAACTGTGATTGGTAAGTTCCTTCGCCAGCGCCATCGCCATCTGCCGTGGCCTGGCTACTGATCGACTACGTTTTTTCGACAACAAGTCGGCGACCCTGAGTTTGTAATAATCGGCTACCGTCTTTTGGATGTTTTCAATCGAAACCAGTCTTTCTTGCAACGCCAGCAAATCCCGCAAGGCTTCTTTGGCAAACTCAAGATTAATTGGCTGACCGGTAAATTCCGAATTCGCCATGACCCGGCGCAACGCGCCTTCCAGTTCCCGAACATTGGAGCGGATACGCTTGGCGATAAAAAACGCGACTTCCTCCGGCAGCGAAACGCCGGCTGCCTCTGCCTTGCTCATCAGAATTGCGACGGATGTTTCCAGCTCCGGCGGTTCAATCGCGACTGTCAGCCCCCAACCGAACCGGGACTGCAAACGCTCCTCAAGGCCGTGCACCTCTTTCGGGTACCGATCACAGGTCAAAACAATTTGCTTCTGACCTTCCAGCAAGGCGTTGAAGGTGTGAAAAAACTCCTCCTGAGACCGCTCCTTGCCGGCAAAAAACTGAATATCGTCAATCAACAGCGCATCCAGCGACCGATAGGAGCGTTTGAACGCCGAGATCGTGTTGTGTTGCAGGCCTTTCACCATGTCACCCACAAACCGCTCCGAATGCACGTAACTCACTCTCGCGCCAGGGTTCTTCGCCAGCATGGCATTACCAATGGCTTGCATCAGGTGGGTCTTGCCGAGGCCAACACCGCCGTAGATAAACAGTGGGTTGTAGCTCTTGCCGGGGTTTTCACCCACCTGGCTCGCGGCTGCCCGTGCAAGCTGATTGCTCTTGCCCTCAACGAAACTTGAAAAATTGAACCCGGGATTCAGCGTACTGACCACCGGATCCGGCGCCGGACCCGTAGCATTACCCGCAAAAGAGCGCCCCGGAGCCCGGTTCGGTTTAACTTCAGGTGGCACCTGCCTTGAGCCGACCTCAATGACCACTACCATCGCATCATCAATTGCTTCGACCAGCTTGTGAATCTGCTCAATGTAATGCTGTTTCAGCCAATCCACCACAAACCGGTTTGGCGCCAGCAACCGTAGTGTCTGTTCGCCTTCCACGGCCTGTAGCGGCCTGATCCAGGTATTGAATTGTTGCTCCGGAAGCTCCGCCTGGAGGTCGCGGACACAGCGATTCCAAAGCGACGAATTGCCCTGCAATTGAGCCCCCAAGGGTATAAACCTGACAGAAAAGCGCCGATTGGCGAGTGAACGCGCCAGTCTATACCGTCTCAGGGGGGCGCGCCAGCAAGCAGGGGCCGCGAAAAAAGCCGAACTAAAGCAGCCATCTGTTGACACAAATTAAGGCTCCGCGTACCCTTGCCGGCTCTTTTTAAGCCGGGGTTTAACCCTGGTCGATTTACAGGTATCCGGCACATGAAACGCACGTTCCAGCCCAGCACCCTAAAACGAGCCCGTACCCACGGCTTCCGCGCTCGTATGGCAACCAAAGCCGGCCGCCTCGTCCTGAAGCGTCGTCGCGCAAAAGGCCGTGCGCAGCTAACACCGTAATTACCCGCGAACCGGACAGCGTTACGACGCGCCACTCTGGCCGTGACTCTGACGCCGCACCGTTCTCGTTCGGACCTAACCGACGCCTTCCCAATAAAGCCGCCTTCAGCCGAGTATTCGCGAAGGCGCTCCGCAGCAGCGACCGATGTTTTACAGTGTTGTACCGATCCAGCGAGGAACCCGGTGCGCGGCTCGGTATGGCCATCGCGAAAAAAAATTGTCCGAAAGCGGTAGCAAGAAATCGTCTGAAACGCATAATACGCGAATCATTTCGTATGCATCAGGCGAGTCTGGCGGGCGTCGATATCATCGTGCTCAACAGACCGGGCGCTGAACGCATGACTAACACCGAGCTTTTCACGAGCCTTGCCCGGCATTGGCGGGCTTGCCAAAACACCGCACAGCGCGGGCAGGAAAACCGCTAAATGGAAAATCAAAGACTGCTGATATGGGCTACTTTTGGCCTCATGTTGTGGCTCAGCTATGAAGCCTGGATGCAAGACTACGGTCCGCAACCCCAAGCGCCGATCAGCAGCGAAACCATCAATGCTCCGACCGAGACGCCGCTGACAGATGACCTGCCGCCACTCCCCGCGGGGAGTGGCGATGCGGCCACTGACGGTCCCAGTCTCATGGAGCCGCAGGCCGTGGCCCCCAGTCCGGCAACCACGGCGGCCAGCGTTCACGTTACTACCGATGTCCTCGATCTGACGATCAGCCTGCGCGGCGCCACGATCACCGAAGCGCATCTGAAAAAATACCCGATCGCCAAAGACCAGCCGAACAAGGTCATTGCCCTGTTAAGCACGGAAAACGGTGATACCGGCGCACTGCAAACCGGCCTGCGGGCGGCGGATGGCGCGCCGGAAGCGAACCACCTGAGCACCTTCAGTAGCAGCCGCGATAACTACGAGCTGTCAGGCGACGTACTCGAAGTTCCGTTCACCTGGACCGACGAAAGCGGTCTGGTGGTCGAGAAGCGCTTTCGCTTTGCCCGCGGCAGTTATCGCATCGACGTCGTGCAAACCGTGCGTAATGGCACCGCTACCGTCTGGCGGGGCGCAAGCTACGCCCAACTCCAACGACGTTCGAAACCCGTCGACCGCTCAATGTTCGACGTCGATTCCTATTCTTTCGACGGCCCCATCATTTACGACGGCGAAAAGTCCACCAAACTGCAACGCGACGACCTATTGTCCGACGGCGCCTACAGCGTAACCGCCAGCGACGGCTGGGTTGCCGCGATTGAACACCATTTTCTCAGCGCGATAATTCCACCGAAAGCGGACACCCAGCGATACAACATTGCCATCATCAATGACGTGGTTGTTGCCAGCACCATAGGGCCCGCGCAACGCATAGCGCCCGGTGCGGAAATGGAATACCCGACGACCCTGTTCGTCGGCCCGAAGTTGCAACGCCAGCTGGACCAGATTTCCCCCAAACTCAAACTGACCGTCGACTACGGTTGGCTGACCCTGATCTCCGGACCGCTGTTCTGGTTGTTAAGCAAGGTACATACCCTTGTTCAGAACTGGGGCCTGGCAATTATTCTTGTCACCGTTTTGATCAAGCTCGCGTTCTACAAGCTGACCGAAGCCAGCGGCCGGTCAATGGCGAAGATGCGCAAGATTCAGCCGCGCATGAAAGCGCTGCAGGAACGCTACAAAGACGACCGGCAAGGCCTGAGCCAGGCCATGATGGACCTGTACAAGCGGGAGAAAGTCAATCCGGCGGCGGGTTGCCTGCCGATTCTGATTCAGATGCCATTCTTCCTCGCGTTCTATTGGGTACTGCTGGAAAGTGTGGAAATGCGCCAGGCGCCATTCGCTTTGTGGATAACTGACCTTTCCTCACGCGACCCGTATTTCATTCTGCCCATCATCATGGGTGTTGCGATGCTGTTCCAGCAACGCCTCAATCCGGCCCCGGCCGATCCGATTCAAGCACGGGTCATGCAGATCATGCCTGTCGTCTTCACCGGCTTTTTCGCATTCTTCCCGGCAGGCCTGGTTCTTTACTGGGTGACGAATACCTTGTTGTCCATTGCTCAGCAATGGCGTATCAACAAGGTTGTCGAGCAGGAAGACAAGAAGCGCAGCACCGGCAAAAAAGTCAAAAAGAATAAAGACAGCGACTGACCGCTAACAACGCGACTCAACACTCGATCGCGCCGCCCGTTTTGCTGTCAGCTCCGGTTTCGCTGCTTGCGGCAGAACGCTGACGAAAAGACGCTGCGGCGGCAAGCTACTTGCCGCCGCAGCGCCAAACTCTCACCCCACGTTGTCTGTGCAAACGGTTACCCTTCGCTTTACCACCCTCAAGTCACCGGCACCGGGTTGAAGAAATCCACCGGTTGCGCAATTCGCCTTGAAGTCAGGCCCGAATTGCGCGAACAATGCCCGTGCCATAGTTGCCGCGGAATAACTCGCTACTTTGCCACCGCTCCCAATGCGGAAAACCTCTGCAGGAAACGCGTTCTCCCAACAAGACCATGAACAGAGAAGAACCGCACTACATTGCAGACACCATTGTTGCCGCGGCCACCCCGCCCGGCCGCGGCGGTGTTGCTATCGTTCGCTTGTCCGGGCCCGATGCCGGCGCAATCGCCAGCCACATGTTGAACCGTCCGCTAAAGGCTCGACAAGCGGTGCTCAATACGTTCAGCGATGCAAACGGCGAGACCATTGATCACGGCGTCGCGCTGTGGTTTCCGGCACCGGCATCATTCACCGGTGAAGATGTCCTTGAATTGCACGGTCATGGCGGCCCGTTGCCTGTTGCAGCCCTGATAAAAGCGGCCACCGAGTTAGGTGCCCGCCGTGCCGAAGCCGGTGAATTCTCCCGCCGCGCATTCATGAACGGCAAACTGGACCTTGCCCAGGCCGAAGCCATCGCCGACCTGATCGACAGTGGCACCCAGCAAGCCGCGCGTGCGGCATTGCGAACCTTGAGTGGCGAGTTCTCAAACGCCGTCCACCATTTGCTTGAACAACTAATCCAGCTTCGCCTGCACGTCGAAGCCGCTATCGACTTCCCTGAAGAAGAAATCGATTTCCTTTCGGACCGGCAATTGCTGGCCCGGGTGGACACCGTTGCTGCTGCAATGCACGTGCTGGGCGAGCGTGCGCGTGCCGGCCGGGTTCTGCGTGATGGCTTGCAGGTGGTCATTGTGGGCGAGCCGAATGCCGGCAAATCGAGTCTCCTGAATCTCTTGTCCGGCCAGGATGCTGCCATCGTCACCGAAATCGCCGGCACCACCAGGGACATACTTCGCGAGCGTATCGATATTGACGGCTTGCTGGTTGAGCTCATCGACACTGCCGGATTGCGCGACAATCCCGACAGGATTGAAGCGGAGGGCATACGCCGCGCCCTTGAGGCCACGCAAACCGCCGATGCCGTGCTCTGGGTTATTGATTCGGCAAAGTACAGCAACTCGGAACCTGAACTGCCCGCCGAAATTCCAGCGGGAATCCCGCTATTGAAAGTTCGCAATAAAATCGATCTCAGCGGCGAAACGGCCGGTATACAGAACACCATGGCAATTGGTATATCCGCACAAACCGGCATCGGCGTTGCTGCCTTACGCGATGAGCTGAAGCGCGTTGCCGGGCTTGGCGATATCGGCGAGGGCAGTTTCACCGCTCGCCAACGACACCTCGATGCAATCGCACTCGCACAAAAGCATTTTGCGCAAGGCGTCAGCGCATTGCGTAACGATGCGGCTGGCGAATTGTTTGCGGAAGAACTGCGCCTCGCTCAGGACGCGCTTGGCAGCGTCACCGGCCGATTCACGAGTGATGATTTGCTCGGCAGGATCTTTTCGGAATTCTGCATCGGCAAGTAGCTCACCGCAGCGCGACCGGGAGACCCACGTCTAACCGAGTAAGCCCTCGCGCCGATAAAGGCGCGCACAAAGCCACGCCGTTGCCGCACCGAGTGCCAGCGTCGCGCTGGCAGACACCGCAACGTGTAACAGGTTGACCGGTTCGTTGCGTATCAGGCTGTTTAGCAACAAGTGCTGACTGAGGCTGGGGATAAGCATCAACTCAACACTTGGCCGAACCTGCAGAATACTCACAATCAGTATGGGTAGCGTCGGCGCAAGCAAGACGGCACTCAACCAGGTCTGTGCTTCCTTGTAGCTGCGGGTGAACGACGCAACCAGGGTCATCAGAGCAGCACCGAGCAAGGCAAACGGTACCAGCAAGAAAAACGCGGTCATTACCACAAGGGGACCGAAGTTCGGGGTCATGCCCAGTTGTTCAAGGGGCACGAAACGCAATGTCACGTAAAACGAAACAAGGCTCAGACACAGCGACATGGCCATAAACAAACAAGCCGCAAGAATCTTGCCGATGATCAACTCGTCACGTGATACCGGCAGGCACAACAACGGTTCCAGGGAGCCGCGCTCGCGTTCTCCCGCTGTCGCATCAATAGCGAGATTCATTCCGCCGGTTAACAGCGCAAAGATAAAAAAGTAACTCAACATGCCGAGCAATATGGCCGAACGGCCGCTCGGCGTGGATACGTCAACAACATCAATATTCAGCGGCCGCATCAGCATCGGATTCACCCCGCGCAGGGACAGACGCAAGCCGGCGAGCTCTCTGCCGTAACCGGCTAATGCCCGGGTTGCGCGCCGCGCTTCGCGTTCCGCACTGGTATTTGCCTGGTCCGATATCACTTCGATCAAGGCGGGCACCGCATCGGCCAGTTGCTGACCGAACTCCTCCGGAATAAGCACCACTACATCGTACTCGCCATCTTTGACCGCCTGCAGAGCGGCCTCCCGGTCTGCAGGTCCGTCGACGACATTGATGTTTTCACTTTCCAGATACCGCAACAGGTTTGGTGCGTACTCCTGCCCGATGACCGGTAACAACAGCGCTTCCGTCTCGTTGCTGAGTGACTGATTGAGCGAAAGATTGATCACGAAGGCAAACAGAATGGGTCCAAACAACGGGCCCATCAGCAAGGCTGACAAAAGGGTTCGTCGATCCCGGAAGTTATCCATGACCTCTTTATTAAACACGACACGAAGTGTGCGCATCAGCGTTCGTCCTTACTCGAAATTGCGCTGACGAACGCATCTTCCAGATCATCGCAGCCGGTTGCGTTCCGAATGCCGTCCGGGCTGTCGTGCAAGGCTACTTTGCCACCCGCGATGATGACGATCTCATCGCACAGTGCAGCAACTTCCTGCATGACATGACTGGAGAAAAGTACGCAGCGCCCCGCGTTCTTCAACGTGCGTACCAGGTCCCGCAAGGAACGCGTTGCCATCACATCCAGACCGTTACTTGGTTCGTCGAGGACTACGTTTTGCGGACCGTGCACCAACGCCCGTGCGAGTGCGACTTTGGTTTGCTGTCCCTGGGAAAAACCGCGGGTCCGGCGGTCGGCAAAATCGCGCAGATCGAGTTCATCAATCAGGCTTTCAATTCGTTCTTCAATACTGTCTTCGGCCACGCCATAAAGTCGCGCGTAATAGCGAATGTTTTCGCGCGCCGTGAGGTGCGGGTACAGCCCCGAGCCATGTGGCAATGTGCCGATCGCGGCCCGTGCTTTGAGGCTGTCGTCAACGACATCGATGCCATCAATCGTGGCACTGCCACTGTCCGGCTTGAGCACCGTGTAGAGGATGCGCAGCGTGGTTGATTTGCCGGCCCCGTTCGGCCCAAGCAGCCCGGTGATCCGGCCGTCGCCCGCGGCGAAGCTGACGCCATCAACCGCTTGCACGGCGCCAAAAGACTTACGCAGGTCGTTGACTTCAATCATGGCGCGGGCCCGGAAAAATCAAGAAAAAACGGCATCGCAAACAATTGTTTGTCGAGGCACGTTGCGTCGAGGTCCTGCACTGATGCCGTATCGACGAATGTCGCAACCAGCTCCGGCACACAGCCCCGCGCTGCCAGACCGTGGCCCTGGTTGCGACCAATAAGGTGCCGGGCATTGCGCAGTTCGACAGCCGCCAGTTCCGCGTAAGCCGGCGGCGTTATCGGGTCGGCTTCCCCGGATAGCAGCAACACCGGCAGGTCCGTGGACAATGGTTGTTTAAACCCGTCATCAATCACGCCCGACGGCCAGATCGAACAGGCAATGCGCATGCTGTCGAGCAACACGGGACCGATGTAGGTTTGCCCCAGCGCCGCGCGCTCCTCCGCAGCAACTTTCGCAAAAGGAATATCTTCCGTGCAGACAACCGCATTGTGCATGCCGATACTGAGTGACTCCGAGAGCGCGCCGGTATTCTGCAAATACTGTCCGGCAAGCGGCGCAAGATTGCCGTTAGCCGCTTCGTGTATTAACAAGGGCATTAATGCAATCGTACTCGGGTGATAGCTGAGCAAGCGCAGCGCGCCGGCAAATTCGTCCGGGCCAAAATCGATACTGTCGCGTCGACCGGTAAGCGGGTCGTTCAAGGCAACGGTCGCCGGCCTGGCACTCAGGCGCGCCTTGAGTTCGGCAAACTCGTTATCCAGTTGTGGAAAACGTTCGTGGCAGGCGCTGTCTTCGCGGCAGCGGTTGAGTACCGAGTCGAGCGCCCGTTGTGCTTCATTCGCGATGGCCGGGCCTAACGCGAGCTGCGGCGGCACAACGCCATCGAGAATCACGCTGCGCACGGACTCCGGATAACGTCGGGCGTAATGTTGCGCGACCCTGGTACCGTAGGAAATTCCGTACACATTGAACTGCGCGTAGCCGAGCGACTCGCGCAGCGCTTCAAGGTCCTGTACAGCGATGCTGGTAGTGAAGTAGCGCGGATCGTGTTCCAGCGATTCGAGGCATTCGCGGGTGGCGTCCAGCGTTTGCGTGTCACCGATCGTCGCGGTGGTCAGTTGTTCGACCACCTCGCAGTCCAGTGCAGATGACTGCCCGGTCCCGCGCTGGTCGAGCAGCACGATGTCGCGGGTTCTGCGGACATCTTCAAAGGCTGTCGCAATCGCCGCATAAAACTCCGTCGAGGCCTGACCGGGGCCGCCGGCAATCGGTACAAACGGGTCAGCTTCGGGCTCGAGGCTCAGGGCTGGCACAACGGCCACGTTCAGATCGATCAGCGGTGAGCCGTCATCCGCCGGGTTCAGGGGGCGCAGAAGGATGCCGCAGCGCGCCTTGATGCGCGGAAAACCAGGCCCTGCGCTGATACGACAGTCCTGCAAATCAATGCTGTCCGCGGGTGCCGCTGGCAACAGGCCCGGTAACAGGCAGAAGGCGGCAAGCAGTGCTGTTCTCAATAAACGGGCCTCGGTCAACAAGCCGCTCATCTTCCGTTTTGCGGCCGGCGGAGTCAAAAGGAGTCGCTCAGGCTGGCCACTTTCACGGGCTTTTCTGGCAAGTGGCGGGGGGGGCGATTAGAATCCGCCCTCCCGGAGCTTGCCAGTCGAGTCCCAATGTCCCAGCAGCAGCAATTTGATGTCATCGTCGTCGGCGGCGGTCATGCCGGCACGGAAGCGTGTCTGGCGGCCGCGCGCTCTGGCGCGCGCACGTTGCTGTTGACCCATGCCGTGGCAACGCTGGGTCAAATGAGCTGCAACCCGGCCATCGGCGGCATCGGCAAGGGCCACCTGACCCGCGAAATCGATGCCCTGGGCGGCGCCATGGCGCGCGCTATCGATCAGGCGGGGATTCATTTCCGGACCTTGAACGCCAGCAAGGGACCGGCCGTACGTGCAACCCGGGCGCAGGCCGACCGCGAACTGTACCGCCAGGCCATCCAGCGCATCTTACTCAGCCAGCCCGGCCTTACGATCGTCGAACAAGCGGTCGACGACCTGGTGCTCAAGAACGAGAAGATTGCCGGCGTCGTGTGTGCCAATGGCGATCGTTACACCGCCGCGGCCGTGGTTCTAACGGTCGGTACGTTCCTCGGCGGTCGAATCCTGATTGGACAGACGGAGCGACCCGGTGGCCGGGTCGGCGACCCGCCGTCCATCCGCCTGGCCGACCGTTTGCGCGAAATGCCGTTCCGCGTCGCTCGCCTGAAAACCGGCACACCACCGCGCCTGGATGGCTCGACTCTCAATTACGCGCTGATGGATGAACAGCCCGGCGACGAACCGGTGCCGGTGTTTTCATTTCTTGGCAAGCGTGCCGAACACCCGCGGCAAATCAGTTGCTTCATTACCCGCACCACCGAACGCACGCACGATATCGTGCGTGGGGCGCTCGATCAGTCCGCCATGTACAGCGGCAAGATCGAAGGCGTGGGACCTCGTTATTGCCCGTCGGTCGAAGACAAGATCGTGCGCTTCGCCGATAAGTCTTCGCACCAGATTTTCGTAGAGCCCGAAGGCCTGACAACCAGCCTTGTTTATCCGAACGGCATTTCCACGAGCCTGCCGGAATCCGTTCAGCAAGAGTTCGTGCATTCCATTCCCGGTTTCGAGAACGCGCGCATTACTCAGCCGGGCTACGCCATCGAATACGACTATTTCGACCCGCGGGACCTGAAGCTGACGCTGGAAACCCGGTTCATCGGCGGGCTCTATTTCGCCGGCCAGATCAATGGCACGACCGGCTACGAAGAGGCTGGCGCTCAGGGTTTGCTCGCGGGTCTCAATGCATCCCGTCATTCGCGCGGCTACGCGGGCTGGCAGCCGGCCCGTCACGAAGCGTACCTCGGCGTATTGGTCGACGACCTCGTTACCCGCGGCGTCAGCGAACCGTATCGCATGTTCACCAGCCGCGCGGAATACCGGCTGATGTTGCGCGAAGACAATGCAGACCAGCGGCTTACCCCGCTCGGCCGCGACTTTGGTCTGGTAGACGACACCCGCTGGCAGGTTTTCAATGACAAGTGTGCGGCCGTCGCCAGTGAACGCGCGCGGCTTGCCGGCATCGTCCTGCATCCGGCCGCCATGACGGCCGCCGACCACGAGCTGTTAAGTTCGCCCTTGCAGCGGGAAGTCACCGCGCTGGACCTGATCAAACGGCCGGAACTGAACCACGCCAGCCTGTGTTCGCTGTCCGCGGTCGGACCCGCCGTGTTCACTACATTGGCGGACGAAGTTGCCGACCAGGTAGCGCTCGCGCTCAACGTCGAAGCCAAATACGCCGGCTATATTGAACGCCAGGAGCGTGAAATCGCGCGCCATGCCCGCCAGGAAACCCTCGCGCTGCCCGCCGATATCGACTATTCAACCGTAACCGGCCTGACGACCGAAGCGCGGCAGCGTCTTGAGGCCGTGCGCCCGCAAACCCTGGGTCAGGCATCGCGCCTGGAAGGCGTCACGCCGTCCACCATTTCGCTCTTGCTGATACACCTGAAGAAGCAGACCTTCCGCCGCAGCGCCTGACGGCTACAAAATTGCGACGCGGTTGGCACCCGCGGCCGCCAATTACGCTATGCTCATCGGCCCCGGGGCTGGGAAAGCAACGACTTGGAAGGCAAGCACCGCAAGCTGAGCTCATGGTTCCTGACGGCAGTCGCCGTGTTGGTGGTGCCGCTGCTGTTCGCGTGTTCCGGACCCGTGGACAACGGGGGTACGCTGCTGAACCGTGGTGTTGGCCCGGAGCCGGAGTCCCTGGACCCGCATCACACCCGCACGACCCAGGCGCACCGCGTGCAGCGCGACCTGTTCGAGGGCCTTGTTGGCTACTCGGCCGATGGGGTCCTGATACCTGCGGCCGCCGAGCGCTGGGAAGTCTCTGACGACGGCAAGCGCTACACCTTCTGGATTCGTGACACTGCCCGTTGGTCCAACGGTGACCCGGTAACCGCAGATGATTTCGTTTACAGCTTCCGCCGGCTGGTGAATCCGGAAACCGCTGCGTTTTACGGTGAGCTGATGATTGCCGTCAAGAACGCGCCGGCCATCATCGAAAAAAAGCTGAACGCAGACTCGCTCGGCGTTACGGCGCTTGGCCCAAAGCAGCTGCAGATTACGCTGGACTACCCGGTGCCGTACTTCATCGGTCAGCTCGCGTTGGTCAGTGCATACCCGGTGCATGCTGCAAACATCGCTGAACACGGCGACAGCTTTGCACGCGCTGGCAAACTCATCAGTAACGGTGCTTATCAACTCAAGAACTGGGAGCTGGGTTCATTTATTGAGCTGACGCGTAACCCGCACTACTGGAATAACGCCGCAACGCAGATCGATCGGGTTCGCCATCACGTGACTGTCGAGGCGAGTGCCGAGCTGTACCGATACCGTGCCGGCGAACTGGACATTACGGCCGTTGTGCCGTCGGAGGCCTACGCGCAACTGGCGAAAGACCGCCCCGACGAATTGCGGGTAGCACCGTTTCTTGGCACGTATTTCTACGGCTTTAACCTCATGCAGGAAAAGCTGCGCGACAATCCGAAGTTGCGCGAAGCGTTGTCGATGGCAATTGACCGCGATGTGCTGACAGAGAAAGTGACTGCGCGCGGAGAGCAGCCGGCCTGGAGCTGGGTGCCACCCGGCATTGCCAACTACGCGCCGCAACGTTTCAGTTATGCCGATTTGCCGCGCGCAGAGCGGCATGCTGCGGCGCGGCGCTTGTACCAGGAAGCCGGCTACGGAGCCGACAAGCCGTTGCAGATCGAAATCCGCTACAACACCGCCGAAACGCACGAACGCCTGGCGCTTGCGATTCAATCCATGTGGCAGGACGTGCTTGGCTTCGAAGCAACCCTGATCAATGAAGAGTTTCGCGTCCTGATCAGCAACATCCGCGAGATGCGCATAACGGAGTTATTCCGTTTGAGCTGGAACGGCGATTACAACGACGCACATTCATTCCTGAGTATTTTCGAATCCGGCAATGCTTCGAATCTGACCGGCTACCAGAACCCGCGGTTTGATGAGCTCATGCAGGCCGCTGCGCAACAGGTCGATCCGCAGTTGCGACGGCAATACCTCGAACAAGCCGAGCGTGAGATGCTCGACGATCACCCGGTGATCCCGCTCTACATTCATGTCAGCAAACATCTGGTCAGTCCGCGCGTACAGGGCTGGCAAGACAACGTGCTGGATTTTCACTACAGTCAGCACCTGAGTTTGCGCGACAGCAACGACCCAGAATAACGCGCAACAACCATGGGTAACTCAATGCACAGCATGGGCGCCATTCGCTTCGCCTTGTTTCGCCTGTTGGCCGCAATTCCGACCTTGTTGCTGGTCATCGCAATCGCGTTCCTGATGGTGCACGCCGCACCCGGTGGTCCGTTTGACGAGGAGCGGCGTTTGCCGCTTGAGATCGAAGCGAATATCGCAGCGGCCTACCATCTTGATGAATCATTGCCGGAACAATTCTGGCGCTATCTTTCCGGACTGGCAGAGGGCGATCTCGGGCCTTCCTATCGCTACCGCGAATACCGTGTCGCCGAACTCATCGGCGCGGCGATTCCTGTCTCTCTGGCGTTAGGTGCCATCGCCATGTTGCTGGCATTGCTGGTCGGGGTTGGTGGCGGTATAGCGGCGGCCCTGGCGCATGGCAGTCGTCGTGACCGGATTATTTCGGCGCTGGCAATGAGCGGCATTTCTTTGCCGGTGTTCGTCATCGCGCCAGCACTGGTCCTGCTGTTTGCGGTTTACCTCGGCGTGCTTCCCGCGAGCTGGAGTGGCGCGGACGGCGGAGTGTCACGCTATGTGCTGCCGGTGTTCGCACTGGCGTTGCCGCAGGTTGCCTACATCACACGCCTGACCCGCGCGAGCATGATCGAAGTGATGAACAGCGACTTCATTCGTACCGCGCGCGCTCAGGGTTTGCGGACCGCCAGTGTGGTCCGCCACCACGCGCTGAAGCCGGCGATGTTGCCGCTGCTGTCGTACATGGGGCCGGCCATCGCCGGCATCCTGACCGGCTCGGTCGTCGTCGAGCAAATCTTCGGTATCCCCGGTCTTGGCCAGCTGTTCGTACGCGCTGCTCTTAACCGGGATTACACGCTCGTCCTCGGCAGCGTCATTTTCTACGCAACGCTGGTCATCCTGCTTAACCTGCTGGTGGACATGCTTTACGGCTTTCTCGATCCACGGATCCGTCAGCGATGAACCCGGCACTACAGGCACTCGCAAGCCGCGTCACCGCCAGCCGTACAGTGCGGGCTTGCGGAATAGTGCTGATCGTCATTGCGGCAATCGCCGTGCTGGGTCCGCTCATTTCCCCGAACGACTTTCGCACAGCGGACTTCGACCTGCGGTTAACGCCGCCGACGCTGGATGGGCTGCACCTGTTTGGCACGGACGACCTTGGCCGCGATCTGTTTGTGCGCGCGATGATGGGTGTGCAGATCACCTTGGTCGTTGCCATAGTCGCGAGCCTGGTGAGCCTTGCGATAGGTGTCGTGTACGGCGCTGTCGCGGGTTTCGTCGGTGGCCGCGTTGATGCGCTGATGATGCGCATCGTCGATGCGCTGTACGCGTTGCCGTTCATTTTCTTCGTCATCCTGCTGATGGTGGTTTTCGAACGAAACTTCCTGTTGATCTTCGTTGCTATCGGCGCGGTCAACTGGCTGGACATGGCGCGTATTGTTCGCGGTCAGACACTGGCATTGAAAGAACGTGAGTTCGTTGCCGCGGCCAGAGTCAACGGCGTATCGACAGCGAGCATCATTTTCCGTCACATCACGCCGAACCTGCTGGGCGTTGTTATCGTGTACGTCACGCTGACGGTGCCGCAGGCCATACTGATCGAATCGTTCCTGAGCTTTCTCGGTTTGGGTATTCAGGAACCGCGAACCTCACTCGGCGCGCTGGTTGAAGGTGGAACCGGGCATATGGAACAGGCTCCCTGGGTATTGTTGCTGCCCGCGACACTGCTCGCCGTTATCCTGTACTGCTTTAATTTTCTCGGCGACGGACTGCGCGATGCGCTCGACACGACGGAGCACGACCGGTGACCTTGCTCAGTGTCAGTGAACTGAACCTGCGTTACGCTCAGAACCCGGTGCTGCAGGACTTGCAGTTCAGGATTGCAGGCGGGGAAACGGTCGGCTTGGTGGGTGAATCCGGCAGCGGCAAGACTCAGACCGCACTCGCGTTGATGGGCTTGTTACCGAAAGGTGCTGAGCTCCGCGGCAGCATTGTGTTCGCCGGCAAAGAACTGTGCGGCGCCAGTAATGCCACCTACAACAAAGTCCGCACCTGCCACATGGCCATGGTTTTTCAGGACCCCTCGCAGGCGCTCAACCCGTACCTGAGCATCGGCGATCAACTGCAGCGGGTGCTGCTGGAACACCAACTCGCGGCCGGGACGGCAGCATTCGCTCGTGTTACCGATATGTTGCGACAGGTTGGTTTGCCGGATCCCACCCGACAAATGCGGGCTTATCCTCACCAGTTGTCGGGCGGCATGCGGCAGCGCGTAATGATCGCGGCCGCCTTGCTCGGCGAACCCGAGTTGCTCATCGCGGATGAACCGACTACAGCACTCGACGTGACGGTGCAGGCGCAGATTCTCGATCTCCTGGCGGAGCTGCGAACACGCTATGGCAGCACCTTGCTGTTGATCACTCACGACCTCGGTATCGTGGCCGGCAATTGCGAACGGACACTGCTGCTTGATCAGGGTCGCATTATTGAAGCAGCCGACACCGCGACGTTCTTCGCAGCGCCACAACACGAACGAGGAAAGGCGATGCTCGCCGCGTCTCCTGCATTACAGGACATACGCACAGCACCGCTATTGCGCGCACCGAAACCGCTCATCGAAGTGCTCGATGTCAGTGTCAGCTATCACAGCAAACCGCACGGCTCGGTGTGGAAGCGCAATGAAGTCAAAGCTGTGCGCAATGTCAGCTTTGACGTGCAGCGCGGTGAAACGGTCGCGCTGGTGGGCGAGTCGGGATCCGGCAAGAGCAGCCTGGCACGTGCGCTGCTGGGGTTGCTACCGCCGGCAGCCGGGCGCATCCGTTTTCTCGGTGACGACCTCGAGGCCCTGACGGAGCACCGGCAGCAAAGCCAGCGCCGCGATATGCAGCTCGTATTTCAGGAGCCGCTGGCTTCGCTCAACCCGTCTATGCGGGTCGCGGCCGTTGTCGACGAACCTTTGCGCGTGCATGAACCTCGCATGTCGGCGGCAGAACGCCGTGCTGCCGTTGCCACGATGTTGCAGCGCGTCGGACTTGGCAGCGATATGGGCATGCGATTCCCGCAGCAGCTTTCCGGCGGGCAGGCGCAACGGGTGGCACTGGCTCGGGCGCTGATTGTCATGCCGAAACTGCTGGTGCTCGACGAGGCGGTGGCTGCGCTCGACGGCGAGGTGCGCGCCGACGTGTTGCGGCTGTTGCGCGAAGAACAATCGGCACGTGGTTTGTCGCTGTTGTTTATCTCGCACGATCTGAGCGTGGTGAAGTCGATCAGCCACCGGGTGCTGGTGATGTACCTGGGAACGATATTCGAGCACGGGTCCGGCCAGCAGCTGTTCAGTCAGCCGCGCCACCCGTATACGCGAGCCTTAATTGACTCCGTGCCGATTCCCGATCCGAACGTTGCGCGGCGTCCTGCAGCCGTACCCGGCGAAGTGGCGTCAATCGCGGCTCCACCCACCGGCTGCCCGTTTCATCCACGCTGTGTGTACGCCGAGACGCGTTGTCGCTCGGAAGTACCGCCCTTGAGCCGGGTGGACGGTACCTGGGTGGCTTGCCATCGCGCAGGCGAGCTGGACCTCTGTTTGCCGTTGAGCCGCGATCACCGCCAATCGTTCTGAGTGCCCGGCATGGGGACCGGCATTGGCGCGCCGTTAATTGTGGCGAGTCCTTTCGCGTACGCGGCGCGCAAGACATAAACATCGCCTTCACGGCGCAGGAAGCCGGTCGCAATCAACGGTTGCAGCTGTAGCGCAAGGTCCGGCATTGCGTCGACCACACTGACCGGCAATTCGACATCCGCTTTGCCTTCAAGTGCCAGCAGCAGTCCTGGCCAACTTCGCAGGCGATCTGACGCCGGTACTTCGAGTGCCACGAGGGCCGCGAGTTCGCCGTCGTCTGTTTGCACACGCAGCTCGTCGATCGTCAGTTTGCCGCCCGCCGACAGCAGCAAGCGCAGTTCTTCGTCCGCTTGCGAATAAGCAACGTCATCCAGCGTAGAGGAATTCCCTGCAACACCGGACATTCTGCGCAGCACGGGCCGCAGGAAGCGGGCTTGCAGATCACTGACAGTCGCGTGCAGCTTTACGTTTTGTTGTCCCCGGGTGCCGTTCAAACCGGCTATGTCCAGATGCAGGTCGCCGTTGAACAGCTCACCGGCCAGTGCCGACTCGGCCTTTGCCGTCAGTACGGCCCAGCGCGTCTCCGAATCGCTCGCGCGGCGAATCCGGGTATCCGTGAGTGCCAGCTCGAACGAGCCTACGGCAATACCCCGGTCACTCATGACGATGTCCGTTGCCGATGTCAGGCTGGCGAAGGACAGTGCTTCGCTGCTGAGATCTATGGACCAGTCGTCGAGCTGGGCATTGGCGCGCAGGGCGCTGCCATCCGCGTTGCTGGTGACCTGGATATCGGCCGCGGCCCAGCTGGCGGAAATGCCATTGGCCGCACGCCGACCGGCTGGCAACTGGTAGTGGAAGCGCGCCGAACCGTTGATGCCCAGGCGACTGACCAGCTTGCCCGGCAAATCGACCACGCGCTCCGGCGCCAGTTCGAGCCGCAGGGTGGACAGTCCGCTCGCAATGGCCGGTAGCAATGACGATGCATCGCGGCCTATGGCGCCGAACGGCAGCAGGCCGTGGTCAAGCCGGGTATCGATCAGCAGCACGGGCGTAACGCCCGCTTCCGGCGCCGAGCCGCTCATCGCCAGCGCCAGTTCGGCAAGCTCCGGATCGCTGATCGGGACCCGGTACTGGCCCGCGGAGGTAAACCAGCCCCGTTCGAAACGGGCCGTGTCTACGGCGAGTTGCGGATCGCGCGCTTCGGCAAAGTCTATTTGCTGTTCAATAGCGCGTTCAGCCAGGTGGCCGACGATCCCGGGCGAAATCAGCAACAACACGGCCAGCGCGAGAAGACCCAGCAACAACCAACGTTTCAAGGACAAGCTCCACGGTTGCACGGCGGGAAGACCGTTCTGCGTGCATGCTAGCATGCGGATTCACAGCGGCAGTTTGCGAAATCGGCACCCGGTCTCTGGAAATACGTCGCCGCTGCCACTAACATAGCGGCCTCCTATTGTGTCGGGCACGTCGTCCGACCATCGTAAGTGCCGGAAACCCAACGTGAATATTGTCAACAGATACGCCGCCCTAGCCGCTGCCGTGCTCGCATTCAGCGCGCTTGCTCCAATGACCGCCCACGCCGATGGCAATCCGGAGCAGGGCGAACAGCTTGCCTATACGTGCATGGGGTGCCACGGCATTCCTGGCTATCGCAATGCCTACCCTTCTTACCGGGTACCAAAACTGGGTGGCCAGAAAGCCGCTTACATCGAAACGGCGCTGAAGGCGTATCGCGATGGCAATCGGCCGCACCCGACGATGCAGGCGCAGGGCGAAAGCCTGTCCGACCAGGACATTGCTGACGTTGCGGCCTATTTTCAAGGTGCCGAGATGGCCACGGATTCGGTGACCGCTGACGATATCGCCGGACTGGACGCCGCGAAAACCTGCCTTACCTGCCACGGTGCGCAAAGCGCCGGCATGGTACCGACGCCGGCCACCCTGTCCGGACAGCATCAGGATTATTTGATGCACGCACTGGACCAGTACAAGAGCGGGGCGCGTGCAGGCACGGTGATGTCTGCCTTTGCCGGCATGCTGAGTGACGACGATATCGAAGCCATTGCCCGCTTCTACAGTCGCCGCGACGATGGCGTACACACGCCCGAAAAGTCCGACTGAGCAACGACAGCGGATTGCCATGACCGCGGCGCGTTGCACGCATCTCGATCATGGCATTACGGCGGTGGACACGGACTATGTCCGGCCACTGCTCGCGGCCAGCCATCTCATCAATGAGGGCGGCCGCTGTGCCTTTGTCGACACCGGCAGCAATCACAGCGTGCCGTTTCTGCTCGATGCGCTCCGCCAGCAAGAGCTTGATTCTGCCGCCGTCGATTACGTCTTTCTGACCCACATACACCTGGATCATGCGGGCGGTGCCGGCTTGCTCATGCAGTCATTGCCGAATGCCCGTGCCGTGATTCATCCGCGCGGTGCGCGGCACATGATCGATCCTTCCAAACTGATCAAAGGCTCGCAGGCTGTTTACGGTAAAGAGGTCTTTGCAAGGCTGTACGGTAAGCTCCAGGCTATCGACAAGGAACGGGTAATCGTGGCCGAGGACGGGCAGCGCTTTGACCTCAATGGGCGCGAACTGCATTGCTTCTATACCGAAGGTCATGCCCGGCACCACTATTGTTTGCACGATGCGACAGCGTCCGCGGTGTTCACGGGTGACAGCTTCGGCGTTTCTTACCGGGAACTGGACACGGCCAACGGCGAGTTTGTTTTTCCGACAACGACGCCCGTGCATTTCGATCCGCGCGAAGCGCACCGGACGGTGGACAGGATTATTGCGCTGATGCCGGCCCAATGCCTGCTGACGCACTACAGTCGGGTCAACGATGTTGCGCGCCTGGCCGCGGACCTGCACCAGTGTCTTGATGATTTCGTCGCCATGGCCGAGTCTTGCCGACACAGTGCGACGCGCACCCTGGATCTTGAAGCCGCCATGTTCGACTACCTAGGCGATCGCGCTGTCCAACATGGAGTGGCGGATGACGAGGCACGACTGCGTGCCATTATCGGTATGGACGTCAAACTGAACACGCAGGGACTCGAACACTGGCTTGAGCATGGATCACCGTCTGACCGCTAGAGGATTGCCAATGAGCAGCACAGAAAAATTTCGCGCCTACCGGATCGACAAGGATGAAAACGGTGTAAAAGCCGGCTTTTGCGAGCTCGGGCTGGACGATCTGTCGAGCGGCGACGTGGTAATTCGGGTCAGCCACTCCACGATCAACTACAAGGACGCGCTGGCAGCGACCGGCGCGGGGCGGATCCTGCGCAGCTACCCGCTGGTCGGTGGCATCGATCTGGCCGGCACCGTTGAGCCCAGCGAGAACCCGGTGCTGGAGCCCGGCACCCGGGTGGTCGTCAATGGTTGCGGTTTGAGTGAAACCCGCGACGGCGGCTACGCGGAATTTGCCCGCGTGCCCGCCGATTCGGTGATTACTTTGCCGACCGGTATCAGCCAATTGCTGGCGATGCAGCTGGGCACGGCCGGTTACACGGCGGCGCTGGCCATACACCGCCTGGAACAAAACGGCCAGCTGCCGGAAAACGGCCCGATTGTGGTCACCGGCGCAACGGGCGGGGTTGGCAGCATCGCCATCGACATGCTCGCGGGTCGCGGCTACGAGGTAGTAGCCGTTACCGGCAAAGCCGAACAAGCGGATTACCTGAAATCCATCGGTGCTCAGCGGGTCCTGTTGCGTGACGAAATCGATTTCGGCACACGGCCGATGGAAAAAGCGGAATGGGCCGGCGCCATCGATAATCTGGGTGGCGAGGTCTTGTCCTGGCTGGTGCGCACGACTCAGTATGGCGGCAATATCGCGAGCATCGGCCTGGCCGCGAGTCACGAGCTGCAAACCACAGTTTTGCCTTTCATACTGCGCGCTGTGTGTTTGCTCGGCATCAATTCCGTGGAAACGCCGCGCCTGTTGCGACAGGCCGTCTGGAACCGGATTGGCGGCGATCTGCGGCCACAACACCTCGATGCCATTGCCACGGAAACCGTGGCTTTTGATGACCTGCCGCAGCACTTCCAGCGCTACATCGATGGCAAGGTCACCGGCCGGCTGGTCGTAACCATTCCCTGAACCGCTGTTCGCCGCACAGCCTTCTGCTGGCCGATTGTTCGTCTGTAAACGCGCGTTTTGCTGGTGCGCGGGCGCTTTCCGGACGTGTCTCGTACTGCTATACGTTAAAGGCAGCCGGTCCGCCATTTGGGAAACGCCTGTTCGGTAGTTTAGAATCCGCTGCCCCGGGATTCCCTACGCGCTCCGCTGGCCGAAAAGCCGCTTGATGGCGCGCAGCCCCCGGTTTTAATCCGGATTAGAATTTGGAGGAATGTGATGGCAGCAGGTGGCAGCAAACGATTCTGGCAGGCTCTGGATGCGGAGCGGCCACTGCAAATTGCCGGCACGATCAATGCTTACGCGGCGCTGCTCGCGGAGCGGGCGGGTTTCAAGGCGATCTACCTGTCAGGCGCCGGTGTTGCCAATCACTCCTTCGGTCTTCCCGATCTCGCGATGACCACCCTGAACGATGTCTGCGAAGACATCCGTCGCATTACCTACGCCAGCGAGCTGCCGTTGCTCGTTGATGCCGATACCGGCTGGGGCAGCGCCTTCATGATCGGCCGCACTGTTCGTGAAATGGCGCGTGCCGGTGCTGCTGCCTGCCACCTGGAAGACCAGGTTGCCGTGAAACGTTGCGGTCACCGGCCCGGCAAGGCGCTGGTCGACAGTCGTGAAATGTGTGACCGCATCAAGGCCGCCGTCGATGGCCGGGATGACCAGCAGTTCGGCATCATGGCGCGCACCGACGCCCATGCCGTGGAAGGCCAGCAGGCAGCCATCGACCGCGCCGCGGCGTACGTGGAAGCGGGCGCTGACATGATCTTCGCTGAAGCCCTGACAACCCTCGACGAGTATCGCGAATTTACCACCACCATCAAGGTGCCGGTGTTGTCGAACCTGACCGAATTCGGCCAGACCCCGCTGTTCACGCTCGACGAACTGAAATCCGTCGGGGTGCGCATGGCGCTGTATCCATTGAGTGCCAGCCGGGCCATGGCCGCGGCGGCGCAGAACGTCTACGAGACCTTGCGCCGCGACGGGACGCAGAAAGCGGTCATCGAGCAGATGCAGACTCGTGCCGATTTGTACGAGGTTCTCGGCTACCACGAATACGAACAAAAACTTGATCAGTTGTTTTCCGAACAAGGCATTAAGCGCGACAACTGAAATTCACACCGAGTGAGGACTTAAAATGGCAGCAAGCAAGAAGACTGGTGGACTCGCGGGTGTCGTTGCGGGTGAAACGGCACTCTGTACGGTAGGCAAAGAAGGCGCTGGCCTTACCTACCGCGGCTACGATATTTACGATCTCGCCGCCAACGCCCGCTTCGAGGAAGTGGCCTATTTGCTGATGCACGGGGCATTGCCGACGCAAGCCGAGTTCGATGCCTATGTTGCTCGCCTGAAAACCTTGCGCGGCTTGCCCGATGCCTTGAAGAAGGTGCTGGAAATGGTCCCGGCGCACGCACACCCGATGGACGTGCTGCGCACCGGTGTCTCGATGCTGGGCAACCTGGAGCCTGAAACAGACTTTTCGATGCAGGCAGAGGTGGCCGACAAACTGCTCGCCTGCATCCCGTCGATGCTGTTGTACTGGCATCGCTTTCATACTGACGGCAAACGCATCGACGTGGAAACCGATGACGACAGCGTCGCCGGGCATTTTCTGCACATGCTGCATGACCAGTCACCGTCCGAACTGCATCAGCGCTGTCTGGATACCACGCTGATCCTGTACGCCGAGCATGAATTCAATGCCTCCACGTTTACCGCACGGGTTATTACCGGCACGCTGTCCGATTTCCATTCGGCGGTGACGGGTGCCATCGGCGCTTTGCGCGGTCCGCTGCACGGTGGCGCCAACGAAGCCGCAATGGAGCTGATCCAGAAGTTTTCCTCGCCGGACGAAGCAACCGCAGGTGTGCTCGGCATGCTCGAACGCAAGGAAAAAATCATGGGCTTCGGCCACCGGGTCTACACAACCTCCGATCCCCGCAATTCAGTCAACAAGAAGATGTCGAAACAACTGGCTGAAGAGGCCGGTGATACGCATCTGTACGACGTATCCGAAGCGGTTGAGACTGTCATGTGGGAGCAAAAGAAGCTGTTCGCCAACGCGGATTTTTTTGCCGCCAGCGTCTACCACTACATGGGCATACCGACCTATTTGTTCACGCCGATCTTCGTTTGCTCCCGGATCACGGGCTGGTCCGCGCACATCATGGAACAGCGTTCGAACAACAAGTTGATCCGGCCGGGCGCGGATTACACAGGCCCCGGTTTGCAAACCTGGGTGCCAATTGAACAACGCTAAGCGCACGCACGACACGACCAAACACTCTGCAACGACGCAGCGCGGCACAAGCCGCGCTGCAATCAATTAAAGGAAGCTCCATGTCCGGACACGACATCCGCTCGGCCGAACGGCCGGAACCCGATCAAGTCCTGCGCGATATCGCCGACTACGTTTGCAACGACAGCATCGACTCGGCGCTGGCGTACGAGACCGCACACTATTGCCTGCTCGATACATTGGCTTGTGGCTTTCAGGCGCTGGATTATCCGGCATGCACCAAGCTGCTGGGCCCTGTTGTGCCAGGCGCAACATTGGCTGGTGGCGCGCGGGTGCCGGGCACCTCGTACGAGCTGGATCCCGTGCAGGGCGCATTCAATATTGGCGCGATGGTGCGCTGGCTGGACTTCAACGACACCTGGCTTGCGGCCGAATGGGGACACCCGTCCGATAACCTTGGCGGCATTCTCGCGACGGCTGACTACCTCAGCCGCAAGCATCGCGCGGAAGGCAAAGACCCGCTAACGATGCAGCATGTACTGACCGCCATGATCCGTGCGCACGAAATTCAGGGCGTGCTGGCGCTGGAAAACAGCTACAACCGTGTCGGTCTCGATCACGTGCTGCTGGTGCGCATTGCTTCCACCGCCGTTGTTACCCGCATGCTCGGTGGTGATCGTGAGCAGGTCATCAACGCGGTTTCGAACGCCTGGATCGACGGTGCGGCATTGCGTACCTACCGCCACGCGCCGAACACCGGTTCCCGCAAGAGCTGGGCGGCAGGCGATGCCACGAGTCGCGCCGTCCGCCATGCGCTGATCGCGCTGACCGGCGAGATGGGCTACCCGTCAGCGCTGACCGCGAAGACCTGGGGCTGGTACGACGTACTGTTCAAGGGCAAGCCGTTCGCGTTCACGCAACCTTACGCAAGTTACGTGATGGAAAACATTCTGTTCAAGATTTCCTACCCGGCCGAGTTCCATGCGCAAACCGCTGTAGAGTGCGCGATGCAGCTGCATGGCGACGTGAAAGACCGTATCGATAACATTGAGAAAATCGTTGTTGAAACTCAGGAGCCAGGCGTGCGCATCATTGATAAGACCGGACCGCTCGACAATCCGGCCGATCGCGATCACTGCATCCAGTACATGATCGCCGTGCCCTTGATCTTTGGCCGCCTGACCGCTGCCGACTACGAAAACGACGTCGCGGCGGACCCGCGCATCGATCACCTACGGGGCCTGATGGAAGTCAGCGAAAACAAGCAGTTCACCCAGGACTACTTTGCCGCTGACAAGCGCTACATCGGCAATGCGATCCAGGTGTTCTTTAAAGACGGCAGTTCCACCGACCGGGTTGCCATCGATTTTCCGATTGGCCACCGCCGCCGCCGCGACGAAGGGATTCCGGTGCTGAAGCAGAAGTTTACCGACAGCGTTTCTGGCAAACTGGCGGCGGGTCAGTGGCAAGCACTGGCAGAGCTGGCTGCGGCGCCGGAACAACTGGCGAAAACGGCAGTCGATGACTTCATGGCGCTTCTGGTTGCCTGACCGAATCGGGGAAAAGTAAATGACCTACCGTCTGCTGGGATCGCTGGCACTTCTATCGTTCTCGGCGACGGTATTCGCGCAGGAGCTACGCACGGCCAACAATGGCAACCTGGTAATGGAAGACGTGCCGGTCATTCCCGCCGACGTCGTCTCCGACCTCAACCGTTTCCAGAACGTACGCTCAGCCAGTTTTCTGGACTGGAGCGCCGACGGCAACAGCATCTTCATTAGCACCCGGTTCGCCGACGTGAATCAGTTGCACCGGGTTGATCGGCCGGGTGGGGCACGTCACCAGCTGACGTTTTTTGACGAGCCGCTTACCGGTGTGCTGCGCCGGCCCGGCAGCAACACCCTGAGTTTCCAGCGAGATGCGGGTGGCAGCGAATTCGCACAGCTATTCCTGCTGAACCCCGCTGACGGTACCGCCACGATGTTGAGTGATGGTGAATCGCGCAACGGTGCAACCGTCTGGAACCGGCAGGGCACTCAACTGAGTTACCAAAGTACCCGCCGCAACGGTGCCTCGAACGACATCTGGGTCATGAACCCGGACGAACCGGACGGCGCGCGGCTGGTACTTGAATCGCAAGACGGCAGCTGGTGGGGTCCTGCCGAGTACTCGGCCGCGGGCAGCAAGCTGCTGGCCTACAACTACGTCAGCATTGCCGATTCGCGCATTCATCTGCTGGACCTCGATACCGGTGAACACGTTCGCCTCGCCGGCGGCGGTGAGCAGGCGACCTCCAACTACCCACTGGCGTTCAGCGAGAACGACGAGGGCATCTGGCTTATCACCGACAGTGGCGGCGAGTTCGATCAGCTGGCCTGGCAGGCATTGCAGCCGGGCAGCCAGCCGGAGCTGGTAACGGCGGATATCCCGTGGAATGTCGACGCCGGCGCAATCAGCCATGACCGCAAACGCATTGCGTTCCTGGTCAATGAGGACGGTCGGTCAGCGTTGTACCTGCTGGACACAAAAAGCCGCAAATACCGCCGCGTAGACAGCTTGCCGACGGGTCAGGCATACGGTCTGGAGTTCAGTCCCGATGATCGCAAGCTGGGCCTGACCCTGAACTCGCCGCTGTCGCCCGCCGACAGTTACGTGCTCGAGCTTGGTCAGCGGCCGCTGCAGTCCGGCGCGTTGACCCGCTGGACGTTCAGTGAAGTCGGTGGCCTGGATACCACGCAATTCGTAACGCCGGAACTCGTGCATTACCCGACCTTCGACCAGGTTGACGGCAAACCCCGGCAGATTCCCGCCTGGGTTTACAAGCCACGAGGGCCCGGTCCGTTCCCTGTCGTTATCTCCATACACGGCGGGCCGGAAGGCCAGTCACGTCCGTACTTCAGCAGTACCTACCAGATGTGGCTGGCGAAGCTCGGCGTTGCCGTGGTCGTACCCAACGTGCGTGGCTCGGCGGGCTACGGCAAGAGCTATTTAGCTCTCGACAACGGCTTCAAGCGCGAGGATTCGGTGCGCGACATCGGCGCGTTGCTGGACTGGGTAGCTGAGCAGGACGATCTTAACGCCGACAAGGTAGCGGTCTATGGTGGCAGCTACGGTGGCTACATGGTGCTCGCGAGTGCGGTGCATTACAGCGACCGTCTCGCCGCCGCCGTCGATGTCGTCGGCATCAGCAATTTCGTTACTTTCCTCGAGAATACTCAGGATTACCGGCGCGATCTGCGCCGCGCCGAATACGGCGATGAGCGCGATCCGGCCATGCGGGCGCACTTGCAGAAAATCAGCCCGCTGAACAATGTCTCGCGTATCAAGGTGCCGATGCTGGTCGTACAGGGTGAGAATGACCCGCGCGTGCCGGTTACCGAGGCCGTGCAAATGGTAGCGGCGCTGCGCGCTCAGAGCAGCCCGGTCTGGTATATGAATGCACTCAACGAAGGCCACGGTTACAGAAAAAAAGAGAATCGCGATATCTACCAGCAAGCCATGGTGCTGTTCTTCCGCCAGCATTTGCTCGACGGCAACTAAACATGACCCCGGCCGAGATTGCGACCGCGATCAAACGCGGTGCGGCCCGCTTGCCGCAGGAACTCCCCGATACCGCGGCGGAGCAGCTTGCAGTCCTGCTCCTGGAACTGCAACGCTGGAACGCGCGCGTCAACCTGACCGCGATTCGCGATTTACCGGGAATGATCAGCGGCCACGTGCTCGACAGCCTGACCGCGCAACCGTTGCTGCGGGGTACCCGGATACTGGATGTTGGCACCGGCGCCGGCTTTCCCGGCTTGCCGTTGGCGATTACGAACCCGGAGCTTGCGGTGACCCTGCTGGACAGCAACGGCAAGAAAATTCGCTTTGTGCAGCACATCATCGGCGAGCTGGGCCTCCGCAACGCCAGGACCGTGCACTCGCGGGTCGAGCAGTATGCACCGGAGGAGGGCTTTGATACCGTAATCGCGCGGGCTTTCGCACCTTTGCCGAGAATGCTGGCGCAGACCGGACATCTCATCAATGAAACTGGCATGCTGCTCGCACTCAAGGGAAAATACCCGGCCGCGGAACTTGCCGAGCTTGGCGAGGCCGCCGAACCATGGAAAGCAGACGTGAGCAAACTGAAAGTACCCGGTCTCGAGCAACACGAGCGACACGCAATATGCCTGACGCGACAGGTCGGGGTGTGCGCATGACTCGCATCATTGCGGTCGCCAACCAAAAAGGCGGCGTTGGCAAGACCACCACCTGTGTCAATCTGGCGGCATCGCTGGCGGCAACCCAGCGCCGTGTGCTGCTGATCGATCTCGACCCGCAGGGCAATGCCACGATGGGCTGCGGTGTGGACAAGCGCGAGCTGGAAAGTACCGCGTGCGATGTCTTGTTGGGCGAGGTGTCGGCCGCCGATGCCATTGTTTCAGTGCCGGAAGGCGATTTCGCACTGCTGCCTGGCAACGAAGACCTGACCGTTGCCGAGGTGCAATTGCTGCAGGAAATCGGCCGCGAAATGAAACTCCGCCAGGCACTGAAGCCGGTTGCCGGGCTCTACGACTTCATCCTTATCGACTGCCCGCCGTCGATCAACATGCTGACAGTGAACGCGCTTACGGCAGCGGACGGCGTCCTGATACCGATGCAATGTGAGTACTACGCGCTCGAAGGTCTGTCAGCGTTGTTGAACACCATTGAACAGGTTCGGGCCAGTGTGAACCCGGATCTGAACGTTTTCGGACTGCTGCGCACCATGGTCGATCCGCGCATCAACCTGTCCAACGAAGTATCGGATCAGCTCATCGCGCATTTTGAGGACAAGGTCTTCCGTACCGTCGTCCCGCGCAATGTGCGTTTGGCCGAGGCACCGAGTTTCGGTCGGCCGGTGCTGTACCATGACCGCAATTCCCGTGGTGCTCTGGCGTACCTGGCACTTGCGGGCGAAGTATTGCGGCGCGAAGATGAGCGCGCTTCCGCCGGCCACTGAGAGAAGCTGCTGCAAAACCAGAAGAACAGCGGCCCGGCGAAACCCTCGATGCAGAGACCAACATGACTAAGAAAAAACGACTGGGACGCGGTCTGGAAGCGCTGTTGAGCAAACCGGCTGCCGCGCGCGAGCCGGCTACGGCTACAGCCACGGATCCTGCACCGGCAGGTGCCAGTGGTGACGACGAACTGCGCAATATTCCCATTGAGCAACTGCAACGCGGCCAATACCAGCCACGCGTGGACATGCGGCAGGACACGCTTGAAGACCTTGCGCGTTCAATCGAGGCGCAGGGTGTGGTCCAGCCGATCGTTGTTCGCCCGCTGGATAAAGGTGCCGACGGTCAGCCACGCTACGAAATCATTGCCGGTGAACGCCGTTGGCGCGCATCGCAGCTCGCGCAGCTCGGTGAAATTCCGGCGATCATCAAGCAGATTCCGGATGAAGCGGCCATTGCCATGGCGCTCATCGAGAACATCCAGCGCGAGAACCTGAACCCGTTGGAAGAGGCCCGCGCCCTGGAGCGGCTGATTCGCGAATTCGAGCTGACTCACCAGGAAGCTGCACAAGCGGTAGGCCGTTCACGTGCGGCGGTGAGCAATCTGCTGCGCCTGATGGACCTCAGCGAAAAGGTCAAACCGATGCTGGAGTCGCGCGAGATCGAGATGGGCCATGCGCGCGCATTGCTCGCATTAAGCAATTCTGCGCAACAGCTCGATGCTGCGCGACAGGTTGTGAAAAAGAAGCTGTCCGTCCGCGATACCGAAGCGCTGGTGCGGCGCATGCAGTCCGACCGACCGGCGGCCAAATCCGCCAGCAAGCCAACCGCCAATGCTGACATCCGGCGCCTGGAAACCGAGGTGACCGACAAGCTCGGCGCGACCGTACGTATCGACCATACGGCAAAGGGCAGCGGCAAAATGGTGATTAGCTACAACAACCTCGATGAACTCGACGGCATCCTGAAACACATCAAGTAGCCTGATCCAGGCCGTACTGGCGGAGGGTCGGCCGCTTACTTGGGTTCGACGATGAGGTAGCTCGAGGTTGTCTCGCCAACGTTGAGGACTTCGTGCCATGCGACGCCGTCGCTCGTCCAACTTGCGCCGCTGGTCAGCGACTGAACTCGCGTTCCGCGGGCATCGGTGATCTGCATGCGACCGCCTTCGAGGATGTAGCCGAAATGGGCCGCGTGGAAGTGCCGTACGTGACCGCCGCCGGGCGGGAAAACGCAACGCAGCACACGTTGCCGCGCATCCTCGTGCAGCTTTTCGCAGACGGCGTTACCGTTCCAGCCGGCGTCGAGTGGGTCGGGAAGGTCGGCAGCCAGTGCCAGTGAAGCAAACAGGGACAGAATCAGTAATCGACGCACTGTGGTTTCCGGCAAAGAAAGTGGGCGCGAAAGTCTACCTGTCCTGGTTCGAAAGACCAGCAGGCAACGGTCGGCAGACATCGGAAATCACCCGCCCGGGTCGCCAATGAAATTTTCATGGCCGATATTGTTGCGGGTAAGCCGTGCCTGAGTTTCAGGCTACAGCGTGAATATCGATGCTTTCAGCGCTGTAACCGCTTTGAATCAGGTCAGGCATTACGGCCTCGCTGATCAGGTAACCCTGCAACTTGTCGCATTCAATTTTCTCAAGAAAATCATAGGTTTCCTGTTCTTCGACACCTTCAGCACAGACCGAGATTCCAAGGTTGTGAGCCAGCCCGGTCACGGCCGCGAGCATCTTCTGCACAACGTCGTCTTGCCGGGCACGTTTCAGTGCGGCGGAATGAATCTTGATTTCATCCACTGGCAGCTCAATGAGCTTGCCGAGCGAGGCAGCTGCAATTCCAAAGTGGTCCAGCGAAATTCGAAAACCGCGTTCCCGCAACTGCTTGACGACCTGCAGGTGGGGCGCATTCGAATCAGCAAGGTTGTGCTCGACGATTTCGAACGTGAAGTTCGAGCATTCCAGCCCGCGTTCTTTGACGATGGTTTCGTAGCGATCTGCCAGCTTCGGATTGTTCAGCTGGCTCGAGGCCAGGTTGATACACGCACTAAGCTCGAGCCCGCCCTTTCGCCACCTGAGCAACTGCGCCGCAGCTTCATGCAGCACAAATTCACTCACGGTACGCATCATGCCGAACGCTTCCAGTTCGGGCAGAAAATCCATGGGTCCAACACTGCCCCTGGTCGGGTGCTCCCAGCGCAGCAATGCCTCAACCTCGGCGGTTTTCCAGTTCTGGCCATCGCCACGGACGACTTTCGGTTGGTAGCGTAGCGAGAATTCGCGGTTAACCAGTGCCGAAGCCAGTTCCAGTTCGGGCACACGCAGCAGCGCTTGCCGGCTATTGCGCACGGCGGCCAGCAGCTCGTCATCGTTGAACTTGGGGCGCAGCCACTGGACGTTGGGGATGGAGCCGAGGTCGTCAATCAGGTAATCCTGATTCCGGAGCCGCAGTGCTTCACGATCAACACAAACGACCAGCCCAAGCGGCTGTCGTTTGGCGGCCTTGATCAAGACCGCGACTGTGCCCGCACTGACATCCCGCTTGGTGAGCAGGACGATCCGCCGAAGCGGGTCGGTCAACCGCCGGTCCAGGCTCATTGCTTCCGAAAAGGTGGCCGGGAGCAGGCTGAATCCACGTGCGACATCGATCGTGCTGTGGCTCTTGGCGGCGAGCTCACTGGTCAAAAATTGCATTACATCTCCTGCCAGAACGGCAGTGGTGATTATTCACCGCCGTTTTGGCCACTCTATCCGTGGCAATTGATACTGATGCCGTTATACGCAGGATTGGCGCAGGACATTGTGCGACAGGTCGCATTGTCGAAATTTGACCAATTATGACCTGTGTGGCCTTGACGTTTCGGCATATGGCGTCATACAGGAGGGAGATCGCGGAGGAAATACGGTGGCCCATTCTGTTGCCTTACCCCCACCTCACCACTATAATGCGCGGCCTAAACGCAGGCCCGCTTGGATAGACAGCGATTTCGACGCCACCCACCGCCGGATACCCGGTGGACGTGGCGTTTTTAATGTCGGAGATACGCGAGAAATGACGGTTAAGGCCGGGGAGCAAACCAAAGGCTCCGCAGCTCACCCCCTCATTCGCCTGCTGTTGTTGCAATTGGGCCTATGCGTGGCACTGGCTGTGTTGTTTTGGGGCACGAAAGGACGGGTAGCAGGCTATTCAGCGCTGCTGGGCGGACTTACCTGTGCGATCCCTAACGCCTGGCTGGCGATGCGTCTGGTCGCGCCCCGGCGCGACCCTGGCGCGCGAGCCCTGCTCAACGCGGCCTATATTGGAGAAACGGGGAAGCTCGCGCTGACCTTGACGATGTTTGCACTGATCTTTGCACTGGTACGGCCGATCGCCGCGTTGCCACTGTTTACGACGTTTATCGTCTGTCAACTGGCCACGCTCGCGGGGTTGTTGATGCGCGGTCAGGAACCACACCGAGATACGGATACGACAAATGGCGAGTGAAAGCGGACACGGCCCGGTAAGTTCCGGCGACTACATCCAGCATCACCTGCAGAATCTGCAGCTGTGCCGGGCAGACGGTGAATGGGTCTGGAACCAGTGCGCCGGCAATTTCTGGGCGGTCAATGTCGATTCGATGGTCATTTCGATCGTACTCGGCCTGGTTTTCATTCTGCTATTCCGCAGTGTCGCCAAGAAGTCGACCAAGGGTACTCCGGGTAAAATGCAGGCGGCGGTCGAGATCATCGTCGATTTTGTTGATTCCAACGTCCGCGATACCTTCCATGGCAAGAGCAAGCTGATAGCGCCTTTGGCGCTGACCATCTTTGTCTGGGTCTTCATGATGAATCTGATGGACCTGCTACCGGTGGACTGGCTGCCGTTCACCGCGGCCGCGGTTGGTGTGCCTTACCTGAAGGTTGTGCCAACGGCCGACGTCAACGTCACTTTCGCCATGTCCCTTTCCGTGTTCATTCTAATTGTTGCCTACACAATAAAGAGCAAGGGTGTTGGCGGCTTTGTTGCCGAGCTGACGCTGCATCCGATCGCACCCCCGACCAAGGGTCTCGGCATCATTGCCGCACCACTGATTATCACGTTCAACTTATTGCTTGAAACGGTCTCACTGCTCGCGAAGCCGTTGTCACTGTCTTTACGTTTGTTCGGTAACATGTTTGCCGGTGAGCTGATCTTCATACTTATTGCCCTGGTTGGCTGGTACCAGCTGCCATTGCACTTCGGCTGGGCCGTATTCCACGTTCTGATCGTGACCCTGCAAGCCTTTATTTTTATGATGTTGACTATTGTTTATCTGAGCCTTGCCTCGGCAGAGCACTGATCAACAAACGCACAACCTGTTTTTAATTGTTCGACTTGATCCTCGACAGGAGATACTGATGGAAACTGTTATTGGTTTAACCGCGATTGCCGTCGCGATTATGATTGGCCTTGGCGCACTTGGTGTGGCCCTCGGCATGGGCCTTCTGGGCGGCCGCTTCCTCGAAAGTGCCGCGCGGCAGCCAGAGCTGGCTCCGATGTTGCAGGTCAAGATGTTCCTCGTTGTGGCACTGCTCGATGCTGTGGCCATGATTGGTGTCGGTGTTGGCCTGTTCTTCGCGTTTGCAAACCCGTTCGTTGCCCAGCTGCAGAACGCAACTGGCGGTTGAATGCCGTTTGCTGCAAAGCAAGGGGACAATAGCCCGACCCCAAGGAGTCTCTAGTGGACATTAATATCGGTACCCTGGCCGGCCAGACAATCGCGATGATCGTGTTTGTCTGGTTCTGTATGAAATTCATATGGCCGCCGATCATGAACGCTATCGAAGCGCGCCAGACGCAGATTGCTGACGGCCTGGCGGCCGCCGAGCGCGGTCAGCACAGCCTCGAAAAAGCACAAGCGGAAGCAGACGAAATCATTGCCAACGCCAAAAAGCAGGCGACTGGCATCCTTGACCAGGCGCACAGCCGTGCCAACGAGATCGTTGCCGAGGGCAAGGCTGACGGCGCCAAAGAACGCGACAAGCAGCTCGCTGCGGGTCGTTCCGAGGTCGAGAAGGAAATCAGTCGCGCTCGCGAAGAGCTGCGTGGCCAGGTTTCCGCCATTGCCGTTGCAAGTGCCGAAAAGATTCTGCTGCGCGAGATTGATCCCAAAGCGCATGAAGACATCCTCAGCAAGCTTGCTGCGGAACTGTAACGCGGAGTAAGACTGGCAATGGCAGACAACAACACGATCGCGAGACCGTACGCCCATGCGGCGTTTGACCTCGCACGCGATGCCGGCGAGCTTGGCCCGTGGTCCGACGCGTTAAACATCGCCGGTAGTCTGCTGGCTGACGGGCAGGCCGCCAAGTTTTTGGCCAGCCCGAAGCTGAAAGACGCCGAGCGGCTGACGTTCCTGACCGGTCTGATCACCTCGGCGGGTGGCAATAACGTTGTGTTCGACGGCAGCAACAAGCAGGGCGAGAATTTTCTCAAACTGCTGATTGAGTACGATCGGGTTGATGTGTTGCCTGAAATCGCCGTGCACTTTGACCAGCTCAAGGCGGCAGTCGAGAACACTATCGACGTTACTGTGACAGCAGCGGTCGCGCTGAGTGATGCGCAGCAACAGGAAATTGCGTCGGCATTGAAAGCCCGCCTTGGACGCGACGTTCGGCTCACGATGGAAACAAATGACACACTCATCGGCGGCGCGATCATCCGCGCTGGCGACGTAGTAATTGATGGTTCACTGCGCGCCCGACTGCAAGGTCTGGCTACCGCACTGACCGCATAACGAGGAAAGCAACATGGCACTCAAAGCTTCTGAAATCAGCCAGCTGATTAAAGAGCGAATCGAGAACTTCGAGTCCGCAGCCGAAGCTCGTGACGTTGGCACCGTAATTGGTGTTACTGACGGCATCGTGCGAATCCACGGCCTCGCCGACGCTCGCTACGGCGAAATGCTCGAGTTTCCGCAGAACACCTTCGGCCTGGCTCTGAACCTTGAGCAGGACTCGGTCGGTGCGGTTGTGCTCGGTGATTACAAGCACATCTCTGAAGGCGATACGGTCAAAACCACCGGTCGTATTCTTGAAGTGCCGATTGGCGAGGAGCTGTTGGGTCGCGTTGTTGATTCCCTCGGCGAACCCATCGACGGCAAAGGCCCAATCAGCGCTAAAGAAACCGCGCCGATCGAAAAAGTCGCGCCTGGCGTTATTGAGCGCAAGTCGGTTGATCAGCCGGTACAGACCGGCCTGAAGTCCATCGACTCCATGGTGCCCATCGGTCGTGGTCAGCGCGAGCTGATCATCGGCGATCGCCAGACCGGTAAAACGGCTGTCGCGGTTGATGCCATCATCAACCAGCGAGGCACCGGTATTAAATGTATCTACGTCGCTATCGGTCAGAAAGCCTCGTCGATTGCCGGTGTTGTACGCAAGCTCGAAGAAGAAGGCGCCATGGATCACACGATCGTGGTTGCCGCATCAGCCGCTGACTCGGCGGCAATGCAGTACATCGCACCGTACGCCGGCACGACGATGGGCGAGTACTTCCGCGACCGCGGCCAGGATGCATTGATCATTTTTGACGACCTTACCAAGCAAGCATGGGCGTACCGCCAGATGTCTTTGTTGTTGCGTCGTCCGCCAGGTCGTGAAGCCTACCCGGGTGACGTGTTTTATCTTCACTCCCGATTGCTGGAACGCGCGGCACGAGTCAGTGCCGAGTACGTTGAAGAATTCACCGGCGGCAAAGTGAAAGGCCAATCCGGTTCGCTGACCGCTCTGCCAATTATTGAGACCCAGGCTGGTGACGTGTCGGCCTTCGTACCGACCAACGTAATCTCGATTACCGACGGCCAGATCTTCCTCGAAACCGACCTTTTCAACGCCGGTATTCGTCCTGCTATCAACGCCGGACTGTCCGTATCGCGCGTTGGTGGCGCGGCCCAGACCAAGATCATCAGGAAGCTCGGCGGTGGCGTGCGACTCGCCCTCGCGCAGTACCGTGAGCTGGCCGCCTTCGCCCAGTTTGCCTCGGATCTCGACGAGACCACCCGCAAGCAGCTTGAGCGTGGTCAGCGGGTGACCGAGTTGATGAAGCAGAAACAGTACTCGCCGCTATCCGTTGCTGAAATGGGCCTTTCGCTGTACGCAGCGAACGAAGGTTTCATCGACAAGGTCCCGGTAAACAAGGTTGTCGCCTACGAAGAAGCGTTGCATGACTTTGCGCGGGCGAAACACGGTGACCTGATCGACAAGATCAATGCCAGCGGTGATTACAGCGAGGACATTCAGGCTGGCCTGAAAGCGGCTTGCCAGGACTTCGCTGACAATGGCGCGTTCTAGTAGTTCGCAGCAAACCATGTGGGAATGACCGAGAGGTCTGACGCACTCTTAAGCACGCAGTAAACGACGGAAACAGAGATACGATATGGCGGGCGAAAAAGAAATTCGCACCAAGATCCGCAGCGTTAAAAACCTGCAGAAGATCACCAAAGCGATGGAGATGGTCGCAGCCAGCAAGATCCGCAAAGCGCAGGATCAGATGGAAGCGTCGCGTCCCTACGCCCAGCGTATCCGTCGCGTTGTCGGTCACCTTGCGCTTGCCAATCCGGACTACAGGCATCCGTACCTGATTGAGCGCGAAGTGAAACGCGTTGGTTACATCGTCATTTCCAGCGACCGTGGAATGTGCGGCGGCTTGAACGTCAATTTGTTCAAGAAAGTCATCGGCGAAGTCAGCCAGTGGCAGGAAAAGGGCGTTGAGGTCCAGTACTCGCTGGTGGGTTCGAAGGCCGTGCAGTTCTTCAAGCGCCTGGGTGGCAAGGTGCTGGGTACCACTACCCACATTGGCGATCGCCCGAGCGTCAACGAATTGATCGGCTCGATAAAGGTCATGCTCGACGCTTACACCGAAGGTGAGATCGACCGCCTGTACCTCGTGAACAACAAGTTTGTAAATACAATGACGCAGTCACCAACGGTGACGACCTTGCTGCCGGTTAGCCAGATCGACCTTGGCGAGGAATCATTGCAGGATCATTGGGATTACATCTACGAGCCCGATGCCACGGAGCTGCTCGACGATGTACTGATGCGGTATATCGAATCCCAGGTTTACCGCGGCGTGGTAGAGAACCTGGCCAGCGAAATGGCAGCGAAAATGGTGGCCATGAAGTCCGCTACAGACAACGCCGGTGACATCATCGAAGATTTGCAGCTTGCCTATAACAAGGCGCGACAGGCAGCGATCACCCAGGAAATTTCAGAAATTGTAGGCGGCGCAGCTGCCGTCTCAGGTTAGAGGTCAAAATAATGAGCACCGGAACAACTGTGCAGATCATTGGCGCTGTCGTGGACGTGGAGTTCCCGGCCGATGCCATCCCCAAGATTTACGATGCGCTCGTCATTGAAGAAGGCGACATCACGCTTGAAGTGCAGCAGCAGCTCGGCGACGGTGTGGTGCGCACGATTGCGATGGGTGCCAGTGAAGGCCTGAAGCGTGGCATGAACGTCCGCAATACCGGCGCAGCCATCCAGGTACCGGTTGGTGCGAAGACACTCGGCCGCATCATGGACGTGCTCGGCAAGCCTATCGACAACAAAGGCCCGATCGGTGCAGAAACGGAAATGCCGATTCACCGCGCAGCGCCGACTTACGAAGAACAGGCGGCTGCCACCGAACTGCTGGAGACCGGCATCAAGGTCATCGACCTGATCATGCCCATCGCCAAGGGCGGCAAAATCGGCCTGTTCGGCGGTGCTGGTGTCGGCAAGACGGTAACCCTGATGGAGCTCATCCGTAACATCGCGGCTGAGCACTCCGGATACTCGGTATTTGCCGGTGTTGGTGAACGTACTCGTGAGGGTAACGACTTTTACCACGAGATGACCGAGTCGAACGTTATCGACAAAGTATCGCTGGTCTACGGTCAGATGAACGAGCCACCGGGCAACCGTCTGCGTGTGGCACTCACCGGACTGACCATGGCCGAAGCATTCCGCGACGAAGGCCGTGACGTCTTGATGTTCATCGATAACATCTACCGTTACACCCTGGCCGGAACGGAAGTATCCGCACTGCTTGGTCGTATGCCATCGGCCGTGGGCTATCAGCCGACGCTTGCTGAAGAAATGGGCGTACTCCAGGAACGCATTACCTCCACCAAGACCGGTTCCATTACCTCCTTCCAGGCCGTTTACGTTCCTGCGGATGACTTGACCGACCCGTCGCCTGCCACGACCTTTGCTCACCTGGATGCAACGCTGGTTCTGTCCCGCCAGATTGCCGAACTGGGCATCTACCCGGCCGTTGACCCGCTCGACTCAACCAGTCGTATTCTCGATCCGCTGGTTATCGGTCAGGAACATTACGACTGCGCCCGCGGCGTCCAGGCAGTTCTGCAGCGCTACAAGGAATTGCAGGACATCATCGCAATTCTCGGTATGGACGAGCTGTCAGAAGACGACAAACTGTCCGTTACCCGCGCTCGCAAAATCCAGCGCTTCCTGTCGCAACCGTTCTTCGTTGCTGAGACCTTCACAGGTAGCCCGGGTAAGTACGTTTCTCTTGCCGAGACCATCCGTGGCTTCAACGGCATCGTCAACGGCGATTACGATCATCTTCCCGAGCAGGCGTTTTACATGGTTGGCTCGATCGAAGAAGCGGTCGAAAAAGCCAAGAAGATGCAATAAGCATCGATCAGGAATAGACAATGGCAACGATCCAGGTCGACATCGTATCCGCCGAAGGCGAACTCCATTCGGGCGATGCCAGTATGGTTTTCGCACCGGCCAGCATGGGCGAGATCGGTATCGCACCGCGCCATGCGCCGCTGCTCACCACCCTCAAACCGGGTGAAGTTCGGGTTGAGGATACGGACGGCAAGGAGCACTTTTTCTACATCACGGGTGGCATGCTCGAGATTCAGCCGCACCTGGTCACCGTGCTGGCCGATACGGCATTGCGCGGTGAACAGCTGGACGAAGCCGCTGCGCTGAAAGCGCAACAGGATGCTGAAGAGAGCCTGAAGGGCGCCTCTGGCCACACCGACCTCAAGCGCGCGCAACTGGAATTGGCGGAAGCGCAGGCCCGTTACCGGGCGTCCCAGCGTTTGAAAGGCAAGAAATAGCGCCAACGCGAATCTTGCTCAACCGCTGCCTGAACATTGGACGCGGTAACCATACAAAATGCCGGGCCGGTAGCAAACCGCCCGGCATTTTTTTTGCTGAATCAGGCCCAGTACTGACCGGCTGCGTGATCCGTCGAAACGACGAAGCTTCAATCGAAGCCTGTCAGACGTCTGTCGTTCCCGAGCGTTGAAACCAGGCGCTGAATGCGGCGTGTGGGGCCAGCGGCCGATCTCCGCCCGGCATCAGGCAGGGCGCTGTAAAGCGCTCGATCAGCCTCTCATTTCATCGACGAGCCACTGGCGAAAGGCCACCAGCGGCGGAAACTCGGCGCGGTCCGTCGGCCAGAAAAGATAATACCCGCCGTTGGTCTGCATGGGGCGGTCAATGGCGCAGACCAATGATGATCGTTTCAATTCTTCCTCGAACAGAAAGGTCGGTAACAGGGCAACCCCGAGACCGGCAACTGCGGCGGCCGCCGCTGTTGCCAACTCGTCGAACAACATGCCACGCACATGATCCGCTTCGACATCGTTATTCGTTAACCATTGCTCCCAACCATCCGGGCGCGACTTCAGATGTAATAGCGGCGCTTTTCGAACATCTTTCGGTTCTTTGAATGAGTACTTTTTCATCAGCTCGTGATTGCAATAGGGCAATACCACGTCATTCGACAAAAACGCACTTTGCGCCTCCGCCCAGTCTTTCGTGCCATAGTGCAACGCCGCGTCTACCGATTTCTTTCGAAAATCAAACGGCGCGCTCTGGGTAACCAGGTTCAGCTTAATATCCGGATTCAAATTCAGAAATTTCGGCAGGCGTGGCACCAGCCAGTTTTTGCCGAAGGTCGGCATTACCGCAAGATTAAGGACTCCCCCGGACGGGTTCGCCCGCAAATTCATTGAGGCAGCGCCGATGTGTTCCAGGCTCTCGCGTATCTCTCTCGCGTACGCGCGGCCGGCGTCTGTCAGACGAATCGTTTGTCGTTCACGCCAGAACAACGGTACTTCCAGCTGCGATTCCAACAACTTTATCTGCCGGCTCACTGCACTTTGCGTGAGGTTCAAATATTCGGCTGCTGCTGTAACGCTGCCGGTCCTTGCAGCCGCTTCAAATGCGGAGAGTGTTGCTAAAGAAGGTAAAAACCTGCGCGGTATCTTCATGTAACTTCATTCCACCTTGGAATAATGTATTGCGAAACATCTCGTATCTTGTGCCGGAACGCTTGTCCATTATATGTACAAGTTGTTTGAAGTCGTCAAGACAATAAAAGTCACAAACGATTTCCCAAAAATAATAATTCGTCAGCAAAATTCAGAAGCTGCCGGGAGCTAACTCGCACCTGATATTGATAGCAACGGACAGCCGTTATGCGCACAGAACAGTTACGTCACACCTTAATGCTGAATGCTCTTTTTGTTCGTCAGCAGCATTGCCCATCATCACGACGGCGCGTCGCCGGCGCAATCATAGCGTTCGAATGAACGACGCGGGGCGCCAGTCTTTGTTCAGTAGACCTGACAAGTACCCTCAGCGTCTATCCGTCGCGTCAAATATCTTCATCTTGTTATCCGGACGCCGCGCCAATCTGAATCGTTCGGCCATGCTCTGAGATCGCAAGACATTACCGAGATACACCGTACCCATTGAAATTGGAAATAGTCATCACGAAACGGACATGCTTGCGGTATCGGAACTCCTGAACACCCGTTGTTCCGAAACAGTCGCGATGCAGGTCACCGCTTGAAAGGAGAAAACATGTCTGCTCCAGGTCGAGATCTTGTACCGCTCGAGATTAGTTACACCGATGATCCACGTGTTGTGAAGGAAGCCGCCACCGAGGATTACACTACCCACGTAGTCCCGTACTCTTGGCGCAGTAGCAAGAAATCTCTTTCCATGTCGTGGTCTTCGCTGGTCAGCGGCATTTTCTACCTCGTAACCGCCGCGACGATTGCCAGTGTCGTAGGTACTGTGGATACCCTGATCGGTATTGTCCTCGCGTGTACCGCATTCGGGGTCCTGGGTCATGTAATTTCGAAGTACTCTGCACAAACAGGACTGACTGTCGCGTTGATCTCGCAACGGCTGTTTGGCGCATCCGGATCCATAGTTGCGCCGTTAATCCTGACCGCGACGGCCATGTACTACGCCGTCTTCGAAAGTACGATGATTGCGCACGCTTTCGACTCCTATTTCGGTGGACTGGATATTCGCGTCTGGTATGCCGTCGCCGTGTTGATGAACCTGCCCCTGGTTATGGGCGGCATACGACGCTGGATGGACAAGTACAATGCGCTGTTGCTGCCGATTTACTGGGCGGGACTCATTATTGTTGTAGCGATGGCCGCTGCCCGCTTCGATACTGCGGGTTGGCTGACACACATGCCGTCCTCTGCCCCTGATCTCAATGCGCCCGGCTGGTTGTACGCGTTCTTCGTCTACCTTGGTGTGCTTGTACTGATGATGTTCACCGTTGATTTCGCTCGCTTTGGCAAAGTGGAAGATGCGAAGTTTAACGGCGTAGTCACCTTTGGCCCGGTGTTCTACGCGTTTTGTTATCTTGGTAACGGTTTGCTTGGCATTTACATCGCTTACGCCGCAGGCCTGTCCGGAGAAGTTTCTACAGCAGGTATCGTGAATTTCATCGTGACGCTTATGGGCGGCTGGGGCTTGATTCTGGTGTGGGTCACTCAGGCACGCATCAACACCGCCAACTTCTATGTTGCATCAACCAACATGGAGGATCTCTGGGCAAGACTGTTCCGCCACAAGATATCGCGGGTTGGCGCGGTGATGGTCTGCGGCGTCATTGTCTACGCCTGCATGCTCACCGACGTACTCAGCTATTTGTTCGTTGCACTCGCGTGGCAGGGAGCATTTATCGCATCCTGGGTGGCGATCATGCTTATCCATGTCATCCGGGCGAAGGAAGAGCTTACTGAATTCCGCACTGGCCGCCTTGCCAGCTTCAGTGCCGGTGCGTGGATCTGGATTGGCAGCTCACTGTTTGGTGTTCTGTTCTATGAGTACGGCGGTTCTGCCGGTATCGTCTGGTCGACCCCGGTCACGTTCATCATTAGTGGTTTCCTGTATGCAATGACCTACGAGGTTCAGCGCAGAAAGATTCTGCTGCAGCGCGCCGGTGATCCACGCAACGAAGTCAATAATGTCTGGGAAGCCCGCGTGAAATGCCACGTGTGTGACCACAGTTATATCGCCATCGAAATGGATCGGGACCCCAGTACTGAGGGCAGTCCGGCGATTTGTCTGGCCTGTTCAAGGATAAATCTGAGCTACCGCCGGGCCTGTATCGCCGAACACGAACGCACTGTAATCGGCAGAGCGTCAACCACGCCTGCGGAGCTGCCAACGTAAGCCGGCAAATGTCTGTCGACGGGTTACCGTCGAGTTTGTAATCGTTGCGGCCGGCTGCTTTGATCCCCCCTCGGCCGGTCGCAACGAATTGCCCTAGGGCTGTCAACAACCGTAAACACGACTCGCCTGATGCCCGCGAACGCGCCAAAGTAACCTGCTGCAGCCGCTCAACCGAATTCGAATAAGCGGGGAATCGTCATAAGGTGGCGGGCGTCCGCGCTGACCAGCGCGACCTCAGAGCAGCGCCAACCTGTCTCCAGATACGCCTGGAAGCAGGTATCGATAGCTGGCGGGCCGCGGGGACATCCTTGTCCCCTTGCCCGTGTTCAGAGTCTCAGCGCTACTGCGGAACGTGCGCCAAACAAACAACCTCGACCAATAATCCGAACGCCATTCCGTTGGTAGCGAAGGAACTGCGGGCTGGCCGCTGCCCGGGGGTGAAAAAAGTGACGTAGATGTCATTGAAATCCGACCATGTCGCCATGTCTGCCAGCATAACGGTGCACTTGAAGACATCGTCCATGCTGCCGCCCTGTTGGGCTACCGCTGAGGACAGGTTTTCCATGGCGAGGCGAGTCTGGGCCTTGATCCCCGCCGGGATACTTCCGTCCGGGCGAATACCGACCTGACCCGACAGGTAAAGCACGTCGCCAACCCTGACGGCATCCGAGTACGGTTTGTCGAGTCCGCTGGCGAAAAATTCAATTGGCTTGCGGCTATCGGCCGAAACTGCACAGCCTGTACCCAGGACCAGTGCAACGCACAGACTACCGATCAGAAAAATCCTATTCATCAACTAACGTCTCCAAGCGACAAGAAAAAAGTCGTAACTGAATGACCAACGGAACCTTTGCCGGTCGCTGCTGCCTGGCGGAAAACCGCTGGATCGCGCGTATCGGGCCGGCGTGCGCTCACCCGCTGGGCAACGCCATCGTCGATTCAGTTGTGGTGATTGGACTGCCTGACCGCAAGTTCGGCCGCGGCCAGGTCTTCGAGTGCCGAGCCGACCGATTTGAACAAGGTCGTCGCATCCGGCGAACGCCGCTGGTCACAGGTGCCGCGCGTGAGTGCGAACAGGTCGCCCACGATATCGGCTCTATCCAGTGCGCCGCTCTTCATCGCTTTGACGATCTCACCGGCTTCGACGAGCGCGCCCGCATAAGTGTCGACATAAACGTCCGCCAATGACATTGCTGCGTCATCCGCCTCGCACATCTCGGGCGTGAACGAGCCAACCAGATCCACGTGCTGACCGCCACGCAAGCCGGAACCCTCAATCAAAGGTTCGGATGCCAGTGTCGCACAGGAGATAATGTCGGCCTCTTTGACCGCGGGCTGAATGTCTTCTACGACCGTTACTGAATACCGTTCATTCGCCAGGCTGTCTGCCACGGCACGAGCGGCGTCCGGCCTGCGGCCCCAGATCATTACTCGCTCAAGTGGGCGCACGGTGGCGTGGGCCCTAATAAGGTGGGGTGCCAACTTGCCGGTACCGACCATCAACAATGTCGATGCATCGGCTCGCGACAAATACCGCGAAGCCAGCGCCGACGCAGCGGCAGTGCGTCGCAAGGTCAACTCCGCGCCGTCCAGTATCGCAACAGGTTGGCCGGTAGTTCCGTCCAGCAACAGGTAGCTGGCATTCACTGACGGCAAGCTCTTTTTCATATTGCCCGGAAAAACCGTAGCGATCTTGATGCCCAGCGCGTTACCTGTGCGCCAGGCCGGCATCAGTAGCAGCGTGCCGTCTGCCTCATCCGGGACTTTAATCTGATGATGCGCCCGGTCCGGGACGTCAATATCGCTGCGAAATGCATCCTCCAGCGCGTCGATGAGTAAATCATACGGTAAAGATTGAGCAACAGCTTGTGCGTTAAACGTCAACATTCAGAAATAGTTCCTGCGTATTTGTGCGCCATTGGTGGATCAAGTGTGAGTGTGGAAAGCAGAAACACCCACTCAAACTGGCCGTTATCGCGCTACTGAACTTCGGCGTCGCGTTGGTCTGTCAACAGGATAACCAAATTCCACCATCACGTTCACGCACAAAACATAACAACAGGCGACAGACGATGCCGTTGTCATCAGTCCTGTACTCAAGGCCCGCAATTCTTAACAGGCGCTGGCTTTCCCACTTGTCGCGAACAATTACGGCCAGTGTCGAACGTTCATGCCCACTTCATCTTGCAGAGCATTATTAACCGGGGCATTGGGCACTGGTCATTACAATTTTGAACTACATGTTGCCGAAACCTCGTTTTTAATCATCAGCGTTAACCACGACACTCTGCGGTCATGCGATTTAGCTCAAACAAATTCAGCGAGGAGACCATGGCAACTATTCTCGTATTGACTGCGGAGGCAGTGTGACGTCAAGGCTAACCAACATCGCATCTGGCCAGACCCGGTCAAATGAATTCCGCGACCGTTCGGCTGTTACGCAGACCCGGTTTCTTGCAGTGCTTGCCATGTGTTCATCAATCAGGAAGTGCGCGAACGGCAACCGGTCTCGGTCTTATGTGCGTGCAATGCGTAAACGTCAATCGGCGCAGATGCTAAGCGGAAGAGTTTCCCGCGTTTATCGCGGTCCTTCGATGTCCCGCAATCATCGGAGCAATTAGCAATGCAGAATGACCCCAGGACGCACGGCCTTTGGGAAGTCTCCGCTCCCCCGGTCCCCCCGACTGAGGTTCTCACTGACAACATTACAGCTGACGTCGTCATTATCGGTGCCGGCTTCACCGGGCTGTCAGCGGCACTGCATCTTGCGGAAGACAAGCAGCACGCAGTGGTGCTTGAGGCAGGAGAGATCGGCTTCGGTGGCTCGGGTCGTAACGTCGGCCTGGTCAACGCCGGAATGTGGATCAAGCCTTTCGACCTTTGCAACACACTCGGTGACACCCTCGGTCGACGGCTTATCGATCAACTGAGCGACGCACCAGCGATGGTTTTCGAGCTGGTCGAAAAATACGGCATGGCATGCGAAGCGCTTAACAATGGCACGCTGCATTGTGCGGTTGGCCAAAGCGGCCTCAGGGAAGTTACCGAACGGGCTCGTCAGTGGAGATCGTTGGGCGCTTCTGTCGAGCTGCTGGACGCGAAGAGTACCCGGGAAAAGGTCGGTACTGGTACCTACAGTGGCGCATTGCTCGATCGGCGGGCCGGCACCATCCAGCCGCTTGCCTACGCGCGCGCGCTGGCTCGAGCTGCCATAGCCGGTGGTGCGACTGTGCATACTTCCAGTCCTGTCGTTTCGGCAGAGCCGGCACCGGGCGGCTGGAAGATCAAGACCAGCCGCGGCAGCGTCACTGCCTCCCGGGTCATTGTCGCCACGAATACGTATTCGAATGGCTTCTCGCAGGCGTTGCAAACAGAGCTTGTCCGCTTGCCGTACTTCAATGTGGCAACCCGGCGCCTCAGTGACTCCCTGCTCGCATCAATACTTCCTGAGCGTCAGGGTCTCTGGAATACGTCCGCCGTACTTTCGTCGATGCGCCTTGATGCTGAGGGCCGATTGATTTTCGGCAGCGTCGGTGCGCTGCGCGGTACCGGCAAGCAGATCCATCGCAATTGGGCGCGACGGGCGCTTTCGAAATTATTTCCGCAGCTGAGCGATGTTGAATTTGAACATGAGTGGTACGGCTGGATCGGGATGACGCCTGATTCATTGCCGCGCTTTCATCGCCTGGAGCAAAACATCATTTCCATCAGTGGCTACAACGGCCGCGGTATAGGCGCTGGCACTTCATTTGGCCGCGATCTCGCACGACTGGTTACCGGGCGTATGACAGAGGCCGAACTATCTCTGCCGCTCAGTGAAGTAGCAAATACGCAATTCAGGGTTGCGAAAGAATCATTCTATGAAATCGGCTCGCAAGTCGCGCATATGGTGGGCCACAGATTTTAAGCGACAGAAATCGAGAATAAGGGGAAGGGGGTTCGAGCAGCTATCCGTGCTCGGATTATTCACTTGATAGTGGGGAAAATTAAGATGATTCGAATGCATGCCATTGAACAGCTCGTGGCAAAAAAAGAGCAAAGTTCCAGGCCTGACACTCAGCTAAAAACAATTAGCAAAGTGTTCTTACTGTTAGCTGCGGCATCGCTAACCGGACCACGACTGAGCTACGCGCAGTCAGCCGACACCAGCGACGATCAATCGGCAGCAGAAGACAGAGCAATAGAACAAATCACCGTAACCGGCACACGTATTTCCCGTGTTGACGGCTACGAAGATCCGACGCCTGTATCCATAATGAGTGACGAAACGCTGAACTCATTTGGCTCGGAGAACATTGCCGAAGCCGTGAATACGCTTCCAGTATTTGCAGGTAGTTACACGCCGGGCTCAAGTATCCAGAACGCGAGTTCTGGTACTGCGGCAATGAACATCCTGAACCTCCGCAGTCTGGGTACGAACCGGACGCTGGTACTTCTCGACGGCAGGCGCGTTGTTCCTTCTGTCATGGAAGGCACCATTGACGTCAACAACATCCCGCAGAACCTGGTAAAACGAGTCGAAGTAGCGACCGGTGGTGCATCTGCTGTATACGGCTCTGACGCTGTTGGCGGTGTGGTTAACTTCATCCTCGACAAAGAATACACAGGCCTCAAAGGCAGTGTGTCAGGTGGCGCAACGGGTTACGGCGACCGTGAAAACATCGGTGCATCACTGACCGGCGGCATGGATTTCGCTGGCGGTCGCGGGCATGTCGTAGCGAACGTTGCTTACAAAACGGCTGACGGTATTGCGATCAACGACCGCCCCTGGAACCTGAAGGGCTGGCAGTTCATGTACAACCCGAACTACACGCCAACCAACGGTCAGCCAGAGCGTATCCTTCTTGATCAGGTCGCGACCAGCAACGGTATCGCAGGCGGCATCATCACGAACACGGCGCTCCGCGGTACGGCATTCGGGGACGGCGGCACGCCTTATCAGTTCGTGTACGGTGATCTGGTTTTCGACCCGGACATGCGCGGTGGCGACTGGAAGAAGGCTGATGTGCGCGGCACAAGAGCTGGTCAGACTTTGGCTCCAGAGGCGGAGAATCGCAATTTATTCACGCACGCCAATTATCAGATCAACGATAATCTTGAAGTCTATGCAGAGCTAAGCTCCGACTACAGCAAGACTTACAACTGGGCTTACTCGCTCGAGTGTAACGGCTGCATAACGATCCAGGACGATAACCCGTTTATTCCAGCAAGTGTTGCCACCGAAATGGCGGCGCAAGGCATAACGGAGTTCCGGCTGGGTACCCAGCATCCCGACCTTGGAATTATCGGCACCGATGGCGAGCACGAAGTAAATCGTTTGGTACTGGGTGCCAATGGTCTGTTTGATGCCTTTGGTTCCAACTGGAGCTGGGACGCGTATTACACGAAAGGTGTTTCCAAGCACACGGAAATTGCCGACCACGCGCATTACATGCCCAATGTCGCCCTTGCACTGGATGCAGTTCGCGATCCTGTGACCAACGAAATCGTTTGTCGCTCCACCCTTACCGATCCGACCAACGGTTGTGCGCCATACAACCCAATGGGTATCGGCGTAAACACGCAAGCGGCAGTTGATTTCATTGAAGGTGCAGGCGTCAGAGCGTTCCGCAAGCAAGAGATCACTCAGGACGCGGCTGCATTCACAGTTTCTGGCGAACCGTTCTCCGTCGCGGCAGGCCCGATCTCAGTAGCAGCCGGACTCGCTTACAAAAAGGACTCCGTCGAAGGCGAGAATGATCCGTACTCACGCGATCGTGACTGGTACATCGGCGGCTACGGTGTTGCCAACGGCAGCATTGATTCGACCGAGATCTATATGGAAACGGTTGTGCCGGTCCTTCGTGATGTCTCGTGGGCCGACTCACTGGATCTCAATGGCGCCGTCCGGGTAACGGATTACAGCACCTCCGGCAATCTGACGACGTGGAAAGTTGGCGCCACCTACCAGCCGGTGGAAGGCGTACGGTTCCGCGCCACGCAGTCGCGAGATGCCCGAGCCCCCAACCTGGCCGAGCTGATCAGCGAAGGCGGCGGCGGCATTGTTTCGGGCATCAACCCGTTCACCGGCGATCCGCTGATCCTGATTCCTGCACCCCGTACCGGTAACCCGAACCTCGTGCCGGAACTGGCCGATGCGACCGGCGTAGGTATTGTTCTCCAGCCGAACTTCATGCCGGAATTCAGCCTGTCCTTCGACTACTGGGCGGTGGAAATCGAAGATTCAATCGATACGCTGTCCTTGCAGGAAACGCTCGATCGATGCTTCCTCGGCAACCAGCGCTTCTGTGATGCGATTGACTTCGTTCCCGGCACTCAGGACATTACCGAGGTCAGACGTTCACCGTTTAACTACGTCGAGGAAACGGCAAAGGGCTACGACATTGAAGCCTCCTACAACCTGCCGATACTGGACGGTAACCTGCAAGCGCGTGTCCTCATGTCACGTTACCTTGAAAGAACCACCAACGACGGTAGCGGAGTAATCCGGGAAACCGCAGGTGAGAACAGCGGTAGTGAGCCGCCGAACTGGCGTCTGAATGCGAGCCTGTCTTATGCCACAGAGCCGATGATGATTTCGGTTTCGGCGCGTGGCATCAGCAGCGGTGTTTATGACAACCGGTACATCGAATGTAATTCGTTCTGCCCACCATCAACGGCAGCGCACCGGACGACGAGTGACAATGGCATCGCCAGTCAGTTCTTCTTCGATGCGGCATTCAGTTACAAAGTACCGTTCGGTGATAGTGAGGTTGATCTGTTCCTGAACATTCGCAACGTTCTTGATACTGATCCGACCGTTGTAGCGGCAGATCCCGGCTCTGACGGCTTTTTCTACTCACCGGTGAATCACGCGCTCTATGACTACCTTGGCCGCGTATTCCAGGGTGGCTTCCGGGTTGAGTTTTAAGCCCGGATAGAGCCCGCGTTTGCATGAGGGGGTGGTGGCCAGTATTTGTACTGCCACCACCCTCGCATTTGCCTTGGCATAGCTGCTTCATCGTTTGCCCAACACACACTGTGACCTTATGCGCCGTCGAGAGCGCAACGCCCTTTGGCAATACCCGTCACGCTGATTGGCAACCCGCCTGTTCCAACGCCTGAATTGAGTGCGCCGGCCCCAGCTACGGGGTTATCGAGCTGCTGCCTGTTACCGCGTACCGCGTGCTGCGCAAGGCAGGATTGCGCGCCAAGCGCTTTCAGGCTTTGCCTGGTGTGCGTGTCAGCCCGCCACAAGCAAACACCAATGATCTCCTCTTGAGGCGCGCTTGCGAACTATTGCAGGCCCGTAGTGCAATGCCTGCAGCGCCCATGTAGCCAGCCCGCATGCCGGCTTCGCGCGGAGTAAGTTCCACAAGTGGTGGCGTTCCAATGCGCGGGACAGGGCGAGCCGTGGTGGCGTTCCGGCGCCTGCCGCGAGAGGCCGGGCATACTTCAGCATCGATCCGCGCCGGCACGTCTCCGGGCCACACGCAGGGCGTGCTCAAGCCACAGCTACACAGTAGTGGTGGGGTAGGTCGATGGGTTTACGCCAGCGTCCGCGAACAAACGCTGTCAACCCGCACAACACGCCGGCCTTTTCGAGCGCCGCGGCTGCAAACATGTTGGCCGGTTCAGAAGCGCGTTTCAGCGCTTGCGGGCGAGGCTGGCGATGTTCGCTGACAGCAGCGGACGATCGGCTTCTGTCAGCGAAAACCCGTTGCGAGTAGCATTCGTGCAGAATGCTGGCGAACCGTTTGCGAGAGCCAGAAGTACGGTGGGATACCGTTCCTGTACTCTCCGGTTCGCCGCTGTTTCGTTATGCCATCAGGTAACCGCGCGCTTAGCGTGCGTCTTGTGCAATCGCCTGACTGATCGCTTCGACCGTTGCTGTGGCCCGGTAGTCGATCAGCCTTTTGCCCCACGCCACGGTCTGGTCTTTGTCGGCAATGGAAACCCCGTCTATGGTGGCAAGGCCGGCACTCACCCGTTCTTTCCAGCGTACGGTATCAGGGTCTGTCACCATCATGATCATCGCCACAGTGGCGTCATCGTGCACCCCGTCACTGACGCCTGGCTTCTGCACACCTTCCGCAACGAGCAGGTCTTCTACGGGGCCCCAGCTCCGGTAGTACTCCGGAATGTACAGAACAGTTTTCGATCCCCATGCCGTGTTCAACGAATCCGCAACGGATTTCAACCCAGGACCGACGCTCCCGCCGTTGTCACTGATAAGCACGATATGTTCGAAACCGTGAGCCTTCATACTGCGCACCGTGTCGGTCACCAGGGCTTCGAACGTGCTCTGTTCAACGCTGATCGTACCAACCGTGTCCATGTGACCCGACTTGGTTTCTATGTCGCCTTCCGGAACGAACTTGATCACCGGCGCACATAATGCGTTGCCCAGCTTCCGCGCAATCGCGTCGCAAGTCGATTGCAGGATGTAATTGTGTTTTCCAAGAGCGGTCCATGGTCCGTTCGGCTCCACTCCGCCGGTCGGGATGATAATCGTCTTCTTGCCAGCGGCCATGGCATCCCGCACATCCATCCAGGTCATCTCTTCAATCCAGACGGTGTCGACTCTGGGCAAAGGATTGGGTGTCTCGTTGCAGTTATACCGGTTTTTCTTGCACGCAACGCCATCCGCTGAACGTGGATCGATCTTCCGTTCCGCGTTCGCTGTAAACGCAAAAGCCATGCAACAACAAATGCTCACGGATACAACGAATTTTCTTACGATACTCATAAACACTTATCTCCAGGTCAAAATCGGCACGGGGTTGGCCGCGAACTATGGCTACATCGTTAATCGGCCCCAGTGACTCGATACGTCTGGCGGCGGACTCTAGCGTTAGGCTGGCATGCTGTATGCTCAGGACGAACAACGGTATCCGTTCGGCCTTGCAACATACGAATTCGATTTGTGGAATTTGTTTGTGAAGAGTCTACACATGCACCTGGAGACTGAGAAGAGTCGTTCAGTTGTCTTCGACTGCCGGGTTTTTCCCGAGAGCTTGCGTCGGGATTGCAAAATTTTTCGTCGACAAATGCCGGTTGCCGGGCTGTAGCACAACACCACCAACATGGCTGAAAACGGCTCTGCACAAGCGTTGCAAGTCTTCAGCGCTGGTCACGAGTTGCTTGCCCGGATCGGGATTGCCGGCCGCCAAATGCCGTGCGGAACAGAGCGTGAAACTCAGGAAAATCAGGCTGTTAGTAAATACGAGTCATAGTTCATAACTTTTTATCAAGATCGAAGCGGCGATATCGGATAGGGGAACTGATAGCATCCAAGGCCATAGGCGGCTCTACAGGTGAACCACATGGTACCGACGGAAAACGCTCTTGCGCTTCTGTTAAAGCGAAGTTCCAAACCGGACTCACAGTGCTCGGTGAAAGCATGGTTGCGCGGTAGTGCAGTCAGTCTGCTATCGGCTTTTATTCTCGCCGGCTGTTCCGGCTCCGAACCGGAACCGGAAAGCGCTGGAACGCCACCGCGTGCTTCACTCGTTTCCACTGCTCAGTACTTCAACACCCTGCGCTACGTGTTTGGCTCCAGTATCGACCTGCAAGTTGAGTTTCCTCCGTTTGAACGCAAGGAAGGTCTCCTGGCCAATGGCGCAGCGATTGCCGGCGTAAGCAGTTCTCAGCTCGAACAGTTTCAGGCGGCAGGTACGACAGTAGCTGCCCAGGTCGTCGGTCCTACGCACCGCGAGTTCTTGCTGCCGTGCAAACCGGCAAACCCGAAGTCTGCCGACGAGGCCTGTGCCACCGAATTTCTGTCACAAACCGGTCGACTGTTGGTTCGTCGTCCGTTGACCGACACGGAACTTAACACCCTGGTCGACAACGCCGGGATGGGTGCCGACAAGCTGGAGGATTTCTACGAGGGTCTTGAGATTGCCCTGGAAGCCCTGTTACTCAGTCCGGAAGTGCTGTTCGTGGTCGAGCATGCCGAGGCCGACCCCGATAATCCCGGGCAACTGCGTCTCGATGCATACTCGCTCGCATCCAGGCTGAGTTACTTTTTGTGGGATGCGGCGCCGGACGCCGAGCTGCTCGATGCCGCTGAAAGCGGCGAGTTGCAGACGGAAAGCGGACTTGCCCGCGAGGTTGATCGAATGCTGGCCAGCCCGAGACTCGTCGCCGGCATGCGGGCGTTCTTCGGCGACATGTTCCACTTCAGCGACTTTCAGACGCTCGCCAAAGACCCAACTATCTATCCGAATTTCACGGGGGTGACCGCAGCGGCGGCGCAGGAGCAAACCCTGCGGACCGTCATCAATCACCTGTTGACCGAAAACAAAGATTATCGTGACCTGTTCACGACCCGCGATACCTTCATGACCCGCGAGCTGGCCATTCAGTTCGACATGCCTGCTGGCCCGGGCTGGGTGCCGTATACCCTGCCAGCGGACAGCCCGCGAGCCGGCCTGTTGACACAAGTCAGTTTCTTGTCGCTGCATTCACACCCCGGGCGCAGCTCACCGACCCTGCGCGGCATGGCATTGCGCGAGCTGCTGTTGTGCCAGGTTGTCCCGGCCGCACCGGCGAGCGTGGATTTTTCGGTAATCAATAACCCGGACTCGCACTACCCGACGCAGCGCGATCGCGTGAATGCCCATCTTGAGACACCCAGTTGCGCCGGCTGCCACAGGATCATGGATCCCATTGGTTTAACGCTGGAGAGCTTCGACGGTGAAGGTCGCTATCGCACCACAGAGAACGGCGTGCCCATCGATACGACCGGCTCGCTGGACGGCGTTGAATACAGTGATGCCATTGGTCTGGCACATGCGCTGCGTGACAACCCGGGTTTGCCGGGCTGCCTGGTGCAGCGGGTTTTCGCCTATGGCACGGGCGGACCGGTACAACAACAGGATCGCGCCTACCTGGAACACATGACTGAAGCATTCAAGGCGGAAGGCTACCAGCTGCGCGATTTGCTCAGATCCATTGTGCTTAGCGACGCCTTCGCAAAAATTAACGAACCTCAAGCTTCGCCACCTGCCGGGCAGAATGACGAAGGCCATACAGCCACCCTCTCGCCAATTATCGAAGAAACGCTTGCTGCCAGCGGCGGTTAGTAACACCGTGCACCCGCAACGTATTGCCGATTGCAGGCCAGGAGATAAACGTGAAAAAGTTGACCAGGCGTAAAGCCTTAAAAGGAATGCTGAGCGGTGGTGCCGTAACCGTTGCACTACCATTGCTGGATTGCTTTTTGAATGACAGTGGCACGGCGCTCGCAGCCGGAGCACCGATGCCGGTGCGGTTCGGTACCTGGGGCTACGGACTCGGTGGCACCTCAAGCATTATGGTGCCGAAGAAAATCGGTGCCGATTACGACTTGCCCGAGGAAATCGCTTCGTGGGCGCGAGTTCGCGATCACATCAACTTTTACTCGAACACGACGGCCCACATGGACGCGTCTCCGAACAACAACCACTTCACAGGTTGGGTCGTCGGCCGATGCGGCATTGCGCCTTCGGGCGGCATACCGAGTGAAACCATCGACACCACCATTGCCAATCGCATTGGCAAAACGACGCGCTACATGTCGTTGACGGCGACGGCAACGGGTGACGTCACCAATACCTACAGCTACGTCAACAAGGTCACACCAAACCCTGCGGAATGGTCGCCATTGAAATTCTATACGCGCCTTTTCGGGCCGGATTTCCAGGACCCGAATGCGCCCAGCTTCACGCCGGATCCGCGCGTCATGGTCCGCAAGAGCGTTCTCTCCGGTGTCATGGATCAAACCCAGACATTGTTAAAAACCGTGGGTTCGGAAGACCGTCAACGCATCGATCAGTACTTCACCGGGTTGCGCCAGCTTGAGAATCAGTTTGCCCAGCGCCTGACCAAGCCGGAGCCTATTGCCAGCTGCATCGCTCCCGGACAGGCACCTGTCGACCCACCCATGAACAAAGAAGTGGCAACCGTGCAGCTGCGGCATCGCATGATGACCGAGCTCATGGTCATGGCTGTCGCCTGTGATCAGACCCGGGTCTTCAACATGGCGTTTTCTGCCGCGTTCTCTGCATTGGTCAAGCCGGGCTTCCCGCAGCCGTACCACACCTGCACGCACGAAGACCCGATCGATCCGGACCTCGGTTACCAGCCCAATTCATCCTGGTTTACCCGGCGCACCATGGAATCCTGGGCAGACTTCGTTGAGGCCTTTACCAAGGTCAAAGAGGGTGACGGCACCTTGCTCGACAATGTCCTCATCTACGCTACGACGGACGTCGGCAATGCGCGAACTCATGCTGTCGATGACATGCCGGTATTCACCGCGGGTCGCGCGGGTGGCAAGCTGAAGTCCGGACTGCATATCGACCTGAAGGGCGCGTCTCCAACCGTTGTCGGTTATACCGCATTGCGACTGATGGGCGTGGATGTACCGTCGTGGGGCACGTTGAGCAATCAGACCTCCGAAGTGTTCAACGAAGTTCTCGTGTAAATGTAACGAACGGTTTTGCTAGCGCTGCGCGGAGCGGGTTCCATCCACGGCGTTGCGGGCATTGATGTTAAGCCAGACAGGAATACGAAGTTATGCGGACACCGGCGAACCAGCTCAGGGTTCTATCTAAAGTCTCACTTGCCATACTTGCGACAACCGCGCTGCTCTCCGGCGCTCCCGGCGTAACTGAAGCCGAAGCGGCTATCATCAGTCCGGACAATCCGGAGGCCTTCAAGTATTGGCAGTCTCCGGACAGCCCTGATCGTGAGCCCTACATTGAAGAACCGATGCCGCCGGGATTCCAGGTTATCGTCAGCCAGTTTGAAGGGCCGGTATTCGCCGATGCCGAGGGGCGGACACTGTACAAGTGGCCGTTGCGGGCATTACGCAATGGCGCCACCGGGGACCGGGAAGAGAAGCCGTCCAATTGCACTAACGAAGTACTGAAAACCTCGGCGGGTATGATGAGTCCGTATCCGGCCGATCTGTTGCTGCCTGATCTTGATACCCGCCCGAGTTGCACCGAAGTATGGCCTCCCGTGATTCCGTCGGAAGGTGCCGAGGAAGTTGGCGGCTGGACCATCATCGAGCGTCAGGACGGTGTACCGCAATGGGCCTATGGTGGCTACCCGTTGTACACCTCGGTTCTCGACAAACAGCCGGGCGACGTTAACGGCGGCACGAAAATGTCTAGCTCCAACGATGGCGGTGTCGTGCGTGTGCCCGTAGGGCCGTCACCCGGAATCCCGCCTGACTTTGAAGTTATTCAGTCGTCCACCGGGCGGTTGCTCGTCAACAAAGACAAGTACTCGGTTTACACCTGGGACGGTGACGCACCCAATACATCGAACTGCCACGCTGACTGTCTGCTGACCTGGACGCCCGTACCGGCGCCGCAGAACGTTGTTGAGCGCTATGGCTGGACTGTCGTTGAACGCTCACCGGGCATCAATCAGTGGGCATTCCGGGGCAAGCCGCTGTACACCTATAACCACGATCGACGGACCCAGAGTTTCTGGGGTGCTGACATCGAGGGCTGGCACAACGTCTATACGCAGCGTGACCTGCCGCCGCCCGAGGGTTTCACCGTGCAGGATGTCGAGGCGGGTGGCCAGGTGCTGGCGGACTCGAAAGGCCGTCCTATCTATTTGTACAACTGCCGCGATGATTCGCTTGCGCAGCTCGCCTGCGACAACCCCGATTCAACCCAGGCATACCGCCTGGCGATATGCGGTGCAGGCGATCAGGCGGTTTGCCGCAAGAACTTCCCTTACGTACCCGCAGCACCCGATGCCAAAAGTGTCAGCCGACTCTGGAGTGTTATGGCCATCGACCCTGATACCGGCCATCGCGCCAGTGCCGGGCAAACCGCAATCCACGTCTGGGCCTACCGTGACCGGCCGGTCTATACCTACAGTGGCGACGAGAGCCGACCTGGCATGACCCTCGGTGACGGCTACGGAGAATTCACCGGGAAGCGAAATGGATTCAAGGCTTTCGTTCTCCGAGACATTTTTCAGCGCAACAACTTTCGCCGATGATCCTGGCAACGGGATCGCCGGCAGTGACGAGGTCACCTATGAACAAGAAGTCGACAAATGCAACGGGACGGCAAGCAAACGTGTCCCCTTTGCTCCTGGGTACGCTGGCATTCGGCCTGCTGGCGGCAAGCAGCGCAGCGTTGGCGCAAGCACCTAAAGACGGCCGGATAGGCTACGTCCTGACAAAAAGGGTATGGGCAATCCACGAGTCTGAACGTGGCGAGGTCGAGTGTCCGCAAGGCTTCAATACCGGGCCGCGCGAGGAATACGCCATGCTGTTTCCGGAGGACAGTGGCAAGACGTACACCGAGCTGGAGACCCGGCTCATGCGGGAAGGTCTGGCCTTCCATACCACGGATGAAACGCCGTTACCGTTTTTCGATGCACAAGGCCCAACAGCTTACGGGCTGAACCTGGATGGCGAAGTAGGCCCGGAAGACTTTACCAACCCGGAAGGCGAGGAAGGCGTCGACAATCAGATGTACCGTGCGATGGGTTGTATCAATGCCTACCGTACAGACGGCGTTATCTGGTTCTTCGCGACTGACGATATGTACCGGAATGCCTACAACCGCTGGCTGATCGAGCTGACCAATGTAGATGATCTCAGCAATGATGACGACGTTACGGTGACGACCTATCGTGGCCTGGACGAGTTGACCCGCGACGGTACCGGCACGGCCTTTATTGCTGGCGCCACCCAGCAGGTAGATACGCGTTGGGGCCAGAGATTCATTGAGCAGTTCAAAGGCAAGATCGTCGACGGGGTGCTAACCACGGATCCCGTTGAGTCGATCACCATCCCCTGGTCACAGCCAGGCGTCAGTACCGGCGTTTACGTAGTCCGCGATCTGCAGCTTAGACTGGATTTGACAGACAAGACTGCGGATGGACTCTGGGCTGGCTATCTTGATGTGAATTCGTTCAGTCATCAGCTCAACACGAACTGGGCAACCCATCATCAGAGCTACGGCCAGCTCTCAGCATCGTCGCTGCACCGCGCGGCCCGCCGTCTGGCAGACGCGTATCCGGACCCGGAAACCGGCAAGAACACGGCGATTTCCACGGCCGTGCATGTGTCATTCGTGCAAGCGCATATCGACCACCCGGATGACGACACCCGGGTGGCCGGCCTCGAGGCTCCCCGCTAGGCGTTGACAGCGGGCGCCCCACTATTGCGGGCGATCAGTTACGGGCGAGATGAAAAAGGGGGCGTGACGGTTGACGTCACGCCCCCTTCTTATTTCCAACCGCCGTGTGCCAACCAATCGTGAGCCGCACGCCGAAGCGGTTCGACCAATAAAGCCTTTGCCTAGTCAGCCGTCTGACTTGCAACGTGCTGCATTATGTACGGTGCCAACTGCTCTTCATAGACGATCCGTGGTCTGGACTTGGCACCGGCAATCACCACTGACACGCCGAGGCTGATGTCGCCACTGCGCACGGCCAGGCCATCGCCCCACCAGAGCGCTTCGTCGCCAAACTCTTTCGGGGTCGGTGCGGAGGGTATTTCGCCGTTGTCTGCTGCATCGCGAAAATCCTGCAGAAAACCACTCGCGAGCCCGCTGCCGGCGGGCCACTGCGTGGCGTTGAGGATCACGAAACTTCTGCCGCCGAGTGGCGCTCGTGGATTGAGTTCCACGCCGTCTGCCTGTTCGATGATCCAGACGCAGGTTGAAGAGTAAGAACCGTCCGCCTGCAAACCCAGGTCATTGCGAAAGTCACGTTCGACAGGGCGACCGACTACCTGGGCAATCTCCGCGGGTGCAAGCAAGGTGCACGCATCGAGTTCCTTTACCATTGTGTCCGCTACCGGCACTTCGGCACCGACCTGCTGACCAACAAGCATCAGCTTTCCAAGCGCCACGGTCATAATCAACAATCTGGTTTCCATACCTGCTCCAACGGGTTGTAGGCACGCTATTCTAGCAATTCAAAGAAAACATTGGCGAACAACCGGCCACCTACCACGATTGAAAACGGCCCGGCAATGGTGTGCTCAATAACCGGCTGTGCGCCGTTGCAAATGTATGCCAGCCGGTGTTCTGCACACCGGCAGCAAGCATGGCGCACCTCTTACGTTTTCGCTGCCTTGATCACCATGATTTTCATCAGCACGAAGCCCGCGAAGGCTATTACCGAGAAAACACCCAGTACCGGCCCGATGGTGGCAGCGGGCATATACCGGCCGTAAAGAAGATACAGACCTGCAACCAGGCCGGCCGTTCCAAGCTGATGCAACAGGAATTGCGTTTTCGCCATTTTTGCCGTGTTTCCGGGTAACCACAGTTTGTGCACGGCGGCGTAGAAAAACGACACTACGAAGCCGAGCAGCATAATGTGTGTATGCGTCACCATCTGACCATGGTTCTCGCTCGCTGCCATGTAAATACCCAGAATAAGCCCCAGAATTCCGTAACCCATGGCCGTCATCAAAAATTTTCTGTCCATTATTCTTCTTCTCCAGACTAGAAATGACCAGCCGATTGTAGATCAGGCAGATGCTGCTGTTTAGACGCGATTACCTCCGCAGTGGCGATGGCTTCCCCGACAGGTCTGCCGGTCGGCGAGCGCATCGAACCGGGTTCGGTTGCCTCTGGTCGCAGATACCCTGATCGTAGCGGCAGCTTTGACAGCCAAAAAAAAGGGGGCCGGATGGCCCCCTTTCTTACCCGTGTTGCAAGCGTATTCAGAATCGGGCCTGAATACTCAGCCGGACGTAACGCGGTGTCTGCCAGCCATAGGCTGCACCGTACCACTCGTTCGGCGTACCTTCAGACTGTTCAACGTGTTCATTAATTGACGTTGCTTCCTGAATATCCAGGATGTTGAAGATCTGCAGGTTGGCCGACATGTCCACATCACCGACAAAGAAATCATAGGTCAGTGATGCGTCCAGCGTGGTTAACCAGGGGGTACGACCGCCGGATCCGCGCGGGTTGAACGTGTAGATTTTGTCCGCTTGCACGTTTGCCGGTGTGCAAGGGCCAACTACGCCCGCGGTGTTACAGGTGTTGGTGAACAGGTAGAACGTATCACCGTAAGCACCGTAGATATCCGCCGCGTCATCCGGATAGCCTTGCCCGAACAGGTTCAGTGGTCGGCCGCTGGCCAGCGATGCATTCCAGCCTGCCGTCAACTTGTCGTTGATCTGGTAAGAACCAAAGAACTTGAACACGTGGCGTCGATCGTTTGGCAGGTAGCCGTCCGAGCCGTCCATCAGCGCCGGGAAGTCGAAGTCCTGGGTGATGCCCGCATCCGGTTGCTGGATGTCGGACTTAACCGCGCCCTCGAAATTGCCGATGCTTTGAGACCAGGAGTAAGTAAAGGTGAAGTTGGTCCGCTCACCGGTATGGTCCCATTGCAACTGCACCGCGTTGTACTCATTGCGGCCTTTCGGCAGTTTGATCTGATCGGCGGGGTGGAAGCGGGTTACGCCATCGGTATCTTCCCATGTGCCACCGAAGCCAGGATTGACCAGGGTGCAGTAGGTGCCGTTTGCAAGCGGACCGCAGTAGTCATCCAGTGTGGCGCCAACATCGCGGTTCACGTAACGGACAGACACTTTATTCTCATCCGACAGGTATTTCTCGTAACCCAGAATGAACTCTTCCTTGAAGAACGGATCCGCCTCCTGCGCCTGGAACTGCGCCTGAGTCGGCGCGGTGCCATCCGAGTTCACAACCGTCGACGTATTTACGTCGCCCGTCACCGGAACCAGCCCTGTCGGTGCCCCGGTCGCCGGATCAACACCGGTATAGGTGTAATGAGTGGTGGTGTCACTGACGCCCGACGCTACCCGGAAGTTGGTGTTGTTCGCCACCGGCAGATAGTAACGACCCCAGGTTGAATACACCTTGTCCTGGCCGTTGCCCGTTGGGTCCCAGCTCAAACCTACGCGAGGAGCCCATTCCTGATCAAAGTCGGTGAACACAACACCCGTACCGCCGATATTGGTCAGCTGGTCTTTGCGGGCGCCGAGGTACAGGACCACGTTGTCATTCAACTGCCACTCGTCTTCGATGTAATAGGCGGTCAGTTCGCTCTTGAACTTGCCGCCTGACTGGCCGTTGTCAAACAGGCGGTTGTTGACGATCTCTTGCGGGGCACCCGTCGTGTTGGTGTAGAGCACACCGTTGGTGCCCTGAATCGTGCCATTGGGTGCCAGCGTCGAGTAGGTGTAACGACCACCGCCAATCGGCGAAGACAGGTGGAAGGTATCCCGGTCCTGCTTGTCCAGGCCTACCCGCACCAGGTGATCGCCGACGGAGTATTCCAGATCCAGGCGAAACTGATCATTCGTGTCACGATTGTCACCGAACTGGCCGCCAGGACCGCAACCGGTGATCGGCACCGCCGGTGCCGGTGTGCGGTTGTCGGTTACCCGCGGGCACCGGACCACATCGTCGGGTTCAGTCGTGTACTCGGTTTCGATCGTGCCAAACATCGCGGACACGGTGAAGTCGTCCATGAAAGTGCCGGTGTAGTTGATGCTTGATGCCGTACCGCCCCGTTTGCGAATGAAGTACGAGTTTGATGTAGAGCTGATCTCGTTGGTTACCGGGTCTTTCGCAAAGTGGGTGTCGATACCGTCACTGCGGTTCGAATAGCCCCAGGCGCTCAGGCGGTGGTAATCATTGATATCCCAGTCCACCTTGGCACCCCAGAACAGATTGTCCGAACCGGATTTGTCGATCTTGCGGTATTCAGTGTCGCGGTTGAATTCCGCGGACGGTGAGCCTGCCTGCCAGGAAAAGTTCTGTTGTTCATCGCGCGGGTTGACGATGGCGTAGATAAACAACCGGTCTTCAATGATGGGACCGGAGGCTGTCAACCAGTACTCGAACAAGTCATTCTCATCCTTCGTGGTGTCGCGGAATATGCGACCCGTGCCAACCCCGCCCTGGCCGCCGCCCAGTCCGCCGTTGCCACGCGAGATCTTGCCTTCTTCATAGAGTGATTTTGGTTCTATCGCGGCGCCGATACCGAACTCCCACTCATTGCCGCCGCTCTTGGTGACCGCATTCAACACGCCGCCGGTACTACGACCGTACTGTGCCGAGTAACCGCCGGTCTTGACCTGGAACTGCTGGTAGAACTCGAACGGCACGGCACCGCAACCGAGGCCCTGGCTGGTGTTGGTGACTTCAAGACCGTTGATGTAACAGGAGTTCTCGGCGATGGATGAGCCACCGAACGAGGCAAAGCCCGGTCCGCCACTCAAACCAAACTTGCTTTCGCCGAGTACGACGCCCGGTGCCAGCAAGGAGATGCCCGTCAAAGTCCGGGCTACCGGCATGATGTCTATTTCGGTTTCGCTGAGCACGAGCCCGGAGTCTGTCGAATACACGTCGCCGGTTAACGCGGTTGCTGTCACCACGATCTCTTCCAGCGAGCCATCCGACACCTCAAAGCGCGCGACGGTGTTGCCGTTTAGAGCAACGTTGAACTGGCTTTCTGCGACAACATTGCCGTCACTGCTCACTGACACAATGTAGGTGCCGACCGGAAGCTGGGAGAAACGGAAATCACCGCTCGAATCCACGCTGACATCGCGCGACCGGCCGGTAGCCGTGTGCGTTGCATTGACGGTGAAATTACCGCCGCTGTAGTTTTCCAGTGAGCCAACAATGTTACCCGTGGCCTCACCGACTGCGTATGCGGGTACGGTGACGAATAACGCCAGCGCAACGCATAAAGTGCGCATTAGCAATCTGATGTTCATGGGTTAATTCCTTAACGTAGTAGAAGAGAATTACTGGAGTAATGTGCAAAGCCCGCTGTCGACAGGTTGGAATCGAGCGAATGGCAGATGCCTGAACGTAGCGGATTGAGCAGGCACTCTTGAGTGGCGCGGAAGAAGAAAGTCGCAATCTGAATAAGGCTCATCGCTGCCTGACTTCAGTGTTGTTCTTTGCCAACAAGAGCAGTTGAGTTCCTCAGGCTCTGCTTTGCATGGCAGGCAGCATACTGGCTGGATTGCTGTATTCTTACGATCAAATCGTTATAAGGTTGTCTGGCGCCAATGTGTTGTGAAAAACCATCACACAGAAACGCATGACTTATTCGATCCGGTTATTGATGACGCCCTTGCGCGCTGTCAGTACACGATCTGACAGTCGCGCAATACGCGCCATCGAGCCGCGAAGCACAAAGGAATTGTTATGGGTCCGTTGGCCGGCATTAAAGTCATCGAGATGAAAGGACTTGGCCCCGGGCCGTACGCTGGCATGTTGCTGGCGGACATGGGTGCTGATGTCATCGTTGTTGAACGCGCATCGGCGAGCACCGGACTTGCACTGGCAAGCAGCCACGATGTGCACGCGCGCGGCAAACGGTCCATTGCGCTCGATCTGAAAAAGCCGGGCGCTATCGATGTGTTGCTGAGGTTGGTTGAACAAGCCGACATGTTGTTGGAGGGGTATCGACCGGGTGTTGCGGAACGCCTCGGCTTCGGCCCCGCTGTTTGCCAGCAGAAAAATCCGCAACTGATCTACGGTCGGGTAACCGGTTGGGGCCAGGATGGGCCGCTCGCCACGGCTGCAGGACATGACATCAATTACATTGCACTGACCGGGGCACTTGCTGCCATCGGTGAACCCGAGCGCCCGGTACCGCCGCTCAATTTGCTCGGCGATTACGCCGGCGGCAGTCTCTTCCTCGTGCTGGGTATGCTTGCCGCCTACATAGAGTCAAAAACGTCGGGTCAGGGGCAGGTGATCGATGCCGCAATTACAGACGGCACGGCAAGCCTGATGTCTGTTGTGCACGGTTTGTCAGGCATGGGTCTGTGGACGGCAGAGCGTGGCAGCAATCTGCTGGATGGTGCGGCACCGCAGTACGCCGTATACCAGACCAGTGATGGCAAACATGTTTCCATCGGCGCGCTGGAGCCGGTGTTTCTTGAAGAACTGTTGACCATTATCGGAGCAGATCCGGGTATTGCCGAACGGTTAAGCGACCAGCGCCAGTGGCCGCACATCAAAGAGCAGTTGGCGGCCATCTTTGCCCGGCAGTCGCAACAAGAATGGTGCGAACGGCTGGAAGGCAGTGATGCCTGCTTTGCACCCGTGCTTAACTTTGAAGAAGCGGCTGCGCACCCACACAACAGTGCGCGCAGGACTTACATCAACATAGCGGGACAGCAACAACCGGCGCCCGCTCCACGGTTCAGTCGCAGCGCGGGTGGTGAGCCGGCGCCGCCACGACGGGAAGGCGCCGACACGGACCAGGTGCTGTTGCAAGCGGGGTTAAGCGCTGCTGAAATCGAGGCATTGCGTGCGGCCGGTGTACTGGGCTGAGCAACGCCGCACTGCAAGGGCATGCCCGAGACAGACACAGACTGTTGGTCGGCCTGGATGCCAGGCAGAGCCCTTGTGACAGAGCCGTTCTGTTTTACTTAGCGCAACGAGTCTCCGTCCGCGGAAGACAAGAGTACATCGGACGGGTGCGCGACCATGCCACCAGAAACTGACGCCGAACAATCGACAGTCCGTCCAGTGACAAGCCACGCAGCGAGAACCGTGGTGGTGTGGCGGCTGCCGCTTACAGCGCCTGCTTCGGGAGCATCAGCGTGTGCCATTCTGGCGGCAAGCGGCCGTGGCCTGCAGCACAGCGCACAGTGGCGATGCCGGCGGCGCATCCCGCCGGTCAGGCAAACCCAGCAGCTCAAGAAACAGCGGGTAGGCATCGGTAATGCCTATCGTGCCGAGCATTTTACCGGCCGGCAGCCGTGGTCCGGCGGCGACAAAGATACCGTGCATGTCGCGATCATTGGGTGACCAGCCGTGGTCGCCCTGGTTGCTCTTGCGGCCGGGGCGACGCTTGTTGATAACCGCGTAGCCCAGATCGGCCTGCAACAAGACGTCGCCCAGACGAGGGTTGTCGCCTACATGCCAGTCGGCCGGGGCGTCTGCCGGTAACCAGGCGCGGCCATGTTGCCAGCGGGCGTTTATCGCATCACGCAGTTCGCGTGCACGGGCCGGGTCGGGTTCATCAAGGTACAGCATTGCAAACGCTCCGCTGGCGCGCACGGTGACCCCATCAAGCTCGAGGAACTCGCTCAATACCAGCGGCTCCGGATCTTGCCGGAACTGGCTCTGGCCATGATCGGATACCACGGCGACATGCAACTGCTCTGCAAGCCCGGCTTGTTCGATGCCATCCAGTAGCTTGCCTATCCAGCGGTCGACCTGCTCGACGGCGGCGATGCTTTCGGCCGAGCCCGGGCCATACCTGTGCGAGGCAACATCCACTTGCTCGAAATACAGGCCTATCATTTGCGGTCGCTCGGCTGCCGGCAGTGTCAGCCAGTCGAGAACCTGAGCCACGCGCTCATCACCGGGCACGCTGCCATCGAAGGCCCGCCAGTGGCTCGGCGAAACGTCACTGATCCGTGCTTCGGAACCGACGAAAAAATAGGTGGCGCTGATCATTCCGGCGCGTTCGGCTGCTACCCACAGTGGCTCGCCAGCGTACCAACGCCCATCCTGCACCGTTGTGCTGTCTTTGTAGCGATACCAGGTTTCCCGCAGGTCATCTGGAAACTCGTTGGCAACGATGCCGTGCTCGGCCGGATAGAGTCCGGTCACGATCGAATAATTATTGGGGAACGTCAATGATGGCCATACCGGCCGCACAGACTCTGCGCGTATGCCACGTGCAGAAATTCGATCGAGTGCAGGTGTTGAATAGCGCGCCTGGTAGTCGTGGCGAAAACCGTCGATGGATATCAGGAGCAAGTGCGGTTGCTGCGCGTTGTCGTCTGTTGCCGCGAAAACCGGCACGGCAGCCAGCAACATTGACGTTATACTGAGCGCCGTTGTCAGCCAGTCCACGAACCGAATACTCATAGAACTCATCATATGCATTCCTAATTGACTCACCGAGATTACCAGAGGGGCAAGAAATGAAAATGACCAGGATCATTCAGGGCGCATTACTCGCGCTGCTCGCGGCTACGGCATCCGCCCAGGAAACGGAAGCGCTGAAAGTCTACATTTCGGCGGACATGGAAGGTATCGCGGGCGTTGTGACGTCGGAGCAGCTCGGTCCTGGCGGGTTCGAGTACGAACGTTTTCGTGGTTTTATGACGGCAGAAGTGAATGCCTGCATTGAAGCTGCGCGGGACGCGGGCGCGACTGAAATACTGGTCAGCGATTCGCACGGCAATGGGCAGAACCTGCTGATCGAAAAGCTCCCTGACGACGTGATGGTCGTACGTTCCTGGCCGCGTGAACACGGCATGATGGCCGGTATCGATGAGTCATTCGATGCCGTCATCTTTATCGGCTATCACTCCAGTACCGAGAACAAGCGCGGAGTGCGCGCGCACACAATGTCGAGCGCCAATGTTACCGGTTTGCGTATCAACGGCACGTCCATGTCCGAGGGCAGCATGAACGCGGCCATTGCCGGTCAGTTCGGTGTGCCGGTTGTCATGGTTTCGGGTGACGATGTTGCTGTCGCGGAAAATCAGGTGATCATCGGCGACATGGAAGGCGCCGTGGTCAAGTGGGCGCAAGGTTTTCACTCGGCGCGAACCCTGACGCCCGCCGCCGCCCGCGAAGTCATCCGCGAGCGTACCCTGGCCGCTCTGGCGAGGCTGGAGGATTTCAAGCCGTACGTCCTCGAAGGGCCGCTGCAACTCGATCTGAGCCTCAAGCATTACCAGCCAGTCGAGTTGCTCGGCTACCTGCCCAACGTTGAGCGACTCAATTCGCACACGGTGCGCTACGTGGCAGAGGACATGAGCGAAATCTCGCGATTCCTGACGTTCGTCACCAATTACAACATAGGTCTGCAACCATGAAGTTTGTTCGTACGCTCGTACTACTCCCGACCGTCGTCGCGGCCAGCTTGCTGGCAGCGTGTACCAAGCCGCCCGCCGCCGAAGGCACGGCCATTCGCAACGTAACCGTTATCGATGCCGTGCACGGTGTGCGTGAGGCGCAGACCGTGGTTTTCAATGGCGACGAAATTATCGCGGTTGGTGCTGCGACGGATGAGCTGCCGGCGGTCGCCGAAGAAATCGACGGTAGCGGACGCTACCTGATTCCCGGGCTGTGGGACATGCACGTGCACCTGACCTACGACCCGGCGTTCACGCCGTCGATGCCCGCGTCGTTTCTCTACTACGGCATAACAAGCGTACGGGATACCGGCGGCATGGTCGAAAACCTGCAACCGGTCATTGCTGACATGCGCGCCGAGGGGGCGCACGCACCGCGTGTCTGGTGGAGCGGTCCACTGCAGGATGGTGGCCTGGTGGTCTATGACGGAGAGTCGCGACCCCTGATCGGTCACACCAACCCCAGTCCGGATGCGGCCCGTGCCAGCGTTGCGGCGCTGGCCGATGCCGGCGCGGATTTCATCAAGATATACGAGTTGGTGCGACCGGAAGTTTTCGACGCACTGGCGGCGGCCGCGCGCGAACGCAAGCTGCCAATCGCTGCTCACGTGCCACTCAGCATGACCGCCATGCAGGCCGGGCCTGACGTGGATTCCATGGAGCATCTGCGCAATGTAGAGCTGGCATGCGCCAGCAATGCTGCAGAGTTACACGAGGAACGGCTGGCGATTATGGCAGCCGCAGACAATATCTCCGGATACGAACTGCGCTCGTCATTGCATACTTTGCAGCGCCTGCCCGCCATCGCCCGCTACGATGCAACCCGCTGCGCCAACGTCATCAATTCACTGGCCGGCACGATCCAGGTGCCGACCCTGCGCCTGAACTCATTGGCCGTGCAATCCCCTTTCCCGCGCACAGATTGGCCAGCCGCTGTTGCCTTATTGCCCGCTGAACCGGCGGCGAGCTGGACTGAAACTGGCGAGAACTGGGACCAGAACGAGCGTTCGCGCAGCACCGAGTTTGGCGCCTGGAGCCTGAAGCTGGTCGCCGACATGAACAACGCAGGGGTTCCGATCGGCGCTGGCACAGACACCCCCATAGCCTATGCGGCACCCGGCTACAGCCTGCATTCGGAACTCGAAATGCTGGTGCGTGCGGGCCTGAGTCCGCAGCAGGCGCTGGCCGCCGCCACTGTTCGCCCGGCGCAGTTCTTTGGCCTCGAGAATGAGATGGGCAGTATCGAACCCGGCAAGCGTGCCGACTTGTTGCTGCTGAATGCCAATCCGCTGGAATCGATAGCCAATACTCGTCGTATCGATACCGTTGTCAGCCGTGGGCGTGTCATGTCGCACGATTACCTGCTCAGCAAGCTGCAGGAGGCTGTCAAACGGCCGTAACAATCGCGGTGACGGCCCGTGCGCGCTCTTCATAAGCACGGGCTGTCACACATTGTTCATAAATCTGTTACCTAACTTAAACACGACATTTCTAAAGTCTTCTCCGACATCGGGCCAGAGCATTACGGACCCGGTATCCCGACCAGCCTGTTTTACCTGATTCGTCGTTCTGCGCGTTGATCCCTCAATGTGCAGAACGGTCCGGGTTCAGGCAGCGGAATTCACTAACCGGCGCACATGAGGTGTCGCCGGCACAGCCTGTCCGGAGACTGACTGATGAGAACAAAACTGGCGCTCACCGCCGTCGTCGCAAGCATCGTAGCCGCAGGTTGCGGTAGTGGCGATATCAACATCGATCCGGTGACCTCTGTCACCAACAGCAACAACACCACCAATACTGGCGGCAACAGCGGTACCACGAACCCCTGTGCGTCCTATCAGAATACCGGCGGACAGTCGATTCAGGGGACCTACGATGGCACTCACTGCACGTACTCACCGTCTTTCGTCGATGCCGGTAACAACCTCATGGTTGACCTTACACTCGCGGACCTGCCCAACGACGGCGCGCACCTTTTCGAAGGCAGCCTGTTTGTTGGTGAGAGCCACGACAACGACGCAGATCTCGCGGCTGCCGGCATCGCTGAAGGTGGCGACGGCCCGGTCCTGACTGTTGAAGCAGGTGCCACGCTGGCTCTTCAATCCAGTGCGTCATTCATGATCATTAACCGCGGTTCGCAATTGTTTGCGGTTGGCCGTGCCGATGCACCGATTACCTTTACCTCGCTTTCCGACATCAACGGCACTGTTGGTCCGGAAGATGTACAGCAATGGGGTGGAATGGTCATCAATGGCTTCGGCATTACCAACAAATGTGCCTACACGGGCTCAGTCGCAACCAATGACCTCGCTACCAGCGACTGCCACGTGGACGCCGAAGGCGCAGCGGGCCTTGACGAATCGCAGTATGGCGGTGACAACAATGACGACAGCTCTGGTCGTATGGAATACGTTGTCGTCAAGCACACGGGTGCGACGGTTGGCAACGGTGATGAGCTGAACGGCATTACCTTCGGCGGTGTTGGTCGCAACACCATCGTCAACAACCTGCAGGTTTATTCGACGTTCGATGATGGCATCGAGATGTTTGGCGGCGCTGTGAACTTCAATAACTTCGTCGGCATGTATGTTCGCGATGACGCCATCGATATCGACGAAGGTTACTCCGGCACGATCACCAATGCGCTCGTTATCCAGTCGGAAACCGACGGCAACCATTGCATCGAAGCCGATGGTATCGGCGGTTTTGATGATCTACTGCCGGCTGAAGTCGAAGCCATGATCAGCCAGGGCATCAACAGTCGTTTCGTGATCAACAACCTGACCTGCATCATCTCGCCGAACGGCGCTGCCACCGCAACGCACGATCCAGGCGCCGGCTGGCGTTTGCGCGAAGGTCTGTTCGCGGAGATCAATGATTCACTCTTGATCGGCTCGATGCCCGCGAATGACCAGGTCAGCAGCAACGATAACTACTGCCTGCGTATCGACAACCGTACCCAGCAGGCAGCCCTTGATGGCGACCTGACGCTCAACTCTGTCGTTTTCGCCTGCGCTGAAGCAACACGTGGTCAAACGTTCGCCGATGGAACCACAACTGAACGCAGCTTTGCCGAAGCCGGTGGCAATATTTTCGCAACGATTGCCAACAATACGTCGGTAGATCCGACCGCAATGAACGACGCCGGCCTGCAATTGCTTGAAGGCACGCAGCCGATTTACTCCATCGGCTACACGACGATGCAGGTTGACGGCGCAGCCCCGGCGGGTGCTCCGCAAAGCGGCACTTTCATCGGTGGCCTGAGCTTGTCAGAGACGGACTGGACCATGGGCTGGACGTTCGGTTTGCACCCGGATAACCGTTCTCAGGCCCTGTGGTTCGAATAAGCGGACTCACTTCATGATACTTATCCTGAACCCGCGGAACGCACTGCGCCTGGCAATTGCCGGCGCAGTGTTGTTACCGCCCCTGCCACTCTACGCGCAGGACGCCCGTCCACCCCTGGCGGCCCCGGAATCGCCGGCTGTAATAGAGCAGGAAGCCGGCGAGATCGAAGAAGTCGTCGTGCTCGGACGGTTTCGCAGTGCGAGCCAGCAACTGCTCGACGAGCGCCTGAATGACGATTCTGTCAGTGATGTCCTGGATGCGGACACTATCAGCCGCCTCGGTGATTCGACCGTAGCGTCGGCATTGCGCCGGGTGCCGGGCCTGTCCCTGGTCGGCGGCCGCTTTGTCTACATCCGCGGTTTGGGCGAGCGCTATTCGGCAACGTCACTGAACGGCGCGCGCATTCCGTCGCCGGATCTGACCCGCAACGTGATTCCGCTCGATATCTTCCCGACCTCCACCGTGCAGTCGCTGAAAGTTCAGAAGACCTGGTCGCCCGAACTGCCAGCCAACTTTGGCGGCGGCAGTGTTGATATCCGCACCAAGGGTGTGCCGGATGGCTTCAACGCCAGCGTGGAAGTAGGCAGTGGCTATAACAGCAACCTCGGCGGCGATTTCCTTTCGTACCCAGGCAGCAGTGACGATGACTTCGGTTCGGATGACGGCAGCCGCGCGCTCTCGGCGGACCTCATGTCGCAGGTGCACTACTATCAGGGCAACGTCGACGTGCAGGGAATTCTCAGTCGCTTGCGCGCCGAAGACCCGAGCGCAACCCTGGCCGATGCGCAGCTGATCAACCGACAGCTCGGTTTGCAGCTCAACCGCGAGATTGGCATCGAACGCCGCGACTCAAGCCCGGATATCGGTTTGAAGGGCACCATCGGCAACAGCTTCGCCGCGGGTGACAACTTCGAGTTCGGGGTGCAGGCCAGTGCGGCATACGACACGCAGTGGCGTCAGTCACTGGAGAAAGCCCGCAGCTTTAACTTCCCGGAACAGCGTACCAATACGGAAGATGAGTCCACACGCACCGTCAGCCTCACAGGCACGCTGAATCTCGGAATGCGTTTTACCGAAGACCACGAGTTCGAAACGACGACCTTGTACCTGCGCAATACGGACAATGAAACTGCCGTTCGCGATTACTTCAATGAGAACCGGGAAGTTGACGACGGCATCGGCTGGCGCAATTACCGTTTTCAGTTTGAGCAGCGCGACATGGTCGTAAACCAGGTGAAAGGAACGCACCGATTTGGCGAGGCAACTCGCCAGATGCTGCCTGATGCATTCGGCAGTCTGTTCAACCTGGTGCCGGAAGAAACCAGCATTTCCTGGTTCCATTCCGACGCCACGGCAGAAACCAGCATTCCAAACCAGGTCGAGATCTCATCCCAGACCGTTACCGACCCTGTGACAGGTGCAGTCCAGGACGAGCTGGTGACACTGGATGCGACCGCAGCCGACTATCGCTTCACCGAACTTGATGACGAGCTGCAGAATTACGGCTGGATGGCTACGGTCCCGTTCTACACCAGCGATTCCATCATAGAGGCGAGCTTCGGTTACCAGCACGACCGCAAAGCCCGGACCTATCGCCAGTTGCAGTTCAGCCTCGGTGCACTCAACGTAGGCGACATCGGTACTCTTGGGGGTACGCTGGACTCGGTGTTCTCAGACTCGAGCATTCTGAATCCGGACAACAACTACGTGTTCGATATTCGCGGTACCAACAATCAAAGCTACATCGCGGCGACCATGACCGACGCGGTCTTTGGCAAAGTTGACTGGACCTGGAAGGACAAGTGGCGAATTGCCGTAGGTGCGCGCTGGGAAGACTATCGTCAGGTTGCCCTCGACTGGAATCCATTTGGCTATTCCGAGACCAATCCGCAAGTATCAACGGATCCGGAGGTGCTGGAGCAGGGCACGTTTGCCAGCGATGATATCTTCCCGTCAGCGTCGGTTACCTACATAGGCGACCTGTGGGCAGAAACTTTCCAGTTGCGGTTCGGCTGGAGTGAAACAGCTATTCGACCGGACCTCCGTGAAATTACCGACGCCAGCTATGTTGATCCGGTGACCGATGACCTCGTCGATGGCAACCCGGGTGTTGTTCCTTCGGCCGTTAACAACTTCGATGTTCGCGCGGAATGGTTCTTCTCCAGTGGCGACAATGTCACGATGACGCTGTTCCACAAGCAGATTGACCGACCGATCGAGTTCTTCGAATCAGCGGCCAGTGACACCACTGTGGCACGCGAGATTGTTAACGCCGAGTCTGCCGAAGTTACCGGCATTGAAATCGAAGCGTTGAAGGAACTGGGCTTTTTGGGTTCGGCCTTCGATACGATGTTTGTACAGGGCAATCTGACCGTACAGGACTCCGAACTTGTTGCCGGCCCCGATGCCGATGCGCCGACCAACAACGTCCGCGAACTGACGGGCGCGTCCAGGTACGTGGCCAACTTCGCCCTGGGCTTCGATTCGCCGGATGCGCGTCATTCCGCATCGCTGGCATACAACGTGTTCGGTAAGCGCTTGTACGTTGCGGGCCGGAACGGCGCGCCGGATGGCTACGAGCAGCCGTTCCACTCGCTGGACCTGACTTACTCCTGGTACCCGAGCGATACGATCACGATCAAAGCCAAGGCGGCCAACCTGCTGGGCGAACAACTTGAAATTGAGCGAGCCGGCGTCGTGACCTTCGAAGAGGATCCCGGCTCCAGCTATTCGCTAAGTTTCACCTGGGCGCTGTAAACCACCCCCCCTGGCGGGAGCATCGTCATTCCCGGACAGTGCTTCCGCGACCTTGCCCGGAAATCCGGGGCCGCGCTGCCTTACGGCAGCGCGGCAAGCGGGATGTCGCGCTGCCGCAAGGCAATCATCGACTGCATCATCAGCCGGTATTCCACCGCTTCCTGAATTGCTTTTTTCTGCCAGGCTTGAAGCTGGCAGGAGCGGGTGTTCGGCGGCCACACGAACGTGCACAGCCGGAGCTGACGGGTTGCTGCCCGTACACAGTCTTGCTGCGGTTGCTGACGCTATTCCGGCAGGCGTTCATCGCTGCGCGGGTGGCTCGAGAACCAGCTTGCTGGCCCGCTGTCGACCAGACTGCCTGCGCGCTCTTCGAGGCGTAGCAACAGTTCGCGCAGTACGTCAGGGTTCTTGCCTTCAGACTCCAGAAACGCAAAAGCGAAAGCGTCGGCCTCGCGTTCGAAATCCCGCGAGTACTTTGCCTGCATCAACACGGTGGGCACGGAAGCGGCCAGTGCCGAGATGCTCGTGAGGTCGCCGGTCAGACTGGCGATCAATAACGCCCCTGCCGAGTTTTGCAGCACGATCCGCAACAGGTGCCGATTGGCCTGATGGCCAACTTCGTGCGCGAGCACGGCCAGGAGTTCGTCATCGGATTCAGCGAGCTCGACCATTTCGTCCGTCATGACCACGATGCCACCCGGCAACGCAAAAGCATTGGCACCAATTTTGGGTGATTTGCGGAAGACCAGTGAATACACGCCGTAGCTGTCATCGAGTGCCGTGACCCGCGCGAACAAACTCTGCAGTTCGGCTTGCCGGGACGCCGTCAGCTCGCTGTCTTCGAACAGCAGGCGATCCATGGCTCCCAGGCTATCCGCACTCATCCGGGCATCAACATTCTGCGGGACCGCAAACGCAACATGCCGGGCGGCAACGGGCAGACCGTAAGTCAATGCCAGGTAGCCGCCGACGACCGCCACCGCCAGTGCGGCCAACGCCCATCGCCATGAGCCCTCGAGACGCCGTACCCAGCCGGCTTCGGTGTGCTGCAATCGCGCCGTGAATTCCGGATCGTCAATCAGCAATCGTCCGCCATCCGGCAGGTCCAGCGCCCAGTCGCCCTGCCCGACGGGTGCTGAAATTGACACCTGAGCGAGTTCGAAGGTTGCAATATCGCCGTTACGTTCGATATTCAGCAGCACGCCGTCGGTGCTGGCCGTGACCGGGTGCTGCCGGGCATCTACACCGTCAAAGTACCGGGCCGGCGTGCGCATCAAAAGGCGAGATCAATGCCGACGTCGAAGGCTTCACCGACCTCTTCGCCGATGGACGAACCGGCGGGCCGCTGATCCGCGAGGAACTGGTTCCAGTCGCCGGTCATCAGCACCTGGGTTTGGTCAGCGCGGTATTTCGCAAGCCGAATGGTCGCCCACGGTATCAACAGGCCGATCGTACAAATAATCGCCACGATGTTGGTCACGTACAGCCAGAACATCGTGCGCACGGACATCGTGGAGACAAAGCTGTGCCCGCTCAGTGTGGTGTTGTTCCAGACGTAATTGCGGAGTCGGACCAGGCCGTAAACGCCGACTGCGGTATAGATCAGGAATATCGGCCCGCTGACGACCAGTTGCGCCAGAACTCCGGGCGTGCCTTCCGGGGTGCCGTCGCCAAAGAGATCCGGCATCAATGGTGACAATGGAATCAGCACAAACATGAAGACGATGAAGCCAAGTATGAGGAGGCCTAACGCGGTATAGAAAATACCGAAGAACTTGCCGCTGGTGCCGTTGAACAGGAAGTGAGTCTGGCCGAAGGCGCTGTTATCGATGCCGAACTTGTGTCGCATGTACGCCGCTTGCGGTGCGCCGAGACCGAGTGTGATAACGGCCAGCAGCGCGCCGAGGTAATAGGCCGAAAACGCCCCTTTGTAATTTTTTTCAAAGCCAAAGCGAATCTGCCGGTACGAGGTGTTGCGCATCTGAAAGATTCGGGAGCGGACCACGAGGACCGGTACGAGCAACATGATCACGAGCACGACGGCCAGGCCGGCTGCTGGCGCGTAGTAAGAGGCCGTCCAGTAGATGGCCAGCACTGCGACGGCAATGAGGCGGCCGATCAGTATGGCAACGGGTTTCGCGTGATACTCGAAGCGGGCGCCGTCGAGTTCGGTGTTGTTGTAGAGGTAGCGCAGCTTGCGCACTTTTGCCCAGGCCGAATAGATGCCAAGAGTAACAATGGTCAGTGCGATATTGACTATCCAGATACGAAAGTACTCGCCGCTGGTGCCGTGAAAGTGAACTTGTGCCGTGGCTGCCGGCGTGGATCGAACTTCGGTATGCTCCGCGTGCTCGGTCATCAGACCCCCCATTTCTTTGAGTTAGAATTTGGTGCGGTATCGACGGACCCGCAACATGCTAGTCCCCGATGCCTGTCCTAACAAGCAAGAACAAGGGATATGCTGCTCTCCCGCCAGGGCGACAGGACGTCCGGTATGTTCCTTCGGTAACGGTAAAGAGACAAATCGGGCGGGACAGACTGTGCAACGGGACAAACCGGGGCACGGCATGCAAACTGGTCGCCATCTCAAGAACGAAACAAGGGGAATTGAATGTCCATGCGTAGTTGTCAATGGCTCGCGGCAGTAACGCGTTCGCTGCAACTGGCCTGTGTATTGCTGTTGCAGGTGTCTGTTTGGGCGGCGGATGCCGAGCTCGCTGATCTTGAGCGCATCTCGACCGCGGACACGATGTACATGATGCCGATGCGCGACGGCGTGCGCCTGGCAACCGATATCTACCGGCCGAAAGATGCCGATGGCAAGGTGCCGGTCATATTCATTAAAACGCCGTACGATTTTAACGAGATCCGCGGTGCCAGCTTGCAGTGGGCCTATCAGGCGGTCTCGCGTGGCTACGCGGTGGCCATTCAGAATGAGCGCGGCCGCTACTACTCGGAAGGCGAGTGGGAGTTGCTGGGTGATCCGCGCACCGATGGCTATGACGCGCTGACCTGGCTGGAGAAACAGCCGTGGTCCAATGGCAACGTCGGCACCGTAGGCTGTTCTTCGTCAGCGGAATGGCAGCTCGCGCTTGCCGCCCAGGATCACCCGGCCCACAAGGCCATGATTCCGATGGCCTCCGGTGCGGGCATCGGCCGTGTTGGCGAGTTTCAGGAACAAGGCAACTGGTACAAGGGCGGCGTACACCAGACCTTGTTCAGCGTCTGGCTCTATGGCGTGCAGCAGACGACCTACCCACGCTTCCCGGCGGGCCTGTCACAGGAGCAGTTGCAGCGTTTGCGCACGATGTACGACCTGGCGCCCGACATGCCCGAGGTCAACTGGAAGAAACAACTGGCCAAGTTGCCGGCGATCGACTGGCTGGACGATGCCGGCGGCAATACCGGTCCGTTTCGTGAACTGATGGCCCGTACCCCGGCGGACAAAGCGTGGTTCGAGGGTGGCCTTTATCACGACAACGAAGACTTTGGGGTGCCCGCATTCTGGTGGAACAGCTGGTTTGATGTCAGCCAGGGCCCCAACCTTGCGCTCTACAATCACGTTCGTTCGAACGCCAGCGACAAAGCGGTACGCGACGGCCAGTACCTGCTCGTCGCGCCAACGCTGCACTGCGGTTTTTATCGAATTCCCGAGCACGAGGACCTGGTCGCGGGTGAGCTGAATGTCGGTAACGCAAGCTTCCCGGTCTATGAGCAGATGTTCACGTTCTTCGACCATTACCTGAAGGGCAATGACGGCCGCGAGCTGAGCCGCCTGCCGCGTGTCCAGTTCTACACGATGGGCAGGAACGAATGGGAGTCGTCAGAAACCTGGCCACCGCGCGCAGTGCAAACACAAACCTTCTACCTTGCCAGCGATGGTGCGGCGAACAGCCTGTTCGGTGACGGCCGACTTGACCGCCAGCCGGCCGCTGGCGCGGCCATGGACCGCTACACCTACGACCCGATGAACCCCGTGCCCGCGCTGGGCGGTGGTGTTTGTTGTAATCGCGGTGCGGCCGACGGCGGCAGTTTCGACCAACGCGGTATTGAGGCGCGTGCCGACGTGCTGGTGTATTCCTCTGAACCACTGAGCGCCGATCTGCAAGTGACCGGGCACATCCGGTCGACGCTGTACGTGTCATCGAGTGCCCGTGATACCGACTTCACGGTGAAACTGGTGGATGTGCACCCGGATGGCACGGCTTACAACGTTGACGACACGATTTTCCGCGCACGTTATCGCGAGGGTTTTGACAAGCCGAAACTGATGGAGAATGGCGAGGTTTACGAGCTGATACTGAGCCCGATGTCGACGAGTTACCAGTTCAAGAAAGGCCATCGGGTTCGTGTCGAAGTCGCATCCAGCAAGTTTCCGCAGTACATGCGCAATCTGAACACCGGCGGAAACAATTACGATGAAACGGAAGGTGTTGAAGCACTGAATACTGTTTGGCACAGCGCCGGGTACCCATCACGAATCGAGCTGCCGGTCCTGCCGTAGCCCGTATTTCCTGCAGGCAAAAAAAAGGAGCCAGTCCCGGGTGGGCTGGCTCCTTTTCTGTTGGACGTCCTACCGTTCAGGCGGCGGGTTGAATGCCTTGGAGAAAAACAGCGCATTCATCAGCAGCTTGTCAGTACCAAACCACGTGGCCCGGAACGTCGGATTGTCCGCAAACAGGATGACGCTGCCGGCGCCTTTCCGTTCTGCGATCAAGGCGGCAGTGCCTTCCAGCTGTTGCAGGTTCGTTTCCGACGCATAACCGGACAACAATGGCGGCGTTGCATAGGTTATGACGCTGGCGTACGGGTTGGTCGGTCGCGTCAGTACGCTGGTCGTGTTCTTGTGCAACGCGATATTGCGCCGCTGATAACCGAAGCCCAGCGGATGTGCATTGTCGAGGTCACCGGCAAAGATCGCGCCACCGATAACGTCCAGCGCATCGCGCTTTTCCTTTTCGGCATAGCTGAAACGTTCAGGTACCTGCAGCGGGTCTTCCACGGGGGGGTGGCCGGATTCCGACAGGGCCAGCCGCAGCCCGGCGGCATCTTCCGCCAGCGGGTCTATCCAGTCGAGAACGTTGCTACGAACCCAGTCAGCACCCTGGCGTACGCCGATGATCGTACCGCCCTCGTTCACCCATTGACGGATTCGACCGGCGTATTCGGGCGCGTAGTTATCGTAGTTACCACCGACAAATACCAGGTGCGTGTACTGATTGAGCGGTACACCGCCCAGCCGGTCGCGGTCACGAATCGTCACCTTCATGTCCATGCGCTGGTCCAGCAAGTGCCAGATCTCGCCGGCGTTGTACCAGTCGAGGTCACGACCAGCGACCAGCAGAATCTCGGGCTTTTTAAGCGCTTTGAAAAACTGACCGCCGACGTCCGAGCCGCGGGTACCGATCGCGCTGCGACCGGAACTGAGCGCGTGCACGGTTACGCTGTCTTCCCGCGCGATCGTTCGCATCAGTTCGTCGATCCTATCGCGGGCCTGTTCCTGGCGATCAAAGGCAACCACCACGCTGCCACGATCCAGGTTCACGCTGCCGCGCGTCGTTTGGACGACAAACGGATCTATCGCGACCCGCGCGAGCAAGTCCTCCGAGAGCACCCGGTTGAGCGCGCGCGGCGCGTAGTAACCGTTCCATTCGAAGGCGTAGGCATAAGCGGCTTTGTCCGGCGCACTGGCAACCGGCATCTCCAGTGCCGCCGGTTCGCCAAGCTGGCTGGAGTTAAGCCGGCGACCCGACAGGCTTGCGTAGTCGAGGCCGTAAGCGAGCGGCACGGTCCAGGTCGAGACGTCATAGAACGTGGTGTCCTCGAACTCGGTCATGGTTTCAAAGATGCTGCGGATGAGCTGATGCTGCGGCTGATCGAGCGACACGATCATGGCCTCATTGGCGCGGTAGGTAATGCCGCCTTCGGTCACGTCCTGTGCCAGCGTGCGTACCTCTATGCGATGGAAATTGAGCAAGTCCACAAAGTGATAGAGGCGGGCGTCGTCGCCGGGCGCGGCGAACACGTACGCTTTCACGCTGTGATTGCTCGCGCGTTCGGCTGCCGAGTCGTAGAAGCTCTTCTGGAACTGGAGCAACGCATCACGTTGTTGCAGTGCGCCTTCCGCATTCGCAATGCTGGTGCGGAAATGCTTCAGAATATTTTCGCGATAGGTGCGCAAACCGTTGCTGGTATTGCGTGCGACGCCGCGTGCTGCGCTCGCTTCGTGCAGGATGCCGATGCCGCCGTTCACCAGCGGGAAGCCGGCGCCTTTGCCGAGAAAAAAGTGATCGTAACGGTCGCCGTGAAAATACAGACGACCTTGCGAGTCCAGGAATTGCTCGGCCGGCGCCACGACGTCGGCGACGAGCTGCATGCTCTCGTCAGGGATCAGCGGGTGGGTGCGGGTCGGTATGCCGGGTGCAAAGTAGTAGGTCTGCTCACTGCCCATTTCGTGGTAATCAACCGAGACATTTGGCCGCCACTCATGCCACTTGCGCATCCACGCACGTGACTCAGGCTGAGTGACTGACAACCATTGCCGGTTGAGATCGAAACCGTAGTGGTTGGTGCGGGCGAGGCGGCCGTCGTAATCCTGTTCCATGTTGTTCGGGTCGGGATTGACGACGCGGCTGCCATACGTGTCCAGCCACGCAACGCGGTTCGCATGGCCGTCCGGGTTGAACACGGCGGTCACCAGGATCACGCTGCCGGAAAGGAGCTGATCGACCCTGGCGCCCTGTGCGGCGGCCAGGTAGTAGACCGTTGGTAACGATGCATCCATGCCACTGGCCTCGGCGCCGTGTACGCCGTAGTTGAGCCAGGTAATGACCGGCATGTCAGCCGTCACGGACTGCCGGAGCGCGGGTTCCGTCAACGCGATATGTTGCGTGCGTATGTCATCAATGCGCGCCTGATTCTCGGGAGATGTGGCAACGACAAAAAGGATTGGACGACGTTCGTGGCTGTAGCCGATGACTTCAACGCTAAGGCGGTCAGACAGGCCGGCTACCTTGTTGATGTATTCGACCAATTCGTGATGCCGGACAGGCGCTGCACCGAGCGGACGGCCAAGGAATTGTGCGGGCGTCGGGATGCGCGTGTCGTATTGCACATCAGCCGGAAACATTTCGGCATCCGGGTCAAACGCCGCTTCCTGCGCGCTTGTCGTAGCCGCGAATAACATCCAGGCGAGCGCAAAAACTGTTCCGATTATTTTTCTGGGTCTCACAAATGATCTCCGGTCGGTGAGGGTCGAATCGCAGCGGCCAACCTTACCGTGCATTCGTCTTATGGAACAATGCAGAAGGTTTATGGAGCAATGTGAAAAACGGCAACTGGATTGCAGTAGCCTACGGCTGCCGGACGTTGCGCGCGTAATTCCACGAGCCGACGATGCGGGTGGCAGGTTGGTGACGCGGCAACGCCGCTTGCCGGTATTGTTCGAAACCGTTGAGATTGAGGTCGGCAGGAATCTGCCAGGCTTCGCGTGCGAAATAGTTGGCGACGTACTCGGCCAGCCAGCCATCGTTACGCACATTGGTCAGAGTGTCGAGATACTCGTCGGCAGCAAAGGCGCCTTGTTCCTGCCAGGTGTCCAGAAGATGCCCACGTGCGGTCAGCTCGCAATCGAAAGAACTCGCGCGGGCCGGATTGGCGCCGCCGATGGCGAGCTTGCAGGCGCTCAGGGTCAGGCTGTAGCTAACCCAGCTTTGCAGTACCGGGTCGTCATTCGTTAACGCCTGTTCAGCAAGGTAAAAGGTGTCGCCATCCGTCACCCCGTCGCGGAGGTAGATTTCGCCATTGCAGCCGGAGACCAACGGCAGCAGAACGGCGCAGCAGATCCCGTAGCTGTAGCGGTGCGGCGAACGGTGCATAAGTGATTTCCGGTCAACTGCCGATGGCGCGCCGACAGCGAGAGGCCCGTAGCGAAAGTAACGCGCGCCGATGTCACAAATCAATTGCCCGGGTGCGGTATTATCCGCCCGGCATCTTTGGGAGGAAACCGTTTGACCATCAGCATCCTGATATTGGCCGCCGGACAGGGCACCCGCATGCGCTCGTCCCGGCCCAAAGTTCTGCAGCCGCTCGCAGGCCGGCCCCTGCTGCGACATGTCGTGGACTGTGCCCGGCAGATCGACGCCGCTGACATTTGCGTGGTTTACGGTCACGGTGGTGATCAGGTACAGGCGGCGTTTGCCGCTGACGGCTTGCGCTGGGCGCTGCAAGCCGAGCAGCTTGGCACCGGCCACGCCGTTATGCAGGCCATGCCGGAAACTGCCGACGACAACCGCGTGCTGGTGCTGTTTGGTGATGTGCCCCTGCTGCGGCCGCAGACCCTCGAGCGACTGCTGAATGAATGTGGCGCCGACGATCTTGGCGTGCTGACCGTGGACGTGTCGAACCCGCATGGCTACGGCCGCATCGTTCGCGAGAATGGCCGGGTTGTGCGTAACGTCGAAGAAAAAGACGCGAATGACAGCGAACGTCTGATTAAAGAGGTTAACTCCGGCGTCATGTGCGCACCGGCAAGAAAGTTCAAAGCCTGGCTGGAGCGTCTCGGTAACGACAACAGCCAGGGCGAGTACTACCTCACCGACGTGATCGCCATGGCGGTGGCGGACGGCACCGAAGTACACGGCATCAAGGCGGACAGCGTCGAAGAACTCATGGGCATCAACGACCGCCGGCAACTGGCCGAGGCCGAACGGGCACTGCAGCGCCGGCTGGTTGGCGAGCTGATGGCTGCCGGGGTTGGCTTCGCCGACCCCTCAAGGGTGGATATCCGTGGCACGTTGCGCTGCGGACAGGATGTTTTCATCGACGTTAATGCCGTTTTCGAGGGAGATGTCGTCGTCGGCGACAATGTTGTGATCGAGACGGGCAATCTCATTCGCGACAGCCGGCTCGGCGCTGGCACGGTGGTGCACGCGAACTGCCATATCGAGCAAAGCGAGGTGGGCGATGAGTGTGAAATCGGCCCGTACGCCCGACTGCGCCCCGGCACGAAGCTGGCTGAGCAGGTGAAGATCGGCAACTTCGTCGAGGTGAAGAAAAGCAATATCGCCCACGCCAGCAAGGTGAATCACCTGAGTTACATCGGTGACGCGGAAATCGGCAGCGGCGTTAACGTGGGCGCCGGTACCATCACCTGCAATTATGACGGCGCGAACAAGCACCGGACGACAATTGGCGACGGGGCGTTCATCGGTTCCGGCGTAAATCTCGTGGCGCCGGTGGAGGTGGGCAGTGGCGCTACGATCGGTGCGGGGTCCACCGTATCGAAGCCGGTTCCGGCCGATCAGCTGACGGTCGCGCGCGCCCGCCAGATGACCGTCCCGGGCTGGAAGAAGCCACAAAAGACCAGCTGAAACTGCAATACAATCAGTAATCTGGGGCTTATACTCCGGCTCCGGTAATGCGAACTGCTGCACGCCCTGCGGCGAATTTTCCTGCAACAATTCGCCACCCTGCGAGTGACAACAGCAAACGGACGGGTCCGGGAGGACTGACAAATGTGTGGAATTGTCGGCGGCGTCGCCGAAAGAAACGTAGTGCCCATCCTGATGGAAGGGTTGCGCCGACTTGAATACCGCGGTTACGACTCGGCCGGCATCGCGGTCATGGAAGACTCGGGCATTGACCGTCTGCGCAGGCTCGGCAAAGTCCAGGAACTGCAGAATGCGCTGGACAAGCAACCGATACGCGGCACAACCGGTATCTCCCACACGCGCTGGGCAACCCACGGCGCACCGAGCGAACTCAATGCTCACCCGCACATGTCGCACCCCGAAATCGCGATCGTGCACAACGGCATCATCGAGAATTACGAAACGCTGCGCGAGGAACTGTCCGCGGCGGGTTACAAATTTGAATCCGACACGGACACGGAAGTTGTTGCGCACCGGATCCACCAGCATTTGCAAGACAGTGCTGACCTGGTGGCCGCGGTTCGCAAGACCGTTGCCGAACTGGAAGGCGCTTACGCACTCGCGGTCATGAACCGCAATCAGCCCGGCAAACTGGTGCTGGCACGGGCCGGCTGCCCGGTCGTTGTTGGTCTGGGTATTGGCGAGAACTTTGTTGCGTCAGACGTTGCCGCGCTGTTGCCGGTAACCCGCAGCTTCATGTTCCTGGACGAGGGCGATATCGCCTTGGTCGAGCGTCGCCAGGTCACGGTGTTTGATGCCGCCGGCAATCAGGTCGAACGCCCGGTTAAAGAAAGTGAACTGACCGCGGATGCGGCCGAGCGCGGCAACTACCGCCACTACATGCAAAAAGAAATTCACGAACAGGCGAGTGCGGTGGCCCGCACCTTGGCTGATCGAATCGAGAACGGCGTCGCGCTGGACACGGCGTTTGGTGAAAACGCGGCGGCGGTACTCGACAAGACCAAAGGCGTGCACATCATTGCCTGTGGCACCAGTTACCACGCCGGTCTGGTAGCACGTTACTGGATTGAACAACTTTGCCGGATTCCGTGCTCGGTTGAGATCGCGAGTGAGTACCGCTACCGCTCGCCGGTTGTGCCGGATGGCACGCTGTTCATCAGCATCAGCCAGTCCGGTGAAACCGCCGATACGCTCGCCGCCTTGCGCGAAGCGAAAGTGTCCGGCTATGTCTCGACACTGACGATCTGCAACGCGCCCGAAAGCTCCATGGTTCGCGAGTCCGAACTGGCGATGATGACCAACGCCGGTCCGGAGATTGGCGTTGCATCGACCAAGGCATTCACCACGCAATTGGCAGCGCTGGCATTGCTCACGATTTGCCTCGCCCGTCGGGCTGGCCTCGAAGAGCGACAAGAGCGTGCGCTGGTCGCGCAGCTCGCGGAACTGCCGGGTCTGATCGAACAGACCTTGCTGATGGACAAGTCCATCGAAGTGCTTGCCGAAAAGTTCGTCGACAAGCATCACGCCCTGTTCCTCGGCCGCGGCGTCCAGAACGCCGTCGCCATGGAAGGCGCGCTGAAGCTGAAAGAAATTTCCTACATTCACGCCGAAGCTTACGCCGCTGGCGAGCTGAAGCATGGGCCTCTGGCGCTGGTTGACGAAGACATGCCGGTTATTGCGGTTGCACCGGATGACCAGCTGCTGGAAAAACTCAAAAGCAATCTGCAGGAAGTTCGCGCCCGCGGTGGCGAGTTGTTCGTCTTCGCCGACCCACGCGTGCACTTCGGTGAGAACGACGGCATCCACACGATGCGCATGCCGGCCCTGATCCAGGATTTCCAGGCACCGATTCTGTACACGATACCGCTGCAGCTACTGGCGTATCACGTTGCGGTACTGAAAGGTACGGACGTTGATCAGCCGAGGAATCTGGCGAAGTCGGTGACTGTAGAATAGCTTTCAGGCCAATTCTGGATTGTTTTCCGGAAACCGAAACTGTCAGAGACTTGAGTAAGTCATTGACTGCCCCGACGATGAGCCCGGTTGCGCGCAATTCGACGCGTTGGAAATCGATAATGCTGATCGCTTGAGACCCGATACCGGTCGCACCGGATATTCAGCGTAGCCGGGCGGCCACTGACTCAAGGTGGTGAGCAGCACCGGCAAGAAAAATTGTCTCCGTGCAGCAAAGAGCTTTGCTTGGAACGTTCAACGTGGCTTCTGCTGCGGATCGCCGTCAGGGTTGTTGTCAGCGGCATCCGGAAAACGAACATCAGTAACATCAACCTTGAAGAACTCGAAGTACTGATCAGTACCGAAAAAATTTCCCGCCTCGATTCGGGTCGGCAGGTTGAAACCATGGAAGTTCCTGTACCGAGACAGGTGGCCGCCGAACGGCTGCAACTGATAACGCTTCTGCGGATTGGCATCCGACCAGCGCTGAAACACGATTTTCGCAAGATGCCCATCGGGCTCGACAAACAGATCAACGGCTTGCTCCAGACCCTCGAACCGAAAAATCACTCTGACCAAAGACTCATCAACAGCTTCCCATTCGACGTTTTCACTCGTTAGCAACACCGCCGGTGTCCAGAACACAGCCTCAGCCACGCAACGACCAAACGCGGACCGACGATGGTCAGCGTCGCCGCCGACACGTGCAACGGGAATAACCTGCTGCAGCCAAAAATGACTCCAGCTCATCCGGCCTTCGGCCATGTCCGAACCCGAGACTCTCATCAGCCCGGCAGCGGCACTCATTCGCCAAAGAAAACCGTACGGAGCTGCCAGTACCTGCTCGGCCTGCAAGGTCATGTCACCGGGCTGGTCGCTGCTGCCCAGTCTGAATGTCCCCTGCATCGTGACTTCGGCAACGGAGAAAAGCGGTGTTCCGGGTGCAATGGCATATCGCAGATAGCGTTGCGCTGGTGCAGGTAAGGTCTGCAGCATTGCCGGGTCGAATCGTGCCGGTTCATCAGGCTGCAACGCCGCCAACCGGGTCCAGACGGCCTGTTCTTCGCGTTGATCGAACCAGCGCCAGCACAGCATGCCCAGCAGCATGACACCAATAATGCCGATAACAGACAAGATCAGTTCGCTCATGGAGGTTTCATGTTGACGCAGAAGAACACGCTGTCCGCTAGCTCCGCTTGGTCTTTGACGTTCACTCTAACTATCCAGCGGTACTGTTCAAGTCGCTATTCGTACATTCCGAAATCAGAGGGTTTGCTTAACGCACCGTTTGCGTGCGGGTCGGCCAAATAAATCAAGCCGGCAAGGCGGTGCTCTTGTGACTGGAATGTGCTTTCGAGCGCACGTACACCTCTTTGCTGACGCGGGCCACTGTTCGTCCGTTCTCGTCTATAAGATCCGCTTCAAAGTGGTATGTGCTTTTGCCGAGCTGGTCGACTTCTGCACGAATCTCTTGAAGACGCTCAACGCTTACCTCAAATATTCCAGTGATCGTGCCCTTCGCCGGTTTCAGGAAATCAATCGCCGCAGATTTGTCCCAGACGATGTAACCGTTACCCAGGTTCATCGTGACAATAAAGACAAAAAACGGATCCGACATGGCGTAGAGGCTGCCGCCGAAGTGCGTGCCGAACAGGTTGCGGTTGTACCAGCGGGCGCGCAACTCGACTTCAAAGCGGGTGAAGTCGTTGTTCGAGCTCCGCACTTTGATGCCCATGCCGAGAAACGGTGGGTACAGGTTGATCTTTCTGATCAATTTGCCGAACTTTGAGTTCTTCATTGTCTGTTCACTCCAGCGTTCATTCGCTGTCGATTAACCGTGGGATGTTGCCTGCCCTTGAGACGCGGCAGCACTCCCGGCGAGATCTCTGCTTGGACTATGGCTTCCTGCCACCGAGCCCGCGCCAAGCGAGCCGGCGAACGGTTTTCCGAATACGCGTCAGCTGTTTCCGCGGTGCTCGTATTCAGCAACCAGGTGCTCGGTGTTCTGCAGGATCTTGCGGGTCGATACCGATACTTCAAACAGCAGGAAGAGCAACGACAAAATCAGCAAAACCATGGCAAGGACGAACAGGTAGACGATCAGCGTCCCGAGATTGATCTGCACGAAATCGCCGACAAACAGGCTCATGACCACGACGCAAATCAACAGCGCAGAAGTCACCGACAAGCGGATAGCCCAGTTGATGGTCATGATGCGGCGCCATAACAAGCCGGTTTCCGACATCAACATTTCTTTGTGCAGATCAGAGGTGACCAGGCCCAGCCGCCGTTGCACCACTCTGGCCCTGTCAACCACGCGGGCCAGCCGTGTGGCCAAGACGGACAGTATCGCGCCGATACCGGTAAGCAGAAACACAGGTGCTACCGCGAGCTGTATCGCTTCTGATATCGAACTGACGGGAAGGAAGTGGTCCATAACAATTAAGCTCCAGCACGGGTATGGCAGGCAGAAACGCAGCCAGTTACCGTGGGGTTTGTAGCGGCTGTCGCAGAGTGGTCGCTAATGTAACAAACCGGCGCTGGAACCATAACCCTTGGGCTGTGCTTCACGCCGCCGGGCTTGAGGTCTGGCACGCCTCCTCAGAGTAGCGACGGACGATGATCCCGACGATCTGCGCAGCCCATCGTGCGTACACTGGCGGGCCAGGGTGGAAGCCGTCTGCCGCCATCATGCTTCGGTCACCGGACGTGTCTACATCGCAGAGTGAACACCGTTCAATCTGTTGTGACAACCGGCGGAGGACCTCAGAAAACTGCTTTGCGCGCTGTCCGAGTACCCAGCGCAGCGGTTGGGGCAGTGCGGGAAAAAGGTGCATCGGTGGCAATGCGGACAGCACTGTGTGGCGAATGCCGAAGCGTTGCTGCAATTCGCGCAACAGAGTCTGTTGTTGTTGTTCGAAAGTATTGAGCGAGATGCCGCCAGTGACATCGTTCACGCCCAGCGAGACAACGGCGATATCAAACGTCTCCAGACCGGCAGTCGGAAGTCCGGCCAGTACCGTGCTGGTCTTGTTGCCGGTAGCGGCGGACAGCTTCCAGCGTACCGTGTAGCGATCGGCCAGTTGTGCGACGAGCTGGCCGGCCAGCGCGTCACGCTGATCAACGGCGCCGACCCCGGCAGCGGCCGAATCGCCGAGTATCAGCAGCCGCAACAGCGGCCCGTTGCCTGCCGTGCCTTCCCGTGCACCGTCAGCCTCCGGCAAACGCGGTGTGCGCGCGCGGGTCCAGCGTCCCTGCAATAAGAGCAGCGGTGACAGTAATACGGTGATCAGCAGGAAGCGCATGAATCAGTAATAACCCCAGGGCACTGGCCGATCACGAAAGCAGTCGGTCCCATCGTAACTTGCGGCCTACGGTGCATGCCGATACCTTTTCCGTAAGCCGTAAGCCGTAAGCCGTAAGCCGTAAGCCGTAAGCCGTAAGCCGTAAGCCGTAAGCCGTAAGCCGTAAGCCGTAAGCCGTAAGCCGTAAGCCGTAAGCCGTAAGCCGTAAGCCGGTACGGCATCTGGGTTCATACGCCGGCCAGCGTGGCGGCGGACACTACACACTCCCTTCTGTTTCCACGACCAGAATGCGTGCGGCACCGCGCGGGCGCGCGACATGTTCTGTGCCAACCGTCGCATGAAAAATATCGCCACATTCCATTGTGACGATGTGTTCGCCGTTGTCGTCGCGGTAGTGCATGTCGACACTGCCATCGAGAACAACAAACACCTCTTCGCCATCATTCGTGTGCCACCGGTACGGCTGGTCGGTCCAGTGCAACCGGGTGGAGATGCCGTTCATCACGGCGATCGGCAGCGCGTCCCAGGCGTTCTTGCCGATGAACTCGCGAGCTCGAATGAATTTCATGGCATGGCTCCGCTTGTCTGTTTTGACTGTGCCGGCGGTTCAGGCACAACAGAAGTTGACCAAAAGTGCGAGGCGCTGTTTCACGCCGCGACGGTCGCACCGCCACACCTGCTCAGCGATCAAGCAGCGCCACCCGTTCACCGAGCGCCAGCAGCACCACGCCGAAGACCCGGCTGACCGTCTGCTGCGAGCGGTCGATGAAGCGGCGCACAGCGGGCCGGTCCAGTGTATAGACAAAAAACAACCAGAACAGCGCACTGATCAGAACCATGCTTGCCACCAGCAGCCCTGTCGTCCCGACCGTGGTTTGCGGCGTAATCACGACGGTAAAGACACCGAGGTAGAACAAGGTGCCTTTCGGGTTGAGCAAGTTGTTGATGAGTCCTTGCAGCAACCAGGTGCGGCGCTGCACGACCGGCGTGATGTCCGAAACCCGCAGCGATGTTTGTTCAGGGCGAAAGCTGCTGATCCCGAGATAGATCAGGTACGCGGCACCCGCGAACTTGATGATCGAGAACACAAGGATGCTTTGCGAAATGACCCAGCCAATTCCCAGCAGGCAATAGCTGATATGGACCAGATTGCCGCCCAGTACACCCAACGAGGTCTGCAGGCCCGCGGCGCGGCCGCCGACAATCGTGTTGCGCATGACGATCACCATGTCCGGGCCGGGACTGATCATGACCAGCACCGTGAGCGTGGCCAACAGCAGCATTTGTTCGTACATACAACACGGTACCTCTGATCTGAATGTCGCCGGGCTTACCCTTGCTTAAAACTGAGTGTCCCCGTACTTACTGGCACTTACTGTGCTTGTCCGCAGCACTTGCTCCACTAAATTGAGTGTCCCCGTACCTGCTCTTCGGCAAATTTGAGTGTCCTGACACTTAGACACTTACTGCTACCAGCAGCAACTGTTCGTACGTACACGGTACCCCTGATCTGAGTGTCCTGGTACTTCGCACCTAGCACCTGTCTTGGTGTTTAATCTGGGTGTCCTAATACTTGGTATTGGTGCTTATTCTGGGTGTCCTAATACTTGTATGCCCCTTTCGCAGAACGGCGGTCCGGTCCTGACACTTGCGAACGATCCTGATGGGCAACAACCAACGCTTTGCCGTTCTACTGTTGTTCCGGGTTCGCCGACAACAATGTGCGAGCAGCCTCGAGAACCAGCGGCCAGGTGCTTGAATCCGGGTCGATCAATTCGAAATGCCCCGAATCCGGTGCTTCGATAAGCCGCGCGTTCTCACCCCGTTCACGGGCGGCTGCAAAATAACGGCGGGCCGGCGGCGACCAGACATCGTCATGCCGGCCGACCAGCAACCGCTGCGGCGTGTCGCCCAGTGACAAGCGAACCGGGTCCGTCCAGGCGTAACGCTGCGGGTACTCGGCGGGCGAACCACCGAGCAGTTGATCAACGGCCCGATCACAGGTGCCGTCCTCGTGCAGGTAATCGAAGTCTGCGGCGGCGGCGAGGCCAAGCACGCCCTGCAGCGCCAATGGATCTGCTGAGGCGCCAGGCCCTGATCCGGCCAGGTTCTTGCGGGCAGCCAGCCACAGTGCCAGTTGGCCGCCCGAAGAGTGGCCCATCGTAATAACCCGGCCCAGATCGAGATTGTAGGCAGCAGCGATTTCGCGCAGGTGATCCGTGCCTGCCGCGACATCCGCGAAGGTGCCCGGCCAGCCACCGCCGTCATTGCCAACCCGGCGAAATTCCAGCGACCAGCTCGCGATGCCGTGTCGTGCAAGAGCGGCAGTGAGTTTGCTGCTGTGGGCAATGTCGTATTCCGCCATCCAACAACCGCCGTGGATAAACACGGCAACAGGATGCGGGCCGGGGCCCGGTGGCAGCCGCAAATCGCCGAACTGCAGCGGGTCAGTGCCGTACGGCAGGCGTGCGTCCGCGGCTGGCTGGTCGAAATGCGCGAGGTCGGCGCTTGTCAGCAGATCAGGGGTATCCATTGCGGTGGCCACGGGCAGGGCAGCAAGCAGTACGGTTACGATGAGACATTGTCGGGACTGGCGTCGCCGGGCTGTTGCAGCGGTTTTGTGCAAGCGTCAATTCTCTACCAGTGCGTTCGGCTTTGGTGAAAAAAATCAGGTACCGCATTGTACCGCTGTTGCAGAACGCGCTAAGCGGTTTATCCGGGCGGCCGCGGTAACTTGCCTGGCTGCATCACGTCAGCAGCTCGGCATACTCGCCGTGATAATCATTAATGCCATTCAGGCCAGGCCCCACGGGACGAAACGTCCAGCCGAGACTGGCGCAGGCACGTTGATCCCATACACCGTCACCGAAATACGTGATGCTCGCCAGTTCGGCGGGCAAGGCGCGCAAAGCCGTTTGCATGATGGCGACTCGTGGCATGGCATCGTCGGCCGTGGCCAGCGGCAGGTCTGCGACGTTGAAGCCTGCGGTGTGCAGTTTCAGCAGAGCGGACTCGCGCCAGCAACCGGTCGCCAGTGCGACTGCATGCTCGTCTGACCCACGCAACCGGTCCAGGAGTTGCCGTGCGCCATCGATTTCGCGGAACGGGCCGTTGTTCTCCACGTACGCGGACAGTGAATCCAGAAACCGTCGCTGGATCGCTGTAGTCACCTCGTCCGTCGCCTCAATAGCGTTGTCCTGCAATACTTCGCGGAGGATGCCGAAATCCGATACGTGTTCGTAGTCAGCCAATTGTGAGCGAAACCGAACGTCGCCCACGATGTCGCGTATGGCTTGTCGGTACAGAACGTCGTCGGCTGACATCGAGTGCAGCAGCGTATCGTCTATATCGAAAATTACGGCGTGGATCACGGGGCGGACTGGTAAGCAGGAATCAGCATCGCGGCATTCTGACACAAGGCCCGTATAGCGTCGACGGCGGTCGGGCGAGCGTGGTTTTTTGATCGAATCTGTGTGGCACACGCTATATAGTGATTTCTTTCATTGCCCGCGACGATCATGCTGACAGCGCTGCTCGTACTGATCTACATAACGCCAGCCACGCTCGGTGTGTATCACGCGTTGCTCTACAAGCGTGATCCGCGGGCGGCGATGGGCTGGATCATGGCCTGCATCTTCGTGCCTTACGGCGGCCCGATCGCGTACTTCCTGTTCGGCATCAATCGGGTTCGTTCACGGGCACGTGGCCTGAAGCGTCGCTTGTTCTATGTCGGCTACGAAGTGGGCCAACGTGCCGCGGTGCATTCAGGCGAGGGGGAACCGGGGAAAAGCGGTGTCGGTTGGCGCATCACCGGCCAGACCCTGACGGACGGCAATACCGTTACGCCGTTGTACAACGGCGACATCGCCTACCCGCAAATGCTCGATGCTATCGAACGCGCCAGCGAGCGCGTGTTCCTCGCGACCTACATTCTGAAAATGGACACGATCGGCACACAGTTCGCGGATGCTTTGCAGGCAGCGGTCGCGCGCGGTGTTGACGTACGGGTTCTGGTAGATGGCTTCGGTGAGCTGTATGCGTGGCCACGTCCTTCGCGAGCATTGCGCAAGCGAGGCATTGCAACCGCCAGGTTTTTGCCGCCGCGGCTGCTACCTCCCAGCGTCTATTTGAACATGCGCAATCACCGCAAGATCCTGATTGTCGATGACGCTGTTGCTTTTGCTGGCGGCATGAATATCAGCGACGACCACGTCGAGACTGACCGCCGGAAACGCGATGTAACAGACGTGCATTTTTCAATCCGCGGACAGACCGTTGGCGAGCTTGCTGCCGTGTTTCTCGGTGACTGGAGTTTCGCTACCCGGGGCGAAGAGGATGAGGTGCCGAAGCAGGTGATGAAGCCACAAGGTGACATGCGTTGCCGGGTCGTTCCTGATGGCCCGAACGAGGCACTTGATGCGTTGGCCGTGACCATTCAGACCGTCATCAGTGCCGCGGAGCGTTCGGTCGACATCATGACACCGTACTTCCTGCCCAGTCGCGAATTGATGGGTGCCATGGAATCGGCGGCGTTACGCGGGGTACGGGTACGACTGGTGTTGCCGGAGAAGAACAACCTGTTCTACGTGCACTGGGCACACCAGAATATACTTGCCGAGCTGCTGCGCTGGGATATCGAGCTTTGGTACCAGGAGCCACCGTTCTGTCACACCAAGCTGATTTGCATCGATAACGATTACACGCTGATCGGTTCCGCGAACCTCGATTCACGCAGCTTGCGACTCAACTTCGAGCTCGGCATCGAGGTCTTTTCCAGGGACCTCAACGCCGAACTCGCCGCGTATTTTCACCGCGTTATTGCTACTGGTCGGCGCATCAACTACGACGAACTGGCCAATCGCTCCATGCCCGTGCGTTTGCGCGATTCCGCGGCGGCATTGTTCTCACCTTATCTTTGAGAAGCAACGCTGCCTATTGCAGCCACAGGTGCGTGGCGATGCTCGCCGCGTAGCCCAGTGCGATGAACGGCGTCCAGCGCAGGTGACTGAAGAACGTGTACTTGCCGCGTGCCTGCCCCATCAACGCAACACCGGCCGCGGAGCCGACCGACAACAGGCTGCCGCCGACGCCAGCGGTCAGGGTGACCAGCAACCACTGATCAAGCCCCATTTCCGGTTGCATGTGCAATACCGCCACCATGACCGGAATGTTGTCCACTATGGCTGACATGACACCCACGAGTACGTTGGCCGTAGTTGGGCCGAGCTGGATGTACATGTAGCCGGACAGGTGCCCCAGGTATCCGATGAAGGACAGGCCACCAACGCTCATGATCACGCCGAAGAAAAACAGCAGCGTGTCCCATTCCGCACGTGCAACTTCGCGGAAACTGTCGAACGGCACGACTTCGCCGGCGGAGTGATTGCCATGATCATGGGCGTTGAGCTTGTCATGCGTTACCCGCAGGTAGTAGCCGAACAACTTGAGGTACGCGAGGCCCGTAATCATGCCGAGGAATGGCGGGAGGTGCAGGAAATTGTGGAAACAAACTGCTGTAGTGACGGTCAGCGCGAACAAGCCGATGACGCGCTTCGCGCCGCGGCGCATGACCACTACTTCGTTCTCTACGTTCTGCGCTTCGTTGCGCACAGCGAATGACATGAACACCGCCGGCACCATGTAGTTCACGACGGATGGCACGAACAGTGCGAAGAATTCCGTGAAGCGTACGATCCCGGCCTGCCAGACCATCAACGTGGTGATGTCGCCGAATGGGCTGAACGCGCCACCTGCATTGGCAGCGACCACGATATTGACGCAGCCGATAGCGATGAACCGGGGATTGCCGCGGCCAACCGCGAGGATCACCGCACACATGACCAATGCGGTGGTCAGGTTGTCGATGAGTGCCGACAGGAAGAAGCTGAGAACACCGGTTATCCAGAACAGCGCTTTGTAACTAAAGCCGCGCGACAGCAACTTGCTGCGCAACGCATCGAACACCAGCCGGTCACTCATCGTGTTGACGTAGGTCATTGCGGCAAGGAGAAACAGGAACAGTTCGGCGAATTCCGTGAGGTACTCGCGTACTGCCTCATCAAGTAATTCGTGTTCCCCGGTCTGCGCGTAATACACGCCGATCACGGCCCAGATGATGCCGGCGGCGAGCATGACAGGCTTTGATTTTCGCAGGTGGGTAAATTCTTCGGTGATGACGAACGCGTAAGCGACGACAAATACGACCAGGGCGGTAATTCCAACCCAGTGTCCGGTCAGGTCCACAATGCACACTCCATGATGTATGGCGACCGGAAACCTGCAGATTCTGTTAGTGGCCGGATTGCGCCAAAGGCGAAATAATCACACTGACGACCTTGGCCCGCAAGCCTTAATTGGTAGCGCGAAAGTCAGTTGGACGGTTCTATTTGTAACGGTTTGGCTGTGCTGTGATGTTCGCCCAGAGCCGCGCGAATGAAGTCGAGTACAACTTTCCAGGTTTTGTCCGTCGGGGCACCGACGCGGGCTTCATTCAGCATGGATGAACCGTGTACTCCCGGATCAGCGACATGGGTCTGATGACCTTGCTTGCGAAACAGTTCCAGTTGCAGCGGTACGCTTGGTGCCTGCATTTCACTGATCGGGCGCAGGGCCAGCATAGGTTGCGTGACTTGGTTGCTGTATTGCTCGGGCTGGCAACCTTCCATCGCATCGCCGGCCGCGGGTGAAAACGCGAGTACGGCGTCTATGTCATCCGCGTTTTCGGCAGCGAGGCGAATCGCGAGTGCGGCGGAATAGCTGCTGCCCCAGGCGACGCGCGGTCCGGTGAAGCCGTCGCTGTCTGCGAACCGGAGCGCCGCCTGCAGATCAGGATAAGCGTCGCAATAAGAAACATCGTCGTAGCTGTGCCGCTGCGCAGCAAAACGTTCCGAGGTGCGGTTGAACATGCCGAAACGGTCGCCACCCCGACGCTGGTCTATGGCGAGTGCGTGATAGCCCTCGGCCAGCAGGCGATCGACGAGCGGACCGTACTCACCACGCGCATCACCGCCGCCCTGATGAAACAGCAGAATCAGTGGCGCGTCTTTTGGTCGATCCGGCGCAAGATAGAGGTCGCCGTATATCAGCACCCCGTCGCTGGTTTCGAAATCGACTTCGACTCCGGTCGCGCCCGCCATGGTTGCGACGAGCAGTAACGCTATCGATGTTGAAAGCCGCATGCCGAATGTCCCCGATACTGTGCTGCAGTGATTCCGACTGAAAAACGCCGTAATCGTTCAGTGCCACAGCCGGCGTGACGTTACATCGAAAGTGTACTGACGTGATTGAGCGCCTCGCTCAGAATCGGTACGCGGCCCCAAGACCGACGAAACTGTCCGGCGCACGGTCATTCAGTCCGAGGCCGAGGTGCACATCAAACTGCAAATCAGCGGAGCGCAAGAAAGTCATGCCACCGTTCAGATTGTGCTGCGGTCCGCCGTCTTCGGGGTAGGTGCCAAAGTACTCGAGGTACGCACCGCAGCCGCGACACCGGTCACTCACCGGCAGGCTGATACCAATGCCATTGCTGATGGCGGATTGCTCGTCGAACTCGGAGAGCAGCACCGTGCCGAACAGGTTGATACGGCCGTTATGCGCCCAGAACAGCCCGAGGGTCGGGTCAACTTCATCGCTGCTGAATTCATCGTCGCCGACCGGCAACGACAGCGACGCGAACACGCCGATAGGCGTGGTGGCTGCGTCGTCGGTCAGTTGCCATTTGACGCCGACACTTGCGTCAGTAGTGCCCGTGAAGCTGCCCGGTCCGGTATCCACTTCGTTAAACCCCGCCCAGCTGAACTGGACTTCGGCGCGTTCACCGGCACCGTAGCGCAGCAGCAATAACGGCAACGTATGCGCATCCTGCGCACTATTGATGCGCTGATACTGGTAGCCGACTTCGACTTGCCAGCGCCGGTAGTCGAGCGTCAACGGCGATGAGCTGAAGCCCGGGCGCTCGGCATTGATGTTGTCCTCGGCAATAGCGGTGACACTGAACAACAATGTCAGGACTGGAATGATCGATTTCACCATGGTCTCCCTGCGGTCGGGCGTAGTGTGGCTGCAGGCAATGGGCAAAGCAATGACTCGCGGCCGTGCGGAGCCTCAGTTGCCGCACAAGCATCATCGCGGTCTCAGCCGCCTTTTTCGCTGCACAGGGTCGGGCGTAAGCCACTGCCGACCTGTTGCAAGCGATCCGCTCGTCTGCGGATCGCACCCGCTGGAATTTTCCCCTACCATACGGCGTCCTGTCCGCTACTGAATACCGCGACCGCTCGCGCGGGAACGGCCGAGATCGATGTTTCTAACGCTTGTACGCTATCTGCGCAAAGACAGGCCGCCAGCGCGGCCACCCGAGCCGGCACGCATACTGGGCCAGCAGAACTTACGACAGGGCATCCTGGTGTCCTTGCTGATGGCGGGGTTGGCGATGGCCCTTTGGGTTTACGTGGCACTCGTGTTCGACAAGTACTTCCCATGGGTGTCGATGCTGCAAGGCATCTTGATAGGTCTTGCCATGCGCCGCGGTGGCCGTGGTGTCGACTGGCGGTTCCCGCTGGCCGCAGCCGTGATTACGGCCGCGGCAGCGGCCGCCGGCAGCTTTCTGGTGGCCCTGTTCCTCACCGGCCGGGAGTTCGGCACCGGCGCACTGGAACTGGTCAACGAAATATCGACGCACACTGTAGCTACTTTTTACACCCGTGAGTTCGGCATTATCGGTGTTATCTACATGCTGTTCGCCGCCTGTTTGGCGGCGTTCTATGCCAATCGTCGTTTGAGTACGGCGGAGGCGGTAGCGCTTCGGCGCTTGCGGCATGGCGGCGCTAATCAGAGGTAGGTATGCACGAAAACCTGTGCGTTTACGGTGATTCCCGTTCCGGCAATTGCTACAAATTGCAATTGCTGTGCGCTGAGCTCGGCCTGGACTACGAGTGGCGCGAAGTCGACATTCTGGCCGGAGAAACGCACAGCAAAGAATTCTTGCGGATGAACCCGAACGGCAAGATTCCATTGCTGCTGGTCGATAACGACTATTGCCTGCCGGAATCCAACGCGATCATGAGCTACCTCGCGGAGGGCAGCGCGCTGGTGGGTACCGACAGGCGGCAACGGGCCGACGTACTCAGCTGGATGTTTTTCGAGCAGTACAGTCACGAGCCGTACATCGGCACGGCGCGGTTCATTATCAAGTACCTCGGCAACCCGCCGGAGCGCCGGCAGGCGCTGGAAGAAAAGCAGCAAGGTGGCTACCGCGCGCTCAACATACTTGAGCAGCAACTCGGTACGCGGGACTTCATGACTGGCGATGCGTTCACCCTCGCCGACATTGCCCTGTTTGCCTACACCCACGTGGCCGGTGAAGGCGGGTTCGATCTCAGTAACTATGCCGCGATCAATGCATGGTTTGAGCGTATTCGTTCGCGGCCGGCCTTCGTCCCGATGAGCGCTCCGGCCACCTGAGCGTGGCCTGACGCTGTCCGTTGTCAATATCGCAACCGAGTATCGCCAATGTCGAAACGCGTGGAGTTCTTTTTCGATTACGTCAGCAGTTATTCCTATCTCGCGAACAGTCAGTTGGCGACTCTGGGTGCCGACGAAATCGTGTACCGGCCGATGTTACTCGGTGGTGTCCTGAAGGCCACGGGCAATACGCCGCCTATGCAGGTGCAGGCGCGGGGAAACTACCTGGTTCGCGATCTGCAGCGCTGGGCCGATCACTACCAGGTGCCGTTCCGCATGAACCCGCTGTTTCCGCAGAACACGCTCAAAGCCTTACGCCTGGCGTTGGTAGCGAAGCGTGCAGGGCGGTTCGAAGCTTTGCACCAACCCATGTTCGATGCGATCTGGGTGCATGGCCGCGATCTGAGCGACGACGCGGTGTTGCTGGATCTCGTGACGCGCGCCGGGCTGGATCCGGAACAGAGCCTGCAACAGTGTGCCGAAGATTCGATTAAAGCGGAGCTTCAGGCGAATACCGACGAGGCCGTATCCCGCGGTGCATTCGGTGCCCCAACCCTGTTTGTGAACGGTGAGATGTATTTCGGCAATGACCGGCTCGACTTTGTACGTGCCGCTCTCGCGTCGCGCTGAATGCCTCAGGCGGGCAGGTAATCCTTGCTGACATCGTGCTGGGTCGGGACGCGCGCCAGTTGCAGGTCAACGAGTTCCTGTATTTGCCGGGGCGCATCACTGTCAGCGACATAGGCGTGCGGCGCACGCCGTAGCAAGCGCCAGTCGCCTGTTTTGAGCACGCGCACGAGGTGCTCCATATTGATGCGAATGGCCTCGACGTACGGATTCTGGCCGCTGAACAGTACTTCGATATAGCGGTAGGCGCGGTTGAACTTGGACTGCAATCGGGTCTTCAACACGTGCTGATAGAAATCCGGGGTCTTCTTGAGCAAATCCACGCCGGATTCGTAGCGCACCGAAAAGTGGCCGGGTCGCGAATGTTCGACGGCAATACCGCCCAGCACAAATTCCTTGTAAAGGCTGTCACGGCATTTCTCCAGGTAACAGCGATCCGCCATTTGCGCTATCAGGTCGGCGGTGCCGAGCAGGTGCCCGCAGATGGAGTCACGGGGGTCATCGAGTTCAATCTTGTCGATATCCAGTTCGTAGCCCGTGAAATGGACGATCATGCTGGCTACGGCGACGTCCCGGGCCAAACCAAGCTCGGGCAGGTAACGCCGCAGAAAATCCGCGCTGCGGGACACGTGCTGCTGGGTCAGCTGGGCGCCGTTGTGAAACTCCTTGTCACGGTCTGCGTGACGAATGTAGCCGGAGTCATGAAACAGTGACGTGATGATAGTCATCTGTGCACGGTCCGCGCCGAGACGGTCGGCTTCGTCGGCGCTTTGTTCATAGCCGGCGACCAGGCGGGCTAGCGCCAGGGTCATGTCCAGCGTGTGCTGCATGTCGTGGTAGGTCGTGTCACAACCCACGTACCCGGGAAACTGTCCTGAGAACAAGCGCTCGAAATCGTAAAAGGCGAGCCAGAGCTTGTCGAACGGCGCACCGGGGTAGGTTGCAGAGAACAACTCGCGTACTGCTTTGCGCACCGCGTGCGGGTTGCTCACCTGTACTGTATTGGTGACGTCATAGTCGTTGCGCCGATCGTGGGACAAGATTCTGCTCTTGTTCTTATCGTTATCTGGCCGCAGCTTTAACGCTGTTGCATTACTCACGACCGTTTACTCCTGACTGGAAACTGCGCACGCCGGCTGGCTGCTTATCAGTCCGGGGAGTAATGATACATCGGGAGAGGGAGTCGGTGACGGCCATATTACCGAAATATGTCACATCGGCGGGGATACTGTCACACGCGAAATTCGGCAATTACCGGGGTGTGATCGGAGGGCCGTTCCCAGCTCCGTGGTTCGCGATCCACATAACTGGCATTGCAGTAGGGCGCCAGAGCGCTACTGGCCAGAATCAGGTCGATACGCAGGCCGGCATTGCGTCGAAAACCGGCAGCACGGTAGTCCCACCAGCTGTAGGCGGCCTCCGGCTGATCGAATTCGCGAAACACATCGACGAGGCCCAGTGCGGTTAATTCGCCAAGTGCCGCACGTTCCGCCGGGCTGCAAAGTACGTCGTCGCCCCATTTGTCCGGATCGTATACATCCCGGTCTTCCGGGGCGATATTGAAGTCACCCAGCACGACCAGACGTTCATGCTGCGCCAATTCCGCCGCCAGCCAGTCCCGCAATGCTGCCAGCCAGCCGAGCTTGTAGGCGTATTTGTCCGAGCCCACGCTCTGCCCGTTGGGAACATACAGGTTAACGACCCGGATGCCGTTGATGGTGGTCGCCAGTACCCGCCGCTGCGGGTCATCCAGGCCCGGGATGTCCGTGATTACGTCGTGCATGGACGCGCGGGCAATATTGGCAACCCCGTTATAGGTCTTCTGGCCACTCGCCAGAGCGTGATAGCCCAGTTCCGCGAACGCGTCGACGGGGAAGGCCTCGGAGACCAACTTGATCTCCTGCAAGACCAGCACATCGGGCTGCGCACTTTGCAGCCACTCGGTGACTTGCGGCAGGCGAACCTTCAGCGAGTTCACGTTCCAGGTGGCAATTTTCATGCGGCTATATTGATACCGCTTTGTTTTAGCAGCGCTTCGAGGGTCGGTTTGCGTCCGCGAAACGCGACGAAAGCCTGCATGAAATCACGGCTGCCGCCTACTTCCAGAATTTCCTGGCGGAAACGCCTGGCCGTACCGGCGTCGAATACGCCGGACTCTTCAAATGCCGAGAATGCATCGGCCGCGAGAACTTCTGCCCACTTGTAGCTGTAGTAACCGGCGGCGTAACCACCCGCGAAGATGTGCGAAAAACTCTGTGGGAAGCGGTTGAACTCGGGATGCTGCACCAGCGCGACTTCGTCCCGAACCTCCGCGAGCACTGCCAGCGGCTCTGTGGGCTGTTCGGGATCAAACTCGGTGTGCAGACGAAAATCGAACAAGGCAAATTCTATCTGCCGCAGCATTGCCAACGCTGCACCACAATGGCGGCTCTTGAGTAGCTGGTTGAACATCTCGTCGGGCAGTGGCTCACCGGTTTCATGGTGGCCGGATGCGCTGGTCAGGACATCTTTGTGCCAGGCGAAGTTCTCCATGAACTGGCTGGGCAATTCCACCGCGTCCCAGGGCACGCCGTTAATGCCGGCAAGCGCCGGGTAGTCCACCCGGGTCAGCAGGTGATGCAGCATGTGCCCGAATTCATGGAACAGTGTGACGACGTCGGTATGTGTCAGCAGCGACACGCCAGCATCGTTTGGCGGCGAAAAATTGCAGACCAGGTAACCGATCGGCCGGACATTTTCGCCCGCAAGATTCTTGCGCACGATGCATTCGTCGATCCACGCGCCGTTACGTTTGCCGGCACGCGCAAACAGGTCGGTGTAGAAACCGCCGACGATGTCGCCGTTGTCATCGTGCACTTCGTAGTAGCGAACGGACGGATGCCAGGTCTGCACAGCATCGTTTCGCTTCAACGATACGCCGTAGAGTCGGGTCGCGAGCGCAAACAGCCCCTTTTTCACCCGGTCTACGGGGAAGTACTCGCGGAGCAATTCGTTGGATACCGCAAATTTCTCTTGTTTGAGCTTTTCCAGCCAGTAGCTGACATCCCAGGCTTCGACGGGCCGTCCGGCCAGCGCTTCCAGATCTTGAATTTCGCGTTTGGCAGCGGGCCGGGTCTTTTTCGCAAGTTCGCGAAGAAAGCCGATGACTTCGCCGGTATCCCCTGCCATCTTCGTCGCCAGCGAAAACTGGCCGAAATTGTTGAAGCCCACGAGCTCGGCAAGGCGGTGCCGCAACGCGAGGATCCGGTTGATATTGTTGCTGTTGTCCCACTGCGGATCTTTGGCCTGATCCGACGCGCGGGTAGCCCATGCCTTGTAGAAGGTTGCGCGGAGTTCGCGGTCGGCTGCGTGAGTGGCTACCGCCTGCCAGGTGGGGAAATCGAGCGGCATGCGAAAACCGGACTTGCCGAGATCGGTAGCCGCCTGGCGGGCCCGCGCAATCACTGATTCTGGCAGGCCTGTCAGGCGCTTCTCGTCTGCGACGTACAAATGCCAGTTGTCCGTCGAGTCCTGCACGTTCTGCTCGAAACCCGCTTGCAGGGAGGCCAGCTGCTGGCGTATCTCGCGATACTCCGCTTTCGCCTCGTCGTCGAGCGCGACCCCGCCCAAGCGGAAATCCCGCAGTGCGTGCTGAATCAGCGTGCGTTGCGTGTTGCTGGCATCGGGCGGGAGTGCGGCTGCAACCTGCTGGTAAGCGTCAAACAGCGCCTTGTTCTGCGAAATTTCGGCGTCATGTTCGGTGAGCAACGGGAGTGCTGCGTTGTACGCATCGCGCCAGCCCGGGTCCTCAAGCACACTCTGCAGGTGAGTGACCGGCGAAAATGCGGAGCGCAATTCATGCTGCATTTCCTCCAGCGGCTTGATCAGAGAGTCAAAGTCCAGTGGCGTTTCGGCACTGAGGAGTGCGGCAAGCTTTTGTCGATGTGCGCTGATAAGCTCGCGGAGCGCAGGCAAAGCGTGCTCGGGCTGCAAATCTCGAAAGCGCGGCAAGCCTCCGGTATCAAGCAATGGATTAAGCATCATTTCTTATATTCATTTTTGGCTTAGGTGATGTTATCACAGCCATCATTGGCATCTGCAAACCACCTGCAACAGGAGTTTTCGTGACAAGACATTTTGACTTATTGGTGATCGGCGGCGGCAGCGGCGGATTGGCACATGCACAACGTGCAGCGGAGTACGGTGCGCGAGCCGCAGTGATTGAAAACGGTCCGTTGGGTGGCACCTGCGTCAACGTTGGCTGCGTGCCCAAAAAAGTGATGTGGTATGCCGCGCACCATCATCATCAGGTTGAACAAGCCGCCGATTTCGGCTTTGCTGTCGAGCTGCAAGGACACGACTGGTCGGCGCTGAAAACGCGCCGGGATGCTTATATCGAGCGTCTGAACGGCATCTACGAGAGCAACCTCGGGCGTCGCGACGTGGCCCTGCTGCGTGGTACGGCGAGCTTTGTCGATGACCGCACCATTGCGATCGACGGCGAAACTTACACCGCTGAGCGTATCGTCATTGCGACCGGCGGTTACCCGAGCGTGCCATCCATACCCGGCGCCGAACTGGGCATTACCTCTGATGGTTTCTTTGAGTTGGCAGAGCGCCCTGACCGCGTCGCTGTCGTCGGCAGCGGTTATATCTCGGTTGAACTGGCTGGTGTGCTCAATGGTCTGGGAGCCGAAACGCAGGTGCTTTTGCGCAAAGACGCTATTCTGCGTGACTTCGATCCCATGCTGGGCAGCGAAGCACGCGCGGCGATGGAGGCCGCTGGCGTGGTATTTGCAACTGGCTTTGTGCCTGTCTCGGTTACGAAGAGCGCTGCCGGATTGGTCGTGACCGCCGCCGATGGCCGGACCGCCGGGCCGGTTGATACGGTGCTCTGGGCCATTGGTCGTTCGCCCAATGTTGACGCGTTGAACCTTGCGGCGGCGGGGGTAGCAACGGATGACAATGGCTTTGTTCCGGTTGATGATTTTCAGGCGACAAACGTTTCGCACATCTTTGCGCTGGGCGATGTCACCGGACGCGCTGCGCTGACGCCGGTCGCTATCGCCGCGGGTCGACGTCTCGCAGATCGCCTGTACGGCGGCATGGCGGGGCGGCACCTGGAATACCGCTGTATCCCGACCGTAGTCTTTACACACCCGCCGATTGGCACCGTCGGTCTCAGCGAAGAAGAAGCCCGTGCGGAATACGGTGAAGACGTGAAGGTGTACCAGTCACGCTTCAACCCCATGCAGTACGCGCTTAGTGAGACGAAAGTGCCTACAACGATGAAGCTGGTTACCGCCGGCGACGACGCGCGGGTCGTTGGTTGTCACATCATTGGCGATGGTGCGGATGAAATACTGCAAGGCTTTGCAGTGGCGATACGCATGGGTGCGACCAAGAAGCAGTTCGATGACACGGTGGCAATCCACCCGACCAGTGCGGAAGAACTCGTTACGATGCGTTGATCGTCATCTGGTTTAGAACCGTGATGGTATCCGGACGGACTCCGCGCCAGAGCTGAAATGATTCAGCGGCCTGTTCAACGAGCATGCCCCAGCCCATTAGCGATCTCGCCGCGCCTTGCGCCGCAGCCCACTGGCTGAACGGGGTGGCGGTGAGACCGTAGGACAGGTCGTAACACACCGTTGCACTGCCCACGGCGGATTCCGGATAAGGCGGGTTTTCGCCTTTGAACCCGGCCGAGGTCGCATTGATGACCAGGTCATAGGGCTCATTGTCGGGCAAGTCGTTGAAACGACAGGCGGTGACTGAACCGTAGCTGGAGAAGTGGGTCGCGAGTGCCTCGGCTTTGGCCAGCGTTCGATTGGCGATAACCAGCGAGCGGGGCTGCAGGTCGAGCAAGGGGCCGGCGATGCCGCGGGTCGCGCCACCCGCGCCGAGGATCAAAATACGTGCGCCACGCAATTCGAGTTGCAGATTGGTCGTGAGATCACGCACCAGCCCGATGCCGTCCGTGTTGTCGCCGAAGATCTTCTCGTCCTGAAAAATCAGGGTATTGACCGCTCCTGCAATACGGGCGCGGTCACTCAATTCATCGGCCAGCCTGGCGACTTCACTTTTGTGCGGTACCGTGATGTTCAGCCCGCGACCACCCGTGCGTTGAAATTGTTGTACGGCGGATTCGAGTTTATCGGGTGCCACCTGCAGCAGTTCGTATTGCATGTGTTGACCGGATTGCAAAGCAAACAGGCGGTGAATGACGGGCGAGCGGCTGTGCGAGATGGGATAGCCCATTACCCCATAACGATCCGGTGCACTCATCGCGCCCACTCTGCCGTTGGCGAATTGTTGATCGCGCTCATTATTTTCTTCCTGCTTCCATGTCTGTCGACCGCGCGCAATTCGTGCGTCTGAGAGGTGCCATTCGGCGGATTAGTCTTCGTTCAGCCAGCGTGCGGCATCGAGCGCAAAGTAACTCAGTATGGCGCAGGCGCCGGCACGCCGGATGGACAACAGTGATTCCAGCACGGCACTTTTTTCGTCCAGCCAGCCATTGGCAGCGGCGGCACGAATCATCGCGTACTCGCCACTCACCTGGTAGGCGAAGGTCGGTACCGAAAAGGTGTCGTGCACCCGACGCACGATATCGAGGTAAGGCAGCGCGGGCTTCACCATGACGAAATCGGCACCTTCATCCAGATCAAGCGCGACCTCGCGCAGCGCCTCGTCAGAATTCGAGGCGGCCATCTGATAGTTGTGCTTGTCACCTGAACCAAGGTTGGCGGCCGAGCCAACGGCATCCCGGAACGGTCCGTAGAAACACGATGCGTACTTCGCCGCGTACGCAAGGATCGCGGTGTTCGAATGGCCGGCGGCCTCCAGAGCATCGCGTATGGCGCCCACACGGCCATCCATCATGTCGGACGGAGCAACAATGTCGGCGCCGGCATCGGCATGCGCTACCGCCTGGCGCGCGAGTGTCTCGACGGTTTCGTCGTTGAGCACGTAGCCGCTCTCGTCGATGATGCCGTCCTGACCGTGCGTGGTGTACGGGTCGAGCGCCACGTCAGTGATGATCACCAGCCCGGGGTGCGCCGCTTTCAATGCACGCACAGAGCGCGGAACCAGTCCTTCGGGATTGGCCGATTCCTCACCGCGCAAGGATTTTTGCGCCGGCTCGATGACCGGAAACAGGGCCAGCGACCGAATGCCCAGTGCCTCAGCTTCTGCGGCTTTCGCCAGAATTCCGTCTATGCTGAGCCTTTCAATGCCGGGCATGGACGCAACAACTTCGCGGCGGCCCTCGCCGGGTAACACGAACAGCGGGTATACGAGATTGGCGGGACTGAGTGTAGTCTCCGCTACCAGGCGGCGGAGCGCGGGGCTCTTGCGGGCGCGGCGCAGGCGGGCAGACGGAAATCCAGCGTGTAGGTAGTTGCTCATAAAGGGTCGCAAAGGCTCGGAAAACTTGGATTTTCCACGTATTCCGATAAGGTTTCTACGCTTCGTCAAGAAAAACACCAATTCCGGGTAATAAAGACGAATCTCAGCAGGTCTCTTGGTATGACAGAAAGCAGGGCGACAATCGCGCGAAAAAAGCGCTTCGAGCGGCTGGTCGCGGTGTTGCACAGAGACATGTACCGCTATGCCGTATGGCTCAATCGCGACCCCGGCATTGCCGAGGACGTTGTGCAGGAAGCACTGCTGCGGGCCTGGAAGTCGCTGGACTCTTTGCGCGATGACAGTGCGGCGAAGCAGTGGGTATTGACGATAGTCAGGCGCGAGAACGCGCGGTATTTCGAACGCAAACGGCTCGAGACCGTGGACGTCGATAACCTGACTCCGGCGCAGTCTTTGATCATTGCTGAGGATGAGGATAGCGACACCGACGACATGCGCCGGGCGTTATTTGAATTGGAGGACGATTACCGGGAGCCGTTGGTATTGCAGGTATTGCTGGGTTATACAACCGACGAGATTGCGGCCTTGATGGGCATTAAAGCCGGTGCGGTGCTGACCCGCCTGCACCGGGCACGACACAAGTTGAAAGCACAGTTCGATACGGGTGCCACCTCATGAACGGGACGAGCATGAATTGCGAAAGCTACAGACAGGCAATTGCGGAAGATCCGTCGGAGTCATTCGGCGGTGGCGCTTTGCATGCTGAGTCTTGTGCGTCGTGCCGTGCGGCCCGCGATGAACTGCAAGCGCTGGATCGGCGTATCGCCGCGGCTCTCAATATCCCTGTACCGGCGCTGGAACTGCCCGAATTGCCCGAGCCGGAGGTTGCCGCCAGCGTGAGCACGCTGCCGCAACGCCGCCGGATGAGCACGCCGACATGGTTTGGTATGGCGGCCGGAATAGCCCTGGCGGCCTATTTTGGTCTGCAGGCACTGGCACCGGATGTCCCGCCGTTGTCGTTGGCCGACCAGGTTGTCGCTCACCTGGACCACGAGGCTGGTTCGCGGGTTATCAGCAACGATCCGGTGTCGGAACGAACCTTGAACAGCGTGGTCAGTAAAGAAGTGGTCCAAATGAGCCCGGGGATAGGGCTGATCACGTACGCACGCAGCTGTGAAATCAACGGCAGAATCATTCCACATCTGGTTATTCAGGGGGAGCGCGGCCCGGTAACCTTGCTGCTGCTGCCGGACGAACCGATCGATGGCCCGATTCCACTTACAGGTCGCTCCATCAACGGTGTCATTCTCCCGCTCGGGGAGGGCAGCATCGCTATCATTGGCGTCAGTGACGAGCGAATTGACGACGTCAGTCACCGTGTTATCGACTCAGTGAAATGGTCAACCTGAGGTGATCCGATTCGCTGAGAGGCAAACAACGTAAAGCCCGATTCTGGGCTTAAGCATGATGCCCGGCCTGGGCATGTAAACCAGAGGTAGGAGATTAGAAATGTCGAACAAGCAAATAGCGAAACCTGTTGCACTGGCCGTTGGCGCGGCTCTGGCCGGATCGTTCGCATTCGCCAGCGTTGCCAATGCTGAAACCGGCGCCAGCCCGTTCGCAATGCAGACGCTGAGCGCCGGTTACATGCTGGGCGCCGGTGAGGGCAGTTGTGGCGAAGGCAAGTGCGGCGGCGACAAGGGCGATAAGAATGCTGAAGGCAGCTGCGGCGGTGACAAAGAAAAGGGCGCCGAAGGCAGTTGCGGCGGTGACAAGGAAAAAGGCGCCGAAGGCAGCTGTGGCGGTGACAAGGAAAAAGGTGCTGAAGGCAGTTGCGGCGGTGACAAGGAGAAAGGCGCTGAAGGCAGCTGCGGCGGTGACAAGGAAAAAGGCGCCGAAGGCAGTTGCGGCGGTGACAAGGAAAAAGGCGCCGAAGGCAGCTGTGGCGGTGACAAGGAAAAAGGTGCCGAAGGTAGCTGTGGCGGTGACAAGGAAAAAGGCGCTGAAGGCAGCTGCGGCGGCAAGAAAGAATAAGCGGCCAACAGCCCTTATAGCAGATCGGTCTAACGACCTGATCGGCGCATAAAGCCTGAAAAGCCCGCGGAGTACCGCGGGCTTTTTTTCCGTTGCTGAGTTGCAGGTGAATGTCGCTGACCCGCCGCCAGGTCGCATTGGCGTCATGCAAGACGGCAAAACTGTGCACCCTGCGCACATACTCGACGTGGGCGGTCAAACCCGGCACTGCTAGAATTCGGCTTTCCCGTAGTCCTGATCAGGGTCTCTGCGCAATGAGCAAAAAGGTCAAGCGTTGCAAGTGGTCGGAAGGTGTCGGCCTTGCGTATATCGAATATCACGATACCGAATGGGGAGTCCCGGTTACCGATGACCGGACACAGTTCGAGTTTCTGATTCTGGAGGGCGCCCAGGCAGGATTGAGCTGGTCTACCATACTCAACAAGCGCGAGGGCTATCGAAAGAACTTCGCCGATTTCGACCCCGAGAAAGTTGCGCGTTTCACCGAGAAGCGCATCGCAAAAATCCTGCTCGATCCGGGTGTCGTGCGCAACCGTCTGAAAGTGCAGTCTGCGGTTAGCAACGCCCGGGCTTTCTTGTCCGTACAGGAGGAGTTCGACGGTTTTTGCAATTACATATGGGACTTCGTCGACGGCAAGCCGAAGCAAAACCGGCTGCGCCGCGACGACGATTACCCGGTCACGTCAAAGGAGTCCGACGCAATGAGCAAGGACATGAAAAAGCGTGGCTTCAGGTTTGTCGGCAGCACGATCCTTTACGCACACATGCAGGCCACCGGTCTGGTCAATGATCACCTGACTGATTGCTTTCGCTACAAGGAATGCGTCGCGCTCGGAAAAAAACTCTGAACGCTGTTCAGCGGCTGCTCGCCAACCCTGGCATCGTGAAGCCCTGTGCTTCGAGAGCGGCGATAAGCCCGCGGTAGTCCTTGTTATCGAGGCTTAACAGGGGCGGACGCACCGTGCGCCACTCCGGTTTGCCGCTGTAGTGCGCCACAATCGCTTTCAAAGCGGGGATCATCGCCTTCTGCTGCACGATGCCACGCAGGTCTGCAAGGGCCTGTTGCTTCGCGTCGGCGTCGGCTGACTGCCAGTTGCGGTACAGATCGACTATTGCCGCTGGATTTACATTGGCCGTCGCGGATATGCAGCCCGCACCGCCGGCCCGCATGTTGTTGAGCAACAAGGTTTCCGTGCCGACAAAGATCTGAAAATCGTCCCATTGCCGTTCATGCATCAAAGCGGCATTGGCCCAGTCACCTGAGCTGTCCTTGATGCCGGCGACAGTGCCCGGGTAGTCGCGCAGCAGGCGCTCGATGAGGTCCAGACTGATGCTGACCTGCGCCACCGGCGGGATGTGATAGAGATACACGCGAAGCCTTTCGTCGCCGACCCGCTGAATGATCTCGGAATAGTTTCTGTAGAGTGCATCGTCGCCAACGCCCTTGTAGTAAAACGGGGGCAACATCAGTGTGCCCGCGCAGCCCAGTTTGGCGGCAGCGCGCGTCAGTGCCACGGAATCCGGTAAGGCGCAGCAGCCTGTTCCGGGCATCATTCTCGAGGTGTCGATACCGGCGTCAACCAGCGCTTCCAGCAGCTCGATTTTTTCCGCGACTGACAGCGAATTTGCTTCGCTGTTAGTGCCGAAAACAGCAAGACCGGTGTCTTGCGACAGCAACCAGCGACATTGCTGCACGAGAGCGTCGGCATCGACGCTCAAATCAGCGCGAAAGGGGGTGACTACCGGCGAAAGTACGCCGGACATTCCTGTTTTCGGGTTCATTAGTTCCGTACGCTGATTACCGTAATGCCAACAAGCCCCTCCGGCGTGTTGTGCGAGATTCCGCCCAGATAAATGGTGCCGGACAGCAGGTTGCTCCAGTCAACCTGGACTGTCTCCGTTGTTCCGGACGATACCGTCGCAGGTGCGGTTACGCTCATGTTGCCGGCGTTGTCATTCAGGCCGAACTGCCAGGCAACAATGTCGTATTCAGTGCCGGGCCCGCCGGTAACCTCGTCGGTTTCGAAGCCGTGCACAAATACGACGTAGGTGCCGGCACCCGGTAACATCAGGTTGAACTGTTCATTTGAAGTGTCGTTGCCACTCTCACCGATCTTGTTGCAGTTGATGTTGTCCGGGCAATAGTAGACGTACATGTCGAGGTCGTCGTTGCCATCCGTTAACTCATCGAACAAGGCAAAACGCAGATAGGCCTGATTGGGCGGCACGATATAGGTGTGCGCCGTGGCGCCGGCGCCTTCGTCGCTGAACTGGAAGGTCTTGTCGGGGTCAGCCTGTACGCTGCTCCTCAGTACCAGCGGCAAATTGAGGCCGTGAACGCGTGCCTCATAGGCGCCGTCGTAGCCAAACTCAACCGGGAAACTCAAAGAACCGGTACCGCCGAACGAGCCGAATTCGGTGGGTGCGGTAAGTGACACCGGGCGCACGGCAAGCGCGCTGCGTACGGCGATGTCTTCACTGTTCCAGGTCAGGCTGCCAAAGCGCCAGCTGTTCAGCGGGCCACTGGAGTAGGTATAGGTCACTTCGAATTCTGCGCTTTCACCGGGCGCAAGACTCAATGCCTGGGGGCTTACGACCGTTTCAATACCCGATGGAGCCACAACACTGGCCGTGTAATTGCCGGCGACGTCGCTGACATTCGTCACCCGGCGGATCACTGTTTGCGAATTTGCCAGACGACCGACCGTGATTGAGGGTTGGTTCATGTCGCTGGGGTCCAGAGACACACCGGCGGTGACCAGCTCGTCGCAACGCGCTGCCGGTATGACGGGCGAGCGAATCGCGCAGCCGAACGCGTCGTAGTCATCATCGTCTGCGTCGTAGACGAGGCCGGGGTTCAGCGCCTTGTTCGGGTCGATGTGACCTGCGCCGAAATCAAACGGTATGGCCTGCGTCGTGCCCGTTGCCTGGTTGACCTCCTGGTACGCGGAGGTCATCAGGGCGGACTTGATTGCCGTCGGGCTCCACTCCGGATGGGCTTCACGCAACAGGGCCGCAATACCGGTGACATGCGGTGCTGACATGGACGTGCCGGTCAGAAACGCGAAGTTTTCACCGTGCACAGAGTTGATCGCGTCAGGCGTAAAGCCCGCCAGAATATTGATGCCGGGCGCGGTCACGTCGGGTTTGAGGATGTCCTGCGACGGCCCCGGACCGCGCGAGGAAAATGAACCCATGACATTGCCGTCGTCACTGACCGCGAGAAACAGTCCTTTGTCCAGCACCACCTCGACCGTTTCGCCGGCGTTAATCTCATCGAGTATGCGATTGCCGTCTGCCTGACCAATCATCAGTACCGGAATATCCACGCTGTTGGCCGCGCCGGTCATGACCGTCGGATCGCCAGCTATGTTGGCGACCAGCATGGCGATGGCGCCGGCATCTTCAACATGCGTTGCCTTGACGGTGAAGTCGCAACCGCCGCGCTGGACCAGGGCAACCTTGCCGCTGACTTCGCTGCCATTCACCAGCGGTTCGCAGGCATCGAAGGTTGTGCCGCTGACGCCGCCTTCCAGTGTGTTGTCGTCGTCATCAACCAGTACAAGATCTTCTTCGATAGGGTCGTTGTCGCTGAGAGGCGCACCAAAATTGCCTTCCTTGACCGCGTACTTGCCGGCGAGTGATGCCGGTGCATCTATCTGCAAGGCTTCCAGTGAATGCTCACCTTCACGACTGGAGGCCGCCACGGTCATGACCCACGGTGCCCCGGCGGGCGAGCCTACGGTGGCGAAATTCGGGCCTTCGTTGCCGGCGGCCACAACCGCCAGTACACCGGCTTTGGTCGCGGCCATCAGTGCCAGGTCATCGGGCGCAGTGGTTTCCTGCAGTGAGTTGCCGACGGAATAGTTAATGATGTCGACGCCATCAGCGACCGCGGTATCGATGGCCAGCGCAAGATCGGATGTATTACAGCTGGAGCGGGTTGCGCCCGGCCGCAGCCAGCACGCCTTGTAGGCGGCAACCCGGGCTCGCGGGGCCATGCCCTCGACACGGCCGAGTACCGTGCCGAAAATCCCGGCCTCCACTCGTTTGCCAGCGGCGGTGGTGGCAGTGTGGGTCCCGTGGCCATCAACGTCCCGTGCCGAGTAGATTTCACCTTCATCAATCGGGCCGGCGTTTTGCGCGCCCGCGAAAAAGTAGCGCGCACCGATCAGCTTGTTGTTGCAAAGGCTGGCATCGAATTCGGGCCCGGCTTCGCAACTGCCGTTCCAGTCTTCCGGTGGATCGTAGACAACTACGTCCGGCAGGCGGCTGAAGCGTCGGCATAGCCAGCGTCCGAGCAAGCTGTTTTTCGCCCAGGTCGACTCGCAGAGTCGTGGTCGCGGTGCCTCGCGGGTATCCGCCAGCATCGGGTGTTCGGGGGCAATGCCGCTGTCGATGACGCCGATCACCACACCTTCGCCGGTCAGCCCCAGATCACCACGCAAACCGCCGTCCGAATCGAACAGGCCGAGAAACTCGGCGCTGTAGTTGGTCGACAACGGCCGGATTTCGTCTTCCCAGACCTGCTGCACTTCGGGAAGATTGCCCAGCTTGTTGGCCTGCGCTGGCGTCATGAGGGCGGCGAAACCGTTCAGGCTGTAGCGATAACTGTATACCTGCACGGCCCCCGGTCCGGCTTTGGCCAGCACGGACTGCTGTTCGTTGCCGAGCCGCTGCGCATAGCTTTGGACAGCCGCACTGTTCTTGTCAAAGCGGGATGGCGCAGACAATTTTCCGGAGCCCGCAATGCGTTGCTTGGCGTGGTAAACGGCGGCTGCGGGCTCACGAAGCTGCACGATGTACATCTTCGTGGATTGGGTATCTTCATCCGCAAAACGAAACGCGGCGACGGGGCCGCCTTCGCGCAGTTCGCTGGCGCCACCCGTTGTGAATGCGGCGGTCAGCAATACGCCACACAGGGCGGCGGCCATGGTTCGAAGTTCGCTCACGTGATTTCCTGTTACCCGCCGCGTCGTCCGACGGGACACCAGTCTGCATGAAATGCATTGTGTAACCGCTTATTCCGCAACGAAGTTACCACACTCATCAGGTAGTGGACAGATGGCCGGTTGCCGGCCCTGGCACCGTTCGGGCGGGACTGGTGCAGTGGCGTCCGGGCCTGTAGCTCAGGCGTCGTCCCGGTAACCTGACAGTTCGTCGGCGGAGTAAGCGACCCCCAATCCGAGCGCTATGCGATTGACGAAATTGAAATAACCCACGATCAGAGTGAGATCGAGAATGTCACGGTCGCTCAAGCCAACCGCGCGCAAGTCGTGCAAATCGCTGTCGGTCATGGCGCCCGGCGCCGTGGTGAGTTTTTCGGCGTGCATGGCGATATTGCCCAGCCGTGGCTCCAGCGAATCCAGATTGTCGGCCGAGCACAAGGCCTGCACGGTATCGTCGTCTTTCACGTAGCGCCGCAATGCCTCGGCATGGTGCTGTACACAATAAGCGCACTCATTGCTGGCGGATACGACGACCGCAATCGCCTCGCGTTCGGCGCGCGACAGCCCGGACTTGCCGAACATGATAGTCATGTATAAATCGAGATGGTTCTGCATTGCCTCAGGGTTGAGGCTTTGCACCTGCATGATGTTGGATATTTTGCCGCGTTGTTCGATAAGTGCGGCATAGATTCGGCCGAGCTTGTCGTCGGCGTCGTCGATACTGACTTCGTCGATCCATGCCATATCAGCGCTCCTTCCGATCTTCTTCCGCAAGCCAGTCGCGGGGTCGCAGGTAGTCGGTGTACAAACGCTCTTCGAGCGAGCCACTCTCCGGGGACCAGTCGTATTCCCAGCGTACCCGCGGTGGCAGGGACATCAGGATGGACTCCGTGCGCCCGCCAGACTGTAAGCCGAACAGAGTGCCGCGGTCATAAATGAGGTTGAACTCAACGTAACGACCACGCCGGTACAACTGAAATTCGCGTTCTCGCTCGCCGAACTCCGCATCCTTGCGAGCCGCTACGATAGGCAGGTAGGCCGCAAGGAAGCGGTCGCCAATTGTGCGCACGAATTCAAAAGAACGCTCGAAACCCGGTTCGTTAAGATCGTCGAAGAACAGCCCGCCGACGCCACGCGTTTCATTACGGTGCTTTAAAAAGAAGTACTCGTCGCACCACTTTTTGTAGCGGGGGTAGTAATCATCGCCGAACGGCTGACAGGCATCTCGCGCTGTGCGGTGCCAATGCAGCACGTCTTCGTGAAACGGATAATAAGGTGTCAGATCGAAGCCGCCGCCGAACCACCAGACCGGCGGTCCGTCATCCGCGACGGTTGTAAAGAAGCGGAAGTTGGCGTGCGTGGTCGGGACGTAGGGGTTTTCCGGGTGCAGGACCAGTGACACGCCCATCGCCGTGAAGGCACGGCCGGCCAGTTCGGGCCGACTCTTGGTCGCGGACGGCGGCATGGTGTCGCCGTAGACGTGCGAGAAGCCGACGCCGGCTTGCTCGAACACGTCGCCCTGTGTTAGCACCCGGCTTTCACCACCACCGCCACCCTGGCGTTGCCAGCTGTCGTGTTGAAACCGGCCGCTGCCATCGGTTACTTCCAGCGCGGCGCAAATGCTCTGTTGCAAGCCTTGCAGGTAGGTCTTTACGGCGTCTTGATCGGGTGCTGTCTGGTTCATTGTGTGGCTGCTCTGACGATCCGGCCGCTGCAGAGGTCGCGAATTTCCGACGATCCAATGGCAGGACCGCAGCGACCCGGCACGATGGCGTCGACCAGCGGGCCGAATTGCTTGTGAAGTATATAAGAGGTCCGGGCAGGTGGTCTGCCGCTGATATTCGCGCTGGTTGAGACGATCGGCATGCCCACGATCTGGCAGAGTGCAGCGGCCACGGGGTGCGCTGTAATCCTGATGGCCACGCTCTCATGCCGGCCTTTTATCCAAACCGGCACCGCATCCGTTGCCGGCACTACCCAGGTTACCGGTCGTTCAGCGCTGCATCGAAGATCCGGTGCGTTCGCGGGCAAGTCGATCCAGCCGTCGAATTGTTCCAAAGACGCACCGATCAGCAACAGGCCCTGGAGTGGATCGCGCTGCTTGATCTCGAGGATGCGCATGACAGCAGCGGCGTCGTCCGGCCGGCAGCCTATGCCGAAGACTCCTTCGGTCGGGTAAGCAACGACGCCGCCTGCGCGGACGAGTCGGCCGGCCCAGCGCAGCGGCATCATGAAGCCTAACCTTCTGCGCCGTCAGTCGACTTGCCCGTCGTTTTCTTTTTCTTGGCTGCCGGGGCTGTCTTCTTCGCGACTTTTTTCTTGGCTGTTTTTTTCTTGGCCTTTTTCTTGGCTTTCTTCTTGGTCTTCTTTTTGGCTTTTTTCTTAGTTGCCGTTTTCTTGCTGCTGGCCTCTGACGCACTGACTTTTTTCTTTTTGCCGCGTCGGCCGCGCTCGGGCGCTGCCGCCAGCAATTCCTTGCACTCGTCGAGCGTCAGTGTCTTTGGTTCGCGGTCCTTCGGCACCCGTGCATTCTTCTTTTTGTCCGTGATGTACGGACCGTAGCGACCGTTCAGTACCTGAATGCCTTCTTCTTCGAAATCAAGAATAAGGCGTTCTGCGTCGATGCGCTTTTTCTCTTCTATCAGCTCCAGCGCGCGCGGTAGTTCGATGGTGTACGGATCGTCGTCACCTTTGATTGAGACGAACTTGTCGCCGTAACGCACGTAAGGCCCGAACCGGCCAACGCTTGCAGAAACCGAAAGACCGTCAGCTGTCTCGCCCAGCTTTCTCGGCAGTTTGAACAGCTCCATCGCCTCATCCAGCGTGATGTCGTTCATCTTCTGGCCAGGGCGCAGTCCGGCAAATTTGGGTTTTTCTTCGTCGTCTTTGGTGCCGATTTGTACGAACGGGCCAAATCGCCCCATGCGGACAGTGATGGGTTTGCCGGTTTTCTTGTCGGTACCCAACTCACGGGCCATCGCGACTTGTTCGCGGGTTACGTTCTCGTCCTTGTGCAATACCAGCTTGGAAAACGGTGCCCAGAATTCTTTGAGCAACGGTATCCATTCTTTCTTGCCCAAGGACACTTCATCGAGATCGTCTTCGAGCCGCGCCGTGAAGTCGTAGTCGACGTACTGCGTGAAGTGTTCGGTCAAGAAGCCGTTCACGATCCGGCCAATATCGGTAGGCAGGAAACGTTTGCCATCCATTTCGACGTACTCGCGATTCTTCAACGTCATGATAATGCTGGCGTAGGTCGAGGGCCGGCCGATACCGTATTCTTCCAGCGTCTTTACAAGGCTCGCCTCTGTGAATCGCGGCGGTGGTTCGGTGAAATGCTGTTCGGGGCGCAACTTGTCGAGCGAAATCGTATCGCCCTGGCTGATTTCGGGGAGCAGGCGATCGCCATCGTCGGTTTCGTTGTCGTCCTTGCCTTCCTGGTATACCGCCATAAAGCCGGGCTCGACCAGTACCGAGCCATTGGCACGCAACAAGTGACCTTTATCACTGTGCGGTCCGGCGGCCAGATCCAGCGCTACCGTGTCGAAAATCGCGGGCACCATCTGACAGGCCATCGTGCGTTGCCAGATCAGTGTGTAGAGTTTGAGTTGTTCTTCGTCGAGCTTGCCCTTGAGTGACTCAGGCGTAATGGCGACAGACGTCGGGCGAATGGCCTCGTGCGCTTCCTGAGCGTTTTTCGCCTTGGTCTTAAAGACGCGCGCTTCAGCCGGTACGTTCTGCGCACCGTATCGTTCGCCGATCAAGTCGCGAATTTCATCGAGAGCGGACTGCGCCAGCGTGACCGAGTCGGTACGCATGTAGGTAATGAGACCGACATTGCCCTCACCCGGCAGTTCGATACCTTCGTACAAGCGTTGCGCGACGCGCATGGTCCATTGCGTATTGAAGCCGAGCTTGCGGGACGCTTCCTGCTGCAAGGTTGAGGTCGTAAACGGCGCCGACGGGTTGCGCCGTCGTTGCTTCTTGTCGACCTTTACGGCGGTAAGCGTACCGTTGGCGGCAGCCAGCAGGGTGCTTTCGACTTCGCGGGCCGCGGCTTCGTTCTCAAAGCTGAACTGTTCAACTTTTTCGCCGCGGTAGCGAATGAGCCGGGAAACGAACGGCTGCGATTCTTTGCTGACGTCAGCTTCGATCGTCCAGTATTCCCGGGCCTTGAATGCTTCGATTTCCAGCTCGCGCTCGACGATCATGCGCAGCGCAGGGCTTTGTACCCGGCCCGCCGACAGGCCGCGCTGTACTTTTTTCCATAGCAGCGGCGACAGGTTGAAGCCGACGAGGTAATCCAGTGCACGGCGCGCTTGCTGTGCGCAAACGAGTTCGTCCGAGATCATGCGCGGGTGTTCGATCGCTTCATTGATCGCACCTTTGGTGATTTCATGAAAAACCACGCGGTGGACCGGCTTGTCCTTGATGACGCCTTTTTCTTTCAGAAGCTCGACCAGATGCCATGAAATGGCTTCACCTTCGCGATCAGGGTCAGTCGCGAGGTACAGGGCGTCGGACTTCTTCAGGGCTTTGATGATCGCGTTTACGTGCTTTTCGTTGCGCTCGATGATCTGGTATTTCATCGCGAAGTCGGCGTCAGTATCGACAGCACCTTCCTTCGGCACCAGGTCACGTACGTGGCCGTACGACGCCAGTACATCGAAGTCCTTGCCCAGGTACTTGCTGATGGTTTTGGCTTTAGCCGGTGATTCGACGATGACAAGATTTCGCGACATGCTGATTCCGTAAGTAAAAGAACTTTGTGACGGCCTGAAGCAAAAAACCGCAGGCTGTGCCGCGGTTCAATTACCTGCAGAAAGTGAGCGTGTCAAGGATACGGACCGACAACGCCCCTAAACCGGCTCTCAGTGGATAAGCCCGGTGTTCTCCTCAAACACCAGATCTTCCATTCGCGCATAAGCCATTTCCTGGCCGGGTTGGCTGAACAAGACCATCAGAACGACCCATTTAATCTGCTCGACATCAATGTCGGGAGACTCCAGTGCAAGCAGCCGATCAACGAGAATTTCGCGCTGTGTCGGCGAAAGAATGCCGATCTGCTCCAGATAAAGGATAAAACCACGCGCATGGCTGTCGAGCCGTTCGCGCTCAACATCGCTGTAGACGCGGGTGGACGAGTCAGTTTGCGGATGGAAGGCCAGACTGTCGTGGTTTTCAGTCAGACCGTCGAGCCAGTCCAGCGCCCGATCAATCTCGGTACTGCCAAATCCGGCGCGGACCAATTCCCCGCGCAACACGTTCTGGTTTGGCTCGGGCTCCTCATCCGCATCGATGTAGGTCTCGAAGAGATACATCAATACGTCGAGTACGTTCTCTTTCATGCCTGGAGCGGCTCCTTAAAAATCCGTATTAGCAGTGTTTCAGTCTCGAGTAATTCCCGCCCGGAAGCATTTCGACCTGTCCCTCGAGCTCCAGAATAAGGAGCATGGAGCAAACCTCATCGATCGTCAATGCGGAATTGGCGGCGAGTTCGTCGGCACTTACAGGGTCGTAGCCCATCGCCGCCAGCAGTGATTCGTGCTCCGGGTTGCGCACAACGGCGCTGTTTTCGACATGCTGGACCGTGTCTTTATGTTGCATCAGGTGGCCAACGAGCGGCTGTAATTCGTCGATGATATCGGCGGCACTTTCCACGAGTTTCGCGCCGTCGCGTATGAGTCGGTGGCAACCTCGCGCCAGTGCATTGTGTATTGAACCGGGTATGGCGAACACTTCGCGGCCCTGCTCAGAGGCCAACCTTGCTGTGATCAGTGAACCGCTCCGGTATGCGGCTTCGATCACCAGTGTGCCGAGCGACAAGCCACTGATGAGGCGATTGCGTGCCGGAAAGTGTTCCCGGCGTGGTGGCGTGCCGAGCGGGTATTCCGACAGCAACGCTCCGTTGCTCGTGATCGCGTGTGCCAGCTCGTGATTGCTCGCCGGGTAAACGCGATCAATGCCGTGGCCAAGCACGGCAATGGTTGCCGCGCCTGCATCCAGTGCCCCGCGGTGTGCCGCACTGTCTATCCCCTGTGCCAGACCGCTGACTATTGTGAAGCCGCATTCGCCCAGATGCTTTGCGAACTGCCGGCTGTTGTTCTCGCCGCCGCGGGTGGGATTGCGGCTGCCGACGATCGCGATGGCCGGCAAATGCAGGGCATCAACCGAGCCCTTTAGATAGAGGAGTGGTGGCCAACCGCTGATCCGCCGCAACAGTTCGGGATAATCGTCACTCGTTACCGGTATTAGCCGATTGCCGGCTTCATCCGACCAGCGCAGCGCGCTTGCAAGCAGGCCCTCGTCCGGTTGCAGCAAGGCATCGGCCGTGCGCTCAGTTAAGCCGAAGCGGATCAGCGTCGCACGCTTTTCCTGCAGAATGCCAGCGGCATCGCCAAACTCGGCAAGCAAGGCTTCCAATAGGGAGGAGGGCACGCTGGCTTGTGATAGCGCCAGCCAGGCTCGTCGTTCGTCGCTCATGTGTTTGCTGCACTCCGATTACAGGCACAAAAAAAGCCGGCGTTCGTGATTCGAACGCCGGCCCGCTGGAGCGGAGTTAATGCGCTTGCTACGGGCTGCGCACGGCGTCAAATACGCGAATTTCGCTGGTTGCCTGCATTACCAGGCCGTAACCGATCCGGTCGTAAACTTTGAATACCATTACCGTACCGGCTTGCTCGTCCGGCAGACGAACTTTTTCGCCACCGAAGCTGGGCAGGAAGCCGTCTGAACCGCGGGCAAAACGGTCGCGAACTTCTTCGCCAGACTGGAATACGGTCAGTACGTCGCCCGGCGCGATGCCATCGCGGGCACCGCGATTCAGAACCACTACCTGATACTGGCCAATCAGCGATACACCATCTACCACTGAAATTATCTTGCCGTCGACGTCCGTATCCGGTGCTTTGGGGAAGAAATTCAACGGGATGTCCACAGACTCCGGAATCAGCCGGTCACCGGTCAGGGCTTCACGATTAGTATCGGTCAGGCTGACGGTAGCGGGGTCGCCGCCACGGCTGAGCGCGCCTTCGCCAACGAAGATGCCCTGATAACCCACGACCTTGTTGTCGTCCGGGTCCACCAGCTCATCGCCGACATGGACAATGCTGTAGCGAGTGCCGGGAGCAGCCGGTTCGCCGCCACGCACGTACACATCATTGCCGGCTGCGGCGATCATGCGTTGGCCGCGCGTCGCGAGTACGTAGGGCAGGCTGTCAATCTGTGAGCGCTCCAGCACCATGCCGCGTGACAGGAAAGACGCTATCTGTTCGTAAGGGATGCTGGTAACGGCGGCGTCCAGCGGCGTAATCCGTGCTTGCGGCGACAGGCGGTAAGCCGAGCCGCGCAGTGTGATGCGTGGCTGGCCGTCGATCATGACCAGGGCAAGGACATCACCGGGATAAATAAGGTGTGGGTTTTCGACCTGTGGATTGACGTACCAGACTTCCGGCCAGTGCCAGGGATCCTGCAGGAACTGACCTGCGATGTCCCACAGCGTGTCACCGCGTTTGACGACGTACTCATCCGGATGGCCGGATGCCAGCGGAACGCGGTTCAGCGGCTGAATATTCTGTTGCGGGGCAGTCTGTGCCGAGGTCCGGTTGGCATTCGGATCCATGGACGTAGCGCGTGCGGATGCAGGGGCCGGGCGTTCACTGCGCACCGGTGCTTCATCACGGTCGGCAAACGGGTTCAGGGAGCAGCCGGCCAGTGCCGCCGTCAAAACTAGGGACGACAGGCGGATGCCGGTTTTCGTACGTGGATGGCTAAAGGACATGATCGACGGCGGCTCCATTGTGAAATCTGACCTGTCGGCGGACAGGCGTTGCTATAATATGTCGTGTCGACGCCTTGCAAGCTGCCAAACGCGTCACAATTCCACCCCCGCGGGGCCTTTGGCGGCGCTTAATTAAGGCGGCATTGTCCGCTATCTTATTCAATAAAGTCAAAAATTTAGCATTAGTTTGTAGTAACTTACGCGAGTTTTGACCGTACCTGTTATGGCTATACTGAAAATACTTGAGTTTCCCGATCCGCGCCTGCGTACCAAGGCGGCGCCCGTCGACGTTGTGGATGACGCGCTGCGCGACCTGATCGATGACATGTTCGAGACCATGTATCAGGCTCCCGGGATCGGGCTGGCTGCGACCCAGGTCGATGTCCACAAGCGATTGCTGGTGGCTGACGTTTCCGCAGAAAAGACCGATCCCTACGTATTGATCAACCCGCAGATACTGGAAATGGACGGCGTTGCGGTGGCCGAGGAAGGCTGCTTGTCCGTACCGGGATACTACGAAGAGGTTGAACGCGCCGAACACATTCGGGTGAGTTACCTGGACCGTGACGGCAAACGCGTAGAGCAGGACATGCAAGGTTTGCTCGCCGTGTGTGTCCAGCACGAAATGGATCACCTTGAAGGCAAACTGTTCGTCGACTACTTGTCCGAAGCCAAGCGTCAACGAATCAGGAAGCGTCTGGAAAAAGACCGCCGCAGCCGCGTGCCTGCCGCTGCCGCTGTTCTCTGACCGTACCGTACGCGCGTCAGCAGAACACGATCATGACCGACCCAAGAGTGGTGTTTGCCGGTACGCCGGATTTTGCCCGAGCGTCCCTGGCAGCACTGGTCGACTCGGGTCTGCGGCCGCTGGCTGTCTACACGCAGCCGGATCGCCCTAAGGGCCGCGGCCGAGGCGTTGCGGCGTCCGCGGTCAAAGCGTTCGCCCTGGAACACGGGCTGCTAATCCGCCAGCCGCTGTCACTCAAGCCAGCCGCCGTACAGCAGGAACTGGCCGACCTGAAGCCCGACCTGATTATCGTTGCCGCCTACGGGCTGATCTTTCCGCAAGCCGTGCTGGATATACCGCGACTCGGTTGCCTTAACGTGCATGCGTCGCTGTTGCCGCGCTGGCGTGGCGCTGCACCCATTCAGGCGGCGATCCTCGCTGGCGATAGCCAGACCGGGATCAGTCTCATGCAGATGGAGGCCGGTTTGGATACCGGGCCGGTCTTTGCAATGTCTTCTATCCCTATTGCTGCCGATGAAACAGCCGGTGAACTGCACGACCGTCTGGCGGCGCTCGGCGGGGAGCTGCTGGTCGGGCAATTGGACAACATTCTCGCTGGCCGTCTGTCAGCGCATGCGCAGGACGAAACGCTTGCCAGCTATGCCGGCAAGATAGAGACCAGTGACAGCGTACTCGACTGGCAGCGCCCCGCGATTGAGCTTGCGCGCGCGGTGCGGGCGTACTCGCCGGTACCGGGCGCGCGCTTCATGCTGGACGACGAACTCATCAAGTGCTGGACGGCGACCGTGCAGGCCTCTGTCACAGCTCCCGCCGGCGAAATTGTCGCCGCCGGTCGCGACGGTATCGATGTTGCGTGCGGTGACGGTGTGCTGCGCTTGCACGAGGTACAGCGCGCCGGTCGCCGCCGGGTCAGCGCGGCGGAGTTCGCAGCACAACGACCGCTGGTCGGGCTGTCACTCCTGCCTGCACCCGATTCAAACTGATGGCGGCCAGCAAGAGCGGGGTCTTGTTGCGCGCTGAGGCTGCGAAAGCGGTCAATGCCGTACGCAGCAACGGCCGCTCGCTCGACGAAGCACTGGCCACCGCAGAGCAGCGGGTGGCGAGCGCGGATCATCCGCTATTGCGGCACCTGTGCTACGAGACCTTACGTCACCATTGGCAACTGCGGGCGCAAATCGCCGCTCTGCTGTCGAAGCCATTGGCGCGGCGGGATGCGCTGATTGAGGACCTGATTGCTGTCGGTCTCGCGCAACTGCAGCACACCCGGGTCGCGCCGCACGCTGCTGTGTCACAGACCGTCGAGGCAGTAAGGCTGCTGCGGCTGCCGAAATTTGCCGGCCTGGTGAACGCTGTCTTGCGCCGCTATCAACGCGAAACCCCGGTCGGTGAGGGCGACGAAGCACAGTGCAACCACCCGCTGTGGCTGTTGCAGCGCCTGCAAGCCGACTGGCCGGAGCAGTGGCCGGCGATAGTTGCCGCCAACAATGAGCGTGCGCCAATGTGGCTGCGGCTCAAGCCCGGGCCCATAGACCCGGAGACCTATGCTGTTGGTCTGGACACGCCGGCGGGGATGACGCCTGGTCTGGATTCGGCGCTGTGTCTGGCCGAGGCATTGCCGGTGGATGAGCTGCCCGGCTTTTCGGCAGGCACGGTGTCAGTCCAGGACGGTGCCGCCCAGCTTGCCGCCCCCTGGCTGTTGGACGGCTACGGCAATGGCCGAATTCTGGATGCCTGCGCCGCGCCCGGTGGAAAAACTGCACATCTATTGGAACTGGCGGGGCCCAATGCGGTTCTAACAGCGATCGACAGTGATGCCGCGCGCCTCGAGCGGGTGCGCGAAACGCTCGATCGAACAGGTGGAAATGCAACCCTGGTCTGTGCTGATGCATCTAAGCCAGAGGCGTGGTGGGATGGAGTCCCGTTCGAGCGCATCCTGCTGGATGCGCCGTGTTCCGCCAGCGGGGTAATAAGAAGGCACCCGGACATACGCCTGCTGCGTCGTGACTCGGATATCGAGGCGCTGGCAGGTCGGCAGCTCGACATGCTGTCGGCGTTGTGGCCGTTGCTCGCGCCGGGTGGACGCCTGCTGTATGTCACTTGTTCAGTGTTTGCCGCAGAAAATGACGTGGTCGTGTCAAAGTTCCTCATGGGGCAGGCCGATGCGCAAGAGGAAGCTTTGTTGCCAAATAACAACGTCCGCGCTCTAATGTGCCGCAAGGTTGCGGGCTGGCAGATATTGCCCGGCACAGAGCGCCTGGATGGTTTCTACTTCGCCTGTCTTACAAAAGCATCAGTAACCCCCGAATGAGCCGAGCACTGAATACCCGCTTCGCCGCCTTGCTGACCCTGCTGTTTATGCTGGGGCTGGCAACCGCGCTTGCGCAAAGCCGTGGCGATCGGCAGGGGTATTTTCAGGTTCGGTCGGCGAGCACCCATCTGGCAGAGGGGGTGCAGGTGCTGGATGCGCGATTGCAACTGGTCCTGAGCGATGAAGCGCTGAACGCGCTCAACAACGGCGTGCCGCTGACCATTGAATTGAACCTGGAGGTCATTCGCGTACGCCGCTTCATGCCGGACGCCGTCGACGCTGAACTCGATCTTCGTTACGAACTGGAATACCGGCCGCTAAGCCAGCGCTATATCGTGCGCAATCTCAACAGTTCCAATCAGGACTCATTCGCAACCCTGTATTCGGCGTTGAACAGCCTGGGCCGATTGGAAAATCTGCCAGTGGTCGATGATGCGATTCTGGATCCTGACAGCCGCTACCGCATGCGCCTGCAGGCACTGCTCAGTACTCAACAATACCCTGCACCACTGCGCATGCTGTTTTTCTGGCGCGACCAATGGCAATTGAAGAGTGACTGGTTCGAATGGCAACTCGAACGCTAAAGCGCTTCCTCTACGGAACGCTCGGGGCACTGGGCTTCGGGCTGGCATTGGGCGCGCTCTATTTGCTGAGCCGTACGGCGCAGAACTCGCAGGAATTCGATCGCCTGTACGTCTACATCCTGCTGATCAACGTTGCCGGCGTTCTGGTGTTGTTCGCGCTGATGGTGGGCAATCTCGCGCGTTTGTTCCGCGACTACCGAGCCCACGTGCCAGGCTCGAAACTCAAAGCCCGCATGGTGGCGATGTTCGTTGGTCTCGCTGCTGTACCGCTGCTGGTGGTGTTCTATTTTTCGATGCAGTTTATCAATCGCGGTATCGATACCTGGTTTAACGTCGAAGTCGAGGCCGGGCTGGATGACGCGCTCGCGCTCAGCAGGGCGGCGCTGGAAATGCAGATGCGTGACCAGCTCGAAAGCACTACGCGCATTGCCGAGCATCTGGAACAGGTCAGCTTCAGCCAGGTTATTTTCGAACTAAGCAATTTGCGCCGGCAGAGCGGGGCCAACGAAATCACGTTGTTCGGTCGCAACCGCCAGATTCTGGCGACCAGTTCCGATCTGGCCGCAGGTGCCGTCCCGGTTGCGCCCACGGACGAAGTCTTGTTGCAGATTCAGCAGAACCGGCCCTATGTGCGCCTCTACCCGTTGCAGGAAGGACGTTACGAAATACGCACGGCAGTGCCGATCGGCAGTCGCAATCGTCCGGAACTGATCGGCTTGTTGCAGGCACGTTACCCGGTATCGGAACGTATCAGTCGCATGGCCGACAGCGTCGATTCGTCCTACAGTGACTACAAGCTCGCGGAATACCTGCGGGAACCATTGAAGCGCAGCTTCACGATGACCCTGACGGTTGTCCTGATGCTCTCGCTGCTCGCCTCGATCTACGGCGCATTCGTTTTTTCGCGACGCATTATCGCGCCGATCCAGGACCTGGTGGCGGGTACCCGGGCGGTTGCAAAAGGCGATTTTGATACCCGATTGCCAACCCCGTCGCGCGATGAGATCGGTTTTCTGATCAGCTCGTTCAATGACATGACGCAACGCTTGTCGACGGCGCGCCGCCAGGCCAGCCTCAGCCAGGCGCAGGTGGAAGCGGAACGTGCGAACCTTGAGGTTATTCTCGCGCGCCTGTCCACGGGGGTCGTTTCGCTGGAGTCCGATCTTCGAATCAGGACGGCGAATCAGGCAGCCGGGGCCATTCTCAACGTCAACCTGGAAACGCGGGTCGGCGAATTTCTGCCCGATGTCGCTCGTGGTGAGCCCTTGCTGGAGCAATTCGTGGATGTCGCGCGGGTACGCCTCAACGCCGGTGAGCGCGAGTGGCGCGAGCAGATCGTGTTGCGCGGTGAGGTTGGCCGACGTGTGCTGACCTGCGCGTGTACTGCTTTGCCCGGTGACGAGGACCACGACCCGGGGTTTGTGGTCGTGTTTGATGACATCACTGCACTGCTGCAGGCGCAGCGTGATGCGGCGTGGGGCGAAGTCGCCAGGCGACTGGCGCACGAAATCAAGAACCCGCTGACGCCCATACAGTTGTCGGCCGAGCGATTACGCCGCAAGTACCTGAAGACCATGTCGCCGGATGAGGCGCAGATTCTCGATCGGGCAACGCATACGATTGTGCAGCAAGTGGAAGCGATGAAGGAGATGGTCAACGCCTTCAGCGAATACGCGCGTGCGCCGGACATGGATATCAACAAGTTCAGTATCAGTCGGCTGGCGCATGAAGTGGTCGACCTGTACCGCGCCCAGGAAAGCAACGTCAAGATTGTGCTCGATATCGAGGGCGAACTGCCGGACGTCGAGGCCGATATGGGCCGCATGCGACAGATACTGCACAATTTGCTGCGCAATTCGATTGAAGCTCTTGAGAATGGCGATGACGGCCGCATCGACGTAAGCTTTCGCACGACTGAACACATCGGCGTACAAGTAATAGAAATAGTCGTCGAAGATAACGGACCCGGATTCAAGCTTGGCCCACTAAGCCAGATATTCGATCCGTACGTCACAACGAAGCCCAAGGGCACCGGACTCGGCCTCGCCATCGTTAAAAAACTGGTTGAGGAACATGCCGGCGTCATCGAAGCAGAAAACAGGGAACAGGGGGGTGCGATCATTCGCATACTCCTGCCAGTCAGTGAATCCGCACGCGAAGCAATGATCGCAATGATGCCGGGACGCGCAGAAAAACGGAGGGAAAGAGCATGAGCACGTCACATGTGCTGGTTGTGGACGATGAGTCCGACATACGCGCGTTGATATCGGAAATCCTCACAGAGGAAGGCTATAAGGTGACGGTGGCCCAGGATGCCGCCGCCGCACGCGCGGCACGCGCTGCTGACCGTTTCAGCCTGGTGTTACTTGATATCTGGATGCCGGACACGGATGGCATCAGCTTGCTTCGCGAATGGTCCGAACAGGGTGCGCTCGACTGCCCGGTCGTGATCATGTCCGGACATGGCACGGTCGACACCGCGGTCGAGGCGACCCGCCTGGGTGCCTTCGATTTTGTGGAGAAGCCGCTGTCAATCGCCAAGCTGCTGCGCACCGTCGAACGGGCGCTGGAGGATGCCCGGCGTAAAGCCGGAACATCGCGGCACACGCTGCCGTCATTGCTGGCACCGGTTGGCCGCAGCAAGATGATGAAGAGTCTCCGCGAGACCGTTCAGCAGTATGCCGGTCACGAATCACCGGTCTTGCTGTTCGGTGAGCCGGGGACCGGGCGCGGTGCGTTTGCCCGATATATCCATGCCATGAGCAATCGCTCGGACGGCGACATAGAGATTCTGCTGGCGGCCTCGCTGACGGAGAGCAATGCGGAAGAACAGCTCCTGGGCAGTGAAGATCAATCCGGCATCAACCCGGGCTATTTTGAGCGCGCTGCTGGCGGCACGCTGATTATCGAAGAACTCACCGACCTGAGCGATGCCGCACAAAAGCTGATTATCGGCATCCTGGAACAAGGTCGTTTCATGCGCAAAGGCGGCAATCAGCCGATCGAACTGCGGACCCGCGTACTGGCCACGGTCAGCGCGGATTTTGAAGCGGCACTGGACGCCGGCCGCCTGCGACGCGAGCTGTTCGCCAATCTGAATGTCCTGAGTCTGCGGGTCCCACCGTTGCGGGAATATTCAGAAGACGTGCCGGAGCTGTTGTCCTACTACGTCGACAAGCTCGTGGACAGTGAAGATCTGCGGTTCCGCCGCTTCAGTGTGGCGGCGCAGAACCGGCTGCGAAACTATCCGTGGCCGGACAATGTGCGTGAGCTCAAAAACCTGGTTCGACGGTTGTTGATGACCGGAACCGACGAAGAGATCACGCTGGATGAAATCGAGCGTGAAGTCAGTGCAGTAGCGCGCGCCGATGAGCCGTTGGTCAAGCAGGATCTGCTGGCCCTGCCGTTACGCGAAGCGCGTGAGCAGTTCGAGCGGGCCTATTTGCAACAACAGCTGGTGTTGTGTGACGGCAAGGTCGGCAAGCTGGCAAAACGCGTCGGTATGGAACGAACGCACCTGTACCGCAAACTGCGTTCACTCGGCGTCGATTTTCGTTCGGTTAGTGGTGCTGACGACTGACTGTCGGCACGACCGGCATCATTGACCGTTCAGCAGGCGACCGTCGTCAGTAAAGATCAACCCGGAGTCGGTCAGATCGGCAGCGCTCAGGTCACGTATCACCTGTAATGCTTTTTGCGTCGGGTCCAGCCGCGGTCCGCCCGGCCGGACCTGCACGGTCGAGTGAATGCGGCCTTCGATAAAGCGACCCTGATAGTTCAGTTCGGCTTCGAGGATTGGTGCGACGCCCTTCAGGCCGCTGACACTGATGCCGTAATACGTGGCGAAGTTACCCAGGCTGTAGGCGATCAACCGGTCCTTGTAGAGTTCCATTGCGCGCACGACGTGCGGGCCGTGACCGAAGACCAGGTCGGCACCGGCGTCCACGGCCAGCCGCGCAAAACGCACGACGTCACCGCGCGGTTCGCCGTAATACTCTTCCTCGCCAAATGGCACATGCAGTACGTCACGACCTTCGGCTCCGCCGTGAAAGCTGACGATAACAATGTCGTGACTCCCGGCAAATTCAGCAATGGTAGCGGCAGCTTTCTCATAGTCGTGCAGTAGGTTCGACTCCTGCGTGACAGCAAACGCGAGTACCGCAACGGACAGCCGGTGCACACTCAAGCTCGCGAAATCACCTTCCCTGCCGGAGTGCAGGATGCCGTACTGATCCAGCGTATGCATCGTTGCGCTGCGCCCTTCCTCACCGAAATCCCGGGCGTGGTTGTTGGCAAGGCTCAGCACGTCGAAGCCGGCATCGACGTAATGCTGTGCGTACCGTGTTGGCGAGCGAAACAGGTAGCACGCGGCAGGGTTCTGGCAGTCTTTGGCGGGTGTCCCGCCGTCGACCAGTACCCCTTCAAGGTTGCCGATCGCGATATCGGCCGCGCTGAGTATTGGTGCTACGTGGGAGAGAAAAGCAGCGCCGTCATCATCCGGCAGGCGATTCTCGGGGTAATCGGTACCCAGCATCATGTCGCCGACCATCGCAATCGACAGCCGCCGGATGTCGGGCTTTGTGCGCCGTGCCGTCGTGGCGGCCGGTGACTGTTCGGCTGCGGGCTCGACGACCGCAGTCTCACGAGTCGCTTCTGCGTCGGTGGCAGACTGAGTCGGCGCTGTTTCGTGCGTCGCCTGTGGCCCGGAGACGCAACCGGCCAGCAGGAGGCCGATGGCCAGTAGTGCCGCAATGCGGCGACTGTTAATCACCCAGCCGGATCCGCAATACGTCAATGTTCGCTTGTCTGAGTCGGCTACGCAGCACGTTCAGCTGATCGAGGTCCTTGATGGGGCCGATGCGTACACGATGGTAGGTCCGCTCATCAATGGCGACCCGCTGTATGGTGGACTCGATGCCTTGCAGCGCCAGTTGTGCCCGCCGCCGGTCGGCGTCTTCATAGCGGGAAAAAGACCCGGCCTGCAGCACGTAAATGCCGGGTTCGACAACGGCCTGCGGTTGTCGATCGGGCGTTGCATCCGCTTCCTGCTCCGGAATGACCACCTCGAAACTCGGCAGCATGTTGTAGAACTCGAAGCGCTGCGCCGGGGCTTCTTCGCTGTTTTCGCCGTTGCGGTCCAGCGCGGCGGCAGCTGGCGCGGCAGCGGGTGCTTTTTTTACTTCTGCCGGGCGGTTCGTCGCCTGTGCCGGCGTGCCTGCGGGCACGGTATCGCGAAGGTACAAGGCGAGTGCTACCGAGAGCCCGACGCCCAGTCCAAACAGCATCCACACCCAACCCGGGTAGGCTTCCTTGCTGGCGCGTCTCTTGCGTTTGCGTGCCATGCGCTTACATCGAATCGGGCGCGTTAACGCCCAGTATGCCAAGACCGCTGGCGATGACTATGCGGGTTGCGCTGATCAGCGCGAGGCGCGCGTCGCGCAATGCGGCATCGTCGACGATGAATAGGTGCGCGTTGTAGTAGGTATGAAATTCATTGGCCAGGTCACGGAGGTAGTGCACCAGGTGTTGCGGCGCCCTGTTGCTGGCGGCGAGCTCGATGATCTCCGGGTACCGGGAAAGCGTCGACATCAGCGCCTTCTCCTGTGGCTCAGTGAGCGCTGCGAGATTGTTCAGGCCGTTGGCTTCCGCGTAGTCCAGGCTGCGTTCGGCGAGCTGTCGGAACACGCTCGCGACCCGCGCATGCGCGTACTGAATGTAGTACACCGGATTGTCATTCGAGCGACTCTTGGCAAGCTCCATGTCAAAATCGAGGTGCTGCTCGTTCGAGCGCATGACGTAGAAAAAGCGTGCTGCATCGTTGCCGACTTCTTCGCGCAGCTGACGCAAGGTCACGAACTCACCGGAGCGGGTGGACATTTGCATCTTCTCGCCGCCACGGTAAAGGGTCACGAACTGCACGAGCTGCACTTCGAGGTCATCGCCACCGTAGCCCATGGCTTCAAGCCCGGCACGCACCCGCGCGATGTAGCCATGATGGTCAGCACCCAGCACGTCCAGCAAATGATCGAAGCCGCGCTTGCGCTTGTCAAAGTGGTAGGCGATGTCCGACGCGAAATAGGTTTTCTTGCCGTTCTCGCGCACAACAACCCGGTCTTTCTCATCGCCGAAGTCGGTCGCACGAAACCACCATGCACCGTCCTTCTGGTAGAGCATCTGCCGGTTCTTGAGGACTTCGAGGGCTTCGTCGATCCGACCGTCGTCCGTCAGGCTGCGTTCTGAAAACCAGCGATCAAATTCGACACCGAACTCGCTGAGGTCGTCACGAATATCGACGAGTATGGAGTCCAGCGATTGCTGACGCAGTGCGAGGAACGCTTCCTCACCCAGCAGCTCCGTCGCGCGCTCAATCAATGCGCCGATCCGGGCCTCTTTGTCGCCGTCGGGACCGTCGTCCGGCAGACCGTCCAGAACGTCGGCCGCACTGACCGACGGTAACGTAGTGCTGTCGATTGTGGCGGCGATGTCGTTGATGTACTCGCCTTTGTAGCCGGCGATCGGGAAAGGAATGGCCAGGCCCTGGCCCTCAAGGACCCGCAACCAGACACTGACGCCCAGTATGTCCATCTGGCGGCCGGCATCATTGACGTAATACTCGGTCGCGACTTTGAAGCCGGCGGCTTTCAGCAAGTTGCCGAGGGTTGCGCCGTACGCGGCATGCCGACCGTGACCCACGTGCAGTGGTCCTGTCGGATTGGCCGAAACAAACTCCAGCAATACAGTCGGCGTTTCGCGGGCAGCTTGCCGACCGTAATCGCTGCCGACCCGCAGAACCTCGCGCACTTCGCGGTGAAACGCAGCCGGCCCCACATGGAAATTGATGAAGCCGGGCCCGGCAATCTCGGCTTTGGCAATCAGCTCGCTGGCAGGCAGGCGCTCAATGATCGCCGCCGCCAGTTCGCGCGGATTGCGACCGGCGGCTTTCGCCAAACGCATCGCGATATTGCTGGCGAAATCACCGTGGCGAGGATCGCGGGTGCGTTCCACGGTCGTGCTGAGAGAGGCGAATTCAGGCGCATCATCAAGTTCAGGCATGGCAGCCAGTGCCTGCTCTAGTAGTTCTGCAATACTGCTTTTCAAAGTCTGAGTCCGAACAGAGAAAGGGTCGCGAGATCGCGGCGAGGCAGCGATTCTAACGCGGCTGGATCGAAAAGTGACGCCGGTCGGCTAAATTCCACTGTACCGGTACAACCGCGGTTGTCAGTGCTTTTAAAACAGCTCCACCGGGTCCACGTCCACCGACCAACGAACGCGACGCCCCGATTTACTCGACTCCAGTGCCAGAACCAGGGCGTCGAGCAAGCCGTGCAACGCCTGCCGGCTACCGCTCTGCAAGAGCAGCTGAGCACGGTAGCGGCCGGCGCGGCGTTCCATCGGTGCGCTGACTGGCCCCAGCAACCGCACCTGGTCGAAACCGAGTTGCTCGGCCTTGTTGCGTGCCGCGTTGAGAAACTCGTGAGTATGATCACGCTGCATGGCCGACGCCCGGATCAGCGCCAGGCGCGAGTACGGCGGCCAGGCGGCGGCTTCCCGTTCGGCCAGAGAGTAGTCCGCCACATCAGCGTAGCCGCCGGACAGCAAACGGTTCCAGAACGGGTGGCTGGCAAATGCGGTTTGGATGATGACTTCACCCTGGCGACGTTCCCGGCCGGCACGCCCGGCAACCTGGGTGAGGCTTTGTGCAAGGCGTTCGCCGCCACGAAAGTCGGTGCTGAACAGGCCTTGATCGGCATTGACGACGCCGACCAGCGTCAACTTCGGAAAGTGGTGGCCTTTGGAGAGCATCTGCGTGCCAACCAGTATGCGGGCATCGCCACTGGTGGCACGCGCCAGTGCTTTGTCCATCGTGCCTTTCAGCCGCGTACTGTCACTGTCTATGCGGGTCACCGACTCGTCGCCGTAGCGCGCGGCCAGCACGCCTTCAATGCGTTCCGTACCCTGACCGAGCGGGCGACAGGCGCTGCCGCAATCGCTGCAACTGGCATCCAGCGCCCGGCGCGCGCCGCAGTGGTGGCAATGCAGTGCATTGCGGGCCGCGTGCACGGTCATACGGGCGTCGCAGCGGTTGCACTCGGCGATCTTGCCGCAGCCGCCGCAAATCAAGGTTGGTGCGAAGCCGCGACGATTGAGAAAGATCAATGCCTGCCCGTTTTCGCCCAGGTGTTTGTCGAGCGCGCGCAATAACGGGTCGGACAGGCCGTCATTGCTGGGGTAGCGCGCAAGGTCCACGAGCCGCAACAACGGCGGCGCGGCGTTGCCTGCCCGCTGCGACAGTACCTGGTGCCGGTACGCGGCCTGGCGGCAGCGTTGCAGGGTTTCCAGCGACGGCGTGGCACTGCCGAGAATAACCGGGATATTCAACTGCTTGGCTCGCGCAACCGCGAGGTCGCGCGCGGAATAGCGCAAACCTTCCTGCTGTTTGTAGGAGCTGTCGTGTTCTTCGTCGACGACGATCAGGCCGGGGCGGGCCAGCGGCGTGAAAATGGCGGAACGGGTGCCCAACAGCAGCGGCGCACTGCCGTCCCGGGCCATGCGCCAGGCATTCAGCCGCTCATTGTCCGTCAGTGAAGAATGCAGCAGCAGAGGCTCGATACCCAGGCGACGGCGCAGGCGGCGCACGAACTGCGGCGTCAGGCCAATCTCGGGTACCAGGATCAGCACCTGTTTGTCCTGTGCGAGGACGTCCTGCATGCGGTGCAAATAGACTTCGGTCTTGCCGCTGCCGGTAACGCCGTCGAGCACGGTGACGCGGAAGTCGGCATGACTGCGCATGTCGGCCAGCACCGCGCGTTGTTCGCGGTTCAGTTCGGGACCGGGTTCGGCCGCTTCCCGGCCGGGCGGGGGTGGCACATCGGCAATTTCGTCGATCTGTATCCAGCCTTTGTCGAGCAAGGCTTTGCGGCTGCGCCGCCACTGCGGCAGGCGTTCGTCCAGTTCGCTGACCGTGGCTTTGCCGCGGCGTAGCAGCGCGTCGAGCAGTTCGGCTTGTTTCGGTGCTCGTCGCGACAAAACAGCGTCACTCGCATTGCGTCCCGCCGGGGTCAGCACGACCTGCTCTGTCGTCGGGATCAGTGGCCGTGCCTGGCGCAACAGCGTTGGCAAAGCGGCGGCAACGACCTCGCCAACCGGGTGGTGGTAGTACTCGCTCGTGAAACGGATCAACCACAGGTCGTCCGCGCCCAGCAGCGTTTCCTCATCCTGCAGTGCAAGGGCCCGCTTCAGCTTCGAGTGGGGCAGCTCGCTGCTGTCGGCAACTTCCATCACGACTGCCGACTGCTGCTGGCGGCCAAATGGCACGGTAACCCGCACACCCGCCTGCAACCGCGCCGGGTCCACGCCCTTGGGTGGCAGGTAGTCAAACAAGCGGGACAGCGGCACGTTGACCGCGACTTTGAGGACCGGCGGCGGGCTCATAAGCTGCTGTGGCCGGCAGTGTTGGCGATTGTCGTGGTGTAAGTCATTGATGAAACAACCGCTGGAGGAAGTCGGGTGTGGAGAGGGAAAAACGTCGACGAGCGTGTCAACCGCGCGCAGCAAAGTGCGTTAGTTAAGTCGCAAGCCGATGTATTAGACATCATCAGGGAGTGTTGATGAAAGTAACAGGGGCAAGCGCCGGGAGACAGACCGTGACCAGGCGGCGATGAGCACCGGCACGCGCGGATGTGCGGTATCGTCTGTCGCTGCAACGCTGAGCGGAGACGGGTCACTGTCACAAGAGCGCGAATTGAACGGTTTTTTGCAAGACGTCGAAGGGCGTGCGCTGCGTATTGCGGAAATCTCGCTGCGGGATCGCGATGACGCACTCGATCTCGTGCAGGACGCGATGATCAAACTGGCGCGGGTTTATCCCAACCGCCCGCCGCCGGAGTGGCCACCGCTGTTCTACCGGATACTGCAGAACGGTATCCGCGACTGGCATAGACGCAGAGTTGTGAAGCAACGCGTCATGGTGTTCTTCGGTCGTCGGGATCCGGCTGACGAGTTTGATCCGGTTGCCGCGGCACCGGACCCTGCAGGCCGGACGCCTGAGGAACAACTGGACAACGCCGCCGCGATGCAATCGTTGGAAGCGGCGTTGCGCGAGTTGCCGGCAAGGCAGAGAGAGGCCTTCATGTTACGTACCTTCGAAGGCCTGGATGTGGCTGCAACCGCCATGGCTATGGGTTGCAGCGAAGGCAGTGTGAAGACGCACTATTCACGTGCCGTGCATGCCTTGCGTGCGCGGCTGGGAGAACACTGGCAATGATCAAGCAGGATAAGCAGGCAATGGACGCGCACGACGAGCGATTCAGCGAACGCGCTGCGGCATTGTTCGATACCAGCGTGCAGACACTGGACGGGCAGTCACGTTCGCGACTGAATCGGGCTCGGCAGAAGGCCATGTCCCAGGCCTCGCGGAAAACGCCGCGAACGTACTGGGTCCCGGCGGCCGCATCCGTTGCCGTCGCCGCCATCGCGGGAGCCATGCTCTGGTCGGCAGAGGATCTGGATACGGCCTACGTGCCGCCAGCGGCGACCGCGGATTTCGAAATATTGCTGGACACGGACAGTCTGGAATTGCTGGAGGACCTCGAGTTCTACAGTTGGCTGGACGAGAGCGTGATTTCCGGTGGACACGTTGGCTGAACGACGTCGGAGCATTGCAACAGCGCTTTGCTGCGGACTGCTTGTTGCGGTGCCGGTGTTGGCGACGGACGAGTTACCGGAAGCGGAGTTGCTGGAATATCTCGGCAGTTGGGCAGAGACGGAAGCCGATTGGGTCCTGTTGCAGAGCGGGGACCGGGCGCCTGCCGAAGCGGAAAATGCAGATAGCGATCCCGAGTCGAAAGATGACGAATCGCAGGAGTCGGAACATGAACGTTAAGAGCTTTTCAGGAGTGCTGTTGTGCGGCCTCATCGCGGGATTATTGCAATCGCCGGTGTGGGCGCAGGAGAGCGCACCCGCCTGGGAAAACTTGAGTAAGCAGCAGCAAACGGTGCTGGCGAGGTTTGCCGATGAATGGGACTCGCTGGACGACGAGCGTCGCAATCGATTGGCCGCGGGTGCGGTACGCTGGTCGCAGATGTCAGCGGATGAACGGCAGGCGGTGCGGAATCGTTTCAGTCAGTGGCAAGACCTGAGCGATGAAGAACGCGCGACCATACGTGATCGTTACCTGGAATTCGCACGTTTGCCGCAAGACGAGAAAGCGCGGATCCGGCACAACTTTCAGCGGTTTCGCAATATGGATCCGGAACGACGGGAAGCCCTGCGCGAGCGTTTCAAGAACATGACGCCGGAGCAGCGCACGGCGGTTCGGGAGCGATTGCGCCAGCGAGCAGAACGCCGGCAGAAGGTGCGGGATCGTCGCGAGCGGGACGAACCGTAGGTCTGAACGCATGACGGGAACCTCGCGGTTCCCGTCATGCGTTCATTTTCTTACAGCGATTTGACGGAGCTGATCAGTTCCGAGGTCATCGCCTGACCGTCGCCGTACAACATGCGCGTCTGATCCAGGAAGAACAGCGCATTTTCGATACCGGAGAAGCCTGCACCCTGACCGCGTTTGATCACGATAACGTTCTTGGCCTTATCGGCGTTCAGGATGGGCATGCCGTAAATCGGGCTGGACGGGTCCGTGCGCGCCACCGGGTTTACGACGTCGTTCGCGCCGATGACCAGCGCGACATCGGCGGTTGCAAACTCCGCGTTGATCTCGGTTTCATCGTAAATGATGTCGTAAGGCACGCCGGCCTCGGCGAGGAGTACGTTCATGTGTCCCGGCATCCGGCCCGCAACAGGGTGGATCGCGAACTTCACATCGACGCCGCGATCAATCAGGAGTTGTGTCAGCTCCCAGACCTTGTGCTGCGCCTGAGCTACGGCCATGCCATAGCCCGGGACGATCAGTACTTTGTTCGCAAAGGCCATCATCACGCCCACGTCGGATGCCTCGATCGGCTTCATGCTGCCACCGGCGGTATCGTCACCGGCGGCGGCCGCCGCCGTGTCACCAAAGCCGGAGAACAAGACGTTTGCCAGCGAACGGTTCATTGCCTTGGCCATCAATTGCGTTAGCAGACTGCCGGCCGCACCGACCACTGTACCGGCAATAATCATGGCGGCGTTTTGTAGTACGAAGCCTTCGAAGGCAACCGCGAGGCCGGTCAGGGCGTTGTACAGGGAAATGACCACCGGCATGTCCGCGCCGCCGATCGGCAGCGTCATCGTGATGCCCAGTATCAGTGCGAGCACGAAGAACACGGTGACGATACTGATGCCGGCATGCGCAACTGCAATGTAGCCTGCCACCGCCAATGTGCCGACCAGTAACAGCAGATTGAATACCTGCTGTCCTTTGAAGCGCACGGTACTCTTCATCAGGCCTTGCAGTTTGGCGAACGCAATGAGACTGCCGCTGAACGATACGGCGCCGATCAGGCCACCGAGTACCGCCAGTACGCCGAAGGTCATGCCGTGATCTTCGCCGCCAAACAGCTCAACAGCGGCAATAGCCGCGGCCGCGCCGCCACCCATGCCGTTATAGAGCGCGATCATCTGTGGCATGTCGGTCATTGCAACCCGTTTGCCGCTGATCCACGCGAGGATGCCGCCGAGTGCTATGGCCACGGTCATGAGGCCGTAATTCTGCATACCCGGGTAGAGGAAGGTAATGAGTGTCGCGACCACCATGCCAGCGCCGGCCCAGACGATGCCGGTACGGGCGGTTGTCGGCGAACTCATCCGCTTCAGACCGAAAATGAACAGAATGGCCGCAAGGAAATAACTGGCCTCAATCAGGCCGCGCACAGAAATAACGTCTGTCATTTCTTATCTCCCTTGCTGCTCTTGAACATTTCGAGCATGCGCTCGGTGACGACGTAGCCACCAACGGCATTGCCTGCGGCCAGCGCAACGCCGATAAAGCCGATGCTGAGTTCGAGCGTGGTATCCGCCCGGCCGAGTGCCACCATGGCGCCGACCAGCACGATGCCGTGCACGAAGTTCGAGCCGGACATCAATGGTGTATGCAGGATCACGGGAACGCGTCCGATGACTTCATGGCCGACAAACGCGGCCAGCATGAATATATAGAGTGCGATAAATCCGTCGATCATCAGGCCGCTCCCCCTTCAAGTTGTGCGCGGGTCGGTTCGTGGGTGATTTTGCCATCGCGGGTCAGCGCCGACTTGGCGAACACTTCGTCGTCCCAGTCAAGGTTCAATTCACCGTCTTTGATTGCCGGTGAAATGAAGTTGAACAGGTTGCGGGCGTACATTTCACTGGCATGACGCCCGAGTTTGGCCGCGAGGTTGGTCGGACCGACTATCTTGACCTTGTGCTTGACGACGGTTTCGCCAGCGACTGTCAGCTCGCAGTTGCCGCCGGTTTCGGCCGCCAGATCGACAATGACGGCGCCCGGCTTCATGGCCGCTACAGCGGCGGCTGAAATAATGCGGGGCGCTGGCCGGCCCGGTATGGCGGCGGTGGATATGACAACGTCCGAGACCGATATTTCCTTCTCGAGTGCCGCCTGCTGCTGCGCCTTTTCCTCCTCGGTCAGCTCGCGGGCATAGCCGCCTTCGCCATCGGCCGACACGCCCGTTTCCACGAACTTGGCACCGAGTGATTGAATCTGTTCTTTGGTCGCGCTGCGTACGTCGTACGCTTTGACGACAGCGCCGAGCCGTTTCGCGGTAGCAATTGCCTGCAGGCCGGCGACGCCCGCGCCGATGATCAATACCTGCGCCGGGCGAATGGTGCCGGCGGCAGTGGTGAGCATCGGGAAAAATTTGTCGAGTGTCATGGCGGCAATCAACACCGATTGATAGCCGGCGGCGGCTGCCTGCGATGACAGCACGTCCATGCTCTGCGCCCGGGAAATGCGCGGTATGAGCTCCATGGCAAACCCGGTCAGGTTCTTGCGGGTTAATGCGGCAACAAGCTCGGGATTGTTGTGGCCGTGCATGATGCCGGCAACGGTGGCGCCATCCTTGAGCTTGTCGACGATCGCCGCAGCTGGCGGCTGTACCGTAAACAACAGTTCGCAACCCGCGAGTACCTCAGCGGCATCGCCTAGTGTCACGCCGGCGTATTCTTCATCGAGGAGTTGCGAGCCTTCACCAGCGCCGCGCTCCATGATCACCGACACGCCAAGCTTTTGCAGTTTTGCGGTTATCTCCGGCGTCAGGGCGACGCGGGTTTCTCCCTCAAGCGCTTCTTTCAGCACGCCAACGGTTAGCGGCATCGTTAATCTCCAGCGGGTGTTTGTCCATGAATTATCGAGGTTTTATTCGAATTGTCAGATATGTTGCGGAGCTTAGCCAGGGGCTGCACGGGCTGCGCTGTCACACACCAATCGCCGTGCTATACCGCGCCAGCATAATGACATAGCGGTGAACAATCGCAAACTCTGTCCAAAGGTTTGATTTTTGTTCTGCGTACTGCAAACTAGGCTACGCTCTGTGCATAGTCGAAGAGGTTCCGATTGATGTTGTCAGGTGCCGCGTCAGATATTTCCCAGCAGGTTCTGCGAACCGATGTGTCGGGAATGCCACTCGAGTGGATCGACTACCGCGAGGCGGTCAGGTTGTATCACACCGAGCAGGTGGCCTATGCCTGTGGAATTCACCTCTACACGGTTTGCGGCGGTTGCAGCGCCCTGACCGGCCGCCGGAGTCGCGTTGATGTCAGCTCGATCATTGCGACCCACGGCACCAGCCAGGGTCATGCCTATGTGCACGAGCAATATACGCCACCCTTGAATAACCGCACCCTGTTCAAGCGTGATGCGAATCTTTGCCTGTACTGCGCACTGCGATTTCCGACCCGCGAGCTCACGCGGGATCACATAACGCCGTTGTCGCAGGGCGGCCTGGATGTCTGGAACAACGTCGCTACCGCCTGTCGGCGTTGCAACAATCACAAAGGTGGCAATACGCCGGAGCAGGCAGGAATGCAGCTCATTGCGGTACCGTTCACCCCGACTTATGCCGAGTACATCTATTTGAAAGGGCGCCGCGTGCTGATTGACCAGATGCAGTACCTGCTGGCGCACATTCCGCGATCAAGTCCGCTGCACGCACGTCTCTCGGGCCACTTGTCCGAAGGGGTCACCATTTTTGACGAGCCGGAGCACGTTGAGTACTCGGACATCGAATGCAGTACCTGATAGACGGTAGTGTGTACGTCTTCCGCGCGTGGTTTTCCATGCCGGATGACATGCTGGACGATGATGGCAACCCGGTGAATGCGTTCTACGGCTTCTGCCGGTTTCTCGGCGACTTCATGGAGCGCGTGCGTCCGGAGTACGTTGCCGTGTTGTTTGATGAAAGCCTCAGCGGTTCCTTTCGTACCGAGATCTACCCCAATTACAAAGCCAATCGCGACCCGGCACCGCCGGAACTGAAACGTCAGTTCGACTTGTGCCGGCAGTACGCCCGGGCCATGGGGATACTTGAGTACGCGCAGCCGGGCTACGAGGCGGACGATCTGATCGGCACGCTGGTCACCAGCGGCCGCGAACAAGGAATCCCTTCAACCATCGTCAGTCGTGACAAGGATCTGGCGCAGCTTATTTCCCGGCAGGACGTGTTCTGGGATTTCGCTGGCAAAGGCCAGCTGCGCTACGAGCAGATTCCGGAGGTCTTCGGCGTCTGGCCGGAACAAATCGCCGATTTCCTGGCCTTGGCAGGGGACGCTGTTGACAACATTCCGGGTGTGCCCGGTGTTGGCAAAAAGACCGCCGCTGCGTTGTTGCAGCATTTCGGTTCATTGCAGGGTATATACGCCAACCTCGACAGTGTGCACGAGGTGACGGTCCGCGGCGCCAAGACGCTTGGTGCCAAGCTGGAAATGCACCGTCCGGCGGCCATGCTGGCGCGGCAGCTTACCGGTATTGCCTGTGATGCACCGGTGACCAATCCGGCTTACGGACTACGACCGCAAGCACCGAAACTCGGGGCAATCAACGCGTTGTTCGACAGCGTCAACTTCGGCATGGCTTTGCGCCGTCAGGCCGAGCGGGTCGCCGACCTTCGCTGATGACTCGCCGGCTCGCAGTCGCCGCGGCCCGGGCAGCGGCTCAGGCCGGTTAAGGCGCTGCGTCTTCCTCGGACACGAGATAAGGCTCACCCAGAAAGTCTTCGTCGAAAAGGTATAGCCGCGTGCCCTCCGGTGCCACCAGTACGCCGAACGCGCCTTCAAACCCCGGAAACTTCTGCCACCGGAATCCAAAGCGTTCGACAAGGTCGGCGATAGTCTGCGGGTCCGACCATTTGAAGCAAATGGCCGGCTTGTCGAGGGCGATGCTCTCACTGACACCGAGTGGCAGTCCGCCGGCATCGAAGCGCATATGAGTCGTTGGCTCTTCGCGCAAGCGCTCGACGTGTGGCGCGAGCGGCGCCCAGAAACGGCCGGCCTGTACGGCATCCCGGGTCGGTAATGTCAGTTCGAAAAAGCGGCCGCAGGCAGAGTCTTTGCAGCTATCTTCAGACTGGGAAAAGGTACGCGCTTCGAGCAACGCAATGTTGTGCCCGTCGTGGTCCATGAATTGCAGTTCATTGAAAACGTCTGCATCAAGGTGCATGAGCGAGAATTCGAAGCCGTGATCACTCATGGCGCGCGCATGCCGACCCAGCTCGGGCTGCACGAACGTCAGGGTGGGTGAAGCAAACTCTCGCTCGTGCAAGCCGATGACGAGATCGCCGTCGCTGACGACGGCATATGGGTGTGGCCAGACGTCGCCGGATTGCAATTCAGTAAAGCCGAGCGCCCTGTAAAAGCTCAGCGATTCCAGAATATCGCTGGAGTGAACACTGATTTCGAGCCAGCGCTCAAGCATCAACCTGACAGGTTATTTTCATGTCTTCGCTCCCATTGCGCGGGCGCGCGTACGGCTTTTTTCATGATCATTGGCGAGGGTTGCTGCGTCTGCCGAAGAGGCTTCCGGCCAGCCACCCATCGTGTTCAGGAGCAATTCACTCAGGAATGCGATGTGATCATCCCGTGCATTCAGTGCCGGAATGTAGCGCAGCTGGCCGCCGCCGGCTGCAGCGTACAGTTCGGCGTTCTGCAAAGAAATTTCTTCCAGAGTTTCCAGGCAATCCGCGGAGAAGCCCGGGCAAACGACATCAATGTCGCCATACCCGTCTTTGCCCCAACGCCTGAGCAATTCATCCGTGTAGGGCTGCAACCACGGCTCGCGGCCCACTCTGGACTGGAACCCGACCGTCCATTCGGAGTCATCCAGCTCGAGCGCACTGGCAACCAGCCGGGCCGTCTTCTGACACTGACAATGATAGGGGTCGCCATCCAGCAGCATGCGTTGCGGAAGTCCGTGAAACGAAAACAACAGGTGCCGGCCCGCACCCTCACGCGCGCGGTAGTCCCGAATACTGTCCGCGAGTGCCGTGATATAGCCGGTGGCGTCATGGTAGTGATTGATAAAACGTAACTCGGGTACCCAGCGCCGGCCCGACAGCAGGGTGCTGACATCGGCGAATACCGACCCTGTGGTTGTATTGGAGTACTGCGGGTACAGGGGCAGCACAACGATGCGCCGTACGTGTTGTTCGTGCAGTCGCTTGAGGGCTGATGCTATGGACGGCTCGCCGTAGGACATCGCCAGTTCCACGGGCACAGACTGCGACAGACTGCCAGCCAGCTTTTCTGCCACGCCTGCTGCAATGTCCTGACAATGCAAAAGCAATGGTGAGCCGCGATCCGTCCAGATCTTTTTGTAAGCCGCCGCCGATTTGGCCGGCCGGGTACGCAGGATGTAGCCGTTGAGTATGAGCCACCAAAGTGCACGCGGTACTTCGACCACCCTCGGGTCGGACAGAAATTGCCTGAGGTAGCGCCGAACCGCGGCCGTGGTCGGCGCGTCAGGCGTGCCGAGATTGACGAGCAGTACGCCCGATCTGTGCGGTGCGCCGTGCGCGTAAGCGGGTGTAGCCAGGTATCTCGGCATCGTGCTGTTCTTCCGGTGCGTGCTAGCGCAAGTCGTTGACGGACAATACTAAAATGCTGCATTCGGCGCCACCGATGGCTTACCATGCTGAGCCAACTGGCAGGGGGTGATTATGAGTGAAAACAATCCGGTGGCACCTGAAGCGTACAAACCCGGAAAGCTGCAGCTGCTACGCGACATTGGCCTGTTGCAGTTGAAATTGATCGTCGATGGCCTTCGCGATTTCGCCCTGGTGCCGTTGTCGCTGGTCGCCGGCGTTATCAGCCTGCTGTCGGGTCGCAAGGAACCGGGCACCGAGTTTTACGACTTACTGCGATACGGCAAACGCAGTGAGCGCTGGATCAATCTGTTCGGTGCCATCGATCGCCTCGATGAGCCGCAGAAAGCGGGTGAAACGGAAGCGGACCTTGATCGCATGATGGAGCGTATCGAAACGTTCGTCGTCAAAGAATACCGCGACGGCAACATCACCAGTCAGGCAAAGGAGAAACTTGAGCGCGCCATTGAGCGCATACAGCGGGCCACGCGGCGCAGTAACCAGTAAAGCGTTGCTAGCGAACGTCGCGACCACTCAGCAGGTCATCCAGTGACGTTGGCGGGTGGTCGGGACCCATCTCGCCGGCATTGAATTGTCCGGAGTAATCGCGAAACGTGCGCATGAGCGGGTCGAGACCGCCCTTCGCCGCTGGCTGAAAGAGGCCAGTATTCAGTGATAAGTTTCTGATTTTAAACGGGTCGCAACACTGCGACAGTCGCGCCGCAACGGCTGCCCCTGTACGTTCCGTGTTTTGGAATACTGAATAACGGAGTTACCCATGGACACTAAGACCTTTCGCCGCTTTATAGTATGTGGGGCGTTTGCGCTGTCAGCGTGCGGTGGCGGTAGTGGCTCCGGGCTGGCGGGCGCGAGTGAGGGTACGCTGGCCATTGGCATTACCGATGCACCCGTTGACGACGTCCTCGAAGTCAATGTGCAGTTTACCGGCGTGACCTTGAAGCCCGAGTCCGGCGATGAGATCGAGATCGTATTCGACCAGCCCAAGGACTTTGACTTGCTGACGTTGACGAACGGCACAACGGCCGAATTGCTACCGGAGACCGTATTACCAGCTGGCGTCTATAACTGGGTACGGCTGGCAGTCAATGCTGAATTTGACAATGTTTTCGACTCGTATGCCGTGCTGCCCACCGGACAGGTTGAATTGCGTGTACCGAGCGGGAGCCAGAACGGGTTGCGCCTCGTTAGCGGTTTCACGGTACTTGCCGGTGGCAGTACCGACCTCGTAATTGACTGGGATCTGCGCAAGGCACTTGCCAATCCGGTTGGTCAGCCCGGATTGCATTTACGTCCGGCTTTGCGCGTAACCGATCGCGCTGTTTACGGCGACCTTGAGGGTGTCGTTGCCACGGCACTTGTTCAGGACGCGGCCTGTAGCAACGATCTGGCAGCCGATACCGGCAACTCGGTGTACGTATACAGTGGTAACGGTGTCACCCCAGGCGACATCGATGATCCAACGATGCCGCCGTTGGCTACAGCGACCGTGCGGCAAGACATCAACGGCGACTATGTTTATCAAGTGATGTTTTTGCCGCCTGGCGAATACACGGCTGCCTTTACCTGTCAGGCCAGCGACGATATTGCGGGTAGCGACGAAGACATTGCTTTCTCTGCACCGCAAAACTTTACTATCGAAACAGGCGCAACGACGGTCGTCGATATCTGAGACGGGCTTTTACTGCCGAACGTCGCGACCACTCAGCAGGTCATCCAGTGACGGTGGCGGGTGGTCGGGACCCATCTCGCCGCGCTGCAGCCTGCCAATGTATTCGCGGTAGGCACGCATTGCCTGATAACCAAAGATCCACAGGATCGGCAGGTTGGCGTAGATGATGACACCGAGGCCGATGCCGGTCAGGTTGTCGAGATCTGCGCTGGTTTGAATGTGACCGAGCGTGGCGATGAACACGAGCGAGCAATAGAACAGCCGAAACGGCAATACGCCGCGCCGACCGGCGAGGTGCACCGCGCCCTGTTCGCCGTAATAGCCCCAGGCGATGATCGTGGATACCGCGAACAACCACGAGCCAATGGTAATCAGCCACTTGCCGAGTCCGGGCGTCACGGTGTCGAAGGCCTTCGCGGTCAATGTCGCGCCGACGTAATCGCGGTACAGGCCGCCCTCTGCAATACGCGGTGGGATTTCGCTTGCCAGAGGGTTCCAGATCGCGACGTAGCCGTCTGTTGTTTGCTGCACGGAGCCGGACAGCCGATGCCGGCTGTGACCGGTCGCACTGTTGGCATCCGCCACGACCACCATCATGACCGGCTCGCCATCCCGCCAGTCGGTGCCCGGCAAGGCCGTTGTGCTGTAGACCCAGCCCGCATCGCTCCGGTTCGGCACCGGCGGGGTCTCGAACACTGCGTCCGGAGCCCGGTTCCATACGCCGGTGGACAGGATGATGAGCGCGGTAAAAGTGCAAACGACGAGCGTGTCGATGAACGGTTCGAGTCCGGCGACAATGCCCTCGCGCACCGGTTCGTCGGTCTTGGCTGCAGAGTGAGCGATAGCCGAGCCACCCTGACCGGCTTCGTTGGAGAAGATCGCCCGCTTCATACCAAACAGGAATGCCGAGGCGACGGTGCCGCCGATGAAGGCGCCACTGGCCTCGGTAGGGGTAAACGCGGAAGTGATAATCAGCAACAACATGCCCGGCACTTCGCTGATGTTGACGGCCAGTACCCAGATGCCGGCGACTATATAGAAGAACACCATGACCGGTACCAGCACGCCGGTCACCCGGCCAATGCGGCGGATGCCGCCGAGCAGTACGCCCGCGACGATGATTGTCAGCAGAGCCCCGCTGATCCAGCCCGCTACGCCGAAGTACTGGCCGGTGACATCGGCGACGTTCCATGCCTGGAACATATTGCCGCCGGTCGATGCCGACATCATCACGCAGATCGAGAACATCACGGCGAGAAATTTGCCGAGCCACGCGAGCTCCGGCTTCATGCGTTTCAAAGCGCGGTCCGCGACCCACATCGGTCCGCCGTGCGGATTGTCCGGGTCGTCGGTATTGCGGTAGAGCATCGACAGTGTGACTTCCGTCAGCTTGATCGCCATGCCGAGGATCGCGACGATCCACATCCAGAAGATCGCGCCCGGGCCGCCGAGTGCTATTGCGAGGGCAACACCGCCGATGTTGCCGAGACCGACGGTGCCCGAGAGTGCGGCAGACAGCGCCTGAAAATGATTGATCGCGCCCGGGTCTTTCGGGTCGTCGTAGACGCCGCGTACCACGGCGGGCGCGTGGCGCAGCACCCGGTACTGGCAGAAACCGCTCCAGACAGTAAACAGTACACCTGTGCCGGCGATAACAAACAGCCAGGTTTCATTCCAAAGTACGGCATTAATCGATGCCAGTATCTGGCTGAGATCCCCCATCTGCGCCCCTTCAAGTCGTGCAACGCCGTTGCACCTGGTCTTCTGCCGGGCAGTATGCCGGCGTGCCCGATGTGCGTTGGCTGCGGATCAGGCGGCTTCGAGGATCGCCGTGACGCCCATGCCACCGGCTGTGCAAACTGAAACGAGGCCGCGGCCCGAGCCTTTTTCGCTCAGCAATTTGGCCATGGTGCTGATCACCCGTGCGCCGGTTGCGGCGAACGGGTGGCCGATGGCGAGGCTGCCACCCTTGACATTGAGTTTGTCGATTTCAATGGTGCCCATGGGTTCCTGCCGCCCGAGTTTGTCTCGGCAGAAGTCGGCTGACTGCCAGGCCTGCATGGTGGCGAGGGTCTGTGCGGCAAAGGCCTCATGGATTTCGTAGAAGTCAAAATCCTGCAAGGTCAGTTTGGCGTCCTTAAGCATGTCTGAAACCGCAAAGGCAGGTGCCAGCAGCAAGCCGTCGGTGTTGATGAAGTCGACGGCCGAGACCTTGCAGAATGTCAGCCATGCACTGACCGGCAGGTTTTTCGAGCGCGCCCATTGTTCCGATGCCAGCAATACCGCGCCGGCACCGTCGGTGAGCGGCGTACTGTTGCCCGCTGTCATGGTGCCTGCGCTGGAGCGATCGAATACCGGCTTCAGTTTGGCGAGTTTGTCGTAGCTTGTGTCACGACGGATGTTGTTGTCTTCCCTGGTGCCCTGAAACGGCACGATGAGATCGTCGTAGAAGCCGGCGTCGTAAGCGGCGGCGGCTTTGAGGTGGCTCGCGAGAGCAAGTTGATCCTGCTGCTCACGGGTTACGCCGAACTCCTTGGCCGTAAGCTCGGTGCTCTCGCCCATCGATAAATTGGTGCGCGGCTCAACCACGCCCGGCAGCTGAGGTTTGAAATGCCGTGGCCGCAGCTTGAGCCAGGGCTTGAGCCGGCCTCCGAGGCTGCGTGCACGGAATACTTCCATCAGGATCGCGCGATAGTCGTCCGGGTACACGATCGGCGCATCGCTGATCGAGTCGGTACCACCCGCAATGCCCGCTTCTATCTGGCCGAGCGAGATCTTGTTGGCGATCTGGATGCAGGCCTCGATGCTGGTGCCGCAGGCGCGCTGCAAATCAACACCCGGAGTACGCAAGGACAAGCCGGAGCCAATCACGCATTCACGAGCAAGGTTCCAGTCTTTCGAGTGCTTGATAACCGCGCCGAGTGCAACATCACCGAGCGTCTGGCCTTTCAGGTCGTATTTCTCGACGAGCGCGGCAAGTGTTGCCGTCATCATGTCCTGATTGGAGCACGAGGAATACGCAGTGTGCGCGCGGCAGAAGGGAATTCGCAGTCCGCCGATAATGGCAACGCGCCTGGCTTGACCGTCATGAAGCATCGCTCTTCTCCCTTCCTGTAGGCACCGTAGTTGCGATAAACGGCACTTTACACCATGGACCAAGGAATCGTCAGCGACGCATGCTAGAGTCGCCGAAAAATCCGGCAGTAAATCACGATGACTATCTTCACCTCCAGCAAGAACTGGTGCACAGAGGCGACCGCACTGTTTCGTCTGGCGGGTCCGTTGATCGTCAACAATCTCGCCGTCGCGGGCATGCAGTTCGCCGACGCTGTCATGGCCGGACAGCTCGGGGCAAAGTCGCTCGCGGCAGTGGCGGTCGGGGCCAGTGTCTGGTTCCTCGGTATGACCCTGATGCTGGGGCTCATGATGGCGATATCGCCTATCGCCGCGCGCTATTTCGGTTCCGGTCAGCCAGCACTGATCGGTCGTTACACTCGGCACGGCCTCTGGTTGTCGTTGCTGCTGGGTTCAACTCTGATCGCGCTCGCGCATTTTCTTGCTGCACCGGTGCTGTCGTTCGTCGGTATTGATCTCGAATTTCGTGCGCTGACGCTTGACTACCTGTTGGCCATCGTCTGGGGCGCTCCGGCAATCAGTGCCTTTTTCGCTTTCCGTTTCACCACCGAGGGCGTCGGTCGCACGCGACCGATCATGTATACCTCGCTACTGGCGCTGGTCTGCAACGTGTTTCTGAACTGGGTACTCATGTTCGGCAACCTGGGTGCTCCCGCAATGGGGGCGGTAGGCGCCGGTGTCGCAAGTGCGGTCACCATGTGGTTGATCATGTTCGTGCTCGGGGCCTACATGCTGCTGCACCCGGTTTACCGGTCGCTGGAAATTCATCAACGCTTCTACCGGCTGCGACCGGAGGTGTTTCGCGAGATCATTGCCCTGGGCTGGCCGATAGCCATTACGATTTCGGCCGAAGCCGGCTTGTTCTCCGTGGTCTCCATATTGATGGGGACGCGTGGTGTCGACATCACCGCGGCACATCAGATCGCCCTTAATTTCGCCTCGACGATGTTCATGGTGCCGCTGGCACTGAGCTCGGCACTGACCATACGAATAGGCCACGCCATCGGCGGCTCCAACATGGCCGGCGCACGTTTCGCCGGGGTTGTGGGCATTATCATGTGCGGCGCGTTCATGGCCTTGTCAGCCAGCGTCCTGCTGATATTTCGTGAACAGGTGGTCAGCCTGTACACCACCGATGAAGCCGTGCGCGTCATTGCCATCAGCTTGTTGCTGATGGCCGCCGCTTTTCAGGTCGCTGATGGTCTGCAAATCGGTGCGGCGGCAGCACTACGGGGGTACAAAGACACACGCACTCCCATGCTGATAAATATGTTTTCGTACTGGGTGCTGGCGTTTCCGCTGGCCTACGTTGCGGCCGTGCCTTTGCAGGCGGCGCCGAACTGGATCTGGGCAGGATTTGTGCTGGGCCTGACCGTTGCAGCCGTGCTACTGGGAGTGCGCTTCAACCGCGTGTCACTGCGCGGTTTGCACACTCAGCGAGCTCAGGACTGACCGAAATCGGGCGTGTCCTCACCCGACAGGTATTCGTCTTCTTCTTTGGTGTTCGGCCGGCCCAGTAGCTGATTGCGGTGCGGAAAACGACCGTACTGCGCAATGATATCGCGGTGCAGTTCGGCGAACTGGAGGATGGTTTCGAAAGTTTCGCGGTAAGTAGCGGACACCGACTTCGCCAGCCGTTGGTATATCTGGATGGACTTTTCCTGAACCCGGCGTGATTCAGCATGCTGCAACGGCATGTAGAAAAACACGCGTTCTATCGGGGTCAGTTTCTTGTCCATGTTTTGCATGGCACCCTCGACACACAGCTTGAGGGCCCGCTTGTCCATATCGAACGCCTTTGCTGTTCCCCGATAAATGTTGCGGCGAAACTGATCAAGCAAAATGATCAGCGCAAGCCGGCCGCGCGGTTGCTCGGCCCAATGCTGCAGCTTGCCGTCGGATGCGCGCTCGATATCGCCGGAAAATACTCTTTCTATTTCATGATCGAAAGCGGGGTTCTCACCAAACCAGGTATCCATGCGCGCATCGATTTGCGGTGCGCTGAGCTCCTGTTCCTGAAACCAGAACGACAGTACGCGATCGATGCGCAACTGGTCGTCGTCCGTCATCGTTGCGTCCATGCTTTCGCTGAGAAGTTTTACCGACATAGCGTTTCCCGGGAATATCCATCCGCGTCGTTGCGGGTTCGTTCACCTGAAGTGACGCGATCTGCGAATTGCGTCACGATTCTCGCCTTTACCCCACGCAGTTTGTCGGGTATGGATGAAGTCTAGCGTACATTATTCGTGACGGCGTCACCGGGAGTGGTTAACGGTATGAGCAGCGAAACAACCGGCAGTTCAGGTTTGGCAAGGTCTGCTGAACCGGCGGTTTCATGCGGTTAATGGCGGAATTGCCGCGAATTCAGACGGGGTGTCGGTCCGTATGCTGAATTCGCTGTCGCAGTACCGGGTAACCGGCAGCCTCGTATTGTTGCTCATTGGCTTGTTTGCCTGTGGTGAACCGCCGGCTGCGCCGGAGCAGGCTGTGCGAGCGTGGATTGCAGGCGCTGAAGAAGAGGCGGAGAGCAAGGACCGGGCGGCGCTCAAGGCAAGAATCGCGACCTCATACACCGATGCGCGCGGCTATGAACGAGCGGATCTGGATCGCCTGTTTCGCATCATGTTCCTGCGTCAGAACGCGATTGCCCTGTTGGTCGATATCGAGAGCATCACAATACATCAGGAAACGGCGGCTGACGTTGTCCTGAAAGTAGCGATGGCAGGGTCGAACAACAGCATGCTCGGCTTCAGTGCCGACGCCTATCGCTTCGAACTTGAATTGCAACTTGAAGACGACGACTGGTTGCTGAGCGGTGCCCGCTGGGGTGAGCTTGGGAATGAGTTGCGCTGATAGCTATACGCTGGGAAGCAGCAGGAGAACGGTTATGGACAGGTTCAAGAGGAAGGCGCGAGCAGGGATCCTTGCGTTATGCATGTCGTTGTTATTCAGCGCTTGCGCCAGCCAGGGGCCGGCCATCGAAAGCCCGGTGGTGGAAATCAGTTCCATTGAACTGCTTGAGCTGAATCTGCGCCGCCAGACGTTTCGCCTGCACTTCGATGTTGCCAATCCGAACCCGTTTCCGCTGCCGGTAAAAAGCGTGCAATACACGGTCTTTCTCGAGTCCCGCCAGTTTGCCAGCGGTGAAACCGGCAGTCGCTTCACCGTACCCGCCCGTGGCGAAAGCACCTTTGATATCAGCGTCGATCTTGATCTGATGAGTACCGCGGCCAGTTTCGCCTCACTGCTGCGCTCGGGGACGTCACGGCCAATTCCCTACCAGGTGAACGGCAGCGTCGCCGTTGGCATACCTTTCACGCCACCGTTACGGTTCACGCAGGATGGCACCATTTTGGTGCGATAGTCGCAGGCAAGCGCCTGGCCGCCGACTGCAGCGCAAGATGATCGTGCCGACTTGCCCGGAAACTGCGTTCGAGCTTATATCCGCGAGGTCAAACGCCCGCTGGGACTGTGCAGGTGCGGCTGAATACGTCTGCCACTGGCCGAAAGCAAACCCACTGTCATATACTGCCCGGCGTTAGGCGCTCGAAAAATCATCCAGGAAGTACCAGCCGCGGTTCACCATCGCAGGCTCAAACGCCGTGCAACGGCCTCTCGGAATAACTGGGCGCCATTTCATATCGCTGGTTGCGTATTGGGGAGTCGCTGTTGCGGACTCTCCGGGGTAGACATGACTGAGAAATCTGCAAACGGCTTGTACGACAAAGCATACGACCGCGACAGTTGCGGCTTCGGCTTAATCGCCAATATTGACGATCAACCCAGTCACTGGGTTATTGCTACCGCGATTAATGCGCTCGCTCGTCTGACTCACCGTGGCGCGGTGGCGGCCGATGGCAAGACCGGCGACGGCTGTGGGCTGTTAATTAAATTTCCCGAGTCCTTCTTGCGCACGGTCGCCGGTGAGGCCGGTATTCCGGTGGCTGATCGTTTTGCCGCAGGAACAGTCTTTCTCAGCACCGACCCGGAGATTGCTGCGGCGACCCGCCAAACCATCGACGATGCCATTCTCGCGAGTGGACTGGAGCCCGCCGGCTGGCGCGTTGTGCCTACCGATCCTTCCGTTTGTGGTGATCTGGCGTTACGGACGCTACCGCGAATTGAACAGGTTTTTGTCAATGCACCGGACAGCCTGCAGCGCGGTACCTTGAATCGCAGTCTGTTTCTGGCCCGGCGTCGCGCCGAAAACCAGTTGCGAGACATCGACCCGACCGCGTACATCGCGAGTCTGTCGTCGGCAACGATCAGCTACAAAGGCATGGTGATGCCGGACGTGCTGCCCGGCTTTTATCGCGATCTCAAGGATCCGCGGCTGGAAACATCGGTTTGCCTGTTTCACCAGCGTTTCTCGACCAACACCTTGCCGGAATGGCGACTTGCGCAACCGTTCCGCTTTATCGCGCATAACGGTGAAATCAACACGATTTCGGGCAATCGCAACTGGGCGCTTGCCCGCGCCGAGAATTTTGTCTCCGACAAGCTGGAAAGCGTGGCGGACCTGCAGCCGATCGTTTCTCTGACGGGCTCGGATTCGTCCAGCCTCGACAACATGCTGGAAGTGCTGCGCGCCGGCGGCATGGACGTGCTGCAGGCGATGCGCATCCTGATTCCTCCTGCCTGGCACACAGTCGATACCATCGACGCTGACGTGCGCGCGTTCTACGAGTTTTACGATTGCCACATGGAACCGTGGGACGGGCCGGCCGGTATTGTCCTGACCGACGGTCGCTACGCCGCCTGTTGCCTCGATCGCAACGGCTTGCGGCCAGCGCGTTACGTGATAACAAAAGACCGGCACATCACGATTGCCTCGGAAATCGGTGTTTACGATTACGCTGACAAAGACGTCGTCAGCAAGGGCCGCCTGGGGCCAGGCGAGATGCTGGCGGTGGATCTGCGCCAGGGTCGTTTGTTGTCCAACGACGATATACACGACATTCTGAAGGCGCGCGCGCCGTACAAGAAATGGCTCAAGCAGGGCGTGCGCTACCTCGATTCGGAGCTGGTCGACCGGCACATGGCGGCCGAGCCGATGAACGAAGAGACGCTGGCGACCTACCAGAAGATGTTCAATCTTAGCCGCGAAGAGCTGGTCGAGATTGTTGCGGTACTCGCGCAGGCTGAGCAGGAAGCGGTGGGCTCCATGGGCGACGACACACCGATGCCGGTGTTGTCGAAGCAAGTCCGGCCGCTGTTCGACTACTTCCGTCAGCAGTTCGCGCAAGTTACCAATCCGCCGATCGACTCATTGCGCGAGCGTATCGTCATGTCGCTGCAGACGAATATCGGACGCGAAGGTTCGTTGTTCGATATCGGCCCGGAGAGTGCACGCCAGGTCATTATGAACTCGCCGGTACTTTCGCAGCGCAAACTGCGGCAGTTGCTCGGGCCGGACATGTTTGCCGATGCACATGCGTTTATCGACCTGAACGCGCCAGAGACCGAATCACTGCAAGATTCGTTAACGCGTATCTGCCAAGAGGCCGAACAGGCCGTCGACGATGGCAACGTCATCATCATGCTCAGCGATCGCTACCTGAAGCCGGGGCTGTTGCCGGTGCATGCGTTGCTGGCGACCGGGGCGGTCCATCATCGGCTGATCGAAGTCGGAAAACGCTGTAAAATCAATATCCTGGTGGAGACCGGCACAGCCCGCGATCCGCACCACATCGCCTGTCTCATCGGCTATGGTGCGACCGCGGTTTATCCCTACCTCGTTTACCAGAGCCTGCATGACCTCGCTCGCCGCGGCAACGTGGATGATCAGCAACAGCTCGGCCGGAGTTACCGCCGCGGTGTGCGCAAAGGTCTGTTCAAGATCATGTCGAAGATGGGCATATCGTCCATCTCGAGTTACCGGGGTTCACAGCTGTTTGAAATCGTCGGTCTGCACAAAGACGTTGTTGACCGGTGCTTTCGCGGCACAGTCAGCCGGGTACAGGGCGCGGGCTACAAAGACTTGCAGGACGATCAGCGTAAGCTCGCTGCCTGCGCGTGGGAACCGCGGACACCGCTCAATCAGGGTGGCCTGCTGAAGTTCGTGCACGGCGGCGAGTATCACTGCTACAACCCCGATGTCATCGCAACCCTGCAAGCAGCGGTGCGCAGTGGCGATCGAAGCCGTTACAACGACTACGCGAAGCTGGTCAATGAAAGGCCGGTCGCGACGTTCCGCGACCTGATGGCAGAGCAACCGTTAGGCTCACCAATTCCTGTCGACGAAGTCGAACCGGTGGAAAGCATTCTCAAGCGCTTCGACAGCGCCGGTATGTCTTTGGGTGCATTGTCGCCGGAAGCGCACGAAGCGCTGGCCATTGCGATGAACCGCATCGGTGCCCGTTCGAACTCCGGTGAGGGCGGCGAGGATCGTTCACGCTACGGCAACGAACGCATGTCCAAGATCAAGCAGGTCGCGTCCGGACGGTTTGGCGTTACGGCCGAATACCTGGTGAATGCCGAGGTCATCCAGATCAAGATCGCGCAGGGCGCGAAGCCCGGTGAAGGCGGTCAGCTGCCGGGACACAAGGTCAATGAAATGATCGCCAGGCTGCGCTACGCGCGGCCTGGTGTGGGGCTTATATCGCCGCCGCCACATCACGACATCTATTCCATTGAGGATCTGGCCCAGCTCATCTTCGATCTGAAGCAGGTCAATCCCGAAGCCCTGGTGTCGGTGAAACTGGTTGCGGAACCCGGTGTTGGCACGATCGCCGCAGGCGTAGTCAAAGCCTATGCAGACCTGGTCACCATTTCCGGTTATGACGGCGGCACCGGCGCGAGCCCGCTCAGCTCGGTCAAATACGCAGGCAGCCCGTGGGAACTGGGTCTGTCGGAAGCGCAGCAGGTGTTACGTGCCAACGGTCTGCGGCACCGGGTTCGGTTGCAAACGGACGGCGGGCTCAAGACCGGTCTTGATGTCATCAAGGCGGCAATGCTTGGCGCTGAGAGTTTCGGTTTCGGTACGGCACCGATGGTGGCGCTTGGTTGCAAGTACCTGCGCATTTGTCATCTGAACAACTGTGCCACGGGTGTTGCGACTCAGAACAACATCCTGCGCAGCGATTTCTTTGTCGGTTTGCCGGAAATGGTTGTCAACTTCTTCACCTTTGTGGCCGAAGATGTCCGGCAACGACTTGCGGACCTTGGCGTGCGCAGGCTCGATGAAATCATTGGTCGCGCCGATTTGCTGCAGGCCAAAGCCGGCGACACGACCCGGCAACAGCAACTCGACATCAGCCCCATCCTGTCGCTGGGTGGCGTTGCGGATGATGTGCCGCGTTACTGTGGCAGCGAGCGGAATCAGCCCTTTGACCGGGGCGAGCTGGCCGAGCAAATGCTGGCCGAGGTACTCCCGGCGATCGAGAACAAGACCGGCGGCGACTTCGAATTCACGGTACGCAATTTCAACCGGTCCATTGGTGCCCGCCTGTCAGGCGAGATAGCCCGTCGCTACGGCAACCACGGCATGATCGATGCGCCGCTCAATATTGCCCTGAACGGCACTGCCGGCCAGAGTTTTGCGGCGTGGAATGTTGACGGCCTGAACATGGAGTTGACCGGCGACGCCAATGACTACGTGGGCAAAGGCATGACCGGCGGTCGTATCGTCGTGCGGCCGCCGGCAACCGCCGCCTACCTTGCGCGCGAGACCAGCATTATCGGCAACACTTGTTTGTACGGTGCGACCGGCGGGCAGTTGTATGCGGCCGGGCTCGCCGGCGAGCGTTTCGCGGTGCGCAATTCCGGCGCGACGGCTGTCGTCGAGGGCGCTGGCGATCATTGCTGCGAATACATGACGGGTGGCGTCGTGGTGGTTTTGGGTCGCACTGGCGTCAACTTCGGTGCCGGCCTGACCGGTGGCTTTGCCTACGTGCTCGATCTCGATCGCAACTTTGTGGATCGCTACAACCACGAACTGATCGACATCCACCGGATAACGCCCGAAAGCATGGAAGCGCATTTGCACCATTTGCGTTGCCTGGTGGCCGCACACGCGGACTACACCGGCAGTGCCTGGGCGGAGGAAATTCTGGAAGACTTCCGCAGTTACCTGCCGAAGTTCTGGGTAGTGAAACCCAAAGCCGCTGAACTGGGCTCGCTCATAGAATCATTAAGGCAGGCAGCGTAACCATGTCAAAGCACCCATTGCAGTTTCTCGAACTGCCGCGACGCGACCCGGAGAAAGTACCGGCCGAAGTACGCATCAAGCACTACTCGGAGATCTACGGGCAGTTCGACGGAGCTGATGCGGCCAGTCAGGCGGGTCGTTGCCTCTCCTGTGGCAATCCGTATTGCGAGTGGAAGTGCCCGGTGCACAATTACATACCCAACTGGCTGCGATTGATTGAAGAAGGCCGCTTGTTTGAAGCGGCGGAGCTGTCTCATCAGACCAACTCCCTGCCCGAAGTCTGCGGCCGGGTGTGTCCGCAGGATCGCCTGTGCGAAGGGGCATGCACGCTGAATGACGGCCTGGGTGCGGTCAGTATTGGCAATATCGAAAAATACATTACCGACGAAGCACTGAAGCTTGGTTGGCGGCCCGACATGTCGCAGGTGATCGATACCGGCAAGCGTGTCGCTATCGTTGGTGCCGGACCTGCCGGACTGGCCGCTGCCGACGTGCTGGCGCGTAATGGGATTCGTGCCGTCGTGTTCGACGCGTATTCGGAAATTGGTGGCTTGCTGACCTTCGGCATTCCGCCTTTCAAGCTGGAAAAAAGCGTCATTCGCACGCGCCGCGAAATCCTGGAAGGCATGGGCGTGACGTTCCAGCTCAACACGCGGGTTGGAGAAGACCTGCCGTTTGAAACATTGCTGACCGACTACGACGCTGTATTCCTGGGTATGGGTACCTATACCTCCGTGCGTGGCGGCTTCGCCGGCGAAGACCTCGATGGTGTGCATGAAGCCTTGCCGTACCTGATTTCAAACATCAATCGACAACTCGGCATTGTCGACCCGGCAACACCGTACATCGATCTCGCCGACAAGAATGTCGTGGTGCTGGGTGGTGGCGATACCGGCATGGACTGTAATCGCACGGCTATCCGCCAGGGTGCGGCGTCCGTTTCCTGCGCTTATCGTCGCGATGAGGCGAACATGCCCGGTTCACGTCGCGAGGTGATGAACAGCCGCGAGGAAGGTGTGAACTTCCTGTTTAACATGCAGCCTTTGGAAATTGTCGGCACCGACCGGGTAACCGGCGTGAAAGTCATTGAGACCCAGTTGGGTGAGGCGGATGCCGGCGGTCGACGACGTCCGGAGCCGAAACCCGGCACTGAACAGATCCTGCCCGCGGATGCCGTAGTGATTGCCTTTGGCTTCCGGCCCAGTCCGGCGGACTGGTTCGCGGAGCAGCAGATCGAGGTTCAGCCGAACGGCCGGGTGCGGGTCGACAAGCTCGGCCAGTACCCGTACCAGACCAGCAACCCGAAAGTGTTCGCGGGCGGTGACATGGTGCGCGGTTCCGATCTCGTGGTCACGGCCGTGTTCGAGGGCCGTGAGGCGGCAAAAGGTATCGCGAGCTGGCTGGGCGTTGAAGCCGCCGCGCACGCTGCCATCGTCTGACAGCAGCGGCGCCCGCGCGGCTTGCCGGTAGTGCAATCCGCGCGTTCAGTCGTGGTGGCCGCCGATCTCGCCTTCGGTAAACAGCGAATCCCGCAGTTCCTTGTCCAGGGTCGGGTCGCGACGGCGTATCCATTCCAGCACCATCGCCGCGTGTTCCTTTTCCTCGTCGCGGTTGTGCGCCAGAATTTTCGCGAGTTCCGGATCCTTGCAGGCATCGACGCGCTGGTTGTACCAATCCACCGCTTCCAGTTCTTCCATTAACGACGTGATGGCGCGATGCATGTCGCGGGTCTCGTAAGTCAGTTCCTCAATCGGCTCGTGGTAGCCTTCGTTTGACATTGCTTGCTCTCCTTGGTCTTCGGGATCGGGTAATGACGCCGCTTGCGTTCAGCCGCGCGCGAGCGCAAAGCTGAAACGCACGCCGTCATCGGTGTTGTCTGCCGTGATATAGCCGCCGTGGCCTTCTGCAATGACGCGGGCAATAAACAGGCCCAGGCCAAGGTGCTGGCTTGCGCTACCGGCGCGCACCGAGACCATCGAATCAAATAGCTGACCGCGCATTTTGTCCGGTAGCGGCGGGCCGGAATTGACGATATCAACGTGCAGCATGCCATTGTCTTCGCGCAACGTCGTTTGAATGTCTGCGTCGCTGTGACTGAAGTCCACGGCGTTGTCGATAAGTTTATCCAGCAGCTGGATGATCAATTCGGGTGCGCCGCGCATTAGCGTATTGTTCGCGGCATTGCGGTAGGGAAACGCATGTTGTGGCCAGGCCGTTGCATAGGCGGAAAGTGCCGACCGCAGCACATGATCAAGATCGAACGCTTCAATTTCTGCTTGAGTCACCAGCTCCTCGATGCGGTTTGCCTCGCTCATGGCATTGAGGATGCCTTTCAGGCGATCAACGCCGTCGCGGGCTCGCTCCGTGTAGCGCCTGCCTTCCGTCGACAGCGGCTCGTGTTCGAGATTGTCGAGCGACGAACGCACGATGGTCAGCGGGGTACGCAATTCGTGTGACAGCTTTGACGCCAGAGAGCGCAGGTACTCGTTGTAATCACCCAGCTGGCGCAGCACGCTGGAAAAACTGCGGGAAAGATCGCCAATCTCGTCGTGTGCCGCGAGACTGGGCAGCTCGGCATGGGCACGATCTTTGTCCAGCGCACGGCGCGCGCCGTGACTGAGACGTCGCACGCGTTGCGACAGCCAGCTTGCGTAGCCCAGCAAAGCGCCGGCCGCGGCCAGTGTGGCAATCAGGGTAAACGTCATTAGCCGGGTCAAGGCGTCACTGGTCAGGCTCAGAATTGCGTCCGTGCCCTGCTGCAGTACCACCACGCCCGTCTGCACATTGCCCGACCATACCGGCTGGGCAACCGCGACAACTGCCCGCCCGGTCTGCGCCGAGCGAAACCAGCTGTCCTGCATGGAGCCATTCAGCGCCGACGCTATGTAACGCTGTTGTTCGCGCCCGGACGGATCGGGTTCCGCGAGCTGGGCCTCTTCACCCGGCTCTAGGATTGCGTCATAGGCGAGTCTCAGCCAGCCTGACCGTTCCCGGCTGCCACGTCGGCTGCCGCCGGAAATACTGCCCGCACTCGCCAGTCGCCAGCCGTCGCGGTCGGTAACGATAAGCCGCAAACCGGCCTGCACGTAGCCACCCAGTACGCTTTGCAACAAGGGCGAAGGCGTTACCAGCCGGCCTGGTTGCGGGCCGCTGTAGGTGCTGCTGCGTACGCTGTTGCCCGCACTGCGGGCGTTGTTGACGACAAGCCCGACGGCAGGACCGAGTACCTGGCGGGGAACACGGCCTTCCAGTTGATAACCGTTCGGCGTGTCCTGCCAGTGCGCGGCGATACGTTGATCGGAATTGTTGCCGTCCCGCCGCGCGACAATTCGTCCCGGGGCTTCGGGCGCAAACCGCAGTTCTATCGTTTCGTTCTCAGGCCCTACGCTGGTCAGAGCAATACTGTCGACGTCATTGCTGTTGTTCGGGCCGGCGTACACCATGCTCTGGTCAGGCACTTCGACGTAAAACCACAGTTGCTGACGCCAGGTGCCAAACAGGTAGCGAATGGTACCGTCGACACCGCGCATTTCGCGCAACGAGTCCGGCGAGGTCGTCCAGTCATCAAGGTAGCCATCCAGCAGCGGTTCGCGTTCGAGCGGGTGTGCGTAGATCTGGCCAGCGCCGAAAGTTGTGCGGTTCTGCGGCGTCAGAAACTCTTCGGGAAACTGTGCAAGAGAATCGGCAATCGCTTGCGCAGTACCGGCGAGCATTTGTTGCTGGCCATCGCGCAGCGCCGTTTCCGTTTCGCGAATGAACTGTACGCCCGCCCACGGCAATACCAGGGTCAACAAACTGATGAGTAGCAACTGGCGGCGTAGATTCATTGCAGGAATCGCTGCCGGCTATTGACTGCCGAGCCAGCGATAGCCCATGCCGTAGGCCGTTTCGATGGCATCAAAGCCGGGATCAACGGCGACGAACTTGCGCCGGATACGTTTGATGTGCGAGGTAATCGTGTTGTCATCGAGTACCGCCTGCGCAGCATCCATGAGTTGTTGGCGATTCTTCACGTGTCCGGGGTAACGCGCGAGTGCGTGCACCATCCAGAATTCAGTCAGCGTCAGCCCGACTGGCTGGTCGTGCCAGCGTACGGTCATGCGATCAAGATCGAGTTCCAGGTCACCGCGCCGTAACAGCGACTGGCCCGATTCAGGTCGTTGCATGGCATCCAGTCGACGAAACAATGCCGCAATGCGCGCCATCAGGTGCGGCAGGCTTATGTCTTTCGTGAGGTAGTCATCAGCGCCAAGGCGCAATCCGGAAACCGCGTCGAATTCACTGTCACGCGCGGTAAGAAAAATAATCGGCAGGTCATCTGACATCTGCCGCAAACGGCGACACAACTCGAAGCCACCTTCGACATCGTCCTGCAGATTGATGTCGATGACCACGAGATCCGGCAAGCGGGCCTCGAAGGCTTGCAGGGCAGGCTGGCGCGCTGCGAACAAATCAACGGTGTAACCCTCGCGTCTGAAACCGGCGGCGTAATTCTCGCGGATCGCGGCTTCGTCTTCGACGATGGCAATTCTCTTTGACATTCCCTTCTTTCCTGCAGTTTGCGTTGCGAGCTTCGTCGCGCAGATAAGCAACAGAATAGCGTTGTTCTGCGTATGCGCCTAGTGGCGGCAGCACAGTGCAACGCGACAGGCTGTCTTCGGCGGAACCGCGCTGCAGCGACACAATTCGCCATATTTTGTCGCTGTATTGCCACGAGTGAGTCATGGCGGCAGCGGGCTCGGCGGTTGAAATACGTGCAACCACACAAGGAAACCGCGTCATGAGCCCCGCATCTAACCGAATTCACAAAAACAACAACCGGCCACACCGGCGGCCTCTGGTTGCCGGACATCGCGTCCTGAGCAAATGCGGCAAGCCATTGAGATCGGCTGGCGCGTTCGTCCGGAATCTGGCTGCAGCGTTTGTAGTGCTAACCGCCTTGTTGCCTGCGGCTGCTGTGGTTATGGCCGATGAACTCGCGGAGCAACAGAGCGGTAGTTTGTTGTTGCGTATGCAGTCCGGTTACACAACGGCAACGCGTCTAAATACCGATGTGCGGATGCAGATCAGCGGCACGGTGGCGAGGGTTCGGGTGACCCAGGTATTCCGCAACGATGGCAACGAGTGGGTTGAGGGTGTCTATGTATTTCCGCTGCCGCAAGATGCGGCCGTCGATAGTCTGCGCATGCGCGCCGGCGACAGAGTCATCGAAGGTGAGATACGCGAGAAAGAAACCGCGAAGAAAGAATACGAAGCGGCTCGCAAAGCCGGTAAGCGGGCCAGTCTCGTTGGCCAGCAACGCAGCAACCTGTTCACGACATCGCTCGCGAACATCGCACCCGGTGAGACGATTTCCATAGAGGTGGGTTATCTCGAAACGGTAAAACTGGATGAAGGCACGTTCAGTCTGCGCTTTCCGATGACGCTGACACCGCGCTACATTCCGGGCCGGCCTGTTGTTGACCGCCAGGGCAACGGCTGGTCGGAGGATACGGACAGGGTGCCGGACGCGTCGCTCATAACGCCGCCCATGGTAAGTCACTCGGACGAGCACCGCATAAACCTGCACGTGGAAATAGACGCGGGTATGCCGCTCGATACTATCGCGAGCCGCTACCATCCCATCGATGTCAGCAATACTGACAAGCGCTACGTTGTGACGTTCAGCAGCGACAACGAAGTGACCGATCACGATCTGGAATTACTGTGGCGACCCGTCAAAACCGAGGTACCTGAAGCGGCACTGTTCGCCGAGTCCATCGACAATCAGCAACACCTGTTGCTGATGCTGATACCGCCGGGTGTGGCAAGGTCGGAGGACGACTTTCAGCCGCGTGATCTCACGCTGGTTGTTGATACGTCTGGCTCCATGCACGGTACGTCTATCGAGCAGGCGCGGCAGTCGGTACTGCTGGCGCTGGACGGTTTGCGCGCGGACGACTATTTCAACGTGATCCAGTTCAATTCCATTACCGAGCCGTTGTTTCCCCGCAGCGTTCCGGCAACGCCGGAAAATTTGCGAACGGCCGTCTCCTGGGTACGCCAGCTGAAGGCAGACGGTGGCACCGAGATGCGACCGGCGTTGCTGCAAGCATTGGCCGGGGGCAGCGAACACGGATTACGCCAGGTTGTGTTCGTGACCGATGGCGCCGTTGGCAATGAAGTCGAGTTGTTCAACCTTATTGCGGCGCGGCTGGGCGATACCCGCCTGTTTACCGTGGGCATTGGTTCAGCGCCCAATGGCTGGTTCATGCAGAAAGCGGCAGAAGCTGGCCGCGGCAGTTTTGTCTACATCAGTGCTCTGCACGAAGTGCAGGAGAAGATGGGCCGTTTGTTGCGCCGCCTGCGCGAGCCGATGCTGACGGACATCGAGTTGCAATGGCCGGATGGAGTACAGGTCGAGATGTACCCGAGCCGGGTGGCCGACCTCTATAGCGGCGAGCCGGTTGTTGTCAAAGCGCGGCTTGGAATGCCGCCGCGCGCAGGCGACCAGTTGATTGTTCGCGGCAATGCGTCCGGCGGTGGTTGGTCGGCAGCGGTTCCGCTGGCGAAGTCGCAGGACAATCCGGGTGTCGCCGCACTTTGGGCGCGTGCGCGGATTGCGGAGCTGGACGGCAACGAACGGCACAGTCCTGACGACGACAGCATCCGTCGTGACATCGTCGATACGGCGCTGGCCTACGGTCTGGTCAGCAAGCACACGAGTCTGGTGGCGGTGGACAAGACGCCGGTTCGGCCGCAGAGCGCGGATCTCGGGCGGGAACAGGTACCGAACCTGATGCCCTATGGGCAAAGCCAGCGGGCGATATTCGGTTTTCCCGCGACCGGTACCATGGCGCCGTTGATGCGCATGGTTGGTGCAGTGTGCCTGTTGCTTGCTACGCTGCTCTTCATGCTGCGTGTTTGTTCGGTAACGGGGCCTGTGCGTGTTGCGCGTGTTGCCACGGACTAGGTCGGGCTGGCTGGTGGCTTGCCTGTTCGGTATCGGCTTCTGGCAGATCGGCTATGGCGCCTGGATACCGGCCAAAGCCTGGCTGGCACAAGGCCTGATGCAACACGCCTGGACCCGCGCAGCGGCAGGCGATGCGTCCGCACGTCCCTGGCCTTGGGCCGATACCGCGCCGGTGGCGCGGCTGTCAGCCCAGCAGGGCAATATCGAGCTGATTGTGCTGGCTGGCGGTTCAGGACGCACGCTGGCGTTTGCTCCGGGTCACTTAAGCTCGAGTGTGCTGCCTGGCGATACCGGCAACAGTGTCATTGCCGGGCACAGGGACACGCACTTTCAGTTTCTGCAAACGGTCGGTTACGGCGATGAATTGCAGGTCGAGCGCAGCGACGGGCGGCGACTTCGTTTCGCTGTGGTGGCGATAGACGTGGTTGATGCCCGGGTTGGCAGCGTGGTGCTCGACACCGATGAACCGATGCTGACCCTGATTACCTGCTACCCGTTTACCACCACCGAGGTTGGTGGCCCGCTGCGCTACGTGGTCACGGCGGCGTTGTTACCGGCAGAAACTCAACCGACTTCAGCAGGGCGGCAACACTGATGGCATCGGTGATCAGGCCCTGCTGAGCCTCGGCGATAGCGTCCGCAAGCGGCAAGCGACGCACGGCAATGTTTTCCGTCTGTTCGAACTCGGTAGCGCCCTGTTCGAGCTCCCGGGCGATGAATACATAGGCCACTTCATCGGTAACCGAGTTGCTGGTATGCAGTTTCATGTATTCGCGCCAGTCGGCAGCGGTCAGGCCGGTTTCCTCGCGCAGTTCGCGTTGAGCGGCGAGCAGGGGCGGTTCGTCCAGAGGGCCGCCGCCCATCGGCAGTTCCCAGGAGTATTCGCCGAGCGTGTAACGGTCCTGACCAACCAGCCAGGTATCGCCGTTGTTCGCGAGCGGCAGTACCGCGATTGCGCGGTTCTTGAAATGCACATGGCCGTAATCATTGCGGCCTCCGCCAGGGTTGATCACCTTGTCCTCGCGCACCGTGATCCAGGGATTGTCGAATACAATCCTGCTGCTGAGTCGTTTCCAGTTCATCGCGTTGCCGCTTCCGTTTCAGCGAGCCGTTTGTCTGGCTCGGTATTGTCAAAAATCGCCCCAAGCCGACGCTGTTGCCGGATTCCGTTTGTTATTAGACGGAACGCGTCCGTAGCGCAGGGGTCTGTGCATCATAACCCAGCGATTTGTTCGTCCGGTTTGCAGCAAGACGTACGCTGGTACATAGTTGAACCACACAAGCCGCCTGCGCGGATTGCCCACCGTCGGATCGTGAATGAAACCAGCTCAAGCCCGCCTTACCCAGGGGCCGGTCGGCCAACACTTGGTCGACATGACGGTACCTGTCATCTACGGCATCACCATGATGATGCTGCAAAGCTTTGCCGATGCGTGGTTCATCGGCCAGGTCGGTGACCGCGAACTCGCCGCATTGAGTTTCGGCTTTCCGGTGCTCATGGTCGTAACTAGTGTCGCGATCGGTCTGGGTGCGGGCACTTCATCAGTGGTGGCCCGGGCAATAGGTGCGCATGACCATGAGCGTGCCAAGCGGCTGGCGACAGACAGTTTGTTGCTGTCGTTCGGCGTCACGGCGGTGATCTGTGCGATCGGCATCCTGACTATCGATCCGCTGTTTACGTTGCTTGGTGCGCCCGCGGACATGCTGCCGCTCATCGGCAGTTACATGCGTATTCTTTATATCGGCGTGCCGTTCGTGGTGGTTGGCATGGTGGGCATGAGCAGCATGCGGGCAACCGGCGATACCCGCTTGCCGAGCAAGCTTATGGTGATTGCGGCCGTGCTCAACGTTGTGCTGGACCCGATATTGATTTTTGGTCTGGGTCCGATTCCGCGCATGGAGCTGGACGGCGCGGCGATGGCAGGATTGCTGGCGCGGGCTATCATTTTTGTCGGCACGGTGTTTTTCATGCACCAGCGCCTCGACATGTTGACTTTCCGCCTGCCGAAATTTCCGCAGCTCAAGAGTTCCTGGAAAGACATTCTGCACGTCGGTGTTCCGGCTGCCGCCACGAACGCCATTATTCCCATCGCGCTCGGCGTGATTACCGCCATGCTGGCCAAGTACGGCACCGACGCAGTCGCGGGCTTCGGTGTGGCCACCCGGATCGAGTCCTTGACCCTCGTTGTCTACTACGCCATGTCCGCGGTCATAGGCCCGTTCGTTGGGCAGAACATGTCTGTGGGTGAATCGAAACGCATACTGACCGCATTGCGCTTGTGCACGGTTTTCTGCCTGGCGTCGGGACTGGGCATCGCGGTCTTGTTAGCGGCCGGCAGCAACGTGATTCCGGCATTGTTCAGCGACAGCAACGAAGTGACGGATGTCGCCACCTTGTTCATGTGGATCGTACCGATCAGCTACGGCGCTTACGGCATGGTCATGGTGATGAACGCCTCGTTCAACGGCATGGGCAAGCCCATGCCCGCGGTTGCCGTCAGCGTCGCCCGCATGGTCGTTATTTACGTGCCTTTGGCTTTCATTGGTGACCGCTTTTTTGGCATTGCCGGTATCTTTGCAGCCTATGCTGCCGCAAACATCGTGATGGGGCTGGTTTCGTACCTGTGGGCGCGCCGATCCGTGCAAGCGCAATGTGACAAGAATGTCCATCGTGCACCGACAGTGGTGGCGCCGACCGAGGCCGTGGTGGCACGCTACGCTTCGGCGTCTGAGGCGACCCGCCGTTCGTAGTAGTAATGCATGCCGATGCCGCGGGCTGCCATAAACAGGGTGAACGCGAGCCAGAGGCCGTGATTACCCAGCGGCTGCAGCAAATACCAGCTCGGCAGAAAAACGAGCAAGGCTGAGGCCAGCATGATGTCGCGCATTTCCCGGGCGCGGGTGGCGCCGACGAAAACGCCGTCATAGAGGAACGACCAGACCGATACCAGCGGCGACAACACCATCCACGGCAGGTAGCGGATGGCGGTTTCGCGAACGTCGGGCAGGTCAGTCAGGGTACGGATAAACAACGGGCCGGCGAGCACATAGAGCGCACTGAATGCGACGGCGGTACCGAGTGACCAGCGTAAGGTCAGCGCAACGGATTGCCGCAGCGCACGCTTGTTTTTCTCGCCGATGGCTTTTCCGGTCAGCGCTTCAGCCGCATGCGCCAGACCGTCCAGCGCGAACGATAACAATAACTGCAGATTCATCAGGATGGCGTTGGCGGCAAGTACCAGCGTTCCCAGCCGCGCGCCCTGAGCCGTGATGAACACGAGGGTTGAGACCAGTGCGATCGTGCGTACAAACAAGTGCGCATTGATCGCAAAAAATGCGGTGTAGGCCGCCGGTGTGGTCAGCCGCGTTACGTCCCAGGAACCGCCGTGGCGGGCGAGTTCTCTGGCGGCATAGGTAAGGCCGACCGCCAGCCCGGAAAATTCCGCGATTACCGAGGCAAGTGCCACGCCATCCACTGTCATGCCCAGTACAACGACGAACAACAGGTCGAGCAGGATATTCACGGCGTTGGTCACGAGCACGATAGCCAGCGGGATACGGGCATTCTGCAAGCCGATGAACCAGCCAATCAGCGCGTAATTGGCCAGGGTGGCCGGGGCACTCCAGATACGGATGCCTATATATGTGTTGGCAAACGGTGCGATCGCCGCATCCGGCGCAAGTAGTTGCAGCGCGAAGTGCTTGATCGGTTGCTGCAACAACAGCAGTGCCGTGGCGATAAGTAGTGCGACAACCAGCGCCTGACCAAGCGAGTTGCGAATAGCGGCACTGTCGTTGGCACCGAATGCCTGCGCGGTCATGCCGGTGGTACCCATGCGCAGGAAGTTGACACCGGTATACAGGAAACTGAACACCGCACCGCCAATAGCAACGGCGCCCAGGTAGGCGGCGTTGTCGAGGTGGCCTGTAACCCCTGTGTCGACCATGCCGAGCAGCGGCACGGAGACATTGGAAATGATCAGCGGTGCCGCGATCCGCCACACATCACGGTTTTGCGGCAGCCGCTCCGGTGCTGACAATGGAATCTACTGGCGGGTGTTGCCGATCAAAACGCGTTGACGCCCGTGAGTTCCTTGCCGACCACGAGTTGATGCACTGATTCGGTGCCTTCGTAGGTAATGACACTCTCGAGGTTCAGCATGTGCCGGACCGGGCAGAATTCGGCACTGATGCCGGCGCCGCCCAACATGTCGCGGGCATCACGTGCGATATCGAGGGCCGCGCGACAGTTGTTCCACTTCGCCAGCGACACCTGGGTCGGGTTCAATTCGCCCCGGTCTTTGATGCGACCAAGTTGCAGCGACAACAGCTGAGCCGTCGTAATGCGCCGCGACATGTCAGCCAGGCGATGTTGGATCAGCTGATTGTGCGAGAGCGGTTTGTCGAACAACACGCGGTCCTGCGTGTATTTCAGCACTTCGTCGAGGCAGGCCTGTGCGGCGCCGATGACACCCCAGGTGATGCCGTACCGTGCCTGGGTCAGGCAGCTCAGCGGCCCCTTGAGCCCGACCACGCCCGGCAAAACGCTGGAGTTGGGAACGCGAACGTTGTCGAGGAACAATGCGCCGGTTACAGAAGCGCGCAAAGAGAATTTGTTTTCGATTTCCTGGGCGGTGAAGCCGGGCATGTCTTTTTCGACGATAAAGCCGCGCACGCCTTCATCGGTCATCGCCCAGACGACAGCCGCATCAGCGACTGTTGCATTGGTGATCCACATCTTGGCGCCATTCAACAGCCAGTCATCGCCGTCGCGCTTGGCGTGCGTTTTCATGTTTGACGGATCGGAACCGCCGTGCGGTTCGGTCAGGCCGAAACAGCCAATGGCCTCGCCGCGCGCCATTGCCGGTAACCAGCGTTGTTTTTGTTCTTCGGATCCGTAGGCGTCGATCGGGTACATAACGAGGCTGCTCTGCACTGAGACAAAGCTGCGCAGGCCGCTATCACCGCGCTCCAGTTCCTGGCAAATCAAACCGTAGCTGACACTGTTCAGTCCGGCGCAGTCGTAGCCTTCGATGGAGCTGCCCAGCAGACCCAGTTCAGCGACCGCGGGAACGAATTCTTTAGGAAAGTAGTGATGTTCAAAAGCATCGCGGATAACCGGCAGTACTTTGTCGTCGACAAAGCGCGCCACCGAGTCCTGCACCATTTGCTCTTCTTCCGAGAGTTGCGAGCGTATGTCGAACAGATCGAGCGGGTTCAGCGATTTCTTGTTGCTTCCGGACGATTTCAAAGGCGCGGTACTGGCCACGGTGGCTCCTGATAGGTCTTTTCTGGTGAGCGGGCAATTCTACCCGAATATAACGGCACAACCAGTGCAATAGCCGACTCTGGCTACAAGGGGATACCCAGGCGGCGGTACAGGCTGGCGAGGGCCCAGAGCGGCGCAATCATGACAAGCTGGATGTCGCGGGACACGGCGCGCAAGCCGCCACGGCCATAATGACTCAGGCAGAGACCGGCCACACCGGCCAGGGTCATCAGTGCAGCAAACGGTCGCTGCCAGTTGTCGGTTGTGCCCAGCCATAGCTGGAACGCCATGATGGCCGCGATCACCGGCAACATACCGATAGCCAGCGGCACTGAAATAATGAAGTAGTAAACGAGCGACGCCATAAGAAACACGCTGCCCCAGTTGAGCAGCGGAGAAATGGCATAAAGTGCGTCCGGCACCGGTAATGCAGACAGCATCGCGACCAGGCCGAGCACGAGCATTCCTGCGGCCAGTGTGTACGCTGGCCGGTAGCGGATATCGCGCTGGTTGCGGGCGTAGCATTCCAGCCAGTGATCGGTATCAGACATGGGTTCCGGTCGTCGGTTGCGGGTCATTATTCTACACCTAAGTCTCTGATTCGCCACGATCCAAAGGGTTCAGTCGTGGTTCAGCATCAAGGCCGGTACAATGCGGTTCTGGCGAGGCATGGCGGGTTTCCTGCCGAGCGCTGTTCGCATGGGCATAAAGAGGATTGACTATGAACTACAAGGAATTTCGAACCGTTTTTCTGGGCGCGGCTGCCTGTACGGTATTGATCGGTTGCCAGACCCTGGATCCCTACACTCAGGAGTCGAAGACCAGCCGGGCAACAACCGGGGCTGTTATTGGTGCGGTTGCAGGCGCGGTTGTGGGTCTGGTCTCGGGTGATGATGCGGTCGAACGTCGCCAGCGAGCGCTGATTGGTGCCGGTGTTGGCGCACTTGCCGGTGGCGCAATCGGTAACTATCAGGACCGACAGGAAGCGAAATTGCGGGCGGAACTGCAGGGCAGTGGTGTCAGCGTCACTCGCATGGGTGACAACATCACGCTCAACATGCCGGGCAATGTTACCTTCGCGACAGACAGCTCGGACCTCAGTCCGGCATTCTTTAGCGTTCTGACGTCCGTATCAAAAGTCATGACCGAGTTTGACCGCACCGTGGTCGAAGTGGCCGGCCACACGGACAGCACAGGCAGCGATTCTTACAACCAGGCACTGTCCGAGCGGCGCGCCAATTCGGTATCGCGCTACCTGCAAACACAGGGCATCAATAGCCAGCGGCTGATAACCGTCGGCATGGGCGAAAGCCGACCGGTTGCCGATAACTCGAGCGAAGCGGGTCGTCAGGCGAATCGTCGCGTGGAAATCACGATGGTGCCGATCACGGGTTAGATGGAGAACTGACAGTCGTGTACGGCGGACAGTCTTTGTCCGCCGTACAATAAGAAAAAGAACAATGAAGCGGCAATTCGGAAAACAGGATTCGGGGTTGTGGGTCGAGGGCATCGGCACGGTGTGCCGCTTGTTGCCAGACGACAAAGACGGTGATCATCATCAGCGTCTGATTCTTGATATGCGCAACGGCACAACGCTGTTACTGGTTCATAACATTGAGATCGCCGAAAAGGTGCCGCTCGGTGTTGGCGACCGCATTCGGTTTCGCGGTGTCTACGAGTGGAACGACCTTGGTGGCCTGGTGCATTGGACCCACACTGATCCATTCCAAATCGAAAAAGGCGGTTACATTCGGTATCGCACCCGGGACTACTGCTAGGCATCAGCACCTTTATAGCGCCAGCAGCGGCCAAGGGCAGTCGAAGCCGATGCGTGGAAATTGCCGGATACACAGACCCGGCGCGTGAGTCCGCTGATCGTCGTCACCGCCAATCCGGTTTGCTGCAAACCCGAGAGCGCTCTGCAGCGCAGCCCGGCGTCAGCCTCGTCAGGCCGAGCCGAGCAAAAAAAAAAACCCGGACTGTGCCGGGGTTTTTTATCAATGCGCCTGCATATCAGGCTTCCATCGCGGTTCGCAGTTTCTTGATCGCGTTGTTCTCGATCTGGCGAATCCGTTCTGCGGACACGCTGTACTTGTCGGCCAGCTGATGCAGTGTCTGCTTCTTTTCTGCCAGCCAGCGAGACTCAAGTATGTCGCGGCTGCGATCGTCCAGCTCATCAAGTGCGTCTGTCATGCGACTGGTCGCATCGTCATGGAAGTCCGACTTCTCGATCTGCACGGCCGGGTCCGCATCCGGACTCGGCAGGTACGAAGCTGGCGTGAACATGTGTTCATCGTCGGCATCGGGGGCCGGATCGAACAACGTGTCGCGCGCGCTCAGGCGACGTTCCATTTCAGTGACTTCGCGCTCGCTAACGCCCAGGTCCTGGGCGACGGCCGCTGTTTCGTCAGCGCTGAGCCATGCAAGGCTTTTCTTGGCCTTGCGCAGGTTGAAAAACAGTTTTCGTTGCGCCTTGGTGGTGGCGACTTTCACTATGCGCCAGTTGCGCAACACGAATTCGTGAATTTCTGCGCGAATCCAGTGCACGGCGAATGACACGAGGCGGACACCGAAGTCAGGGTCGAAGCGTTTTACTGCTTTCATGAGCCCAACGTTGCCTTCCTGGATCAGGTCATTCAATGGCAGACCGTAACCGGTGTAGCCTTTTGCGATGTGCACTACAAAGCGCAGGTGGGCCATGACGAGTTCTCGGGCCGCCTGCAGGTCTTCCTCATCCCGGAAGCGACGTGAGAGCGCCTGCTCATCTTCTTTGCTGAGTACAGGGATTCCGCCGACAGCCTGAATATAGGCGTCGAGACTGCCGACCGGGCCGGCCAGAATCTGGTTCGAATCGCGCGTTGCAATTGCCGTTGTCATGGGTAGTTTCACCCTCCTCTAAACGAGGTGCTGATATTAGCACTCTGGGAATTAGAGTGCTAAGTGCTTCGTGAGTTCCGTCACGAATTTGAGAAAATATTTAAAGAATTCCGTGATTTAGCAAGATCGCTGATCGCGGGCTTCGCCTGCCAGACCGGACCGGTTGCGTTGCGCCGGGGCGGCCTTAGGCTGCATCCGGCCGCCGCAGCCGTTGTTGCGGGGATTGCGTCCGGTCAGGACCGGTAGCTAGCGCGGTTCTATGCGCCGCATGTGGCGCGCCGCCGCCAGCCACGAGCCGATCAGGCCCAGTAATACGCCAGTGCCGACTATGGCCATGCTTTCCTGAAAGCCCAAAGACAGGACCTCGAAACGGCCGTTGTAGAGGCCGGCAAGCCGGGCGACCGGGGCCCGCAGCGCGAAAATTCCGTACGCCATCAGCGCCAGCGCCAGTGTGCCGCCCAACAGGCCGTACCAGAATCCGGAGTACAAAAACGGCCGGCGCACGAAGCCGTTGGTGGCGCCGATCAATTTGGTCACTTCAATCTCGGCGCGCCGGTTCTCAATATCCAGGCGGATCGTATTGCCAATGATGATCACAATTGCGGCGCCGAGCAGTATTCCACCGATGCCGATAGCGCGCTGCACAATATCCAGTATGGCGAGGAAGCGGCGTACCCAGTCGGAATCGACCTGCACAACATCCGTGAGCGGCAAATTGCCGAGTTCCTCATGCAGCAGGACTACGGAGGCCTGAGTGTTGCTGGGTGCCGGCCTGATGATCAATGTGTGCGGCAGCGGATTGTGCGGCAGATAATCAAGTGCCGAACCGAACCCTGACGCGATCTTGAACTCTTCGAGTGCCGCGTCGGCTGTTTTCAACGTTACCGCACCGACATCGGCGCGTTGCGCAATGAGCTTTTCCATTTGCTCTGCGTCGGCGATCGATGTCCCGATTTTCAGGTAGACGGAGAAATCGAGTGCGTTCTCCCAGCCGTCACTCAACGAACGTGCGTTTTTGATAACCAGATGCATCGACGCCGGCAGCGCCAGTGTGATGGCGATCACCAGCACGGTCAGAAAGCTCGCGAACGGCTGTCGCGCCAGTCGCCCCAACGAGGCAATCATTGTGCTGACATGACGCAGCAGCCAAACGGTCAGCGGACCGGCTGGCCTGGGTGTCGTCGGTTCTTTGGCTTTCATTCGACCCATGGTTCTGCTGTCAGAGGATCTGCACCCGGCAGCGCGCCGATATCGTCGTCGTCGAGCGTCTGGCGCACGCCATTTTCCAGTGCGATCCGGCGGCAGCCAAGCTGGTCGATAAGTGCCAGATCGTGGCTGGCAATCAGCAGCGTGACACCGACTTCATTAAAGCGACGGAATATCCGCATGACCTCAAGCGACAGTTCGGGGTCGAGGTTGCCTGTCGGTTCGTCGGCTATCAGTAGTTTTGGCCGGGTGACGATAGCCCGGGCAATGCCAACGCGCTGTTGCTCACCGGATGACAGCGTCTCGGGGTGCTGACGCTCTTTGTGCAGGAGTCCGACCTGATCAAGTGCCGCGCGTACTTTCCGCCCGGCTTCGCGGTGCCCGACGCCGGCAATAACCAGCGGCAATGCGACATTGTCAAAAACGGGCCGGTCGTAGAGCAGCTTGTGATCCTGGAACACCATGCCAATCTGCCGGCGGTACGCGGGGATGCGGCGTCGCGATACGCGGCTGGTATTCTGGCCATCAACGATCACCTGGCCGCTGGTGGGGCGTTCTATAAGTGCGATCAAACGCAGAAGTGTGCTCTTGCCAGCGCCGGAGTGGCCGGTAACGAACACCATTTCGCCACGTTCGATCGACAGCGTGAGGCCACGCAATGCTTCCTGGCCACTGTGAAAACGTTTGACGACGTTCTCGATTTGTATCACTCGGTCGCACTCCTGCTGCCTTGCAGTAACGCATCGGCATAGTCTGCGGCAACAAAGGGTTGCATATCGTCGGCCGACTCGCCAATACCGATGAAGCGTACCGGAATGGCCAGTTTGTCAGCGATTGCGAGCAGAATGCCACCTTTGGCGCTACCGTCGAGCTTCGTAACGGTTATCCCTGTCAGGCCGAGCGCTGCATGGAATTTTTCAGCTTGTGCCAGCGCGTTTTGACCGAGACCGGCATCGAGCACTAGCATGATCTCTTGCGGCGCTTCGGGGCACTGGCGTTGCAGCACGCGTTTGATCTTGCTGAGTTCGTCCATCAGGCCTTGCTGATTTTGCAGGCGACCGGCGGTGTCGGCCAGCAGGACATCAATCTTTTTTGAGCGGGCTGATTCGTAGGCATCAAATATGACCGCGGCCGGATCCGCGCCGGCTTGTTGCGCCACGACAGGCACCTTATTGCGCTCGCCCCAGACCTGCAGCTGTTCGACCGCCGCTGCGCGAAACGTATCGCCGGCCGCCAGCATCACCGTGTGGCCGTCGTCGAGGAGGCGGCGCGCGAGTTTGCCGATCGTCGTGGTCTTGCCGGCGCCATTGACGCCGACCATCAGGATGACGAACGGTCCTTCCTGACTGTCAATCTTCAGTACTTGTTCAACCGGCTGCAGCATATCGAGCAAGGATTGTCGTAACGCCGACATCAATACGTCGATGTCCTTGAGTTCCTTCCGGGCGAGTTGCTTGTGCAAACCGGCAACGACACGCGAAGCCGTATCGACCCCCGCATCGGCCATGACCAGGCGGGTTTCCAGTTCATCAATGACGTCTTCGTCGATCTTGCCGCCGGGGACAAGATTCGCGAGGTCGTAGGTCAGCCAGCTGTCACCGCGATTCAGTCGCGCGCGCAGGCGGGCGACGAAACCGGTCTTGCCGGGTTGCTTGGATTTGTCCTTTTTACCGAACACCTGCACCATTTCCGTCTTAGCGAATGAGTTTCCGGTTGCGTATCGCCGGCATTGCCACCACCACACGAAGAACAAGCGGGGAGAGCATGGCGAAATCGCCACAAGGCGGACGCAAAAAAAGCGCACAGCAGCCCGGACGGCTGCGTATTGTAGCGGGAAAGTGGCGCCGCCGTCTGTTGCCTGTGGTTGACGCAAAAGGGCTGCGGCCGACGCCGGAACGGGTCCGCGAAACGTTGTTCAACTGGCTGGCCCCGCGCATCGAAGGCGCCCGCTGCCTCGATCTGTGCGCGGGCAGCGGCGCGCTGGGTTTCGAGGCTTTGTCTCGCGGTGCGGGTCTCGTCGTCATGGTCGAAAAAGCCCGCGTCGCTGTTCGCGGTTTGCGTTCTTCGGCAGAACTTCTGGGCGCCGCGGTTGACACTGAACTTCGGATCGTCGAAGCCGATGCTCTGCGTTTTCTCAAGGATTCGCCGGTTGAGCCATTCGATCTGGTTTTTCTGGACCCGCCGTTTCAGGACGATTTGCTGCCGGAATTGTGTAGACTTCTGCAGCAACGAGCCTGGCTGGCGCACGATGCACTTGTGTACATTGAGCATGATCATGATGCGCCGCCGGCGTCGTTGCCAGCGGGCTGGGGGATCAAGAAAACGAGCAATGCCGGTAATGTGACTTACTGCTTGCTGTCGCCCTGTCCAGAACAAGCCGGGTCGGCAAGGCCCTGAATCCACCGTTTGGAGAACCTCATGTCTGTCAGTGCAATGTATCCGGGTACATTCGATCCCATCACTCTGGGTCATGAGGATTTGGTCCGTCGTGCATGTCGTTTGTTCGACAGGGTCGTTGTGGCCGTGGCGGCCAACCCGGGAAAAGAGCCGATGTTTTCGCTGGACGAACGCGTGGCGTTGGCCAAAGAAGCCCTGGCCGAATTCGAAAACGTCGAAGTGACCGGCTACGAAGGCCTCACGGTGAATTTTGCCCGCGATCATGATCTTGCGGTCATTGTGCGTGGTTTGCGCGCCATCTCGGACTTCGAATACGAGTTCCAGCTGGCGAACATGAACCGCCACCTTACCGACGAAGTGGAAACCGCGTTCCTGACGCCAACCGAGAAATACACCTACATTTCATCCAGCCTCGTACGCGAGATTGCCAAGCTGGGCGGCGATATATCGGAATTCGTCCCGCCCAACGTGCGTACGGCTATTCTGCAGCGCTGCGGGCCACAAGCCTGATCCAGTCTGCATGCCCCCGGCCGGGCCGAAGCGCCTTACGGGCATTGCTTGCAGAGGCAAACGGTCGCTGCGCTGTCAACGTGCGCCAAAATTCATTTCTGGCAGTGCGTGCAATAGTACGTGGCGCGCTGGCCGAGTACCGTTGAGCGCAACGGCTGTTTGCAGCGGCGACATGGCCGTCCCGCACGGTCATACACCGCAAGTTGTTGTTTGAAGTACCCCGGCTGGCCATCGCCGCCGCTGAAATCCCGCAGTGTTGTGCCGCCGGCGGTCAACGCCCGCGCAAGCACTTCCTTAATCGCGGTTGCCAGGTTCTGCATGCGTGCTTTGGAGACCTTTTGCGCTTGCCGGAACGGGTGGATGCCGGCTTCGAACAACGCTTCGCTTGCATAGATGTTGCCGACTCCGACCACTATTGCGGCGTTCATGATGAACGGCTTTATCGCGATACGCCGTCCACGAGCGCGCTGCCACAGGTAGTCTCCGGTGAATTCATCGCCCAGTGGTTCAGGCCCGAGTTTGGCCAGCAAAGGGTGGACACGCTCGCCCTCGCTCCAGAGCAGCGAACCGAAACGTCGCGGATCCCGGAAGCGCAGCGCCTTGCCGTTGCTCATCAGCAGGTCGACGTGGTCGTGCTTGCCGGCCGGTTCATCGGGTTCAATGATCCGCAGGCTGCCCGACATGCCGAGATGCAGCAGCAATGTGCCATGCCGGGTGCGGAACAGCAGGTATTTTGCCCGGCGAGTCAGGCTCTCTACGGTAAGTCCGCGGAGCGTGGTCTCCAGTCCGTCCGGTATCGGCCAACGCAAGCGGCGATCGCGAACGATGAGCTGGCGCACGCGGTGTCCTTCCATGAAAGGCGCAATGCCGCGGCGGCTGGTTTCAACTTCCGGTAACTCTGGCATACGAGACTCTGTTTACGCACTTTTAACCGCTGTTCGACGCCATTTGCGGACAAACATGAATTGCCTGGTCCGAAAATGCCAAAACGGCCGATTCCTGACGCCGAAATCTGCCGACGGTTTCCTTGGAGGGCCACGGCCCATTCGCTATAGTGACAGCTTGTTTGTTTGAGCAGGATTATTGCATGGAATACTTTTACGGCGTCCTTGATCTGAGTATCTGGGGCTACGTTGTCGCGATGTTGATCATGATTCAAATCACGATGATGTCTGTAACTTTGTATCTGCACCGCGATCAGGCGCATCGCTCACTTGAGTTGCACCCGGCCATCCGCCACTTTTTCCGCTTCTGGATTTGGTGCACGTCGGGCATGTTGACGCGCGAGTGGGTGGCTGTGCACCGCAAGCACCATGCATTTTGTGAGAAAGATGGCGACCCGCACAGCCCGCAAGTGTTCGGGCTGAAAAAAGTCCTGCTGGAAGGCGCTGAGCTTTATCGGATAGAAAAAGACAATCCGGAAACACTGGAGAAATTCGGCCGCGGCACTCCGAACGACTGGCTGGAGCGCAATGTTTACCTGCGCTTCCCCTTCGGCGGCATCATCTTGCTGATCATTGCCGATCTTGTCCTGTTCGGTGTGCCGGGCATTACGATGATTGCTATCCAGCTAGTGTCGATGCCGCTGTTTGCTGCCGGCATCATCAATGGCCTCGGCCATCACACCGGATACAGAAATTTCGAGTGCGATGATGCGGCAACCAACCTGGTGCCCTGGGGCTTGTTCATCGGCGGTGAAGAACTGCACAACAATCATCACGCGTTCCCGACCTCCGCCAAGTTTTCAATGAGGCGCTGGGAATTTGATATCGGCTGGATGTACATCACCTTGCTACGCACAGTCGGTCTTGCCAAAGTACGCAAGGTTGCGCCACGCCCGTTGATCGAAGAGCAGCCAGCCGCGCACGCTGATATCGAAAATCTGCGCGCCATTATTGTTAATCGCATGCACGTACTGCGCGACTACAGTCGCCACGTAACGCTGCCGGTGCTGAAACGCGAGCGCGCGGTTGCCGCTGGCAATCGTGCGTTGAAACGCGCCCGGACATTGCTGATTCGCCAGCCGTCGCTGCTGGATGAAGGCGCCCGCGAGCGCTTGAGTCACCTGCTGTCGGATCACGCCGCGTTGCGCACCGTCCATGAGTTTCGCGAACGCCTGAGCGAACTGTGGAACGGCGCGAACGTGAATAATGAGAAGTTGTTGACCCAGTTGCGCGAGTGGTGCGCCGAAGCGGAAGCGAGCGGTATCAAGGTATTGGAAGAGTTCGCAGCGAGGCTGCGGTGCTACCGCCTGCAGCCAGTCAATGCGATGGCTTGAAGGCCGGCCTGTCGCGGCGATTCAGTGCGAGGCCTGGTTCACTATCAGCGGCTTGCTCTGCTTACAAATCGAAGACAAAAAAATACCGGCCACTGAGCCGGTATTTTTTGTGACGTAACGAGTCGGAAGATCGCTTTACTTGATCTTCGCTTCCTTGTAGACGACGTGTTTACGTGCCTTGGGATCGTACTTGCGGGTCTCCATCTTTTCCGGATGCAGCCGCTTGTTTTTGGTCGTGGTGTAGAAGTGGCCGGTACCGGCACTCGACACTAATCTGATTTTATCGCGCATGAAATTATCCTCTGCGGCTAGATGCGCTGGCCGGCGGCGCGCAAGTCAGCCAGAACCTTTTCGATTCCGTGCTTGTCGATAAGACGCAGCCCTTTGTGCGATACCCGCAGCCGCACGTAACGTTTCTCTGTCGCCAGCCAGAAGCGCTTGTGCTGCAAATTCGGCAAAAAGCGGCGGCGAGTCTTGTTATTTGCGTGAGAAACGTTGTTGCCGGTCTGCGGCCGCTTCCCTGTTACCTGGCATACCCTGGACATGACTAAGTCTCTGATTCTGTAAAAAATGCCCGCGAGCAGCGGGCAGTGAGCGCGTCTTTATACCAGCGTCGTGGGCGCCAATCAAGCGTGACTGGCTGATTCCATGGGTTTGACCCCTCTGAAAGCCACCTGCGCCAGCCGGTGAGACTTGCCTCAGACCAGCCCGCGGCTGGCCAGCGACGTGCACTGACCGTCGCCGATCACGAAATGGTCCAGCAAGCGGATATCGACCAGCTCCAGCGCGCTTTTCAGGCGGCGGGTAATGCGCTCGTCCGCCTGGCTCGGCTCCGCCACGCCCGACGGGTGATTATGGGCCAGTATGACGGCGGCGGCATTGACCGCAAGGGCCTGCTTGACCACTTCCCGGGGGTAAACGCTGGTGCCGTCGATGGTGCCGCGAAACAGGGCCTCGAAAGCGAGCACCCGGTGCCGGTTGTCCAGAAACAGGCAGCAAAACAGCTCGTGCGGCAGGTCACGAAGCTTCGCGCTCAGGTAACGTTCGGTATCCGCCGGGCTGCGAATGGCGTGGCCGACCGGCAGGGATTGTTCGAAATAGCGCTGTGCCAGGTCCGGCAGGGCGCGGAGTGCAGCAAGGCGGGCCCTGCCCACACCGGCCTGTGCAGATAAGCTCTGCTCACTGGCGGCAAGCACCGCCCGCAGGCTGCCATGGTGATCAACGAGTTGTTTCGCGAGTGCAGCGGCGCTTGTGGCGTTGCTGCCTGCACGTAACACCGTCGCCAGCAATTCACTGTCGGTCGGGACCGCTGAAACCACTTGGCCAGGCCGGTTGTGCGGCCCCGGGTCGGTCACGGGTGATGCCTGCTTCATGGACGCTCCTTGTCCGGGCTTGTTGGGAGATTACCGGCTCCCAGTGTTGCGTTGCCGGGCATCCATCGACAAGCGCGAAAACCGGGTGAGTCGTATTGATTTACTGGCCACGGACCTACCGGGCAAGCTAAGCTCGCGACACCAAACCAAGTGACAGGATCATGAAAACACGCAATATTTTGCTTGGCGTTAGCGGCGGTATCGCGGCCTACAAGGCTCCTGAACTGGTGCGGCGCTTGCGCGAGCGCGGCGCCGACGTGCAGGTCGTGATGACCCGGTCGGCGGCTGAATTTGTGACGGAAACCGCGTTGCAAGCGGTCTCCGGGCGACCGGTCCGCAGCAATCTGTGGGATCGCGATGCCGAAGCGGCAATGGGGCATATCGAACTCGCGCGCTGGGCCGACACGATTCTGGTGGCGCCTGCGACCGCCGAGTTCCTGTCGCGGCTCGCGACCGGTTCCGGTGCTGATCTCTTGAGCACGCTCTGTCTCGCCAGCGAAGCGCCTGTTGTTGTTGCTCCGGCAATGAACCGGGTCATGTGGGCCAGTGCTGCTGTGCAAGCCAATTGCGAAGTACTGGCAAGCCGCGGTGTCCGTTTCATTGGGCCGGACAGCGGTGATCAGGCCTGTGGCGAGCAGGGTCCCGGACGCATGAGCGAGCCAGAGGCGATTGCCGCAGAAGTTATGGACGGCGTGGCCGCGCCCGCGGCAGCACCGGTCGCGGCAGCAGCCCGCCCACAACTGCTGGCTGGAAAGAAGGTGATGATTACGGCGGGCCCGACCCGTGAAGCGATCGATCCGGTCCGCTACATCACCAACCGCAGCTCCGGCAAAATGGGTTATGCGCTGGCGCAGGCCGCGCTCGACGCGGGCGCGGAAGTCACCTTGATCAGCGGGCCCGTGAATATTGCGCCACCGGCATCCGCCGTGGTGGTTGCGGTCGAATCCGCGCAGCAGTTGTTCGCGGCGACCCACGAACATATAGACGACATCGACATCTTTATTGCGGCGGCAGCCGTCTCCGACTATCGGCCGGACAAAACATCGGCACACAAGATTAAGAAATCACAAGCCGAGATGCATCTCGATCTCGTGCGCGCGCCGGACACGCTGGCGTCAGTCGCCAGACTCGAAAATGCGCCATTCACGGTAGGTTTCGCGGCCGAAACCGACCGGGTACGTGACTACGCCCGGGGCAAATTGCAGAACAAGAAACTGGACATGATCGTGGCCAACAAGGTCGGTGCCGATTGCGGCTTCGATTACGATGACAACACTGTTGATGTTTACTGGCGTGACGGCGAAAAGGCCTACCCCAAGGCGCTGAAGACCGAGCTTGCACACGAGCTGATCGCATTGATTGCTGAACGCTACAATGCGCGTTACAGCGCAGAAACCCAGACAGAATTACCGGCTATTTCCGTTCGCGACTGAAGGACCCGTTTTGCGCTCTATAGAACTCAAGATCCTCGATGCCCGGGTGGGCGATTCCATTCCCTTGCCACATTACGCGACAGACGGCTCGGCCGGCCTCGACATGCGGGCGGTTATTGACGACGCGCTGACCGTCGAGCCGGGTCAGACGGTGCTGGTGCCTACCGGTCTTGCCATCTACATCAAGGATCCGGGCCTTGCGGCGGTACTGCTACCGCGCTCAGGTCTCGGCCACAAGCACGGTCTCGTGCTGGGCAACCTGACCGGGCTTATTGATTCGGATTATCAGGGGCAGGTTTTCATTTCCTGCTGGAACCGCAGTAACGCCGCTTACGAGATTCAGCCTGGCGAACGCATCGCGCAGATGGTGTTCGTGCCCGTAGCGCAAGTCAGTTTCGAGGTGGTTGAAGAATTCGCCGGCAGTGAGCGTGGCGAGGGCGGATTCGGTCACTCGGGCACGGGCTGAGCCGGCCTCCCTGATCAGTTCAGGCCTTTCAGTGCCTTGAAGCGATCAATGTCGCTGTCGAAGCGAGCCACGATCGTTTGTTCGTCGTCGCGAAAGCGCTGCAGATTGGCTTCGTGACGTTCGATAGTCTTGCGGGTCTCATTCAGATCGTCCGCGAGGTCCGGGTCGATCATCGGCGCGTCAGCGTCGGCGCTGTACGGTTGGAATCGCGACGCTTCGTCTTCCAGTGAGGCCATCCTGCGCTGGAGGTTGCGCAGGTAAAGTTCAGTGACCCGTGCCTGCGCCTGAAACAGCTCAACGCGCCGGTCCCGGTGCATTTCAATTTCGTCAATCGACAGGTAGGTGGCCAGCAGGGCCTGATCAGCCCGTCGTTGCAGCTCCCGCTGCATGCGCGCCTCTTCCTGGCGTTGTTCTTCTGCTATTTCTTCAGGCGTTTTCTTGCCTTGCAGTACGCCAACCGTGACCCCGGCATCGTTCAGAACCTGCTTTTCGACCTCGGCGTACTCGGGCGGCACGCTGTCGCCGTAATGCACGACGCCTTCTTTATCCACCCAGCGATACAGCTTCTGCGGGGTATCGGCCAAGGCCGCCCCACCGGCGAGGGCAAGCAGCAAAAATGTTATTAAGAAGAGTCGCATAGCGCGAATATCACATAAAATCCGTTGGCGAAAGAGGGACTGGTTCGCGTTCTTGGAGCTTAAATTGTCCGGTTTGGCCTGTAAAGCAAGCTCCGTAGCCACAGCGCCGGTCAGGTCTTGATGCCGTAACGACGGCGGTATTCCACGACCGAGCTCAGGTTTTCGCCGTACTCTGTGGATTCTTCAAGCAGTTCAATGACGTCATCCAGGCCGACAATACTTGCGACCGGAATGTTCAACGTTTGTTCAAGTTCCTGTACCGCCGAACGGGAGTCACGACCGACTTCCTGGCGGTCCAGCGAGATCATCAGTCCGGCAACGTCGGCGCCAGCCCCGCTGATGATGCGTTCAGCCTCGCGTACCGCTGTGCCGGCGGTTATGACGTCATCGACAATCAGTACCTTTCCAGACAACGGTGCACCGACAATGCTGCCACCTTCGCCGTGTCCTTTCTCTTCCTTACGGTTGAAAGAATACGGCACGTCGATATCGTGGTGTTCGGCAAGTGCTGCCGCCGCCAGTGCCGCCAGTGGTATGCCTTTATAGGCAGGACCGAACAGCATGTCGAACTCAATCTTGGATTCGACGATCGCAGAAGCATAATAGCGGCCCAATTTAGCCGCGGCATAACCGTTACTGAACAAGCCGACATTAAAAAAGTAGGGACTCTTTCGTCCCGATTTCAACGTGAATTCGCCGAACCTCAATACGCCGAGTTCCAGGGCCAATTCCAGAAATTCACTTTTGTAAGCACGCATGATCTTGGTCTGAGTTCCAGCTTCTGTATGATGGCGTGCCTGGGCGCTGCCGACGTTTCGCCATTGCGATTGGGCCCCAGAGTATGCCACAGCTACTGCGGTTACAGTACGAATCGACCGGTAGTTCGGTTGGAACAGAGTTCGCGCCTGTCTGGAAAGGAAAACAGTGTTTCGTGTAATCAGTTTGAACGCCAATGGCATTCGTGCCGCCGCCCGTAAAGGTTTTTTTCAATGGATGCAGACCCAAGATGCCGATGTTGTGTGCATTCAGGAGACCAAAGCCCAGTTCCATCAGCTGACCGATGAGTGCTTTGCGCCGGCCGGCTACCACTGCTACTACGAAGATGCGGTGAAGAAAGGGTACAGCGGTGTTGCCATCTACACCCGGCATGAGCCACAAAAAGTCATCCGCGGCCTCGGTATCAGTGAATTCGACGACGAAGGCCGCTACCTCGAAGTGCAGCTGGACGGTTTGTCTGTCGTATCGCTGTACCTGCCGTCCGGTTCATCCGGCGATGTGCGTCAGGACGTGAAGTTCCGTTTCCTGGACCAGTTCCTGCCCCATCTGCAAAAAATGAAACGGCGCAAGAGTGAAGCCATCGTGTGCGGCGACTGGAACATCGCGCACAAGAAAATCGACATCAAGAACTGGCGTGGCAATCAGAAAAACTCGGGCTTCCTGCCAGAAGAACGTGAATGGATGGACCACCTGTTTGACAAGCACGGCTTTGTGGATGCGTTCCGCGTTGTCAACGAAGAGCCGGACCAGTACACCTGGTGGTCAAATCGTGGCCGGGCATGGGACAACAACGTTGGCTGGCGCATCGACTACCACGTAGTAACCCCGGGCCTGCGCGACAAAGTCCGCGCTACGGATATCTTCAAGGACATTCGATTCTCGGATCATGCGCCGTTGACCGTCGACTACGACTTGTAGCCCGGCACGGCTGCATTGCCCGGATCGTCATCAACGCTGTCGAGCATTTTCCGTACCCAGGGCAACAACAGGTAGGCAGGTAAGCCAAACAGGAAGCTGAGCAGGAAGAAATTCGCGTAGCCAAGAGACTCTGCGCCGAAGCCGCCCGCCCAGCCCGCAACCGAGCGCGCCAGTACGAACATGGATGACAGCACCGCATACTCGGTTGCGGCGTTGCGCTTGTTGACGATCGACATCAGAAACGCGAGAAATGCGCCGGTACCGAGCCCCTGGGTGAACGACTCCACGGCACTGGCGCTGTACATCATGATCTGCTGATTCAGGGGTTGTGCTGTTTCTACGCCCGGCAGCGGAAAGACATGGGCGATATAGGCATAGCCAAGATTGGATATGATCTGGGTCAGGCCCAGTATCCAGAGTCCCTTGAATACGCCGACCCGGTCGGTGAACCAGCCGCCGACCAGGCCACCGGCAATGGAGAGTACGAGGCCGATCTGTATGGAAACGATGCCGATCTGCCGCGCGCTGAAGCCGGCGTCGACCCAGAAGGGTTTGATCATGAAGCCGATCGTCTGGTCGGCCAGCTTGAAGGTCAGGATGAACACGAGTACCGGAAAGAAGTAGCGGCGGGCGGACATTTCCACAAACGCGCCCAGGACCGGACCGTCGACCAGTTCGCTGCGGTCAATGCGTACACTGCGCCGACGGTTATAGACGCCACTGAGCAGCGCCAGGCAAATCATTCCCAGCGCGATCGCGGGTGCCGCTTTCGCCAGTGTAGACGCACCCATGAGGCGCAGCGGTGTGCCGAGCGCAAACACAATCAGGCCGGAAAGGAGCAGAATCGCCGGCAGCAACACGGACGGTTGCTTGAGCAGGGTGGCCAGTTCGTTATTCGCGGTGACCGCTGATTTCTTTGCCGCTGGCGGTTCCGGCGGCGCCAGCCGGCAGGAAACGCCGGCGACAATCAGGATGATCGCGGCGAGAAAATAGACCCCGGTCCAGCCGACCAGTGGTTGCACCCAAAGCAATCCGCCGGCCGTCAGCATGCCAACCCGGTACAGCCCGATCCGCAAACCGTTGGCGAGGCCGAATTCGCGTTTATTAAGGAACTCGACGGTGTAACCGTCGATAGCGATGTCATTGGTGGCCGACAGCAAGGTGAACAGGGCAATGGCAAACCACATCCAGCCGCCAAATTCCGAGTAGACGGCCAGCGTGAACATAATCGCTGCCATGCAAAGATCGACGACCAGCATCCAGGTTCGGTGATGGCGGTAATGATCAACCGCCGGTGCCCAGAGAAATTTCAGCGTCCAGGTCAGCCCAAGCAGGCTCAGGAAGCCGATATCGGACAGGTCGATGCCCTGCATCCGAAAATGCACGGGCAAGACTTCATAAAAGATGCCGAGCGGAAAGCCTTCCGCGAAATACAATACACCGACCCAGAACATGCGGGACTTGAGTAGGGATCTTTCGCTCATGCAGGGGCCAATGCGTCACGGTAGTCGAGGATGCGTGAAACCTACGCTATCCTTGCCGCGGCGGCCAGTGGCTGACGAAGACTGCGGATGCGATGCCGCAGATTAAGCGAGGAGTGGGTGGACAGGGATGACGATGGCGCAGGAAGTGGCAGTAACGGTCGGGCGACTGGAAGAACTTGATGATCCGGGTTGCAGGGAATTTCGGATTGGTGACGGTGAATGGCCGTTCCGCGGCTTCATTGTTCGCAAGGCGGACGCGGTGCATGCCTATCAGAATTATTGCGCACACGCCGGTCACCCGCTGAACTTCAAACCCGACAGCTTCCTGACCAAGGATCAGTCGCTGATCATCTGTTCATCGCACGGTGCGTTGTTCGAAATCGAATCAGGTCTTTGCATCGCCGGGCCTTGTCCGGGCAAGACATTGCGCCGTGTTCGCGCCGAAGTAATCGACGGCGAGGTGGTGGTCTACGGGCCGGATTCAGCCTGACGACTTACTCCGAGTTTTCCAGGATCTCCAGCGGGTCTTGCCAGCCCAGCGGCAAATCGCCCGGTTCGCTGTCCAGAAAATCCTCGGCGGTCATGTCGACTGAGCCGGACCAGTCTTCCGGGGCGCGGACCTGTTCAATGAGCAGCGCGGGCCAGGCTTCCATGTCAACTTCATCGATCGTACCGTCGAAGTACTGCAATTCGATGGTTGAATCCTGTTCGTCGACAGCAACGACCTCGAACAGCGTCCCGTTACTGCGGCGGTACCAGTGCCCGATTACCGGGAATACGACAGCCATGGTGCTTACCTCCTCCGATTGAATCAATTCCTGCTGGGTTTCCGCGGCTCCCTTACCCCTAGGTATAGTTGATTCGCACCGCATAGCAACCTGCGGTACCGGCGATGCTTGCGCCTGCGCTTCCCTGTTTGTCGCAGCTGTTTGAAATTGCGAACTATATCCGCCGCAACTTCCAGTCAACTATCGCATGGCCGCATTTCAGACCGCGTCGTTCGAACTTCGTTGTGGGTCTGTCCAGTGGCCGATCGCCGCGGTGTTCCCGGCGTTCAATCAATTCAAATTGATGCGCATGGGCAATTTGTTCGTCTATGTGCTCCGCGTAGCCAGCCCAGTCAGTGGCGATGTGCAGATTGCCGGAAGGAGCAAGCTTAGCCGCGCACAATTGCAGAAAGTCAGGGTTGACGATGCGTCGCTTGTGGTGCCGCTTCTTCGGCCACGGGTCCGCGAAGTAGAGGTTGATTCTGTCGAGTGACGCATCGGCCACCTGCTTCGCGAGGACTTCCAGTGCATCGTGTGCGATCAGCCGCAAATTTGAAATTGCGGCAGCTTCAATGTGCAGCAGGCAGTGGCCCACACCCGGCTCGTGCACTTCGACACCCAGGTAGTTGCGTTCGGGGTCGCCGGCCGCTTGTTCGACCAGGGTTTCGCCATTGCCGAAACCGATCTCCAGAACCGTCGGTGCGTGGCGCCCGTACACGGACGCGAAATCCAGATGCTGCTCTTTATAATCGAGACCGAACTGTGGCCAGAGGTCGCGCATGGCCCGGTTCTGTGCACTGGTCATACGGCCCGTGCGGCGGACAAAACTGCGCACGGTTCGTTGGTTTCGTTTGTCGTTTCCGGTCTCTTCCGGCATCACGCGGTTCCCAGGATGGCGAAGGGCGCTGTAGTGCTTACAGCGCCGGAAAAAGTGTCGAAACGGACGTTAAGCGGTAGCCGTGCGGCGGGAAAGCCGGCATCGTGAGGCACCGCGCCATCACGCGCGCGGACGACCTTTGGCGAAGGCAATAACGGCACCTGCCAGCAGTCCGGCGCCCAGCCACGGCAGCGTTTCCAGTGCCAGCAATACCGTGCCACACAGCGCTGCGGTGCTGCCCAGCAGCAGGACAAAGCGTTGCCGCGACTGGCTCGCCAGCTGCTGGTCGATCCGGGTCAGATCGTCAGAGCGCACGGTCATGCTCAAGCTGCCGCTCGCCGCCTGATCGGCCAGGTATTTGACCACGCCCGGCAGCTCGCGCAGCGCTTCCCGCAGTTGCGGAAGGTTCTGGCGGATGCTGTCGATAACGGCGCGACCGCCGACCTGCTCGTCCATCCAGCGCTTGAGCACCGGATGCGCGGTTTTCCAAAGGTCGAGTTGCGGATACAGCTCGCGGCCCAGCCCTTCAATATTGAACAGGGTCTTCTGCAACAAAATAAGTTGCGGTTGAATTTCCATGTCAAAACGGCGCGCCGTTTCAAACAAGCGAATCAATACTTGCGCAAAGGAGATTTCCGCGAGCGGCTTGTTAAAGATCGGTTCGCACACCGTGCGGACGGCAGATTCCAGTTCGTCCACGCGGGTATGCGCCGGTACCCAGCCGGAATCGACATGCAGCTTCGCAATTTTCAGATAGTCGCGATCGAAAAACGCCAGGAAATTTTCGGCGAGGTAGTGCTGGTCGGTCGGGCTTAACGTGCCGACGATCCCAAAATCGATCGCAGCGTACTTCGGCTGCGCCGGGTCATCGATCTGCACAAAGATATTGCCGGGATGCATGTCGGCGTGAAAAAAATTGTGGCGGAATACCTGGGTGAAGAATATTTCGACCCCGTTTTCCGCCAGCTTCTGAATGTCCGTGCCGGTCTCGCGCAGCGTTTGCATGTCGCTGATCGGTACGCCGTAAATGCGTTCCTGCACCAGTACCTGGGTTCGGCAGTAATCCCAGTACACGTCGGGCACGTACAACAGATCCGAGTTCTCGAAGTTGCGCTTCAGCTGCGCCGCATTGGCGGCTTCGCGCATCAGGTCGAGTTCATCGATGATGGTTTTCTCGTACTCGGCCACAACCTCCAGCGGTCGCAGCCGTTTGCTGCCGGGCCAGTAGCGATCAGCCAGGCCGGCGATCAGGAACAGTACTTCGAGGTCGCGATCAATCAGCGCCCGCACACCGGGTCGCAATACCTTGACGATGACTTCGCTGCCATCGTGCAGGGCGGCGCTGTGTACCTGCGCAATCGACGCGGCCGCCAGTGGCGCGTCGTCAAAGCGCGCGAATACCGACTGCACGGATTCACCGTAAACCTCGTCGAGTATGCGTACCGCTTCCTCCGAGGCAAAAGGCGGCACCTGATCTTGCAGTTTGGCCAGTTCGTCTGCGATGTCCGGCGGCAACAGGTCGCGCCGGGTCGACACCGCCTGGCCAAATTTCACGAAAATCGGGCCAAGTTCCTCCAGCGCGAGACGGAGCCGCTGACCCAAGGGCCCATCGGCATCCTTGCTGCGCGGGAACAGGTAGAAAAAGTAACGCAATGGCCGCAGAAAGTGGGTCGTCTTGATGATCTCGTCGAGACCGTGGCGAACCAGTACGCGTTGTATGCCCAGCATTCGGAGCAGGGTACGCCGACGAAAGATCATTCAGCCGTTATCCCTGGCCGCTTCGAGTCGGGCCATGCGTGCCTCGGCGCGTTCGACGTCGTCGCGCAGCACCTGGACGGCATCCCGAAATTCGTCTGCTTCCAGTCGGCTCGGCACACTGCGGCTCTCTTCCTGCAGGTATTCGCCTATGTTGGCACGCAGCGTGGAGCGCGCCTCCCGACCCCACCGGCTGACATTGCGAACAATGTCGCCAATACCGTGCGCGGCCGTATCACCCACAACCCCGGACAGTTGTTCTTCCAGATCAGGTCGCGCGTAACGCAACAGCTCACGAAAGTCATTGGCGACCAGTGCGTCGCCGGTCAGATCGATGCGGCCATCGCGAATGAGTGCTTCGCCGTCCTCACCCGCCAGTCTGGCGAGTGACAGGAGAGACCCGGTGATGACGACGTCCGGTTCAATATCATCAAGCGTATTAAGGGCCAGACGATCGTGACTGGCCGTCAAGCCGACTGCCAGTGCCGTGTCCCGTACGCGAATTGCCACTGTCTTCGTATCCAGCCGTGCGCAGAGTTGTTGCGCAGGCGTGACCTGTGCGATCTGCCTGTTCAACAGTGACACGACCGGGTTAAACAGTGCGAAGAGCGGGTCCATCAGAGTCGCACGCCGGTGTGCAAAGCGACGATGCCGCCTGCCATGTTGGTGTATTTGCAGCGTTCGAAACCGGCTTCCTGCAGCATGCGCAGCAGCGTTTCCTGATCCGGGTGCATGCGTATTGATTCGGCGAGGTACTGGTAGCTGGCATCATCTCCGGCGACCAGCTTGCCGAGCATCGGCAGTACCTTGAAGGAATAAGCATCGTAGGCCGGTTGCAAGACTTCTGCCGGCTTTGAAAATTCGAGGATGAGCAGTTTGCCGCCGGGCTTCAGTACCCGGAACATGGAGGCAATGGCACGTTCCTTGCGGCTGACATTGCGCAGGCCAAAGGCAATCGTGATGCGGTCAAAGGTGCCGTCCGCGAACGGCAGTTGTTCCGCGTCCACCTGGGCGATGGAGAGATTACCGGCCACGCCGGCGTCTACCAGTCGTCGCCGGCCTTCGCGCAGCATACTGGCATTGATGTCGGCCAGCACGACCTGACCGGATGCACCGACCTGCCGGGAAAACGCCAGCGCCAAATCGCCGGTGCCACCGGCCAGGTCCAATACCTTCTGGCCGCGTCGAACGGCCGCTTCGGTAATCGTCTGGCGTTTCCACAGACGGTGCAGTCCGCCCGACATCAGATCGTTCATGACGTCGTAGCGGCTCGCTACCGAATCGAACACGCCACGAACGCGGCGAGCCTTGTCGGCCAGCGGGACGGTTTGGTAACCGAAATGTGTGTTGTCGTCGCTCATGGGTCCGGGCTGTCTGGCGGAGTGCGGCGAGCATAACCCGCAGCCGTCAGGCGGTCGAGGTAGTCGGCCCAGCGCTTATCCTGCTCACGGCCCAGTTCATGCAGGTAACGCCACGAAAACAACCCTGAATCGTGGCCATCGTCGAAAATCAGGCGCACGGCGTAGCGGCCAACCGGCTCGACTTTCAGTACTTTTACGTCTTCTTTACCCGTTTGCAGCACTTCCTGACCGGGGCCGTGGCCTTTGACTTCGGCGGACGGCGAGGAGACCCGCAGGTATTCGAAGGACAAATCGAACTGCTGGCCGTCGTCGAAACTGACGGTCAGGCAACGCGACTCCGTGCGCAGCCGAATTTCGGTCGGTGTGGGATCCATAGCGGTTGCCTTCTGCTCAGAGTATGTAGCGACTCAGATCCTCGTCCTGCGACAGTTCACCGAGGTGGGCATCCACGTAGGCCGCGTCGACCAGCACCTCGGTGCCGCTCTTGTCCGAGGCTTCGAACGACACCTGTTCCAGCAGCCGTTCCATGACCGTGTGCAAGCGCCGGGCGCCGATGTTCTCGGTGGTTTCATTGACGTGAAACGCAACCTCGGCCAGCCGGCGTACGCCGTCGTCGGTGAAATCCAGCTTCACTTCTTCGGTGGCGATCAGTGCTTTGTACTGTGAGGTGAGCGAGGCGTCCGGTTCGGTCAGGATGCGAATGAACTCTTCGGTCTTCAGTGGCTTCAGCTCGACCCGGATCGGGAAGCGGCCCTGCAGTTCCGGAATAAGGTCAGACGGTTTGGAAACGTGGAACGCACCGGAGGCGATGAACAGGATGTGGTCCGTGCGCACCATGCCGTATTTGGTGTTGATGGTTGAGCCTTCGACCAGCGGCAGCAGGTCGCGCTGCACGCCCTCGCGGGAGACATCTGCGCCCATCGTCTCCGAACGGCGGGCCACTTTGTCGATTTCGTCGAGAAACACGATGCCATGCTGTTCGACGGCCTCGACCGCCTGCAGCTTCAGCTCTTCCTCGTCGAGCATCTTCGCCGCTTCTTCGTCGGTCAGCAGCTTCATTGCTTCGCGAACCTTCAGCTTGCGGGTCTTGCGCTTGTTGTTCGACAAATTCTGGAACATGCCCTGCAGCTGGCTGGTCATTTCTTCCATACCGGGCGGGGCCATGATTTCGACGCCAACCGGCATCACCTGGATATCGATCTCGACCTCTTTGTCGTCCAGTTTGCCCTCGCGCAGCATTTTGCGAAATTTCTGCCGGGTCTCACTGTTGTCACGGCGGCCGCCGGTCTCGTCGGCGTCGGCCACGTGGGGGCTGCCGGGCAACAAAGCGTCCAGCAGTCGCTCCTCGGCCGAATCCTCGGCCCGGTGGCGGACCTTGTCCATCGCCGACTCGCGTGTCAGCTTAACGGAGATGTCGACCAGATCACGGATGATGCTGTCCACCTCCCGGCCGACATAGCCAACTTCGGTGAACTTGGTCGCTTCTACCTTGATGAACGGTGCTTTCGCCAGCTTGGCCAGGCGTCGGGAAATTTCCGTCTTGCCGATGCCGGTGGCGCCGATCATCAGAATGTTCTTGGGCGTGATTTCGCTGCGCAGGGGTTCGTCGACCTGCACCCGCCGCCAGCGATTGCGCAATGCTATGGCAACGGCGCGCTTCGCTTCGTCCTGGCCAATGATGTGCTTGTCCAGTTCCTGGACGATCTCTCTCGGGGTCATTTGTGACATGTTATTTCTTGCCGCCAGCGGTGGATGGCAGTTCCTCAATGACGATATTTCGGTTGGTGTAGACGCAGATATTGCCGGCGATGATCAATGCCTTCTCAACGATTTCGCGGGCGCTCATCTCGGTGTTCTCGGCCAGCGCCATGGCAGCGGCCTGGGCGAATGAACCGCCGGAGCCTATCGCCATCAGGTCATTTTCCGGCTCAATCACGTCACCATTGCCGGAGATGATGAACGATGCCTCCTGATCGGCGACGCACAGCAGGGCTTCAAGCCGCCGCAGGCGGCGATCCGTGCGCCACTCTTTCGCCAGTTCAATGGCGGCGCGGGTCAGGTTGCCGTATTGCTCGAGTTTCGCTTCGAACAGTTCAAAGAGAGTGAAGGCATCGGCCGTGCCGCCGGCGAAGCCCGCAATCACCCGACCGCCGGCAAGGCGTCGAACCTTGCGCGCATTGCCTTTCATGATGGTGTTGCCGAGACTGACCTGGCCGTCGCCGGCAATGGCCACGCTGTCGCCACGTCGTACGGAAACGATAGTGGTGCCGCGAAATTGTTCCATGTTGCTGGGTTCCTGACTGATTGCCCGGATCAAAGGGCCGCACAGTATAGACCGCGGTTAAGTCCGGGTGTCCGCTGCTGCGTGCGTATTTACTTTTTGCTTTTGATCCGCGCCCTTGGATGGGTTTGGTCGTATATCTGGGCCAGGTGCTGAAAATCAAGATGGGTGTAAACCTGGGTGGTGCTGATATTGGCGTGCCCCAGCAATTCCTGCACACCGCGCAGGTCGTGACTGGACTCCAGCAGGTGGGTGGCAAACGAATGCCGGAGCAAGTGCGGATAGACGCGGGCGTCGATGCCCTGCTTGCGGGCCCAGTGGGCGACGCGTTGCTGCACGGCGCGATGGCTGAGGCGGCGACCGTGCTGGCTTACGAACAGCGCATTCTGGGTGCTGGCGGCGAGTGCCTGTCGCTCGTGGCGCCAGGCCTTTATCGCCGTGCCGGCTTTGCGGCCTACCGGCACTATGCGTTCCTTGCTGCCTTTGCCGGTTACGCGGACGGTGCCGTCAGCGAGATCGACATCGTGCAGGTCCAGAGAGACCAGCTCTGCCAGCCGCAGGCCCGAGGAATAGAACAGCTCCAGGATCGCGCGGTCACGGGCGACCAGCGGCCCGTCACCGTCTATCTCCAGCAGCCGCGACATGCGGTCAGCGTCGAGATTGCCGGGCAGTCGCTTCTTCGCTTTCGGCGCGCTGACACCGGTAACCGGGTTTCGTGTAACCCGCTTTTCGCGCAGCAGGTAGCGAAAGTAGCTGCGTATGGCTGACAGGCGTCGCTGAATACTGCGGGCCGCGAGGCCTTTGCGGTAACAGCTCGCGCTGAAATTGCGGATGTGTTCGTCGTCCAGCTGGTCCCAGCGCGCGATGTCCTGTTCGCCACACCAGTCCGCGAGTGCTTCCAGGTCGCGGCGGTAGTTCTTGCAGGTCAGCGGTGAAAGGCGCCGCTCCATAGCAAGGTGCCGGATGAATTCGTCGATGTGGCGGCGCTGGTCGTCACGCAAAGCGTGCCCCCTTGCCAGGGTGGCTCAATAGCGGCGCAGGGCTGCTGCCAGCAGGTCGCCAAGGCGGGCCAGAAAATCGATGCTCATGCCCGGGTGGAAACGGTTGGCATCGGCACTGCCGATGGCGAGGAAACCGGAACTGGATTTCTTGCCCAGCGGCACGAGCGCGACCGAGCCCACTTCGTCAGCCTCGCCAGGGAACAGGAAGTCACGTTGGGCATCACGGATCTGGCCGCAACGCGGCAGATCGCTTTCGAGAAAGGTCGAGAAGGCTTTTATCGGTACGTCGTTGCGTTCGATCGGGCGGAAAAAGCGGTTGACGTCGGATTGCTCGAACAGCTCCGGGTCGGTGAACAGCACGAGCACCGAGTGATCCGCGCCGAACGAGGTGCGCAATGCGGTCTCTACCACGGCGAGCGTGTCTTTAAGCGTGTCCGCCGCCAGCAAGGTGAGCGCCATTTCGTGAATTTTGGCGGCCAGAATGTCATTGGCACGCGCAACTTCCACGAGTTCTTTCAGCTGCCGCTCAAGTTTCAGGTCTTTCTGGCGCAATACTGATACCTGCCGTTCTACGAGTGACACGGTGCCGCCGGTAACGTGCGGAAGCCTGAGCATGCCAAGCAGCGTGTTATGCCGTTCGAAAAAATCCGGGTGCGCTTCAAGATAATCGTACACCGACTGTTCCGACGCTGCGTCATCAACAAATTCCTGTTTCGTCTGGGTGCTCATCTGGCGCGTTTCCCCTGCTACTTTCTTAATGCCGATGTGTACGGCGTCGGTCTCTTGTCGGCGAGAGCTTAGCATGATCGGTGGCCCGTTCCGTGTGCTTCGCATTCGCTGCAACAAGTCGCAATTGCCTGTCAATGGACTTTTAATTGCGGCGCGGGTAGTTTACATAAACCTGCTAATAACAACTAAACCTGACTCGGGGACTGGCAATGCGGCACATCATGGTCATGAACGCCAAAGGCGGTTGCGGCAAGAGCACCTTGGCAACGAACATAGCGGCTTATTTTGCGAACGAAGGCCTCGCGGTCGCGTTGGCCGATTTTGATCCACAGCGATCCGGACTGGACTGGATAGATCGTCGTCCGGAAAACCGACCTTCGATAGCCGGTGTTGCCGGCTACGCCGACGGGCTCAGGAAGATGCCACGCACGGCAGACTTGCTGGTCATCGACGCGCCGGCACGAACGCACGACAAAGAACTCAACGATCTCGTCAAGCACGCCGAAACCATCGTCGTGCCGGTACTGCCGTCAACCATCGACATGCAGGCCACTGACCGCTTTATCACGGAGCTCAAAGGGGTCAGCAAGATCGAGAAAAAAGGCGCGAAAATCGGCGTTGTGGCGAACAGGGTGCGAGAAAATACACTTATCTTCGAAGAACTCGATGAGCACCTGACCACCGCCAGGGTGCCGTACATCACGGCGCTGCGCGAGGCGCAGAATTACGTGCGTGCTTACACGCGCGGGCTCGGTATTCACGAGTTGCCGGAGTACCTGGCGTGGCCCGATTGGGAGCAATGGGACCCGCTGGTCAAATGGCTCAAGAGCGTGCGTAGCCAGCCCTAAGCATCAACCGTCGCTGTTCGCTGGCCGGCGCGCAGACTGGCGCGGATGCCTTCCGTGGCATCCGGGTAGCGTGGACAGATACGCAAGACGTCGTACATACGCCGCAAATCCAGACGTCGCGACTCCCGCAGGAATGACAGGCGTCGTTCACCCCAGGTCTCGCTGGCTTCCGCCATGGTGATGGCCTCGGGTATGTCCAGTCCGGCCAGCGTTGCCACTGTGCTGGCAAACCAGCTGCTACTCCGGTGGTCGCCATCGCCGACGTTGTACACGCCAGCGGGGCGCGCGGGGTCGGTCGCCGCCAGTGCGCAGTTCACGAGGTCGTCAACGTGGATGCGATTGCCAGGTCCCGCATCTTCTTCCCGCAGTATCGGTTCACCGCGTTGCAGCCGTTCCAGGCCAAGTCGGCCAGGCCCGTAAATACCGGGCACCCGCAGAACGACCAGTTCCGAATTGTGTTCGCTGCACCAGCTTTGCAGCTGCGCTTCAGCGGCAACCCGGCGCTGGGCGCGGTCGGTCTTCGGTGCCACAGGGTCGTCTTCACTCACTCGCTCACCACCGGTATCGCCGTACACGCCGCTGGTGCTGAAATAAACGAAACGGCGCGGAACGTTGCTCAGTGCGTCCAGGAAGTGTTGCAGACGGGGATCCGGCAGTGCGGCTGGTGGCACCGTGTAGATGACGCAGTCGACCGCAGGTAACGGCGCGATCGGCTGATCGAGATCGGCGGCAATTATGCTGTGCAACGGTTGTTCGTCTTCGTGCCGCCTGAGACCGGTTGCAGCGACGGGCGGCAAGGTATCGAGTATGCGTTGGCCGCTATAGCCGGCACCGGCGATCAGGTATTGCCACTTGCCCACCGTTCGTCAGTCTTTGCTGGGATCAGGGCCGAGCCACGGAATTGCCGTGTTGCTCAGTGGGGTAACGAGACCGAGGCCGGCGCGGTATGCCTCTGCGGCGGCCGTCCCTTCGCCAAGCTGGTTCAGCAATCGCCCGTATTCCTGGTAGGCCTCGGGACTTGGTCGCACCGCCAGCGTGGTTTCCAGGTAACTGCGCGCCTTGCCCCACAGTTCGTTGCGCAGGCAAAGCCGTGCCGCTGCCAACAACAGGTCGGGGTCCTCGCCGTGTGTTTTCAGCCAGTTTTCTGCGCGCTTGAGCTGGCGGCTCGGGTCGCTGCTTTGCGCCGTGCCGTACAGGCGTACCAGCGGTCCGCGCCATTCGCGCTTCAATGCAGCGGCGATTTCCTTTTCGACCTGGTCGTGCTTGCCGCAGCGGCTTAGCGCGGCGAAATAGGCTTCGAGTAGCTGATCGTTCTTGTGGTACGCACGAGGTACCTCCTTCCAGACACTCATTACCGCATCGGCATCAGCTGCGGCTCGCAACGCCTCGACGTGTACGCGGACGGTCCATGTCGCGAGCAGCTTCTCATCAAGCCGACCGTGCTTTTTCAAACGCGGCAGGAGGGCCGCCAGTTGCTTCCAGTCTTCCAGCCGGAAGTACAGTTTGCCCATCAGCACCAGCGCGTGACTGTGATTGGGCGAGTTTTCTTCGAGCTGCCGCAAGGTCGCGAGCGCCTGTTCATACTGCTGGCGGTCGAGTTGCAGTTCAGCCTGGGTCAGCAAGACGGCATTGGCGGCATTCGGCAAGCGTTCGTAAGCCTCTTTCAGCCAGCCATCACGCCGTTCGTCGTTGCCGCGCAGGTGGGCGGCACGTGCTGCCTGCAGGTAATTGAGCAATGGTGCATCGCTGCCAGGCGCGGAGCGGGCCAGCAGTTTCTCACCGCGGGCGAAATTGCCCTCGGCCATTTCAATAACGCCACGGGTCAGACGTTGCCCGGCGCGGCCACTGCGGTAACGGCCGGCGGCTTCGCCCAGGCGGCGCGGCGCGCGCCAGAGTTTGCCAAGCAGCCATAACGAGAAAATCAGTAACGCGATGGCCCCGAGTAACGCCGGCACCGACATTTCGACGATGTAGCCGCGGAAGTTAATGACGATATATCCGGGGTCATGCAGCAAAAAGCTGGCGCCGATCGCGGCTAACACGATCGAAGTAACGACGAGCAGGCCAAATTTCATTGATCAGTTCCGGCGTCGTCAGCGGCAGGCGGGCGTCGGTCGCGGGACTGCAGGGAAATGTATTGCCGCAGCAGGGCGAGCGACCCGGAGATGTCGGGCGGGTTTGGCCGAAATGCCGTCGAGCGCAATTCTTTGATGGTGTCGAGCGCGCTCTTTACCGGCAGACTGCCGACATCGTAGTACTCCTCAAGCCAGCGTCCGGCGTCGTCCAGGCTCTGCCGGAACAAGGTTTGTTCACCGCGCAGCAGGGCGAGGCGCGCGGCTTGCAGCTGCAACGTCAGGTTGCTGCGCAGGAAATACGCGGCATCCGGCGGCAACAACGGGGTGACCGGCTGATCGCTGCGGCGCACCGAAATAACATTGCTGAGCGAGCTCTTGAGCGATGCCCACGCACGGGCGACCCCGGTCAGATTCGGATCGATTCCCGGACCATCGAAGTTCGGCTGCACGATGTCAGTCTTAAGGGTCAGTGAATCAATCGCCCCTGCCAGACTGGAGAGCATCAGTGCCGCACCCTCGGTATCGGCGGCACCCAGTGCGTCGAGCTGGCGGAGTTCATCGGCGAGCGCGCGCCGAACGTCAGTCAGGCCGGGATTGGCCAGCGAGACCAGCCGTTCATCGGCCAGCTGCAGCGCAATCTGAGCGAGTGACACATTGCCGGCCAGTTGAATCTGGGCATTGGCAATCTGCAGGTAATACTCCGCCTCGGACAGCAACCAGGTATCGCGCAGTCCACTGGAAATGCCTTGCAAGGCGGCCATGGACGACTCGAGACTGGAAAGTCGTCCGGGTACTGCTTCCAGCGGCCGCAGACGTTCATTCAATGTGCGTTGCAGTGCGCTGACTTCATCATTGCCAGCGCCTAGCGAGGACCGCAAAGCCGCGAGTGCCTGCTCACTCTGACGGAGGCTGTTGTTACTGTCCTGCAGTTCGCGCTCCAGGCGCAGTAAAGCGGCCTCATTGCGGGTTGCCAGCGCATCTGGCGTAGCGTCCGCCAGCAGTTGCCAGGCAACACCGGCCAGCGCCGCGAGGGCAAGCAGCAGGGCCAGCAACGCGAGCAGCAGACTGCCACGGGAGCTCTTCGTACGCGACGCTTCCGGGCTCGCCGCACCTGTGTCCTGATCAGCCGCCTGAGCCTCTGGCGCTGTCGTCGCGGATTCGCTGGCCGTTTCAATAACGACCTGATCGTCCGCTGGCGCTTTTTGTTCGTCTGCTTTTTCGTTGTTACTCATTCGTTGGGTCCGCTTGCTGCTGCCAGTCGGCGATCATTGCAGCCACCATGTCCTCGGCACGAGGATGGGTGGCCAACAGCGCCCGCATCCCGGGAAGCCGTTTTTCTGCCGCCATTATCACACGATCGCTGGGCGTCACCAGTCGGACGCCGGTGCCGGGTCCGCTGCAGTCGGCCGGCAGCAAGTCCAGCAGGTTGTCGAGCGAGGCGACGCTCATGGCCAGCAGGTAGTGTATGTCACCCTGACGGCAGGCGTTCGCCAGCATTTCTTGCTCCTGCGTGCTGATGGGGTGGGGGCGGCGTTCGTAGACGCAAATGTAATCCACCGTAGCGCCACGGGCGCGCAGTGTCTGGCCGAGCAGCCCGCGGCCGCCATCGCCGCGCACGATCAGTATGCGCTTGCCGCTGACGGCCTGCAGATCGGCCTCGGCCAGCAAGGCCTCACTGTCAAAGCCATTCTCCGGGAGGATGTCGGCGCGTCGCCCGGCGGCCACAATGGCATCGGCGGTGGCTTTGCCTATCGCGCCGAGGCGGGCGTGGCCGGGCGCCAGAAACAGCCCGTGGTCAACCGCGTTCCGACTGACAAATATCAGAATGTCAGGCGTTGCCAGACTGTCCATTTCAGCGGCGATGGCGGCGCGCGGTCGCGCCACGATGTCGATGACCGGAATATTAAAGGCCCGGCCACCGGCCTTTTCGATGCAGGCAATGATGTCCGCTGACTGATGGCGCGGCCGGGTTTGCAGGACACCGGCACCGGCCAGTGCGGTTCTGTTCACGGTCAGCTGCCGGCTAGCAGGTTGGCGGCGCCGTTCGCCAGCAGCACGTCAGCGAGCGCCGTTCCCAGCTCGGCCGCATCGGCCGCGCGGCCGGAGCTTTGCTGCCGCAGCACCTCACTGCCGTCTGCCCGGGCAACCAGGGCTTCCAGTGTGAGTTCGTCGCCGTTGAGTATGGCGTAACTCGCCACCGGTGAATGGCAGCTGGCTTCGAGACGGTGCGCTACAGCCCGTTCGGCGCGGGTGGTGACGGCGGTAACGGGGTCCTCCAGTCGGGCCAGCAAGCTGCAAAGATCGTCGCGGTCGCTGAGGCACTCGATGCCGATGACGCCCTGACCCGCGGCGGGCAGCATCGTCGTCGCCGGCAGAACTTCGCTGATCCGGTCAGCCAGCTCCAGCCGCTCGAGACCGGCCGCTGCCAGGACGATTGCGTCGTATTCGCCGGCATCGAGTTTGCCGATCCGGGTTTGCACGTTGCCGCGCAGCGGTTTGACGCACAGGTCCGGGCGTACCGCCAGAATCTGTGCCTGGCGCCGCAGGCTGGAGCTGCCGACGACGGCACCTTCGGGCAGAGTCTTCAGCGTCACGGCTTCGCGACCCAGCAACGCGTCGGCGGGATTGCCGCGCGGCAGAATGGCGGCTATGCAAAAGCCCTCCGGCATGACCGCTGGCACGTCTTTCATGGAGTGCACGGCAATATCGGCGCGACCGTCCTGCATCGCGACTTCGAGCTCTTTAATGAACAGGCCTTTGCCGCCGATCTTTTGCAGGCTGCGATCCAGCACCTCATCGCCCCGGGTGGACAATGGCACGAGTTCCACCGTGGCGCTCGGAACAGTTCGGTTAATTTCGGCGGCGACATACTCAGCTTGCCAAAGTGCAAGAAGACTCTTGCGGGTTGCGATACGGATGTGCAAAACGACCTAACTCCCTTTGAGACGTCGGCGTACCTCGGCCAGATGACGCCGACTGACCAGCAGAGGTTCCGCGCCATCATTTGTATTGCCGCGTAAGCGGATCTGCGCCTGGCCGTCGGGAATTTTCTCGAGGGCTTCGATGTGTGCCAAGGATACCAGCGCGCTGCGATGAATCCTGACAAAGCGGTCACTGAATTCGTGCTCCAGCAATTTTAGCGAATCGTCGATCAGATTGTCGCCATTGTCGTGCCGCACCCGCACGTATTTCTGGTCGGCCTGGAAATAGACAACGCTCTCGATCGGGATCAGCTTGAGTTCGTTGCGGACGCGCGCGCACACGTGCTGGCGCGGCTCGGCGCCGGCGTTGTCCTGTTGCAGCGCCTGCAGCGATTGCCGGTTGATTCTGGCGGCGTGCGCGAGCGCTTTGTACAGGCGCTCGCGGCGCACCGGTTTCAGCACATAGCCGACCGCGTGCGCATCGAATGCCTGGATCGCGTATTCCTCGTAAGCCGTGGTAAAGATTACGGCGGGCGGCGCGTTGCTGCTGGAGAGATGCTGGGCGGTCTCGATGCCGTTGATGCCCGGCATGCGGATGTCCAGCAGGACCACGTCCGGCGTCAATGATTGCGACAGTGTCAGTGCCTCATGGCCGTTAGCGGCTTCGCCGACGACTTTGAGGTCGTCACGCTCTTCAACCAGCATGCGCAGCCGTTGTCGCGCCAGCGGTTCGTCGTCGACGATCAGGATATTCATACATCCTGCTCTTCATAGGGAAACAACAGGCGCACCGCGTAGTGTTGGCTGGTTTCCTCGACGTCAACCTGTGCACGACCAGCATAAGCCAGTTCGAAGCGCTGGCGAATGTTGCGGAGGGCCATCTGGTGCCCGCTTGGCCGGCTTTGAGCGTCGGCACGCGGGTTGCGAATCTCTATCTGCAGTTGCTGACCGCGTCGCTGGCCGCTGACCGTGACTTCGCCGCCGTCCGCAAGGTGCTCAATGCCATGGTAGATCGCGTTCTCGAGCAACGGCTGCAATGTAAGGCTGGGAATCAGTGCACGCATGGGCAAGCTGGCGATATCCCAGCGAACGGTCAGCCGATCACCGAGGCGCAATTGCTCTATGCGCTGATAAATACGCGCGACTTCAAACTCGTTCTTGAGGGCAACACGATTGCTGGTGCTGCCAAGGTTGGCACGCAGCAGATCCGACAGATCCTCAACCGCTTGTTCGGCCGACTCGGGCGCCGTGCGCACCAGCGAAGCGATGGTGTTCATCGTATTGAACAGGAAGTGCGGTCGTATCAGCGCCTGCAACGCACTGATACGGGCTTGCGCCTCCAGCACGATACTGCGCCGCCATTCACTGGCGACGTACAGGTAGCGCATGGCCAGTGCGATCACGATGGCGCTGATCGCGAAATTCCGGAACAGGAAGCCGCCATGGGTATCGTCAATGATGACGGCTTGACCAAAACGAAGGGTGACTTGCCAGGCAATTTCCGCAAGCAACAGACACAACCCAACCAGCAGGAAGAAGGCAATGATGAAGCCGCGCGTTTTGCCCGAGCGCTCGACCCAGATACGTGCGCGGCACAGTACCGCGCAGCTCAGCAATGCCAGCCACAACACGTACAGGGACATCTTGGCCAGTTCAATGAGAAAGGTACCGGCTTCGTTTTGCGCGGCCAGCGTCAGGACGATGGCAACCAGTTCTGCTACCAGCAGCACGATGAGCAATGTGCTTGCGGCGCAGAAATCAGGCAGATAGGCCTGTGCGTCCTCGCGTGCGGCGTCGGCTGCAGAGGCCACGTTGGTCTCCATCAGAAAAGAAGCGCGCATTGTAGCGCGACTGTTGGCAGGTGTAGCGCACTGCTCAGGGCGAGCAGTATTCCTCGACTTTGCTCTGCACGTTTTCACGCGCGGCCAGTGTTTCCTGCTCGCTCAGGTAAATGCGTTCGCCATCTTCGTCTTCGCGGTACAGGCGCCGGGATTGTAGGAAGCTCTGCAGACGTTCCTTGTAGGTTGCGCATTGCTGGGCACGCTCTTCCGCGATGCGGCGTTGTTCGGCCGGCGACGGCTTGTCATCGTCTGTGCCGGCACCCGTTGCTTCAGCCTGCTCGCGAGCCTCGCTGCGCGCTTCAATCCGGGCTTGTGCCAAAGCGGCGATGCGGTCCGGGTCGGTCGGACGGGACTGGATGTTCAGGCGCTCTGCGGCAGCATTCTCGGCGGGACGGTCTCCGTAATGCACGTTGCCTGCTGCATCCGTCCATTTGTAGATTTCGCCCGCAGCCGCGCCTGACGCAAACAGCACGCTCAGCAGGGATACATAGAAAATACGATGAAAGTCTGCAGACATGGTCTAGTTCCGGTGTGTAAGTAGCCTACCGCCACCAGTGCGAAGTTAAGCTATTGACTGGAAACGTATTACAGCACGGAGTGATAAACAATGCCGTGATCGGGATCACACGTGCTGCTGTGAGCTATCTGGTCATTGTGGGGCATATTCCTTGATTGCTGCGGGCTCGACAAGGCGTGGTCGGGCACCCGACCGGCGGCTCGCAGGCAAAAAAAAAGCGGATCCAAAAGGATCCGCTGAATCTTAACCAGCTGCCCGTGGGGCGAGGCCGGTTACATGGCGGGGGAAGCCACACAGTGAACATATGGTCACGAGTGACCGTTTGCAACCCCCATATTGATTAGTCGGCCGTTGTGAACTCCGGGTAGGCCTCCAGACCGCACTCGCTGATGTCCACGCCTTCGTATTCGTGCTGCTCATCGACCCGCAGACCGACCGTCAGACGGATCAGGTACCAGACCAGCAGGCTCATGAGGAACACCCAGGTGAAAATGGACACAATCCCGAGTAACTGCGGACCCAGCCCGGCGTCATCGTTGTAGATGGGTACGGCGAGCAAGCCCCAGATGCCGACCACGCCATGCACCGAGATCGCGCCTACCGGGTCATCCAGCCGCAGCTTGTCGAGACCGACGATCGCAACCACAACCAGCAGTCCGCCGACCGCACCAATCAGGGTGCTGCCGATGGCCGTCGGCATCAACGGTTCAGCGGTGATCGCGACCAGTCCGGCCAATGCGCCGTTCAGGGCCATGGTCAGGTCGGCCTTGCCAAACCAGAGCCTGGCCAGCAGCAAAGCCGCAATCAGACCGCCCGCCGCCGCCATGTTGGTGTTGACGAAGATGCGGGCAACGGCGTTCGCTTCTCCAACGTCGCTCAGTTTGAGTTCGGAGCCGCCATTGAATCCGAACCAACCCAACCACAGGATCAGCATGCCGAGGGTGGCCAAAGGCAGATTACAGCCAGGGATGGCTTTGATCTCACCGTTCTTGCCGAACTTGCCTTTGCGTGCACCCAGCAGGATGACGCCGGCGAGTGCCGCAGCGGCGCCACACATGTGCACGACCCCGGAGCCGGCAAAGTCCTGGAAGCCGGCGGTTTGCAGGAAGCCGCCACCCCATTTCCAGAAACCCTGGACCGGGTAGATAAAGCCCGTCAGCACAATGGCGAAGGCAAAGAATGACCACAGCTTCATGCGCTCGGCAACCGCACCCGAAACGATGGACATCGCGGTCGCCACAAACACAACCTGGAAGAAGAAGTCCGAGAGGTTCGAGTAATAGGTGTCACCATTGCTGGCAATGACCTCGGCGGCGCTGTTGTCGGCACCGCCGACCAGGCCACTGCCCAGCGTGACGAGACTGCCAAGCATGCCGCCTGCGAATTCGTCGCCGGGGTACATGATGGAGTAGCCACACAGCATGTACATGATGCAGGCGATGGCGTAGAGGCCAATGTTCTTGGTCAGAATCTCGGCAGTGTTTTTCGCTCGCACGAGGCCGGCTTCGAGCATGGTGAAGCCCGCAGCCATCCACATGACGAGGGCACCCATCACGAGAAAATAGAAAGTATCGAGGGCGTAGCTCAGTTCGGTGACCTGGCCCGCGAGTTGCGTTACGTCTGTCACGTTTGCACTCCTTGGTATTGGTGGTGGGCTTAAACAGCCTCGTTGCCGGTTTCGCCGGTGCGGATGCGGATGGCCTGGGTCAGCTCGCTAACAAAAATCTTGCCGTCACCGATCTTGCCGGTGCGAGCGGCGTTCGCTATCGCTTCCGTGATCTGTTCAACCAGTTCATCGGCAACCGCGAGTTCGATGCGGGCCTTGGGCAGGAAATCGACAACGTACTCGGCGCCGCGATAAAGCTCCGTGTGACCCCGCTGCCGACCGAAACCTTTGACTTCGGTCACTGTTATGCCTTGCACGCCGATTTCCGCGACTGCTTCGCGAACGTCGTCGAGCTTGAACGGCTTGATGATCGCCGTAATCATTTTCATTGTTGTCCCTCGTTCAGGTAGCTATGGATAGCGTGCGGTCAGAGACCGCCGCCGCTCATTTGATTTGAAAGGTCTTGCCGATACCGAAGATCAGTGCTTCGTCGGTATCGCTGGTTACGGGGTCATCGGCGACGATCAGTGCGATGCTCAAGTCCAGCTCCGCCACGCTGAAGCCGTAGCCGAATTCGAGATAATCGCCGTCGAAGTCCTTGTTGAAACCGGCGTACTTGCCGTACAGGCCGTCCTTTTCGAGGGTCAGCGCGTAGTAGCCGTAGTCTTGAGTCGGTCCGTCAAAGTTTTCGTACTCACCGACGGCGTATTCAGCCGAAAAAATTCCGTAGCCGAAGCGCAGGTTCACTTCCTGATAGGTGTCGTCGAAGTCGCCGGTGTAGTAGTAGCCGGTAAACCCGGCGCCGAAGGTGAAATCTTCGTACTCGCCGTCCCAGCCGAAATAGCCGTCAACTTCCATGCCGTCGCCGACATCGGCACCCCAGGTGCCGGCATAGAAGCCGCCTTCCGTGTAGTCGATACCGGCCGAGGCTGACGAGCTGTGCTGCATCAGTCCGCGGTAGTAATAGTCGCTGACCCAGCCGGCGTTGGCGCTGAGTTCGGCCTGCGCGGTGCTGGCCAGCAAGAGCAATGCCGGAAGCAGGCCGCTGCGGATAGTCTTGTTCATGAAATCATTCCTTCTGGTAGGTGGCGGTGATCGCGTGCACCCACTTGCTTAGCAGTAATCGTGCCAAGCAGAAAAGAGTTTAAAAACAATGATATACAAAAGCCGCTAGCGGCCTTCGGCACTGTATTGGTGCGTTCCCGGACGGCCTGCGAGTCAAAGCGGAGCAGCGAAAGCGGTCATAAACACAGGATTTGTGACTGGCGTTGCAGCCGTGTCTGCGGTATCAATCGCGCATGACAAGAGAATCCATAGACAGTCTGGCGCGGCGCCTCGCCGCCTCGCTTCCCCAGGGTCTGCGCACCGTGCGCGACGACATGGAGGAAAACTTTCGCAGCGTGTTGAAGAGCTCTTTGCAGCGAATGGACCTGGTGACCCGGGAAGAATTCGAAGTGCAGGAAGCCGTGCTGGCCCGCACCCGCGAAAAACTCGAAGCGCTGGAAGTTCGGCTTGCCGCCTACGAGCAGTCCATTGCCGCCGCACCGACTGCAAAGAAGAAGGTCAAAAAAAAGGCCAGCAAAAAAGCGGGCAGCCAGAAAACTGCGGAGTAAGTACCGCGCGGCAAGCCAGGGAGTGGCGATTGTGGGAGTGCGGCGAATTCAATCTGAGCGCGGCGACACCAACCGCCCGGCTTGCTGATGGGCCTGGCGCTCCTGAATAGTCGCGCGCAACTCGGGGTCGATGCGCCGCGGGTCACCATCGAAGTGTTCTTGTCCGGCGGACTGCCGACGTTTGCCATCGTCGGCATGCCTGAAACCGCGGTACGCGAAAGCAAGGACCGGGTGCGCGGCGCCATTCTCAGCTCCGGCTATCACTTTCCGCAGGAACGCATCATCGTCAGTCTCGGTCCCGCCGACATGTGCAAGACGGGTGGGCGCTTCGATCTTGCCATCGCGCTCGGCATTCTCGCGGCCAGCAACCAGATCAACGATGAACTCATGACCAGCCATGAATTCTTCGGCGAATTGTCGTTGAACGGTGAGTTGCGTCGTGTTCCCGGCGTTTTGCCGGCCGCCTTGCGCGCCGCTGAAGCGGGGCAGCGGATCGTTGTGCCTGGTGGCAATGCGGTTGAAGCTGCCTTTGCCTCGTCCGAGGTGTTGGGCGCAGGGTCATTGCTGGAAGTGACGGCGCATCTGTCCGGTTCGCGCCCTCTGACTCCCGAACCACGTCGCTCGTTGCAGGCACAGGAGCCGGAGACGCTCGATCTCAAGGACGTTCGTGGCCAGGTGCAGGCAAAACGAGCGCTGGAGATTGCGGCAGCGGGCGGTCACAACCTGTTGTTCATTGGACCTCCCGGCACTGGCAAGAGCATGTTGGCAAAACGCCTGCCAGGCCTGTTGCCACCGATGTCGGATGCGCAGGCGCTGGCAACCGCGGCGGTGGCGTCTGTCCTCGGCGTTGCTACCGACGTGCAGCACTGGTGCCGACGGCCATTTCGGGCGCCGCACCACACCGCGTCGGCAGCGGCGTTGGTCGGTGGTGGCGGCGACCCGCGTCCCGGAGAAGTATCACGCGCGCATAACGGGGTGTTGTTTCTCGACGAACTGCCCGAGTTTCATCGCAACGTGCTGGAAGTGCTGCGCGAGCCGCTGGAATCGGGGTATATCACCATCTCGCGCGCCGGCACGCAGGCGGATTTCCCGGCCAACTTCCAGCTGGTCGCGGCCATGAACCCCTGCCCCTGTGGCTATCTCGGCGATCCGCGCGGCAACTGCAATTGCAGCGCGGACCGCGTTCAGAACTACCGCGCGCGAATATCGGGGCCACTGCTCGATCGCATCGACATACAAATGAAAGTGCAGCGACCGCCCGCTTCCTGCATGCGAGCCGACAGCCCGGCTGGCGAGTCGACGGCCGAGGTCGCAGCCCGCGTTTTAGCGGCGCGCGAACGGCAGCTGCAACGCGCCGGCTTGTGTAACGCTGATCTGGATGGCGCGCGGCTGGCGGCTGCCTGCAATCTCACCGACGACGCCAGTGCTTTGCTCGAACGCGCGATGGACCAGTACGGTCTGTCGCCGCGAGGGCATCAACGCATGCAGCGAGTTGCGCTGACCATCACCGATCTCGCCGGCAACGACGGCGTGGGCGTGAACGCGATCGCGGAAGCACTCAGCCTGCGCGGCCTGGAGGCCCGGGCAGTTCCGGTCTAATACAACGAGGTAAACTGTGGCACTCGCCTGCTCTGTCCGTTGCGGCAAGTGCTTGCAGCGCCGGTGAGGGTGATGATTCTGACCGTCGCGCGCCAGAATGATTGCTTGGCGTCCGACTCCCCGACAAAACCTGCCAGGCAGCTCAGGTCCTGCCGTAGCCTGAAACAGCGGGTGCGCTGGAGTACAATGCCCGACTTTTGCCCGGCGGCGGCGCTATACCCAGCGACGCTCTGACGGCACAAATGTAGGAAAGCATCCGCGTGGAAAACCTGCGTAACGAATTCAAACAGTTCCTGATGGCCTGGTTCGAGGTGCACGTACCCAGTGTCGCGCAGATTGCATTCGACGGTTTCGTCGTGTTGTGGATCAGCGTCTTCGCCCTGGCCCTGCATATCTTCCTGCACGGCTTCGTGCACCGTGTGTTGGAACGCTTCGTTGGCCAGCAGGAAGAGACGTGGCAGCGTGAGCTGTTGGCCAATAACCTGTTTCGACGCATTTCCTTCGGCTTTCAGGGTGCGGTCGTCCAGATTCAGGCCGGCCTGTGGCTGGAAGAATCGTCGTTTTTGTACCGGCTGATCGATACCCTGAGCGTGCAGTGGATACTGCTGTTCGCATTGCTCGCGTTTTTCTCGCTGCTCGATGCGCTGCGCACGGTGCTGTACCGGCATGGCGGACCCACGAACTTCCCGATACGCGGCTTGCTGCAAACCATAAAGCTGATAGCCACGGTCCTGATCGGCTTGCTGGCAATTTCAGCGTTGATGGGTAAGTCACCCTTGATACTGCTGAGTGGTCTGGGTGCGTTGTCGGCGGTCCTGCTGCTGGTGTTCAAAGACCCAATACTCGGTCTCGTAGCGGGTATCCAGTTGTCCGCCAATGAGATGCTGTCGGTTGGCGACTGGCTGGAGATGCCGAAGTACGGTGCGGACGGCGATGTCATCGACATTGCCCTGACAACCGTCAAAGTGCGCAACTGGGACAAGACGATCACGACCATCCCGACTTACGCACTGATCTCGGATTCTTTCAAGAACTGGCGAGGCATGTCCGAGGCCGGGGGCCGCCGCATCAAACGGAGTGTCCTGATCGAGACCAGTAGCATTGGGTTTCTCAACGAAGAGCTGATGCAGCGGCTCAGAAAAGCGGATCTGCTCAGCACCTACTTGCAGCAAAAGCTGGAAGCGATTGAACAAGCAAACGTTGCCAGACAGACGGACATGTCGGTTCGCATAAACGGTCGTCGCTTGACGAATGTCGGTACGTTCAGGGGTTACCTGGTTTCTTATTTAAAGGCGCACCCGCGGATTCGTCAGGACATGACGTTGCTGGTTCGGCAACTGAATCCGTCCAGCGACGGTTTGCCCATCGAAATCTACGCTTTCACCAGTACGATTGACTGGAATGAGTACGAAGACATTCAATCGGATATCTTCGACCACGTCTTTGCCGTGCTCCCGGAATTTGGTCTGCGTGCGCATGAATCACCCACCGGGCATGACGTACGCACGCTGGCGGCCAGCAACAAAACGACGGCCTGATACCGAGCGCTGTGGTCGCTTGCTGGTGGCTACGCCGCCGCTTGCCGCCGTTCGGCTAGGCGTTTCGAATTTGTCTGAGAACCGCGCGCTCCGTTTCGGCTGACGGCCAGCGCCGCGCGTTCGCGCGCCGTTCCGCGCTTTGCTGCCACCACCAGTTGTGGGTGTCCTGCACGGTTGTGACCAGCGAGCGGTATTTCAATCCGGCAGCGACGGCGGTCGTGGTATCGACATGGATGGATTCCTCCCGCGAACCAAACATCAGCGGATTGAAGTCGGCATCGGCCAGCATCTTGCGCATTGGCCAGTGCAAAGTTGTCGGTGCCGCAGAAAACGCACGCATCGCGTGCATGAGCATTTCGTTGTCCATGACCGACGCAGGTCCAGCGCAATTGAAAATGCCACCTGTGCGGTTTTCAGCCAGGGTCACGACAAACTCGGCGAGGTCGCGGGCGTCGATCCATTGCACCTCATGGTCCGGATCGGGCGGGCAGACAACGTCGCCGCCGCGATAAAGCCGTTCGACCCAGTAGGTAAAGCGGTCGGTTGTGTCGCCTGGCCCTACGATGTATGGCGGTCTGACGCACGCCGCCCGGTCGCCGAATTCGCGGCGCACGATTCGATCGCACTCTGCTTTCAGAGGGCCGTACGTTGAGCCGTCAGGGGCTTTCCCGGACAACCAGAGTGGGCTGTCCGGCATAAAGACCGTGCCCTTGGTTTCGTCGTAGACAGCGCGTGTCGATATGTAAAGGTAGAGGTCGGTGCGGTCTTTCAGCAATTGCACGGAATCCTGCACATGCTGCGGCACGTACCCGGAATTGTCGACAACGACATCCCAGCGACGTGAACCTGCCAGCGGCTTCAGGCCCGCATCGATCGTGACATCGCGATTGCCGACAATCTCCTCAACGCGGTCACCGAACAAGCCGCTGTTGTTGCCGCGGTTGAACATCGTGACATTGTGCCCGCGTACCAATGCCCGTTCGATCTGGTGCGGACCGATGAAACCGGTACCGCCGAGAAACAAAATGTTGAGTGGCCTAGCGGCGGTGGCAGCGTTCTTGCTGCCGCTGGATTGCGCACCGGCTCTTGCCGCTGCCAACAGCGCCACACCCGCCCCTATGAATTCCCGACGATTCGTCATGCCTGTCTCCCGCGAATTAGGACGCTCAACATAAGTCAGCTTTGGCGACAATACAATTCGCAATACATCGGCGGCAATCCTGCTCGTCAGCAGCAGTTACCGTGTACCCGGAAGAGGGCCGGGCGTTGCATCCAGCTGCGGGCAGCCGCGTCTCGCATTAATCGCGGAGGAGACGTTAAGTCTTGGCGAGCATTATTTGCGGCGATCGCGGCAGCGTCGTGCAGCCAGCGATAACGCAGAAACTGTGCCGCGGACAGTCGCAGGAAAAACGGAAGTCGGGCGGCAACTAGCCGTTGTTACTTCTCCACGCGGAGAATACGGCCGAGGCGATCTGGATATCCTGTACCGCCACGCCGGTCAGGTCGGCGATGCTGATTTGCTGGTCGTTTAGTCGGCGCAAGTCCGGTTTGTTAATGACGTCGCCCAGTTCGCGCAACGCCTCTTTCGTTATGCGGCCGTCGCGAAAGGCCGTCTGCACTTCGCCGTGATCCGTACACTGCGTGATTGAGTCGACAACCACGATATCCGCACCAGCGACCAGTTCGGTGGCCAGTTCCTGCTTGCCTGGCGTATCCGCGCCGACGGCCGTGATATGCGTGCCCGGAGTGACCCAGTCTGCAGCGATGAGCGGTTCTTGCGCAGGTGTCGTGGTTACAATCAGGTTCGATGCCCGTACCAGCGCTTCCACGGTATCGCTGATTTCAACCTCGAAACCATCTCTGCCGACCGACTCTGCCAGGGCTTCGGCACGCGCCCGGTTTCTGTTCCAGAGCGTAACGCGGCGGCATGAAGTGATGTTTCTCAGTAGCCGCAGTTGCAGCTCTGCCTGAACACCAGCGCCGATGATGCCGATTCCGCTTACTTCAACTGGGGCCAGGTATTTCGCGGCAATCATGCCGCCGATTGCCGTGCGGATATTGGTCAGGTGGCCTTCATCCTGCAAAAAGGCTTCCACCATGCCGGTTTTTGCGGACAGGACCAGCATGAGTCCGTCACTGCTGGGCAAGCCAAGGGCGGTGTTGCCGTAAAAGCCGGTTGCCACCTTGATGACGAAAAACTCGCCACCCTGAATGTGCCCGTACTTGATATGGCATTCGCCATCCGGCACGGCCAGGTAGCCAACCGGCGGCACGTCGGCCCGCCCCAGACTGTAATCGACGTAGCCTTGTTCTATGGCTGCGACCGCAGCGTCGATATCCAGATGGGCCTTAATGGCCGCAAGATCCAGCGTAATCATGAATGGTTACCGCGATTGATGTGTTGTTCCATGACCGCAATGCCAGTCTCAATATCGCGCCGGCCGAAACCGATGCGAAAGTGATTGGCTGGCGTGCTGGTCAATGCTGATTGGTAAATGCTGCCGGGCAACAACAGCAAACTGCTGTGCTCAATCAGGCGGCGAGTGAAATCTTCCACGCCGTCGATGCCGTTGTACCGCGGAAATCCCATGCACGATGCGTCCGGTTGCTGCCAGACGAAAAGATCCCGATGGCGGGCGAAAAATGCATTCAGGTGCACAAGGTTCTCGTCGATGATTGCACAGTTGCGCGCAAGGATTCGATCGCGGTTACGCAACGCAATTTTTGTCAGTGCTTCGCTGGGGCCCGAGTTGGAGATCGACAGGTAGTGCTTCATGCGTTCCAGCTTCGAGAGCAGTTCCCTGTCCTGGCAGGCAATCCAGCCGATGCGCAAGCCCGGCAAGCCGCAGGCTTTTGACATGACGTTGAGGGACAGGCCGCGTTCGTACACGTCCGCTGCCGCCGGCAGGAATTCGGTGCTGCTGGGCCCCAGGCCGTTGAATATTTCGTCGCTCAGCAAATACATGCCGTGTTTGCGGCAGAGTTCGATCAATGCGGCAAAACGGTCCGGCGGCAGGTTTGCGCCCGTGGGGTTGTGCGGAAAGTTGATCGTCATCAGGCGGGTGTTCGGACGAATCGCACTGGCCACACGGTCAATGTCCAGCGACCAGTGATCGTCCGGGTCCAACGGAACCCCGGTCGCCGAGCAAAAGCTCACCGGCAAGGTTTCGTGCGACTGGTAGTTCGGCGTGACGACGATTGCGTGACTGTCCTTATCCAGCAGCACGGAATTGGCGGCAAAGATGCCTTCACTGGCACCGGCAAAGCAGAGGATGTCCGCGGCAGTGCGTTGTTGGTAGGTGTCGGCAATGAGTTCGCGCAGGCCGGGATCACCCCAGGTTTCGGTATAGCCCAGCCAGAGCTGGTCGAATGCCTCGCGCTCCGCCGGATTTGCCATCGCCAGCAACTCGGCCAGCGACATGCTCTCGGCATCCGAGGCCGTCATGTGAAAGCGCGCTTTGAACTCCCAGCGAGAGAAGTGGGTCTCCAGCCTGAAATCGGGCAGGCCGGTCACACAAATACGCCGGCAAATAACGTTGCCGGCGCCACTGGATTTCTAGGGGATTTGCGAGAGCATGTAGTCGACAGCGTCATGGATTTCCTGATCGGAAAGGTCCAGACGACCACCTTTGGGCGGCATGTAGCCAGCGTTGCCCTGGTAGCCGTTGACGGCATGGTCGTGCAGGGTGTCTGTACCCTGCGCGGCGCGCGGAGCCCAGTTGGCCGCGTCAGCCAGAGTTGGCGCGCCGCCGATGCCGCTGCCATGACAGGCAATACAGGCAGCGTTGTAGACCTGCGGGCCCGACAGCGTCGTGGCGACCGGATCGGCCTGCGCCGCTTCGGCAACCTGCGGCTCATCGGCAGGAATGCTCTCGCCGGGCATGTATACCTGGCCAAACGGCTGCAAGCGCTCTGAAACGGCCTGTTGGTACTCTACCGCCGATGACGTGTAGATCCCCTGAGTCATATCGGACATTTTCTTTGACAGCACGAAAATGGCCAGCGCAAAAAGGGCCAGGCCGCCTATTACTACGGAATAAATGTCGTAAAACTTCTGGTCGCGGTCCAAGGTACTGCTCCGAGATTAGATTTTTCGCCGCGCATTCCGCGCGCCAACTTCAGGGGTGCGGGATTATATATCAACTGTCGGCGAACAGTCGCCACTTGCGGCTATTCTGTCGCCGATTGGCCCGAATTGTCGACGTTGTCCACTTCGAAAGTGTGCCAGACATCGTCATTGGCAAAGGTCAGGGTCCGTACCGTAGTGCCGCTCGCGATGTTCACCTGGTTAATCTGCCCCTCGAACGCATCGCGCAGGATGTCATTGCGGACCCGAATCTTCGCTGGCAGCGGCCCATTGCGCTCCTGGTAGACCATCAGGTAATCCCCCGCGATTTCGGCACCGACCAACCGTAGCCCGATCACGGCATCATCGCTCATGATCTGGAACCGCTCTTCGACGTAAAGTGCCGCACGGGCCCGCGATTCGAGCTGGCTGAGGGAAAACCGCGGGTCGTCGAGGACCGCCGCCACGCCGATTTCAGCGTCGTGCAGGTGCAGGCGATGCACGATCTCCAGCATGCCGGTGGCGGCATTGAAGTCGATCGTCGACAGACTGCCCGGCGCCCGGTGTGCACCGGCTGGCAACAACGCGAGCAGCAGCACAATGAGTGCTGCGCATTGCTGCCGTTGCGGCCGTCGCATCACTCGACCCGCTTTGGCGCCAGCGGAAGCTTGCGCGCCGATCCATCATTGCCGCCTTTGGCCTTGCGCAGTGTCTGCAGCATGTCGGCCATCAGGTTGCGGGTATCGTCTGCGGACTTGTACAACTCGATGCGCGATTTCTCCAGGCGCCGCGGGTAGTGATTATTGGAAAAATCCGCGTCGGCTGTTTCGTGGCGGGGATCCAGTGCGATGGATGCCAGCGGCTGTTCCCGGATCAGCAGCTTGGTCAGCGAATGGTAGTTACGGCGCCATATTTCGGCCGGCAACGTGATGAAGTCTTCGCTGCCATCGGCGTTCGTGACCAGCAGCGGCAATGGGCTGACGAGACCGCCGATGTTTTCGAAATCAATGAAATAGATGTATTCATTGTCGGCGATTGCGCGCTGCAGCGCGGTCCGCTCCCAGTCTTCCAGGCCGTCGAGCAGATCCTGGTAGGCATTACGATCCGCGTTGCTGGGCGTGAACTTGTCGTGTTCGTTGTAGAAATCGGCCAGTTCCGGGTGACGGTCGAGGTAGGTCTCGCGCCCTTCTTGTCGATTGCGTGCCTGCGACAAGGTCTCCGGGTACTTGCCGGCGTAGTCCTCGCGATCCTGCGGGAACTCAATGTCAGGATCGCCGCTGGATACGCGGTATTCGCGGACATCGTTGATGGCGATGTCCACGTGATCGGTGGAGTAGAACCAGCCGCGCCAGAACCAGTCGAGATCGATGCCGGACGCGTCCTCCATTGTGCGGAAAAAGTCGGCGGGCGTCGGTCGTTTGAATTTCCAGCGCTGGGAATATTCTTTGAACGCGAAGTCAAACAGCTGGCGGCCCATGACGGTTTCGCGCAGTACGATCAGCGCGGCCGTCGGCTTGGAGTAGGCATTCGGTCCCAGCTGCAACACGGAATCCGAGTTGGTCATGATCGGCACCTGATCTTCGCTGACCATGTAGTCGGTGATGATATCGAGCACGCTCTGGTGCGGGCGGTACGCGGGATAGTCCTCTTCCCATTCCAGGGCGGCGATGTAATCCAGAAAGCTGTTGATGCCTTCGTCCATCCAGGTCCATTGGCGCTCGTCGGAGTTGACCGTCATCGGGAAATAGATGTGGCCGATTTCGTGGATGATGACGCCAATCAGCCCGTACTTGACGCGCCGCGACCAGGTCTTGTCGGGTGCATCGGCCACCGTTTCGCCCTCCACCGCTTCGAACGGTTCCGGCCGATAGCCGTTGAAGGTGATCATCGGGTATTCCATGCCGCCGCTCTTCCAGGTGTTGACCGACTGTGCGGTCGGGTAGGGGTAGGCGAACGAAAAGCGCGTATAGACTTCCATCGTGTGCACGACGGCGTGGGTCGAATACTTCGACCAGATGGGTTCGGCCTCAACGGGGTAGAACGACATGGCCAGCACTTCCGGGTGTCGGTCGTCGTTCTGCCGATGGATCATCGCGTCCCAGATGAATTTGCGGGAGCTGGCCCAGGCAAAGTCGCGTACGTTTTCGGCTTTGAACACCCAGGTCTTCGTGCCACTGGCTTTGTCGCGCTCGTTTTCCAGCGCTTCGTCCGGCGTGACGATAAAGATGGGCCGGTCAGATTTGCGCGCCTCGCGCAGTCGGCTGCGCTGAGTGGCGGTCAATACGTCGGCCTCGTTCTGCAGTTCGCCGGTTGCCGAGACGATGTGGTCAGACGGTACGGTGATCTCGACTTCATAGTCGCCAAACTCGAGGGTGAATTCGCCGCTGCCGAGGAACGCCTTGTGCTGCCAGCCGGCGTAATCGGTGTACGCCGCGAGTCGTGGGAACCACTGCGCAAGGAAGTAAATATAAGTGTCGTTCTCGGGCCAGTGTTCGTAGCCGCCGCGACCACCCAGACGGGCTTCATTAATAATGTTGAATGACCAGGCAACGGAGAACTCTGTGCGCTGCCCCGGCTTCAGTGCCTGCGGCAGGTCGATGCGCATCATTGTGTCGACCACGGTATAGGGCAGATCGCGGCCCCGGCCATCGGCGACTTTCCCGATCTCAAAGCCGTGTTCCACATCTTTATAGGACTGGTGAGCGGCCAGCGTTGCGTAGGTGAGTACATCCGGCGTCTCGCGCTCTTTCCAGGTCATGCGGCCAGCGGCGTCTGCCGCCGTTTCCGACATGCGGTTCAGCGAGCCATCAGCAAAGCGGTTCTGATCCAGCTGCAGCCAGATGTAACGCAATGGATTTGGCGAATTGTTGGTATAGGTGACGGTCTGCGAGCCACTGATGCGTCGTCGCGATTCATCCAGCTGAACCTTGATCTTGTGGTCGGCGCGTTGCTGCCAGTATTGCGGCCCGGGCGCGCCGGATGCCGTGCGGTAGACATTGGCTGTTGGCAGGTCGGTATCGAGTTGCCGGAATGCGTCGTAGAAGTCGCCTTTGGTTTGCCGTATGGGGTCAGCAGCTGCATTGGCAGCAAGTAAGGCTGTAATCAGTAGCGCAAAGATTCTCATGCGTAATCTCACAGTTATATTTTGCCGATGGGCAATGTATCAAATCCCTGCCGGCAGAGCAGATTCCGGAACGTTTCTGTTGGTTCTTTCCCGGTAAATACAGCGGTTTCTGCGGATACCAACTGCGCATCATGACGGCAATTGCAATGATCGGGGGGCGGTGCGAAAGTTGGGGCTTCCATGAGCCTTCGGGGGAAGCACCATGCCGCGACCATCAGCCGCACTAATTCTGTTAACGATAGTTCTGGCCGCTTGCAGCGGCAATTCCGACGACACGGCGGCACCTGCAGCGGCGGCCAACAGCAAAGCTCCCGCGGACCTCGTGTTATTGAACGGCAAAATCGCCACCGTCGATCCTGCGCTGGGCAACGTCGAAGCCATGGCGGTCAATGGTTATCAGATCACCGCCGTTGGCAGCACTGAGGACATGGCGGCCTACGTTGGCCCGGAAACCCGCGTCGTTGAACTCGACGGTCGTTTCGTGATGCCAGGCTTTATCGAAGGGCACGGGCATTACATGGGTCTCGGTCGCGCCAAACAGATACTGGATCTGTCGCGGGTCAAGAACTGGGATGAAGTGGTCAACATGGTTGCCGTTGCGGTTGATAAGGCCAAACCGGGCGAATGGGTATTCGGTCGTGGCTGGCATCAGGACAAATGGGATTCTGTGCCGGACGATGCTGTTGATGGCGTGCCACGGAATGACAGCCTCAACGCCGTGTCCGCAGACAACCCGGTGTTGCTCGGACATGCGAGCGGTCACGCGGCTTTCGCCAATGATGCGGCACTGGCAGCCGGTGGCGTCGACGACAATACGCCGGACCCTGCCGGTGGCACTATCGTTCGTGCCGAAAACGGCAAGGCAACCGGGCTGTTGCGCGAAACCGCGCAGCGCCTGATCAACGACGCCGTCAACGTCTACAACAACCGTCTGACACCGGAAGAGTCGGAGCGTATTGATCGTGAACGTGTGATGTTGGCCGGCGATGAAGCCTTGCGACACGGCGTGACTTCTTTCCACGATGCCGGCGCGTCGTTTGAAACGATCGACTTCTTCAAGGAGCTGGAAGAAGAGGGCGCTTTGCCAGTCCGCCTGTACGTCATGGTGCGCAGCGAAACCAACGAAGAAATGGACAAGCTGCTGCCGTTCTACAAGATGGTGTCGGAGGGCAATGATTTCCTGACCGTACGTTCCATCAAGCGGCAGATCGACGGTGCACTGGGTGCGCACGGCGCCTGGTTGCTTGAGCCGTATGTCGATTTGCCGGATACCGCCGGCCTGGTTCTGGAACCGGTTGCCGATATCGAAGGCACGGCGCGGGTTGCCGTCAAGCACGGCTACCAGGTCAATACGCACGCCATTGGTGACCGCGCCAACCGCGAAACGCTGGATATTTACGAGCGCATCTGGGATGAAATGGGGGTTGACGGCAAGCCGCTGCGCTGGCGTATCGAACACGCCCAGCACATTGATCCGGCCGACGTGCCGCGTTTTGCTGAACTGGGCGTCATTGCGGCGATGCAGGGTATACACGGCGCCTCGGACGGCCCGTGGATTCCCAGCCGGCTCGGCGAGCCGCGTTCGGGTTTGACGTCCTACCCGTGGCGTACGCTCATCGAGTCCGGCGCCATCATAGGCAACGGTACGGATGTGCCGGTTGAGCCTATCGATGCGATTGCGTCGTACTACGCCACGGTTTCCCGCATGACGGTCAAGGGCGAACGCTTTCACCCCGAACACGTCATGACCCGTGAAGAAGCGTTGACGAGTTACACGCTGAACAATGCAATTGCTGCGTTTGAGGAAGACGTCAAAGGCACGTTGACGCCCGGCAAGTACGCCGACTTCGTCGTGCTCTCGAACGACTTGCTGACGGTGGAAGAAGACAAGATCCCGGCGACGGAAGTGCTCATGACCTTCGTTGGTGGCGAGCTCAAGTACAGTTCGGAAGACTGAACCCTGACCTGATGCCTGACGACGATCAGCAGCAGATCGTCGTCAGGCGGTTTCGGCCATGGTCACGGTTACAGTACGTGGCGTTTGGGCTGCAGCATCTCTTGTTTCGCCATCGAGCGCACACCGATGGCTGCTCAGCCGGTCGCCTGAGCAGCGCTTGTCGCATGGCTTGCGACTACCCTGACCTCGATGCCATTGATGGCGCTGTAGCCGAGCAACACGATACTCGACAGTTTCAGCGGCCAGAGCAGCATGCCGAGCACCCCGAAATAGATGCCGAACTGGTAAATGCCAACGACCGAACGCTCTATGGCTTGGGCAATGTTGCTCCCCTGTTCCGCGAAGATCTTCAGCAAACTGAACGACCAGCCGACGCGCTGTGAGAACCAGCCGCACAACGTGCGCTTGCCGTCGGTTTCCAAAACCAGTCGCGGATCGTAAACGATGTCCTTCCCGGAACCGAGTATGTTCAGTGCGTTTTCCAGATCTTCGCCGTACACCGACAGCGTTTGGTGTTTCATGATTTCGTCAAGAACTGCGAGGTCGTAAACGGCGGTGCCGGACGTGACAGTTTGCGGCGACAGGCTGGAGCGGCCGAGATCGAATGGCAAGACGTATTCGATACTCTGCAATTCGGCCAGGTTGCCGTCCGGTCGTAGGACCACTTTCGGGCACATTGCCGCCGGCCCGCTCTGCTGGAGCATGTGAATTCTTTCGGCAAGGTTGTCGGCCAGCCACGGGGCGCAGCCAAAGGCGAAGAACTGTCGATCGGCAGCCTGTGCCCGCGCCGCCAAACTGGCGAGGCACGCTGCGTACTGAGCGCTGTCGCCGCCGAGCCATTGCAAGCGGTCAGTGCCCGGTGCCTGTTCAACGATTGCCAGCGTTTCTTCACCTACTCGCAAGATTTCGACGGGATAGGTGCGTTCAAGGAATTGGCTGCGCCAGTCATCCAGGTGCTGGTAATAGTAGCCGGTGGCGTCCGAACGCAGATTGTGCAGGGCGTACAATTCCTCCGGGCCCGCGTCTGACGGCAGGACTTTCAGGTAGCCGGCCTCGCTGCCCGTCGTCGTGCTGGAGAGCAGGTAGGTGGTTGGAATCATCCACGCGCCGGCACGGCGCATGCCTTTGCCGCTGGCATTGTCGTCGGTAACAAACCCGAGCAGTAACTCGCAGCCCTGCGCTGCAACGTACGCCGCTGACTCCTGCATCACCTGCGTGAAGTAGCCATGGCCGCGGGCCTCCGGCAGTGTCCATGCGCCGGTAATCACACCGACGTCAACGATCCGGCCACCGCGGTCACGCAGCTGTCGGTACACGACGCCGGCGCCGGAGACCGGCTGGCCATCGCGCATCAGTACGCCGTTGTCCGGCGTCTTGCCCGCGAAAGGCCGGGCCATGTACCAGCGATAAAGCTCGGGCGTCCAACTGCCGTTGAAGCTGCGGTTGAGCAGGTCCACGTAGTCGGCTACGCCGTAGCCTGCGGGGTTCCAGGCCATGCTCAGCACGGCTTGTGGACCCGTTCACTGATGTCGCCCATCGACGTCCACCAGAGCGTATCGCCGTAGCGCTGACGCAAGGTGGTGAACAGCAAGTCGAGGTAATTGCAGTACAGATCGTCGAGGCCGTCGGCCATCGTATGCCCGCCGCCGGTTTTGAATATGTGCGCCTTGATCGACAGCAGACCACCGTTATCGATGATGTCGAAGGCGCGTTGCGGCGTGGACGTTGCCTGAAAGTTCGCGCTGAAGTGCAGCAACCGGTTATGCGCGAGCTCCTGTGGAAAAAGCAGTGAGACTCCGCGCAGACCGCTCATGGCCGTTTGTGCGTCAGGGGAAACCGGTGTTAGCAGATCGCGACCCGAGCTGACGTAACGAAACGATTCATCGCCCAGCGCCTGGATCAACGCTTGCGGCAAATTCCATGCAGGTGGCTGGAAGCCGCCGGAATGTTTGAGTCCGGCGTTCATAAAGATGTCGAGGCCTTGCCGCAACATACCCGCACATTCGAGCTGACCCTGCTCCTGAAACTCAACAGCAAAGCGCGGGCCACGGTGCAAATGGTGCAGGCCGTGCATTGCGATCTCGGTGCGTGGCAGGGCATTCAGGTAGTCGACAAACGCCGCGTGCCGGTCGACGCGCATCTTTCCCTCCGGATGCAGGGTCGGCCAGATGATGTGTTCGCGCACGATCGGAATACGGGTGAGTAGGGAAGGCCGGCGCACCAGTCCGCGCGGTCGCCAGTCGGGCGTTACGAATAGCGTGACTTTGAGTTGCGGATGCCGGTGCAGCATCGTCTCCACCCGGCCCAGCGCACCGTCGCCCAGATCACCGCCGGTTTCGTAATCGTCTTGCGATGTCGCCGGGTGCACGTCGTCGATGCTGAAACAGACAGCGGCAGTCTTGCCAGGCGGCAGCCAGTCAGGCGGTGAGGAAGGCGCGTTCATGCGGTTGAGAATACCCATGTCACCCTGACTGGCCAAAGAATTCAGTGCGTTACTGGGAAGCACGTCACTCTCGTGCGGTTTCGGGAGTGCAGCACTGGGATTGCTATCGATCAGGCAAAGCGCCGCGACATGTATTAGAATCCCGGCTCGATTTGCTCAGGCCCGTACGCCTTCGTCAGGCCCGACCGCCGAGCAACACCGTCCCAAGGCGCCCGTAGCTCAGCTGGATAGAGTACTGCCCTCCGAAGGCAGGGGTCAGAGGTTCGAATCCTCTCGGGCGCGCCATTTTTCCCCTTAAACTTCAGAGTGTTATAAACGGTCCTCCTAAGCCGTTCCGACCACTGTCCTTATTTGCGTGAGATTTGCGTGAGGGGCAATTCGTAGCACCGTATTGGGTCTACGAACGCACACTTTTTCCGCCGCTTCGATGAGTCGTGCGATGTCCGGTGCCGAGTAGTGGGTTGTCATACGATCGGACTTGTGCCCTAACAAATCCTGACGATCCTCAAAACTAACACCCGCTGCACGCAGCCGATGCCCAAACGTATGCCGCAGGTCGTGTGCACGAACACTCGGCAAACCGGCTCGCGTCCTCGCCCGCTTCCACGCGGAATTGAGGATGCTCTTGATCGGATTGCCTCGATAAGTGAACACGAACTCGGCATGCCTACCCCGTTGTTCGTCGACAACGCGATGAGCAATGGTGTTGAGCACGACCACTCGTTCCTGACTGTTTTTGGTCTGGAACTGCTCGTTGATGGGCAAAATAAACACGCTCGTGTTGAGCTCGGGCAACTGCACTTCCCAATTCCATCGGAGTTGCAGCACTTCCTGTTTCCTACAACCGGTGTTCACCTTATACAAGGCTATACGTTGCAGGTGCGAAGGCAGCTCCTGGAAGAATCGGTCTTGCTCTTCCCAGCTCAAGGGATACGGTTTTTTTACCGGTCCCTGCTCCATCTCGATTAGCGGTGGCGCTTCCAACCACGACATGCCGTTGTCGTGCCGCCAGACTCTGGCGGCCAAGTTCAGGATGCGCCGTATGCAGCTCAATTCCTTGTTGATCGTGCCGGCTGAAACGCCGTCTGCGCGACGGGCCCGGCGATACTGGGCAAGGGTGTCGTTGTGAATGCGATCCAACCGCAACTGCCCAATGTGTGGCATGGCCCGATCCAACGAATAGATGTCTCGTTGCAGGCTCTTCTTGTGCTGGTAATCCTCAAGGTACTTGAGGGCTGCTTGCTGAAACGTCCTTGTCGGTCGAATGCCGTAAACCGTAGCTTGACGAACTTCCTCCATGCGCAGCGCTAGGTATCGCTCCGCCTCATTGAGGTCACTCGTGCCACAGCTTTCGACCAATCTTCCGTATCCTTTGATTCTCTTGTCAATGCACCAAATTTGGCCTCTTTTCTGGAGGCCGGGTGATCTTCTGCGTCCCATATCGAACTCCTTTTGGCGGGACGCCCGTTGCGAGACTTATAGTCCTCCACCCAGGCATCCAATTCAAGTCGGTCGAAAGCAATCCCGCGACTACCGATCGGGATTTTGGTGAGGTGTGGTCTTACTTCGGCGTTGAAGCGATTGCGGTCCATGCCAAGGTAAAATGGCGCATCGCGAAAGCGGATGAATCGCGGAAGGAGCTGGATTGCCAAAGTCGTGGCGGGTTTTACACTGTCCGTTGACACGCCATGGTTACCTCGTTGTGGGTGGTTTTCGTGATTGGTGTGGGTCACTTGCGTTCGGACGCAGCGTTTTGATCGACTCACTCCCAGTTTCCAAGCGCTACTAGTTCGCCGTCTTAGTACAATCTAATTGGCACCGCCTGAGGTCTCGAAATTCATCGAGCATTGAGGTGTAGGTGCCGAGAGAGTCTTGGTCGCGCGATGAACGGATCAGCGTGTATAGGCACGTGATAGCCACGCAGAGGCGAATAGTTCCGCGTGAACCGGAGCTTACCTGTGTACGAATCGTGTGTTGGCCAAATTCAGGCCGAGATTAACCGCGCCGGCATTCAAGTGCCTGCTGAGAAGGCATAGATACGCGAAGTGGGGTCGGCGACTATTGCCTCGGCGCCTGTTTCACGACCCTTTAATGGCGCTCCGGGCTCCGCATACTCCGGGAGCCGTGCTGCCGCCTTATCGTGGGGCGGAAGTGGTTTAACGGCGAAAACAGTAATCCCGAATTTTTGCGCTGGCAAGCTAAAAGTGGGACAAAAAATATGCCCCAGTTTGCATTCTGATCACTCAATTGATTGAGAGGTGTGGCGAACACCTCGATTGTTCGCTCACTTGTGACAATATTTGTGATTGATCGGAAACGATGTCAGCAAAGAATGGCCAATCGAAGAGCTCAATTGGAGCAACAGACTGGTCGAACTCCGCCTTGGATGCGCTGGAACGGTCATTGCGGCGTATGATAGCCAGTCTAATGCTCACGAACAGAATCGAGAATCGCGATGGTGGCAAAGTCAACTGAAACGTCGTGGAGCACGCGGGGTTCCGAGTGGCACCGCTGGGACCCGCACTTGCACGCTCCGGGAACACTGCGTAACGATCAATTCGGCGGTGACTGGGATACGTACATACGGACAATCGAGACGGCTGACCCTCCTGTTCGTGCGCTAGGCGTCACGGATTATTTTTGTGTCGAAACTTACAAACAGGTTGCCAAGCGAAAGGCCGACGGGCAATTGCTCGGCGTCGATTTCATTTTTCCGAATGTTGAGATGCGCTTGGATATCAAGACGGAGAAAAAACGACCAATTAATCTTCACTTGTTGTTTTCGCCGTCTGATGCAGAACACTGCGCTGAAATCGAGAGAATTCTCGGTCGGCTGGAGTATGAGTATCAGGACCGGACTTATCGTTGCAATCTGGCAGAATTGGAAGCTCTCGGCAGAGCGCACAATCCACAGCTGCAAGATAGCATGGCGGCGCTGCGGGCCGGGGCGAATCAGTTTAAGACTACACTGCCGGCGCTTAAGAAACTGTTCAAGTCGGAAGCATGGCTCCAGAGAAATTGTCTAGTGGCTGTCGCGGGCAGCAGCAACGACGGTACGGCTGGTCTGCAGAAAGACGACTCCTACGCCACAACCAGACAGGAAATCGAACGATTTGCAGACATCATATTCGCAAGTACGCCCAGCCAAATTCAATTCTGGTTAGGCAAGAATCCGGGAGCCGATCGTGACTACATTGAGCGCACGTACCGCTCAGTGAAGCCGTGCATGCACGGTTGTGATGCCCATCAGCCATCGCAAGTGGTAGCGCCTAAGAAGGAACGGAATTGTTGGATAAAGGGTGACCTACACTTTGAATCCCTTCGGCAGGCCGTAATCGAACCCCAGAAACGTGTCTTCATTGGTCCGTTGCCACCTGATCATCATCAAGCGTCCTATACGATCGACAGGGTGGAGACCAATAACGCTTCGTGGCATCAGAACGGCGAGATCGAGCTGAATAGCGATCTGGTCGCAATAATTGGTGCTCGCGGATCAGGCAAAACAGCCCTTGCTGACATGATTGCTGCAGGCACGAATGCAATCGCCCGGTCGCCGGGCGAATCGTCCTTTGTCAAACGCGCGTCTGTGCCTATTGATCATCTGGGAGATGCGATAGTCGAGATTCAGTGGAAAGACGGGACGACACAGGAAGGTTACCTGAATCCAAAGCGGCAAGTTGCTGCGACGGAGACAGATGAAGAGGGCGTACGCTATCTGTCGCAGCATTTCGTGGATCAACTGTGTTCGTCGGCGGGCCTGGCGACGGAGCTTCGAAAGGAAATGGAACGTGTGGTTTTCGAAGCAACCGATCCCACGCAAAGACTTGAGAGCGCTTCGTTTGAGGAACTCGCAAAGGTGTCACTGGAGCCGATACGTCGCCGCCGACAGGAAACAGTCGATACCGTTCTCAGGTTGTCTGATGAAGTTGTAATGGAAGAATCTCTTCTCGAGGAATTGCCAGGTCAGCAAAAATCGCTCGGCATACAGCAAAAACGAATCGAAGCTGATCGCAAGGCCCTAATGGGATTGATGCCGAAGGGAAAGGAACAAAGAGCAAAACGCCTGGCTCGATTTGAAAAAGCACATGCCGAAGTCACGGCAAAAATCGAGGGTTTGGAGCGGCGAAAGAGAAAACTTGGTGATCTTCAAGCAGAGGTTAAGCAAATTGCGACCGTTACCGAGCCGGCACGCCTCGCAGACATGAAGAATCGATATTCTGGGACGGAACTGTCAGCTGAGCATTGGGCCTCATTTGGCATGGGGTTCGAAGGTGACGTAGAAAAAGTCATTAACGAGGCCACTCAAGAAACCGATAAGAAAATCAAGCAGGCGCGCGAAGGCGACCCAGCCAATCCCATCGACCGAAAGAAGACGCCCGAAGGCGCTTGGCCACTAAATGCACTGACAGAGGAGCGCGACAAGTTACGGAAGGACGCAGGGATCGATGCTAACAAGCAGAAGAAATACGAAGCGCTGCAAAAGGCAATTACCCGACAGGAGGCTGCCCTTCGAAAGCTCGCGGCAGGTATTGCCAAGGGGGCTGGAGCAAAGGACCGACGTGCGGCCGCGATTGCATCTCGGCGCAAAGCGTATCTCAACGTGTTTAGCACGCTTATTGAGGAGGAGAATGAACTACGATCACTTTATGCACCGCTGGCAGCACAGCTAACCGAGGCTGCGGGGAGCCTCGCCAAACTCCAGTTTGTGGTGCGTCGGTGTGTTGATCTTGCCGCCTGGGTTGAGGCGGGCGAGGAATTGTTCGATCTTCGCAGATCATCGCGCTTAAGGGGTCGTGGGAGCTTGCTCGCTGAGGCGGAGCAAAGGCTGTTGAGTGCTTGGTCCGTTGGGTCGGCCGACGACGTCGCAGACGCCATGGACGCATTTCGCGCCGAATTTGCAAGAGATCTAGTTGGAGCGATACCCGGCACCATCGAACCAGAAAGCAAAAAGGAGTGGATTCAAACTATCGCTGCCTGGTTGTATGATACATCACATATCAAAATCGAGTATGGAATTACCTACGATAGTGTTGCAATTGAGCAGCTTTCTCCCGGTACACGTGGAATTGTTCTCTTGCTGTTGTTTCTGGTATTAGACAAGCACGACCGTCGTCCATTAATCGTCGATCAACCTGAGGAGAACCTAGATCCTAACTCGGTTTTCGAGGAGCTGGTGCCACACTTTCGTGAGGCCAGCAATCGACGACAGGTTGTCGTAGTTACGCATAACGCGAACCTAGTAGTGAACACCGACAGCGATCAAATCATAGTGGCAAGTTCACGACAGAGCGAAAGCGGCGGTTTACCCAAAATCTCGTACCAGCTCGGATCCCTGGAGAATCCGGACATCCGCAAAGCGGTTTGCGAGATCTTGGAAGGTGGTGAGCGGGCGTTTCTTGAGCGCGAACGCCGCTACCGGCTTCGTTGGGGTGATCAACAGAACTAGCTGGTGTTACTCTCGACCGGCATGACAGAATGCGTTAACTAGTCGCTGGCAGTACAGAAGATCATCATCCTCGCCGACGCGGCGCATCGCGTAGGACAAGCTACTTTCCGGTGGACCGGGGTCGAGAGACTCGAAAAGTGTTGTCATTCGCTCGGCCGGGATGTTTCCGGCGCATCGGGCGACATCAATTCCAAGCAATCTTGCGCTCGCGAGCGGGTAGTCGAAATCGTCATCAAGCCAGTCGGCGTACTCTTCTATCACGCGAGCAATGTTGTCGAGATCCAGATAGCGTTCCATCAATAACCGTAGATCGTATGCATCGCGGTCACCACGAATCAAACCACGGTCGCGCCACGCGGCTAGCTTTAGAAGCGCTTGACCTGCGGGTGACGCGACGTGAATTTCAAGGACCGGTGCTCGGCTCACTAGGAGTTTCCAACTGTCGGCATACGCATCTGTAAAGCCGATGACGGATAGTACTTCGTTGAAGTGCGGCGGCCAGCAGATTTCGCCATCATCAGATTCGATCGCGCCGAATGGGATCAGATCGATAGGCACACCGCTCTCGTGAAAGAACCGGTGTTGCTGATCTTCTGGGCAATGCCAGTTTCTTCGCTTAAGCAAGTGCACCAGGCGTTCGAGTTCTTCCCAATCGGCGACACGGATACCGAAGTCAATATCCCGAGTTGCGCGTCCCGCGTTAATGCCGAACCCCCAATCCAAAATCATGTCGCGGGCCATTGCACCGACGACGAGGAACTCAATATTGCTGTCCGCGGCCAGTTCAGCAAGGTCAGTCAGGACCGTTGCGATAGGCCGATCAATCTTCGCGGATATGTCGAGCAACATGCTCGTCGTAAACCATGCGGGCCAGTTCGGCATTTCTTGCGTCACCGGTTGCGATTAGGTCGGCATACACCAACAGTGGGGGTACAATCTGGAGCGCTTTTTCCGGATAGTCGAAATGCCAGAATTGCTTTACAATCTCGACGTTGCCGTCGGGCACCTTCTGTAAACGATTCTCGAGCAGTAGTGTCGCCGGAACTTTGTCGGCATAGAGGGTGACGTCTTGCGGCTTTAGGTAGTGGGTCAGACGATCAGCGGCGATCTCTCCACCCCAGTACGCACGATGCGCCGCAATGTCGGTATCTTGCCACCATCGATCATGCGTTGTCGTATATCGGCCGAGTATCAGCTTCTCGCGAAGCCGGGCGGGGTAGTTCTCTACCCATAGATCTGTCAGGGCTCGCTTGTTGATCAGGCGCCGGGTTTTTGGTGTCGGTTCGATGAGGTAGCCGCCGTCGCGCAAGTCTCCCATAATCCAGGCGACCCCACCTAAGGCGATACCGGCGACCTCGGCTTGTTGCCGATAAGGTTTTTGTTCCAAGCCGGGTTGATTCAGCAGCGCAAAGATCAGTTTGAGTCCGGTCGGTTGGAACAGCCGTACGCGAGGCTTGGCGGTGGGAAGAATGTCCGGCTTGTTACCCGTCGCGAATACGTAGATGGGTGGTTCGTTTACGTACGTGTTACCGGCGGTATCAATGAACGGAATGTTGCGCCGTCTGAGTCGGTCGGCTTGCTGGGGATTGACGTAGTCGGTCACCAGCATGGTCGGTGTGGGATCTTCGGCCAGCCTAGCGGCCAGCAGCGCGACGGTTTGTTTGTTGAGATACCGTTTTATCTCGACCCGATACGCAGTTGGGGTGGGAGCCTTGTTAAGGCGGATGAGGAGGTCCGCACCGGGTCCAGGTTCAATAGCGGTCAGATCAAGCCCTGTTCTTTCCCCTACGAGCTGAATGGCCGTATCGAGGAGGGCGTTTGGTTGGGCGGTGTTGACCTGCATATGTTCAGTTTCCACCGGTGTTCATTATTAATGAACATAGCATATTGTTGAACGAAAGCCAACGTTCACTGAAACTTGCTGTTCATAAATAATGAACGACGACACATAGTGAACGCCTAGAATCCTAATTTGAAAACTTTATCGTCGGGTGAAAACCCTCAACGTGGCTTGGTCCGGAGGTATATATACCTCCGGACCAAGCCGACGAGGAATTACAATTCCATTCTCCTGACATCCATCGCAAGGTATATATACCTTGCGATGGATGTCAGGGCAGTGCTTTTTGGAAGGTATCAAGGACGCTTCTCTCAGGTGCCTCCACATAACTATCGAGTACCGATTCACCGATGACAGAATTTCGCTTGCCGCCGTTCGAAACTGCCGCGTTGCTGGTTAAAGACAAACTGAGAGCCTCCGGACTCGGGATATTTTCCCTATCCGCGCTTCGATGTTTGGTTGACGCGGCGATCACGCCCTGGCCGTACGATGGGCGCCGCCCAAGCAGCAGCCAGGTAATCGAGAAACTGATTGAAGAAAAGGTCATTCGCCATTTGATCGTCAAAAGCCACGGATACACAGACATCAGTCGCTACGCATTTGGCTCGATTTCCATAATGGAGCTCGCAGCCAGCCTAAAGTCCAACGCCTACCTGTCTCACTGGAGTGCGGCGAATATTCACAGTCTCAGCCAACTGCGCTCACCGACGATCTACGTCAACAAAGAACAGTCGAAAAAACCACCGCCGAAAGGACCGCTATCGCAAGCTGCGATAGATCGGGCATTCGCTAATCGGCAGCGGCGCTCAAAATTCGTCTTTGAGTACGAAGCACAGACCTTCACGATCCTGAACGGCAAACACACTGAACACAGTGGCGTAATTGAGGTACCTATTGGTAGCCGGGACATTCGAGTGACTAATGTTCCACGAACGCTAATTGACATTACGGTACGCCCAGGATACGCAGGCGGCGTCACTCATGTTGCAGAGGTCTTCAGGTCCGCGGTCGATAAGATCGACATCGACGCACTGCTGCAAACGTTACAGGACATTGATCACAAGTACCCGTTCCATCAAGCGCTCGGCTACTATCTGACATTGGCCGGCATTCCGCAGTCGCAGCTCGCGCCACTCAGAGCTATTGGAATTAAGCACAAATTCTATCTCGACTATGGCATGAGCAATCCACGTTTGGATGACACCTGGCAGGTTTACGTGCCAGCGGATCTAACAAAGGTGGCGAGTTGAATACAGATAGCAGAAATCGACCTCATGGAACATGGCGTCATTGCTGATCAATTACGGCGTTGTCTCGATAAGGATTAGCTTTCGGTATTAGAGGATTCATTTCAGGCGATGTTCAGCTACGATGATGGCGTCGATGTCTTGCGCTTCGACGTCAAACACCATCGCCATGAAGCAGCCGTACACGATCATTACCGCAGACGCCTATTGCAACGTATGACACTGCATAATTCGACTTGTGTCCACCGACCTTCGCTGCTTGCCATTCCGCTAGTTGAAGGGGATGCGCTCCGTTCACTCGAAAGCACCTGTGATGCTGTCATTCGATATCTGCATTCGGCGTTCGGCGCTGATCCGTATGTCGCCATGTAGGTACTGGACATAAAGCTAGCTGTGCCGTCCAGCGAAACGGAACTGTTCGACGCACTTCGTCTTCTGCGTGACATGCCACTGGACCTGATTGCCATTTCAGACGATCTGACACTCAGTGACACGGTCAATGTCCCGTTCACAAAGACCATCATGCATTACCCGGCGCTGATCCATGTCTACGAGCAGTTGCTTCAGCGGGCCACCGTAGCTGAACTGGACACGCAATCGACGCTCATCAAGGGCAATGCGCCATTTGGGCATTTGATGGATCATCTTGATGAATTGCTTGCGGCGGAAAATAGTTTCAGAATCGACGCAGAAATCCTGCAGGTCATTCGGGAACTTCGAATAGCTCTATTCAAGGAGCTTCGCACGTTGAGCGCCGTTAGCACACGAACCGTCATCGACATGATTGTTGATCATCGTGCGGGAAGCGATCTAGGTAGTTTTCGTGCAAAGAAAAGGTAGCTCAAGGATAATGAATTGGTGTCCGAGCCGGCACGCAAGAGTTTGCTTGAGGTATAGGATTTGGGGGGCAGCAGCACATAGGGGATACAACCCGAGCACAGTGCACCTTGAAACAGATTGATGGTGCTCGGTCGTCTGGTTGCGGACGTTTATACGATGCCAGATCGAATCGACGAAATGAAACGAGATAAACCATCGCGTTCTTGATCCGGGCAGCGGAATAAGCAGCTCAAATAGATGACAATGCAATAGCGTCCGGAGCCTTGACGAATCGTAACGATACTGAACTACGCTTTCGTGTGTGAGCATCTGCAGACTGCGCGCTCGTGCGTAGGGACAGTACGTACGAAGTGTCGGAACTTGTAAACGTAGATAAACGCAAGGAAACGCGAGGCCACCCTAGGCTCACTATCAGAGCACTGATTTTGCCAGTGATGCGAATTCGCGGTATCATCGCTAGCAATTGATACCTGCTTGTTACTTCGGCCAACCGCGCAATTGAAAGGTCGGTGAAGCGTCAAGATCACAGCGCAGGTTGCCAATTTACAGGCGTCTTAAAGGGTTCGGCAGCAGACGCATGTGGCGCAACGCCACTGGATCCCTCCTTCCTTCATCATCGAATGAGCTTCCGGCGAGCATACCAGCTGGGCAATTCACATCGGTGACTTCGTATAGATCGCGATCGGTCCCCTAGCATGTTATTTAGGATCGCGCCGCCGGCACTCGCGCCTATGTGCGTCATCACTTGTTGTTGATTGACGTGCGGCGTTGGCCATTGCGTTGACGATTCACTTTGATCTTTTGGTCCGTGTTCGATTTCAGAGTGAAATCGAACCTGACCCTATTTCGCAATTCCATTGCGGCAGCCGGACAACTGACACTCTATCGGATCCTGGGTTCGTACGCCGCGATCCCATTCAGGATCCGATGGGAGGTAACCATGCCAATGGACAACGTCAGTCAACTGGACAAAGAACGCGACGCGCTGCAAGCCGTGTACGGTCTGTACATGCGGCACCGCCAGCTGGCCGAACTGATGGGCATCTCGGCGAAGAGTTTGAGTAACACCATGCGTCGTTCGCAGGAACCCAACATCGTGTACTTGCGGCGCAATACGGTGCGACTAGGCCGGCGAATTCGATACCCGGTGCACTGCGTCGCTGAGGCCCTGGTGCTCAACGATGAGGAACTGGCGCGTCGATTGCAGGCGCGCGAAGAGGGAGGGTCAGCCGATGCGCAATGATCAATTCCCGATGCAGGAGTTTTTCGCGTTCGTGTTGTGGTTTCTTAAAGAGGATTACCTCACCGCGAACGAGTGCACCGCATTGGTGTATCTCGGATGCCTGGCGGACCAAAACGGCTGTGGACATGTGCAGTTTGTGAAAATGTCGAAGCGATTCGGCCGCGTGCCCAACTGCTGTCGTCGGTATTTCCGTCGAGCAATGCGGCACGGTGTGATCGAACGCTGGAAGCCGGACGGCGAAGGTGGTGCGGCATTTCGGCTGTTTGTGCCGCCGGTGGATACGAACGAGGTCTCCAACGAACAAGTTTCATGCGCGCTGGTCGCTAACCAGCACCCCGCCGACTGATTGTCGGCACCCCAGTGCTCTGCCGTTAATCATGAGCACGGGTCCTTGACCCAACGGCACCCCAACGATTGTCGGGCCTTCTGGCGCTGCAATCGAGACCGATTCGATCAACGAGGCGTTCTGCCGCCGTTATCGGATTGCAACGGACGTTTGGCGCAATGCGATCGCGACAGCTTGCGATTCCTTGACCCAGCACGACCGTTCTGCGCCGGTCTCTAGGATCGCGAAGCGGCTTAGAGACGGCGGCGACTGGGCCAGCAATTGGTCCTGCAATCAACGGGTTAGTTGCGCCAGTCGGCGTGCAAACTCGATATCGGACACTGAGCCGGCAAGGCTTCTCGCGAAGAAGTTGCGCCACCACTCGCCCCACCGCTCGCTCGAGCGGCCCAAGGGTGTCCCGGCTCAGATCAGTCCGTGCGATTCCGCAAACGGCGTTCGTCGTTTGCCGCAGCCACACCGCGACCGGCGGTCCATCCGGTTTAAGACTCAACAGTTTGCGGGGCAGCTTGTGGTTGCAATTTGAGTGGGAGATGGACATGCGAAAAGTGGGTGGTGGACGAAATTTCGGTTGGGGCAAGCAAATGCAATGGGCGGGCAAGCAAGCGCTTCGCGCAGCATTTGGCGGCGGACACTATGGGACGGTGGCCAGTCATACGGCGCGCTGGCGCAAGTTCTGTCAATGGGCTCGCGAACAGGGTGTTCGCGATGCGCGCGACGTTTCACGCTCTGAGCTGGCCCAGTTTGCCGAGCACCTGTCACAGCAAACGTCCAGCGGCATGAGCAATGGCTATGCCAAGAATCAGCTAAGCTCGGTCAACGTCGTGCTCGAATCGCTGCGCGGCGATCGGGCCTTGTGGGTCAGGCCGAGCGACTACATCGGTCAGCGGTCGAGCGTTCGCACCGATGCACCCGTCGGCCTGGATCGTGCGAAGCTGCAGCCGGTCGTCGAGGAACTGAGCGCCCAAGGTAAGCAGAACGTCGCGGCGGTCGCATTGCTGTGTCGGGAATTCGGGTTGCGACGCAAGGAGGCATCGCTTCTCGACCTGCGGCTTGCCCGTCATCAGGCTGAGCAGTTGGGTCGGATCAACGTGACCGCCGGCACCAAGGGCGGCCGGGGTCGAAGTGTCGATCGCTGGGTCCCGGCGACGGATGCGGGGCGGCATGCCATCCAGTTCGCCGAGCGTGCCGCTGGCAGTAAAATCACTCTGATTCCAGCTGACGTTAATCTGGCGCAGTGGCTCAGCGCTGTGTCGAAGCATTGGAGGCGAAGTGCCGGTCCCCTGAACGGCGGATCGCTGCGCGATCTTCGAGCCGCGTACGCTTGCGATCGTTACGCCCACCTGACGGGCGCACCGGCGCCGGTGGTCGCCGGCCAGCGCATCGCCGATGCGGCCGATGATCAAGCCGCGCGAGTGGTGTTGTCGCAGGAACTGGGACACGGTCGACCCTCCGTCCTGGTTTCGTACATCGGGTCGTCCGGATGAGTGGGCCGAGAAACGCCGACCAGGCGGGCCGCCTGGCGGTGCAGGTACTCAAGCGATCTCTTCCAGGGCATTCGGACACGGTTCACCGCGAATGCCAGCGCGCCGCGGGAATTGCCGCTGTGATTTGGAGGCGCTGGCACGTCGGGCCGTGGCAATGGAAATGCAAACACGTTCGCTGGTTCCTGGAGCATGGGATGAGCCAATATCAGGGCTGGACGCGCTACCGTTACTGGCTAACAGTCGAGCAGCTGCTGCAAGCCATCGAGCGACTTGAGGACTGGCGACCCAGGTTGAACGGGCCGTGGAGATCGCCGCAAGAGCGCCGGTAACGCGATCGCTGTTTGGTCTGGTGCCACACTTGTCAACTTCCCGTCGGCTGATTTGGGAATCTATACGTCGCCAGTAGTGTGAAGACCGGCGTACCGACTTCCGGGAACGCCAAGCAATGTCTCATGACTATTGTCTGTGGTCTTCCGGTCAATGGCGTAGTACAGAATAACGGGTTCAGCGGCTTTTTAGGGGACTACCATGACCGAGGATCTTTCAGCCACTGCAGAACTAGACGAACCGGATATTCCCGAGTTCTTCGATCTCCATGAGAGCATCGATCTCCCGCTACGTCGGGCGACGGGTGTCATCGACCTGATTGCGACGAGTCCGGACAGCGACGATTGTGTGAGGACCGCCGCAGACGGTGCAGGCGACTGGCTGAGGCAAGCCAAGACGGCCGTTGACGGGTTACACGACTGGTGGGTGCAGCAACAGGGGTGACGGCTGAGCGGAGGTCGCGCTGTGGATCTGCAAGGAATGGTGAACCAAAAAGGGCCTTTTCTTGTGCCGGAAGCTGACCCATCTGTCAGCCGCTGGTTCATTGCACGCGTTGCTTTTAGCCTGGCCTGGGACGGGCCATTTTTCAAGACGCAAATGCAGCTTCGTTGACTCGCAATATCCGGGCTGCATACGGCACCGTTCCGAGTTTACGATCAACCGGTCTGGTGCGCGACGCGGGCAACAGGAACGCTGGCGCGGGTATCGGAACGGCCTCCGGCGGTCGCCAAACTCAGGTCCTGGAGGCACTTTGGCACGAAACGGCGGTCGATGAACGATGAATCGGCCTCTGTCTGATGCAAGCCGAAGGCAGTTCCCATCCAACAGGACTGAACGGCCAAACCCGAGAAAGATGCGGCACCGGTCCCGCTGGAATCCGTATCTGCCGGCAGGGTACCGAGATCGAAGCCCCACCGTATCGTTCACACCGTCGCTGATCACCTGTCACATCCCATTTCTGGGTATTTCGACCAGATTCTCCCTTTGATGGGGGGCGGTGCAGCCGGGTAGGGTTTTCCATGAAGCGCTTTCGCCGAGGCTCGCAGGAGGACGAGCTCGTGCGGTTACGGAGAATGAGAATATGCGCTATTTGAATCCCGAAACCCAGTTGAACCAATCGCTGATCGGTTACGTGTTGCGGTGCTCAGCGACCAAGTCGGTCAAGGCCCTGACGACCATGGGCATTGAGCCCGAGGACTTGCGTGACTTTCTGCAACTGAACGGGGAAGACCTGGCGCGCCTGGCGATGGTGAATGAGCCGCTCTTCAAAATCCAGTTTGACCAAGCGCTGTGGCGGCGCAAAAAATCCGCGGTCCTCCAGTCGGGTGCTGATCGCGAGTTGCGTGATGCGCTTATTGCGGCGGGCGCGCCGCGCGCCATGATCGAGCGCTGGTGGCCCATGCGCCACGAGGTTTACGCCTATCTGCGTCGCTCGTGGGGCAGCTGCGGCACGGGGCGCCCGCGCGTGGCGACGGAGTCGGAAGAGGACCGGTTGTGGCGGGAGTGGTCGGCGATAGCAGCAGGACGTGCGTTCGAGACGCTGGGTGCACGGGACTACCTGGAACTCCACCGTCGTACTGACATCGATCTGGGGGTCTGCTGGTCAACGACGAACCGCTGGATCAGCGACGGTCACCCCGGTCGCTCGGAACGCCGGGTAGGGACCTAGCCATGGTATCGCCGACACCGGAGGCGGATAACGAGGACGCGCGGAACGCCGCAGAGATTGACCATCCGGCGTTGCTGGAAGCAGAGCAACGCATGCAGGAGGTGCTCCCAGTGCCCGTGCGGGTCGTCAGCGCCACGCCATTTGCCGCGCGCCCGGGTGTGCTGCGCGGCGCCTCGACGCTGACGGTCAAGACCTACTTGGCGCAGCAGCTGGTGTTCGGCCGCCCCGCGAGCCGCGGGCGTGACGCCAAGCGAGGCATCATTGGCCTCGTCGGCTTCGCCGGCATGCTGACGCAGTTGTTTTCCGGTTCAAAGCTCGACGACCCGTACGCCGACAAATGGCTGCTGGACATTGAAGCGGCGATCGATGCGGCGGTTGCGGAGCTCGCAGACGCTCGTCGTACCGTTGCCGAGGCACTTGCTGAGCGCGTCGACGTGCAACACAGCATCGCGCAGTCGGTCAAGCCGCTGCAGGTACCGCTATTCTTCTCCAACCAATTCGCGTATCGCGGCGCCTATCTCGTTAATGACTTCGACAATTTGGTGTGCGCGATCCAGACCACGAAACACGTCGCCCTTTTCACGGCGGAAGAAAGCAATGCCTTGATCCAAAGTAGCAGCAAGACCGTACGTCGCACGTTTGCTTCCGCCAATGGCTACCGCTACACAGGCGTCTCGCGTGCCGATATTGCGCACGGGACCGCCAGAGCGGCCGAGGCACTGCAACGCTGGGGCGAACTGCCCGTGGGGATACTGGACGGTTCCCAGCGGGCCGAGTATGGGCCGGCGTTGCCCACGGACTCGTTCGCACATCGGTTCGCAGCCGAGTCCGCAGCCGAAGCCAAGGCCGCCGCGCGTGGTGACTGAGAGCGGTGTCGCCATTGCCGCCGCCGGCCGAAAGGCCGCACGGGGCCTATCGCAACCGGCCGCCGAAAACGGGGGCACCTAAACTGCCCCCGTTTCGCCTCGCCTGAAACCCGGTCATTTGCTATTACTGCAGAGCATCAGATCCGTCTCTACGTTTTGAGGAGCAGGTAATGAATGAATTCATCGGCGAGGGCAATCTGGGCCAGGAGCCGGACTTGAGGACCGTGACCCGCGAGGGTGAGAGCGATTCTGTCGTCAATTTACGGATCTACTTTGATCGACCGGTCCCGGACGCCGAGGGCAAATTCGAGGACAGGAAGGGCTTCTGGCTGAATGTCGAGGTCTGGGGCGATCGCGCCAGGCAGGTGGCACGTCTGTGCCCCAAAGGCAGCCGACTCGCGGTGATCGGATCGCTGATGGACGACAGCTACGAGACTGACGGCGGCACCGTTGCCGCTCTGTCCGTTCGCGCCAGGCGCGTGTACCTGGTGCCGAATGCCAAGATGGACAGTGTCCACTATGGTAAGGACGCGGCGGCGTAGGGCGCCTCAGGTGACCGCATCCAATATTTGCCAAGCGACGTCGCTGCGAGCAGCGCCATTCGCGTGGCTTGACAGGCGCGGGCTTTTTCACGAGATTGGGAGTCAGCAATACCGTTTCAACACCGACGTCATCGCGGTATATCGATGACACCCGCTGACGGTTGTCAGCACCCCAAGAGCTTAAAAGGTTGATGCAAGCAAGCTCGGAATCTTCGGATTCTCTCAACCTACCTTCACGTCTTCGTTCCGAAGACATCACCCGATCGGGGAGTTTTGACCTCCCGATACGGGCACGGGCCATGCTCCTCGTTTTTCAGGAGCATAGTATGAATGGCAACTCAACTGACTCAGCGGCCGTCGCTTCGTCGGAGTACTTTGATCTTCAGACGACCGGTTTGGGCTACCTGAACCGGGCGCGCGAAGTTCCCACTCGTAGCGAACCGTTCCTGGCTGTCGATATTGCCGCATTGCACGGCGCGAAAGACAACGTGCAGTACACGCGTTTCGATTGCATCGTGCGCGGCAAGAAGGCACAAGAGATCGTCAAGCGGCTGATGCCTGACATTGAAGCCGACCGGGCTGTCCTGGTTGGATTCAGATTGGGCGACCTGTATGCGGAGACGTTCAAGTACACCAACGGCGAAAAAGCCGGCGACATTGGTGTGTCTTTGAAGTCGCGTCTGCTGCAGATCATGTGGGCCAAGGTGGATGGCGTGGCGGTGTACAGTGCGCGGTCCGAAAAATCGGAAGCCGAGAACCCGGCGAAGAATTCGGAAAGCCACGAAACGCCTGCGACCAAGGCGCCCGAAGCCCGCGCAAGCTGAGCCTAACGCAATTCGTTGAATTGCGACCTTTGAGACCCCTCACCTCGCGTGGCGGGGTCTCCCTCAAGTTTTTGCAGCGGCGACGACTTGAGGGAGGCTCTGCCGATCAAGGTCACGAATAGCGGTGGGTCTTAGGATCATGACCGTGCGGATTAACGGGGCAGCATCCCAGTGCGGATTGGACTAAGCGTCAACAGATTTCACACCGACGTCACCGCGGTATATCGATGACACCCGCTGGCCTTCGCCAGCACCCCAAGAGCTTAAAAGGTCGATGCGAAAAAGCTCGGGATGAGAGTCCTAACGACCTCTCTGCCAACCGTGATTTTTTTGGTTTGGCGTTCAAAACGGTACCGACGGTGAAAGTCGGTGTCTTTTCAACCTCAGCCGATGCGCGATACCCCGGTGTCGCCATCGGCACCTTTCTTCCCCAACAGGGCATATTCATGCCCTACCGGGCGATGTGCCCCTCGCTATAAAGGAGCACATCATGAACTTATACGTACGAAGCGCCAACGGATATCGTGTTGCCAGCGTCGATGAAGTCGTCAGCGCCGCCAAGCGCGCAATCAACAGGAAGTATCGGCGCGGTCAGGCATTTACGAGTCCGAAGGTGGTGGAAGATTATTTGCGTGTAAAGCTGAGCTATGAAGACAACGAAAAATTCGTGGCTCTGTGGCTTGACGGACGCCATCGACTTATCGCCTACGAGGAGTTGTTCCAAGGGACGATTGATGGCACCAGCGTCTATCCGAGGGTGGTGGTGCAAAAAGCGATTGCGCACAATGCCGCGGCTGTCATTGTGGCCCATCCACACCCGAGCGGCGTGGCTGAGCCGTCGGCGGCCGATGAAAACATCACGCGACGCTTAAAGCAGGCGCTCGAGCTGGTGGATATTCGGCTCCTGGATCACATCGTGGTTGGCAAGCAGTGTGTTTCATTGGCGGCGCGTGGATTGCTTTGACGTGGTCTTAATGATTGCCCCTGGAATCAGGGGCTTTCATTTAACGCTACGCGGCCCATCCGATTTACACCGCCGTCACCGCGGACAAATGGTGACACCCGCTGGCCTCGGCCAGCACCCGAAGAGCTCAAAAGGTTGATGCGAATGAGCTCGGGATCCTCAGGATCCAGTCAACCTCTCTTAATGCCTTCAACCGAAGGCTTCACCCACGAGGACGATTCCAGACGGCGTCCTCGGACGTTTCATGGCGTCATCCTCGTCACTCATGAGGAATGAAACCATGGAAACAGACAGTGCTGAAGTCATCCCGTTCGATCGTTCGTTGGTACCTGGTACCCAGGAAGCCACGCGTCCCGTCAGTCCGTTTCCGGACGACTCGCCGCTCTACTTCCCGGTGGAAAGCCGGTCGGTGCGCGTCGATGATGCTGACGGATTACCGCAATCGGCATCGGGCTTTAAAGCGATTGTCCGCACCGATACCAACCAGGTGCTGGGGATACACGGACGTAGCTACAAGGTGGTGCCAAACGAACCGCTGTTTCGCGGATTCGATGAAGCGTTGCAGGCGTCCGATCTGGATCTGAGCGGTCTGGCGATCGAGGACCACGTGAACTATGGCGGGCGACGCGTGATTCGCAACTACCGTTTCCCAACGGTCACGGCGGAGCCTCGCATCGGTGACATCGTGGAGCTGCGCATCTCGGTCATTAACTCGTTTGACTCGGGCAATGCGTTTACGGCGCAAGTGGGCGGCATGCGGCTTTGGTGTTTGAACGGTGCCGTATCGCTGCAAGGCACCTCCTCGGTCTACGGCCGTCATACCTCGGGATTTGATAATAACCGGGCGTTGACGAAGATCAACAAGGCCATCGAGCGTTACCTGGTGGCGGCAACCGACTGGTCCGAGTGGAGTCAGCGTGAGCTGACCTCGCTGCAGGTACAAACAGCGCTGGAAGCGTTTCCGGATCTCAACCCGACGTTGCTCAAGCGTCTGGAGCAGGCCTGGACGATCGAGTCCGACCACGCGGGTAACACGGTCTGGGCGCTCTACAACGCGGCCACGCGATGGTCGACGCACACGCCGGTTCGCCCATCGTCGGAACCGAACCGTGCCTCGATTGTGATGGACCGTGAACGCCGGGTGCGCCAGTTCATGCACAGCCGCGCCTTCAAGAAGCTGGTCGCCTAGTACGCAACGGTACAACGTCTCTGGCGTCTGTTGTGTCCGATTGCCCCGTGATTCACGGGGCCTTTTTCCTGCCGCTGATACCGGCGGCAGGAAAAAGGCTCTGCCGGCCCCGATAGACATTGAATCGACGTCGTTGCGGTCTACCAATAACCCGCTGACCGCTGTCAACAGCTTAGGCGCCGGCGAAGTTCATGCAATCGAGCGCGAGATCCGTGTCTCTTGTCGACCTACCGTCCAAACCTTCCGGTGATCGACTCCGAGTTTCTCGTAGGCCCGCTTATCTAAAGAGTAACCGAGGAGAAAGGCGTCAAGGCTCCAAAATCACCGGCTGAAACGTCGGATGATTGATATCGTGGCGCCGCGTCTCCTTTTGCAACGCCCGCGACACCTCGTTCCAGTTGTCAGCAGAGCGGACATCGATGTGGGCAGACAGCGCACGGGTGCCTGACGAGATCGTCCAGATATGCAAGTGGTGAACCCTGACGATATCGGGATGCGCAGCGTTAAGAGCATCAGCGACCTCGTTGATGTCGACACTTTGCGGAACGCCCTCCATAATCACGTGCAGTGTCTCCAGCAGTAGCTTCGTGGACGATACAAGAATCAACCCGCAGATTAGCAGCGACAAGAGCGGGTCGATTGGCATCCAGCCTGTAAGCCAGATTACGAGTCCTGCGGCAATCGCTGCCACGGACCCCAGAAGGTCGCCCATAACGTGGAGCATGGCGCCACGGGTGTTGAGCGTCTTTTGTCCGCGGTGGAGCAGCCACGCAACGAGAATATTGACGAACAGGCCGACTATGCCGATGACCAGCACTGAGCCGAATTGCACCGGCGTAGGGTTCAGCAGACGGTCTATGGCAGAGATGACGATGGCAGCCACGATGCCGTACATGAACAGGACGTTGAACAGTGCACCGACAACCTCGGCTCGTTCCAGGCCAAAGGTGTGTCGCTTGGTTGCAGGGCGGGACACGAGGCGTGCCGCGAATGCGGCGGCCGCGAGCGATACAGCGTCTGTCAGCATGTGGCCCGCATCGCCGAGTAGTGCGAGGGAGTTGGCGAGCCATCCGCCTATAGCTTCGACCACCGCATAGCCGAGCGTAATGGCGAGTCCGAGCAGCAAGGTTCGCTGGCTGGAGTGTGATCCGCTTTCGTTATCAGTGCTCATTGGCCGTCGTCCTGTTCAGGCATGGCAGTTACCTGCACTCAGTCGGTTATCTCGATGGCAGATCGAATGTCGCTGACGTAAATCCAGCCGGCCGTTGCTTGCCCGGTCCGGGCATGCGTCTTGATCAGGTCGACCGCCTGGGCCACCCGGTCATCGTTCTTGCAGACGAGTTCGAGCTTGACCTGGGTAATGACCTTGCGGCCGATCTCGACGGAGTAGCGCTGTTCACTGGGGTCGAGGGCCTTCAGGAGGCCCTCCACATCGATGACAGTTAGTGTTCGAAAATCGGCGTCATACAACGCGTCAACAACGTCCGCAATACGATTGCGATGAATGAACGCCTTGATTTCACGGTAGGTCATTGGAAAATCTCCCGAATAATTTAGAAGAAGGCAAGGTGCCGGCGACTAGCACCGGCACCTTGCTTGCGCTGCTCAATCGCTTTCGTCAGTCACAGGCTGCTGCTCCGTTCGTGATTCGACCCACTCGTAGATCACCGGCAGCAGGACCAGTGTCAGCAAGGTCGACGTGATCAGGCCGCCGACGACCACCGCGGCCAGCGGCCGCTGCGTCTCCGCGCCGACACCGGACGACAAAAGCATCGGCACCAGTCCGAGAATGGCGACGCTCGCGGTCATCAGCACGGGCCGCAAGCGCAATTCGGCCCCGCGCATTACTGCTTCTGCAACCGTAAGGCCGGTTTCCCGCTGCTCGTTGATGAAACTGACGAGCACGATGCCGTTCAGCATGGCCACGCCGAAAACAGCGATGAATCCGATAGCCGACGGTACAGAGACGTACTGACCAGTCACGAACAGGGCCAGCAGCCCGCCGATGGTCGCGAAAGGCACGTTGGCGATGATCAGGGTCGCGTACTTGATCGAATTGAAGGCCGTGTACAACAGGACGAAGATGAAAAAGATCGTCAACGGCACGATGATCGCGAGCCGGGTCAATGCGCGCTGCTGGTTCTCGAACGCGCCACCCCATTCGATCCAGTAGCCTGGCGGCAGGTCCAGCTCGCTTTCGATTGCAGCGTTCGCGTCCTGGACGAAGCCATCGACATCACGGCCGCGAACGTCCATCTGGATGACCGAGTAACGCTGCAGCTGCTCCCGGCGGACGAACGAGTAGCCTTCGGCGACGTCAACGTCGGCAACTGTCGAAAGCGGTACGATGGCGCCACTCGCTGTCTTCAGCGGGATGCGCCGTATCGCGTCGACCGACTGCTTGGAGCTGTCCCTGATGCGCGCAGTAATATCGAATCGGCGCACGCCGGATATCAGTGTCGAAACCGGTTCGTTGCCGATGCCGGTGCGCACGACGGACAGCACGTCATCTGCGTTCAGGCCGAAGCGTGCAAGCTGGTCGCGCTTGACCTTGATGCGAATCTGCGGCTTGCCGACATTCGCCTCCAAGGACAGGTCCGCCACGCCCGGTACGCCTTCGACCACGTCCTTGATCCGCTGGCTCAGGCGGTCGAGTTCCGTCAGTTCCTCGCCGTACAACTTCACGGCGAGTGTGGCCCGCACGCCCGAGATGAGCTCCTCAACGCGCATCTGGATCGGCTGGGTAAACGCGATGACTGCGGTAGGCGCGACCTCTTCCAGCGTCTCGCGCATGTCTTCCGCGAGCTGCTGGATGTCACGATCGCCGGGCCATGAGTCCTCCGGCTTCAGCTTGGTGAAAATTTCCATGTAGTTGACGTCGGCTGTTTCGCCCTTCTCGGCGCGGCCAATCATTGCTACGGTCGTTTCGACCTCGGGGTAGGCCGACAAGGCGTTCTCGATCTTCTTCGATACTTCGATGGATTGCGCCAGCGACGCCGATGGAATGGACGTCACCCGCCACATGATCGAGCCTTCCTGCAGCTGTGGCATGAACTCCTTGCCGAGAAACGGGAACAGCGCGAGGCTTGCGACGAGCAACACGAGCGCGCTGCCCGTCACCTTCTTCCGGTTCTTCAAGGACCAGGAGAGCAAAGGCAAGTAGCGTTGCTTGATGACCCGCACCAGCCAGGTATCCCGTTCCTCTTTTGGCTTCAGGATGAGCGCAGCGAGTACCGGGATCAGCGTCAACGTCAGCAGCAGTGAGCCCGCCATCGCGAAGCTGATGTTGAACGCCATCGGCTTGAACAGCTTGCCCTCGAGACCCTGTAGCGCGAACAGGGGAAGAAACACGACGATGATGATCATGATCGCGAAGGCGATGGGGTTCGCCACCTCGCGGGCTGCCGTCAGGACGGCAGCGGTTCGATCAACCTTGCCGCCTTCGGCTTTGCGCTCCGCCATGATCCGGAACGCGTTTTCGACCATGACCACCGCGCCGTCAACCATCATTCCGATACCAACGGCCAGGCCGGCAAGCGACATCAGGTTGGCCGAAAGACCGGCCTCGTTCATAAAGATGAACGCAATGAGCATGGCAAGCGGCAGGGCACTGATGACGACCACGGCGGAGCGGAGCTCGCCCAGGAACAGGAACAGCACGATCGCAACCAGGATCGAGCCCTCGATCAGCGCATTACGCGCCGTGCCGACGGCTTCTTCAACAAGGTCGGTACGCTCGTAGATAGGGTTCAGTTTTACCCCGTCGGGGAGCGACTGCTGGACGATGTCGACTTTTTCCTTCACGGCATCGACGACGCTTGCAGCATTCTCGCCGATGCGTGACAAGGCCATGCCGAGCACGACCTCCTTGCCGTCGCGCGTCACGGCGCCGAAGCGCAGCGCGCCTTCCTGGCGAATGTCGGCGATGTCCCTGAGGTATACCGGCGTACCGTCCTCGACCTTGAGCACCATATCGCCGATATCGTGCTCGTTCTCGACCAATCCCAGGCCTCGAACCAGGTTCTGTTCCGCGCCGATGTCGACATACTGCCCGCCAACCTGCCGGTTGTTCGACTGGATGACATTCATTACGTCACTGTAAGTCAGGTCGTACTTGATCAGGTTCAAAGGATCGATAACCACCTGGTACTGGCGTTCCTGCCCGCCCCAGGAGGTGACGTCATCCACGCCCGGCGCCGTGCGCAGGATCAGGCGCACGGTCCAGTCCTGCAATGTACGCAGGTCCATATCGGAGATGTCGGCATTCAGCTTTTCGTCGGCGCGTTCGAGCGTGTACCAGAACACCTGGCCGAGGCCGGAAGTATTCGGACCCATCTCCGGTGTACCGTAGCCGTCGGGAATCCGGTCGCCGACCTCCAGCAACCGTTCCATGACGAGCCGTCGCGCGAAATAGATATCCGTATCGTCTTCAAAGTAGACGGCGACGTAGGAGAGTCCGAACAGGCTGACGGAGCGTATCTGCTGCACGTCCGGCAAGCCCGCCATGCTCGATTCGATCGGAAACGTCAGCAGTTGCTCGACGTCTTCCGCGGCCAGGCCGGGCGACTCGGTGTAGATATTGACCTGCACCGGCGTCACGTCCGGGAAGGCGTCGATAGGGACGCTGACAACGGCTCGCCAGCCCAGGAAGGCGATGACGCCGAACACGATCAGCACCAGGAATTTGTAGTGCAGTGATGCTTCTACGAGTTTGTTCAACATGATGATCCCCTCAGTGCCCGTGGCCGCCGCCGAGCGACGACTTGAGCATCAGTGACTTGAGGTGAAACACGCCGTCGACGGCAACCTCGTCGCCTTCCGTCAGTCCGCCGCGCACCACGCGCCAGTCGCCGACGGTCTCTCCCGCGTCAATGGCGGTGGCATGAAATTCGTCACCGTCTTCGAGCACGTACACTGTTGGCAGGCCGTCGATCAGCGTGATAGCGGATTCCGGCACAGCGAGGACAGGTTCTCTCGTGCCGGTAACGATCTCTGCCTGCACAAACTGGCCGGCATGCAACAGGTCGTCCCGGTTCTGCACTTCGATGCGCAGTCCCTGCGTGCGCGTGGTTTCGTTGAGTTGGTGGCGGCGTTCCAGCACCGTTCCTTCAATCCACGTCTTGCCGTCAACGCTGACGCGAGCCATTGCACCGTTCTCGATGTAACCCAGCGTGGCCGGAACTGTCTGCGCTTCTACCCACATGACGGATTCGTCGCTGATATCGAACAGCACGCGTCCGGGCTCGATAAGCTCGCCGACAATGAACTCGTCACGGAGGATCGTGCCCGTTTGCGGCGCAAGCAGGTCGAATTCACCCGTTGCCTTGCTCGCATCGTTGCCGTTCTGCAGCGCATCGGCTTGTGCGCGGGTCATGCCGTAGGCGATCACGCGCGCGTAGGCTTGTTGTTGCGCAACTTGGGCTTCGGTGTAACGCCGTTCCGAGACGGCGCCCTGGCCCAGCGACCGGACACGCTGCCATTCCCGGTTCGCGACGATGAGCTGGCCCTGTGCTTCGGCCATTTCGACACTGGACAGCGTCACCAGCTTTTGTCCGGTTTCGACGCCATCACCGAGACGCACATGGCGCGCGACGACCTGGGCGGATATGCGGGGCGTGACGCGCGAGGATTCGTAGGCATTGATGACCACTTCGGCCGGCACGACTACAGACTCATCGAGTGCACGACGGTCGACGATGTCGACACGCACACCCGCGTGTTCGCGCTCTGACGGCGCAAGACTGACGCTGCGTGCGGCGCCTTCTTCGTCGTCATGATCGGCCTCTTGGGCCCAGGCGGATGTCGTGGCGAACGACAGGCACAAGACCGCCGTCCATTGAATGATGGTTTGCATTTCAGTTCTCCGGAAATTTGTAGGGCTGGACGTCGGCTTGCAGATTGAGCCAGTTGTCGACCTGGCCGGACGCATTCACCCATTCGAACCAGGCGCGCCAGAACGACTGGCGAAGCTCAAGGGCGTTTTCCCTGACGTCGAGTGTCTGCCTGAGCTGCACGAGGTAGTCGGTGGTGCTGATCTCGCCGGATTGCCACAGGCGTCGTACCAGGTCACCCTGGCGTTCCAGGCTTTCGCTGCCAGCTGCGCGCCAGTCCTGCCACGCGGCGTAGACTGCGCGGTAACGTTCGGCGGCGCTGACAACGCGCGCGTAGGCACGTTGCCGAATGTCGCTGGCGATCTGCATCGCCTCGCGACGGTCGGCGACGGCCGCCGAGACTTCCGCACTGAATGAATTGCGTACGAACAGCGGTACGGTGACGTTGATGCCAATAAGGTTCGACTCACCTTCCTTGCCACCAGCGATGCCAATGGTTGGATCCGGTCGTTTCTCGCGTTGGCGCAGCTCGACCACTGCGCTGGCAACATCAACCTGGCTTTGCGCCGCACGAACTTCCGGCAGAGCCATCACCAGCATCTCGGGCTCGAATTGCGCCGGCAACGCGGGCAGGGTGTTGTCGAGACCAGGCCATTCATCCGGCGGCGAATTCGGAACCAGCGAGCGCACGTCTTGGCGCGCTTCCGCCAACGCGGCCGCGGCCGATGCTTTCTGAATGCGTGCGTCACTGGCGGCAATCCGCGCAAGGTCGAGGTCCACCTGGCTCAAGTCACCGGCGTCGAAACGCCTGCCGGCCAGTTCCGCGAACTCGTTCATGGCCTCGACGCGCTCGGCCGCGAGGCGCTCGCGCTCGGCGCCGGTACGGTAGCGCGCCAGGCCGTCCAGCAATTTGACGATGACGTCGCGGCGGACTGACAGGTAGCGTGCGAGTGTAGCTTCGCGCTGGAAGGCAGCCGCGTCGCTGCGTGCGCCACGTTTGTCGGCCCAGTCGATGGTCTGGCTGAGGCCGATTGTCTGCGTCCGTTCGACGTCGGTATCTTCGGCGTCGAACGACAGCGTCGGGTTGTAAAGGGGCCGTGACGCCGCATCGCTGCGGGCATCGCTGGCGTCGAGGGCGGCACGGGCTGCCTCGACACGCGGATTGCGGTCGACAACTGCCCGAATAAAGCCACTTAGCGCGGCGTCGGCTTTATCAGGGGGTGCTGCCAGGCTTATCCACGGCAGCATGATCAGCCCGCCGCACAGCGCGGCGAGCATCCGATTGGAATGCTTCATGATTCAGTTTTCCGTCAGAACTACAGGGGTTCGCACGGGCTGGCAATCAGCGCGCGCGGACTGGTCTCTGGAACTGAATCAGGCGTTGGGGGGTGGGGTCGGTGGGGCTGTGCCGTCGCGGGCATTGAGTTGCGAGAGCCTGCGACTTGCGGATGCCGCCGGATTTGGGGCTGCATTCTTGCCAGCGTCCATTGCTATGCTGGACGCGTGACCGTGACAGCAATGCTCGCAATGATTTTCGTCTATGTCGTTGTGTTCTTCATCGTCCAGGGTCGGCGCCAAGCAGAGCGCCAAGGTTCCATTGACGTCGTCCATGCCGCCATGCGGGTGTCCGTCTGACACACGGTCAGCCGCGCTGTCCAGGCTGAGGAACAGCACGGATATCAGGACAAGTTGGCAGACGGCGTGTTGCATAGGCAATCGAGCATATCTCAAGCTAACGGTCAATCAAAGCGCCTGCGAAGGACGCGTACGTGTGACAACCCAGACTCGACCGAACAATCATGGTCAGATTTGATCGAGACCAGGGGCCGCTTCACACTTGATCGCCGTCGTTAGCGCGTTGAAGTGCTGTGCAATGGCAAATGACCAGCAGTGGTCTTCTCATCATTGCAAAACTATCCGGTCTGCAAGGCCTTGGTTAGCACCCCCACACGACATCGCCCTTTTTCACGGTGAAAGAGGCGCTTATTAAAGCGCTCAACATCATCGCCATAGATTGATTCATCATCAGGCAATGTAGCTATGAGCTTCGACATCATTTTGAGGTGCTTTGGCTCTGAGACCAGGCGGTGATACACCCAGCGACCTTCTTTCTCCGACGCAAGCAAACCAACCTGGCGCAGGACTTTTAGATGCCTTGAGAGTTTGTACTGGGGTTCTTGCAGGCTATCCACGAGTTCGCACAGACATGCTTCTTCCTGAGTTGTCGAGAGCAAGCGCACAATCCTCAAGCGTGTTCTATCGCACAACGCCTGGAAAATATTCTCGATCGGGACTTCAATTACTTGCATAGTTGCATTATCGTGCAACTATTGGTTTATGACAAGGCCTTCGCTTTCAGACCACAGCAAAGAAATGGCGGACGATTGTTGCTCAGTTGAAGTCGGGTCCAAAGAACAGGCACGAATACTGTTTATGGTGCTCGCAATTAACGCCGCTATGTTTGTGGCGGAGTTCATTGCGGGCGTCATCGCACAATCCACCGGACTAATCGCTGATTCTTTAGACATGCTTGCTGATGCCGCTGTCTACTGCGTGAGTCTGTACGCCGTAGGTCGGTCTGCAAGCCTGAAGAACCGAGCGGCGATGCTTAGCGGCGTGCTCCAGATACTTCTCGCGGTCAGTGTTGCCGGAGAAATACTGAGGCGGACGATTATGGGTAGCGAACCAGAGCCCACCCTCATGATCGGCGTTAGCTTGGTTGCACTGGTTGCAAACGTGATATGCCTGGCTCTGATTGCCAGGCACCGTGATGGCGAGGTCCATATGAGGGCAAGTTGGGTTTTCTCAAAAAATGATGTTATTGCCAATGTCGGCGTCATTGCTGCCGGGGGGCTGGTTCTGTTGCTCGATGAGCATTGGCCTGACCTGGTCATAGGCGCATTGATTGTGCTTGTTGTGTTGCGAGGAGGAATTTCGATCTTGGCTGATGCGAAACGGGAGAGGATTGTTGATTCACAACGATGAAATAAACCATAACGCATGGCAATCAGGCGCTTCATTAGGTGTTCTGATTGCTCTGTGTGCTTGTTTGCTCATGGCAAACCCTGCTGTCGCGGACGAAGACGACCATGACGAGATGGAAGAAATAGAGGAAATCTTGGTGCAGGCAACAAGATCGCGCCGCCGCGTGCAGGATCAGCCAACGCGTATCGAGGTGCTTAACCAAGAAGAAATCAGCGAGAAGATCATGATGCGCCCAGGCAATATCTCGATGATGCTTGCAGAGACTGGCGGGCTTCGTGTCCAGGTAACTTCGCCTGCACTTGGCTCCTCGAATATACGCATCCATGGGATGCGTGGACGTTACACACAGCTTCTGGCAGACGGATTGCCGCTCTATGGCGGCCAGGCATCCGGCCTGGGCTTATTGCAGGTACCGCCAAGTGACCTTGGCCAGGTTGAAGTGATCAAAGGCTCAGCGTCTGCCCTTTACGGTGGCCAGGCGCTCGGCGGTGTCATTAACCTCGTATCAAAGCGGCCATCAGAGGTGACTGAGGGTGAAGTGATCCTCAATGCTACAACACGGGACGGCCAGGATTTTTCGACGTACGCATCTTCTCCGTTAGGGAATCGCTGGAGTGGATCGTTGCTGGTGGCCGCCAATCAACACGGCGCGAATGACCTGGACGATGACGGTTGGATAGATTTGCCTGAATACGAGCGCTGGAGCGTGCGGCCTCGTCTTTTCTGGGAGGGGTATGAAGGCACAAACCTTTACTTGACTGTCGGAGCGATGGGTGAAGATCGGAAAGGAGGTACGCTGAGTGGTAGCGTAGTACCGGATGGCAGCGCATTTCCGCAAAATCAAGATACCGACCGCCTCGATGGTGGCTTTTTGTTGCAGCATCCTATCAATGATCAACTATCAGCTCAGGTTCGCGCTTCAGCTATCCGGCAGCAACATGATCATGTGTTTGGTGATCTTTTGGAGCAAGATCGCCATCAGACAATTCTTACCGAAGCGTCTCTATCTGGTGACTTACCCGGCGCCTCCTGGGTAGGAGGCGTTGCCTTCCAATCAGATGAATACGACTCGGGCACATTTCCGATTCATGATTACAAGTATGAATCACCCGCTGCATTTGCCCACTTTGACCAGGACCTTGGTGAACGATTAACAGGGGCGTTGAGCGTTCGGTGGGATGACCATAGTGAGTATGGCGGAGAACTAAGCCCACGGATGGCATTGTTGTTTCGAGAAGGTGCGTGGACCGTTCGAGGTTCGTGGGGTAGAGGTTTTTTTGCCCCAACGCCTTTTCTTGAGGAAACAGAAGCGGCAGGACTTTCACGGTTGGAACCGCTTGCCAATTTGGAGGCCGAAACGGCTGAAACCGCATCAATTGATGTCAGCTATTCAGCAGGCAATCTTGAAACCGGTCTGACGTTTTTTGGGTCGAGTATTGCTGATGCGGTTCGAATAGAGACGTTGGCCGCAGACCGTGTTCAGATGGTTAATGTCGATGGGGTTACCCGTACTCGTGGTATAGAAGCGCTGATGCGCTGGCGGCTCGATGACTTCGTTGTCACTGCAAGCTACCTTTACACAGATGCCAGTGAGCCAGATGAAGATGATGTGGGGCGTCGGACTGTACCGCTCACGCCGCGTCACTCCGCAGGGATGGTTGCGTTCTGGGAGGTGGAGGAAAAAGGCCGAATTGGCTTCGAGGTCTACTACACAGGTACACAGTTTCTTGAAGACAATCCGTACCGCATGGAGAGTGATCCTTACTTTGAGGTGGGTTTGCTCGGAGAGATTATTCGGGGCCGATACAGTTTCTTCCTCAATCTCGAGAACATACTTGACGTGCGTCAAACGCGTGAAGACTTGCTGGTTCGTCCGAACCGGACGCCTGATGGGCGCTGGACGGTCGACGCCTGGGCTCCGCTGGAAGGATTCGTAGCTAACGCGGGTGTTCGAATTCGCCTGGGAGAATTCTGAACCGCAGACGCTTCTTCGCGGTGGTTCGCCAATGTCCGGTTCTGGCCGCTGAAAGCGACGGCCGCGTTCGACTTCGGCAAGCGTCGCTACGGCGACCGCATGAGTGAACCTTGTCCGGACTATGCATGAACAGTCCGGGCAAGGAAGCTATTCGTAAGGGGAAGGAATCAACTTCCCCGGAACCCAGCTCATGTAGACCACCATCCCGAACAGCTCAACGAGCGACTGGAAAACTATGACAACCACGGCAGCCTGCAAGGTGTCCGGCAGCGCCAGGGCCAACGGCAACATCACGAAGGAATTGCGGGTGCCGAAGCTGAAGGCCAGGGTCCTGGCCGAAGGTGCGGGCAGCTGAAACAGCTTGCCGAGCGTCTTTCCGAGGTACGCAGCGAAGACGAGGTATATGACGAAGATCGGCAGCACTTGCATCAGCACGCCGGTCAAACCCGTTACGGTTGTCACCTGCGAGGCCGCGATGACGAACACGACCAGCGCCAGCAATGGCACGGGCAGCACGCTCAAGCCATGGACCCAACGTCTGGCGTTGACATTACGTTGGGCAAGGCGCTCGGTGCCCCAGGCCAGGGCGAGCGGCGTGAGAATCAATCCCGCAAAGGCGCTGAGCAGGTGGGTGCTGAGCGCAGCCTGTAGCCATTCCCCGCCCAGAAAGAGCCAGAGATAGACGGGCAAGGCCAGCAGCTGCACGAGCAACAGCACCGGCGTGGCGGCGATGGCTCTGCTTGCGTCGCCTTTGCCGAGGTGCGTAAAGCTGATGAACCAGTCGGTGCACGGGACGAGCAGCACCATCAGGACACCGGCCTGAACGGCGGGCGACACGGGCAAGACGGTCACCAGCCCACCGAGGACGAGGGGGATCAGCACGAAGTTGCCAAGCAGCAGGGCCGCCAGGAAACGCCTGTCCCTGAAGCCCTGGCCAATGCGGGTCAGAGGAACCTGGGTGAAGGTGGCATAAAGCAGCCCGCCAAGCAGCGGCCAGAGAAAAGCTTCCAGCCGCGCCGTCATGTCCGGCTGGTTCAGCCCGACAGCGAGACCCAGGAGGATACTGAACAGGTAAATCCAGGACTGCTGTCGTTCCATCCGGTTGCGCATGGGCCGGGACTCGTTTCGATGCGCCACGGATAATCCTTCGGTCAGTACGTTGACCGTGGTCTTGGTCTATCCGTGGGGGAGAATTATTTCGGTGTCGCGGGATAGCCTATTTCTGTTGACGCATTCGCGATCTCATCGATGCTTGTCTGCTCATCGTCAAAAGTCACCGTCGCCGTCTTGCTGTCGTAATCGACGTCGACTTTGATCACGCCTGCCACGCGCTCCATGGCTTTACGGACCGTCAGCGGGCAAGTGACGCAGGACATCTTGTCGACGGTCAGCGTGGCGGTGGTTGTTTCTGCGTGAGCCGGTACAGCAGCGAACAAAAAGGCCATCACGGCCCCGGTCGCTAAGAATTTCGACATGGTGAATCTCCTCACAGGAAATAGGGCAGGACAAGATTGATGCCGAGCGCCAGCATCACGAGCGCGGTGGCAAGCCACAGCGCGATCCTGACGATACGTTCGGATTGTGGCGAACCGCAGCTGTCGTCGGTGTCGCAGGATCGCGCCGGGCGGAAATAGACGTACCAGTAGCCCGCAGCGAGAAACGCCAGTGTGGCGGCGATAAAGTAACCCTGGTAGGGCGCAAGGGCGGTCAGGTTGCTCATCCACGCGCCGCTCACACCCAGCGTGAGCAATACCAGCGGTGCGATGCAGCAGGTCGACGCGAGGATGGCGCCCAGCAGCCCGCCCGCGGCGAAGAGCCGCTTGCGCCCGGTAGTGTCTTGTTTCCCGGCGGTTGTCACGCAGATTCCTTGCATTCGCCTCAATGTTGGACGGACCATAAACCCTGTAGCCACTACAGAGTCAAGCCGATCATGACAAGCACGAAGCGAGAGTATTCCATCGGCGAGCTTGCGGCGCGTACCGGCGTCAACAAGGAAACCATACGCTACTACGAGAAAACCGGCGTCATGCCGGATCCGCCGCGAACCAGCAGCGGCTACCGTATGTACGGCCCGGAGCACTTGGACCGGCTGCGCTTCATCAGGCGGTGCCGGCAACTCGGATTTTCCATGGCCGATATCGGAAGTTTGTTGGAGCTCGTGGATGATCACGACTACAGCTGTGCCGAAGTAAAGTCATTGACGCTCATGCAAGCCGACGCGGTGTCCGCGAAAATCCGCGATCTAGAGCGGCTTGAGAAAACCCTGAGGAAAGTCGCGTCGCGGTGCACTGGCCGAAACGTGCCTGACTGCCCGGTGATTGACGCACTGCTGGATCCGGACGACCAGCTTGAATTGCGCGACAACGATCGCGTCCGGGATTGACGGCAACACCATAGGTACGCGTCTGCGTACCAATGTCCGAAACCCTGTTGACCCTGTAGCGACTACAGGGAGTACCGTTGGGGGCATTCATCATCCACGTTCCACGCTGGCAAGCGACGGAAAATCACGGGGCACCCACGTTTTGGCAGGAGACCTCCAATCATGGCCACCACTAAGCTCAATGTCGCAATTATCGGTTCCGGCTCCGCGGCGTTCGCCGCCGCGATACGGGCGACCGAGGAGGGCGCGACCGTGACCCTGATCGAGAGCAGCGACACAATTGGCGGTACCTGCGTCAACATTGGCTGCGTGCCGTCCAAGATCATGATTCGCGGCGCGCAGCTGGCCGAGCAGCAGCGTCGCCACCCGTTCCGTGGTCTCGGAACGCGGGAGCCGGTCATCGACCGCCGGCAAATGCTGGCGCAGCAATCGGCGCGGGTCGACGAGCTCCGCGAGCAGAAGTACGAGCAGCAGCTCGAGGACAACCCGTCCATCCGGCTGCTGCGAGGGCACGCAACTTTTGCCGGCCCGAAAGAGCTGACAATCGAATTGCCGGAAGGCGGCCAAAGACCCCTGTCGCCGGACCGCATCCTGATCGCGACCGGTTCGGCACCGGCGCGGCCCGACATCCCGGGCCTCGCCGACACGCCGTACTGGACGTCAACGGATGCGTTGTTTGCAGACTGGATCCCGGAGCACCTGGTCATCATCGGCGGCTCCGTGGTGGCGGTCGAGCTTGCACAAGCGTTCCGGCGCCTGGGTGCCGCTGTCACGATGCTGGTGCGCTCGACCTTGTTGTCCGCGGATGACCCGGCGCTCGGCGCGGGGCTTGCCGAGGCTTTCGAGTCGGAAGGCATTCGACTGCTGATGCAGACAACGGCATCCCGTGTGGATCACCGCGACGGACAGTTCAGCGTGCACGCGGTGAACGAGGAAATTGCGGCAGATGCCCTGCTCGTTGCAACGGGACGCCCGCCCGAAACTGCCGCCTTGAATCTCGATGCGGCCGGGATCAGAACCGATGAACGCGGTGCAATCGTCGTCGACGAGGGACTGCGAACGTCGGCACCTGATATCTACGCGGCCGGGGATTGCGCGGCGCTGCCACAGTTCGTCTACGTTGCCGCCGCTGCCGGCACCCGGGCGGCAATCAACATGACGGGTGGCTCGAAAAAACTGGATCTTTCGGCGATGCCGGCCGTCGTTTTCACGGATCCGCAGGTGGCCACGGTGGGATTGACCGAAGACGCCGCGCGCAATGCGGGCCTCGACGTGGACAGCCGCGTGCTCGAACTCGACAGCGTGCCGCGCGCGTTGGCGAACTTCGACACCCGGGGATTCGTCAAGCTGGTCGCAGACGCCGGTTCCGGCAGGCTGGTCGGTGCGCAGATTCTCGCGCCGGAGGCAGGCGAGATGATCCAGTCTGCCGCGCTCGCGATTCGCAACCGGATGACCGTGCAGGAACTTGCGGACCAGCTGTTCCCGTACTTGACCATGGTCGAGGGGCTCAAGCTTTGTGCCCAGACGTTTTACAAGGATGTCAGCCAACTGTCCTGCTGTGCCGGCTGACCGCCTGATAATTCAACCTTTTCCAATTATTTCAGGAATATACAAGTTGGCATTCGTGAAATACTGTGACCCCTGCCACGGCACCCGTGCTTGTATTTGCGTTATCCTGAACCTATTGTGCCTGGTGTCGTCGAACGGTCGACACGTTCCTGAATGCTGGTCCGCATGACTCTGTCAAAATCCTATACAGCTCGCTTGGTCGTCTTGGCACTGCTGCTCGCCTTCGGGCCGTTGCAGGCGACGGCGGCGTTTACCTGCGAGATGATGGAGACAGTTGTCCACGAGGTCTGCTGTTGCGACGAGGCGCCGGCCTCGCGCGCCAAGGGTGCCGCTGACGAGGATTGTGATGACGAACTGATCTCGGCTGCGCCGTGTTGTGAGCACTCAACGACGGTCGGGGTCAACGCAGACAGCCTGAAAGCCACCCCGGGTTCGAAATCCGGGAGCAAGGATTCGCCTTCGCCATTCGATGTCGATCCGCCCGATGCGGGCCTGGTCGACATGCTGGCAGGCCCGGGGCAGCTATCCCCCCGTACTCCTGAAGTCCGGTCATTCATCGAGCCGGTTCACCCGGGCGATGGATCGACCCTATGGCTAACCACCCGCCGACTCCGCATCTGATTTCCATTCCGCTTTGACCCGGAACCTGGCCCGTATGGCCGGGTGCTGTCGCGTCGCTATGGCGGCGCCATACCAAAGTAAGGAATGGTCCCTTGTCCGCAAGAACACTCTACGTAGCGCTTGTTTGCGCTGCATTTGCCGTCGCCGCGCCGCCGCTCTTGGCCGGGACGCAATCTAACCCTGGCCCGCAAGAACGCGCTGCAATCACGGCCGACGAGCTGGTGCGCCGCGTGCTCGACAACAACCCGGGGCTCGCTGCCGCGGGCGCCGCAGCCGAAGCGGCCTTTTACCGCGTGGAGCCTGCTGGCTCGCTGGATGACCCGATGCTGGGCTACGGCGTGGCGCCGCTGACAGCCAGCGCCGACCGAAGCCTCAACCAGCGCATCGAATTCAGCCAGCGCATTCCCTGGCCCGGCACCCTGGCCGCTCGCGAGGCCGAAGCACGGCACGACGCACGGGCGATGGATGCCGATCAGGATGCGCTTGTTCTCGACCTGGCCGCGAACGCGCGCATGGCACACGCAGAGTGGCGTTACATCAACGAGGCGCTGCGCATCCATCACGAGACACGGGCGATTCTCGACGACCTCGTCGCGGTGGCTGAGTCCCGATACGCCGCGGGTCGCGCGACGAAACAGGACGTCATCCAGGCCGAGCTGGAGCGTGAGCGACTGAACCGGCACGAACTGCTGCTACGACGGGAGCAGACAACGATCCAAGCGCGGATCAATGCGTTGCTGAACCGGTCGCCGGCGGCGGCGTTGCCGGCGGCCGCGCCCATCGATGTGTCCGAAAAGTTTGCGCCTGTCGCCGAGCTCGAGGCGATGGCAATCGCCGCGCACCCCGAGCTGCGCCGCCTCGCCGCGACGGTGGATGCCCGCGAGAGCCGGGTCACGCTGGCAAAGAAGGCCTTCCTGCCCGACTTCCAGGTGGGGGTCGGCTACAACAGCCTCTGGGACCCGGTCGATAAACGTCCGATCATTGGCGTGTCGATCAACGTGCCGCTCTACCGCGGCAAACGGCAGGCCGAGCTGGATCGCGCACGGGCCGATGTTCGCCGCGCGTCGTTCGCGCTGGATGATCGACAGGCAGCGCTGCTGTCGGAACTTGCTGCCGCGCGCTCACGTGTCGTCGAGGCCCGCGACGCCGTGGACCTGTACGAATCAAAGCTGTTGCCGCTCGCGGACGAGTTCCTGTCATCCGCCGTCGCGGATTACCGGAGCGGCGACGGCGCCTTTCTCAATGTCATTACCGCCGAGCAGCGCAAGCTCGATACCGAGCTTGCCTACGTCCGCGCGGTATCCGATCACGCCCGCCACGTCGCCGAGTTGCGGCGCTGGTCCGGGGCCTCGATTGACCTGTCGCGGGAAAGCCCCGTGGGAGTATCCAAATGAAAAATTCTAAATACGTAATTGGCGCGGTGCTCATCGCGGCTGTGGCAGGTTTCTTCATCTGGTCACAAACCAGGGAGCAGGCGTCTGACAGTGGCGAAAGCCGCGCGATGATGCCCACCTACCGGGCAGCGGGCGTGGAAGTCGGCATTGCCACCGACCCACAGGTGCCGAAAGTCGGCGAGAATCGACTCATCGTCGAGTTGCGCACGCCGGACGGCGAGCCGGTGACCCCTGGCGACATCGAAGCTTATGCGGAAATGCCGGCGATGGGTGCGATGCCCGCGATGCGTGCGCCGGCGGGTCTGGAACAAACCGGTCCGGATCGTTTCGAGGGTACGCTCGACCTGTCCATGCGCGGCGAGTGGCCGTTGACGTTGACGTTTACCGGGAGCAGCGGACAGCCGGCCCGCCTGCAATTTGATCTCGCCACCGATCGTGGCGACATGCCGATTTCCTCGGGCGGCGAGGCAGTTGATGGCGGCAGCGACGCGGCGGCCGCCGCCGACGGCTTACCGCGATACCGCGCCGGTAAGTACGAAATTGCGGTCGGCATCGAGCCTGAGACGGCGCGCGTCGGCGAGAATCGCCTGGTGCTCGAGGTGATGGATGCCGATGGCAATCCGGTCGATGACATGGACATCGATGCGTTTGCGCAAATGCCGGCGATGGGTGCGATGCCCGCCATGCGCGCGCCGGCCGGTCTCGAACGGACGGGCCCGGGGCGCTACGAGGGCACGGTGGACCTGTCGATGCGCGGCGAGTGGCCCCTGACCATCCAGCTCGGCGACCGGCGCGTCCAGTTCGACCTCGCGACAGACCGGAAAGGCCTGACCGTGGCCACCGGTGCAACCCCGGTCGGTGCGGCCGCCGCGCCGGCGGCCGAAGGTCCCGTGGTCACGATCGACAACCGGCGCCGGCAGATGATCGGGGTCACGACCGGGCTCGCGACACACCGCGACCTCGTCAAGTCGATCCGCGCCGTGGGCGAGGTGACCGTCGACGAGACGCGCCTGTCCGAGGTGGCGTTGAAATACGATGGCTACATCGGCGACCTCAAAGCCGATTACGTCGGCATGCCGGTCGAACAGGGCCAGGTCCTGTTCACGGTGTACAGCCCCGAACTGCTGGCGGCCCAGGACGAGTACCTCGAAGTTCGCCGGCGTCGCTCCGCCGCGACGGGCGGCGACAGCCTGCTGCGCGCTGCGCGCCAGCGACTCCGGTTGTGGGACATGAGCGAGGCGGAGATCGCGGCGCTGGAGCGCCGCGGCAGCCCGCTGGAGTACGTGCCCATCCATGCACCGCAAAGCGGCACGCTGATCGAGCGGCACATCGCCGACGGCAGTGCGGCGAAAAAGTTGCAGCCCCTCTTGAGCATTGCCGACCTGTCCCGTGTCTGGGTGGAGGCGGAGGTCTTCGAGGGCGATCTCGAATTGCTGCAGGAGGGCATGCAGGCAGACGTCTTGCTGCCCAACCTGCCCGGCCGTCGCTATCCGGCACGTGTCGAGTATGTCTACCCGACGCTGGACGGGCGAACCCGCACCGGTCGGGTCCGGCTTTCTCTCGACAACAGCGGCGGCGAACTGAAACCCGCGATGTACGCCGAAGTTTCGTTGCAGGCGAATCTCGGGCACCGGCTCAGCGTACCCGAGGAGTCGATCATCTTCGCCGGCAAAAGCCGGGTCGTGTTCGTCGACCTGGGCGGCGGCCGCTTGCAGCCGCGCCGAATCCGGACGGGCCGCCAGGCCGGTGAGTTCGTGGAGGTGCTCGACGGCCTCGCGCTCAACGACACGGTCGTGACCTCGGGCAATTTCCTGATTGCCGCTGAGACGCGTCTGAAAGCGGGGATTGACCAATGGTAGGCCAACAACAAGGCGATACTCCGAAAGGGCCGCTCGAGCGCCTGATCGGGTTCTCCGCCCGCAACTGGCTGCTGACCCTGATGCTGGTTGCCGTGGCCGCCGGCTGGGGCTGGCGTTCGCTCGCCGAAGCGCCGCTGGATGCGATTCCCGACCTGTCGGACGTGCAGGTGATCGTGTTCACGAACTGGCCCGGCCGCAGTCCGGACCTGGTCGAGGACCAGATCACTTACCCGCTGACCACGACGCTGCTGGCCGCACCCAACGTGCGCTTCGTTCGCGGGCAGAGCTTCATGGGCCTGTCGTTCGTCTACGTCATCTTCGAGGACGGCACCGACATGTACTGGGCACGGTCGCGCGTGCTCGAGTACCTGAACTCGGCCGCACCGAAATTGCCGGACGATGTGCAGCCGACGCTGGGCCCGGACGCGACCGGCGTCGGCTGGGTCTACCAGTACGCGCTCGTGGACAAGAGTGGCAACCAGTCGCTCGCCGACCTGCGCAGCCTGCAGGACTTCAATATCCGCTACGCGCTGGAGTCGGTCTCGGGCGTTGCCGAAGTGGCCTCCGTTGGCGGCTTCGTCAAGGAGTACCAGGTCAACGTCGACCCGAACAAGCTCGCGTCCTATGGCATCTCGCTGGACAAGCTGGCCGGCGCGGTACGGGATTCGAACAAGGACGTTGGCGGCCGCGTGCTCGAGATCGCGGGCCACGAGCAATTCATTCGCGGGCGCGGCTACGTCAAGTCGGTTGCCGATATCGAGGAGGTGGTGATCGGCGTCGGCGAGGGCGGCGTGCCCGTGCGCGTCGCGGACGTGGCCGATGTGAGTCTCGGGCCGGCCATGCAGCGTGGCCAGGCGGATCTTGACGGCGAGGGCGTTACAGTGGGCGGCATCGTCGTGATGCGCTACGGCCAGAACGCGCTGGACGTGATTGACCGGGTGAAGGAACGGCTGGACGTCGTCCGGGAGAGTCTGCCCGACGGTGTCGAGATCGTGCCCGTGTACGATCGCGCGGGGCTGATCGAGCGTGCGATTGAAACGCTAAGGAATACGCTCGTCGAGGAAATGCTGATCGTCTCGCTGGTGATCGGCCTGTTCCTGCTGCACGCGCGCTCCGCGTTCGTTGCGATCATCACCCTGCCGATCGCGATCCTGCTGTCGTTCATCCCGATGTTCTACCAGGGACTCACTGCCAACATCATGTCATTGGGCGGCATCGCTGTTGCCATCGGGGCGATGGTCGATGCGGCGATCGTGATCATCGACAATATCCACAAGCGATTACAAGGGGGCTTGCAGGAGGGCGAGTCGCGGATCGATGCGATCATCGAGGCCATGCAGGAAGTCGGGCCGAGCATCTTCTTTTCCTTGCTGATTATCACGGTCTCGTTCCTGCCCGTGTTCGCGCTGGAGGGTACCGAGGGCCGCCTGTTCAAGCCGCTCGCCTACACGAAGACCTACTCGATGTTCTTCGCGGCGCTGCTGTCTGTCACCTTGATCCCGGCGCTGGCAGTGTTGCTGATCAAGGGCCGCATCCGTGGCGACGACAGCCGGCTCAACCGGTTGTTGATGGCCGGTTATGCGCCGGCCGTGAAGTTCGCGGTGCGCTGGCGCTGGCCGGTGATCATCGTCGCCGTGCTGGCGCTGGTGGTGACGGTGCCGGTTTACCGCAGTCTCGGCAACGAGTTCATGCCGCCGCTCAACGAAGGCAGCATCCTCTACATGCCGACCGCGTTGCCGGGCATGTCCATCGCGGAAGCGACGCGCGTCATGCAAACGATGGACCGCGAACTCAAGAAGTTCCCGGAGGTCGAGCGGGTCTTTGGCGAGGTCGGTCGCAGCACCAGCCCGACCGACCCGGCACCGCTGTCGATGATCGAAACCAACATCATGCTGAAGGACAAGAGCGAATGGCGCGAGGGCATGACCTGGGACAAGCTGATCGGTGAGATGGACGCCGCGATGCGTTTCCCCGGCATGCCGAATATCTGGTGGATGCCCATCCAGACCCGCACCGAGATGCTGGCCACCGGCATCCGCTCCTCGCTCGGCATCAAGGTATTTGGACCGGACCTGGGCGAGATCGAGGCCACCGCCGTCGACATCGAGCGCGCGTTGCTTGCAGACGAACGGACGGCGCCCTACACGCGCAGTGCCTTCGCGGAACGTGCCACCGGCGGCTACTTCCTGGACTTCGATATCGACCGCAAGGCGGCAGCGCGTTTCGGACTGAATGTGGATGACGTTCAGCGGGTCATCGAGGCCGCGATGGGCGGTATGAAAGTCAGCGAGACCGTCGAGGGCCGCGAGCGTTACGGTATCCTGGTGCGTTATGCGCGCGAGTACCGCGACAACATCGAAGCGTTGGAACGCGTATTCGTGACAACCGCCAACGGTGCGCAGATCCCGATCACGCAGGTAGCGGATATCGAGTTCCGGACCGGTCCGCCCGCGCTCCGGAACGAGGACGGTCAACTCGTGAGCTTCGTGTTCGTTGACGTCGGCCAGGACATCGGCATCGCCGATTACGTCGAGCTGGCTCGCGAAGTGGTTGCGGAGAAGGTTGAGATAGCGCCGGGCTACCGGCTCGACTGGGCCGGGCAGTTCACTTATTTCGAGCGCGCGAAGGCACGGCTGCAGGTGCTGGTTCCGCTGACCGTGTTCCTAATCTTCTTCATGCTCTACATGCACCGCAAGTCGATGACGGAAACGCTGATTGTCATGACGGCATTGCCGTTCTCGCTGGTCGGTAGTATCTGGCTGCTGGCCGCGCTCGGTTACAATCTGAGCGTCGCGGTCGCGGTGGGCATGATCGCCGTGGCCGGGCTCGCCGTTGAGCTCGGGTTGCTGATGATGCTTTACCTGGACCTGGCCTGGCGGCAATACCAGGAAGAAGGCCTGATTCACAGCCGCCTCGACCTGTCCGCGGCAATAACGGTCGGTGCCAGTCACCGCATTCGGCCCATGCTGATGACGGGGTTCGCCCTGTTCATGGGCTTGGTGCCGATCATGTACAGCAGTGGCAGCGGCGCGGATGTCATGAAGCGCATTGCCGCGCCGATGCTGGGCGGCGTCGGCACCGCCTTGCTGCTGGTGTTACTGGTATTCCCGGCCATTTTTTCGTTCTGGCGCGGTCGCGGGCTACCGAAACTGGTGCCTCTGCCCGCCGACCTGGAGCCTGATGGAGAAAGTCATGAATAACGTTGTAATCGCTCAAGGAGCGGCCAGGCGGACATGGGTCCTGCTGGCCAGCCTGTTGTTCGCGCCGGTAGTGTCTGCCTGCAGCGAACCCGGGCCGCAGTCGATGGCTGACACTGGCGCCGACGCCGAAATCGTCGTGTACAAGACGCCGTACTGCGGTTGTTGCCACAAGTGGGTCGAGCAGCTTGAACGGGACGGGCTGGCGGTGGACGCGGTCAACGTGCAGAGCACTGCATCGATCCAGACCGAGCTTGGCGTGCCTACGTCGATGCGCTCCTGCCACACCGCGAAAGTCGGCGACTATTGGGTCGAGGGACATGTGCCGCCCGATCTCGTGGAGAAGTTGCTGGAGGACAAGCCGGAAGGCATCCGCGGCCTCGCCGTGCCCGGCATGCCGGTTGGTTCGCCCGGCATGGAGGGCCCCGGCGCGGAGCCCTACGATGTCATGCAGGTGCATGCCGATGGCAGCGCCAGCGTCTATGCGCGTCGCGAAGGCAGGGAATTTGCGCCGGAGTAATCGTGTCTAATCAAAGCCCTTCGCCTCGTCCGCAGCTGGAACTAATCGGTCATCCCTTTGTTGCTGGGTGGACACAGTGGTGCCAGCTGACCGTTGGCAGCTGCGCTGGGCGGAACCGCGCGTTTCTTGGCGTGTTGGACGAAGCGTTGCGATTCGCCGCGATTCGGACTAGTCTCCAAACCGTGAAAAATCTACGCACAAGCCTGCTGTTGCTGACCTTGCTGGGCCTGCCGTTGAGCGGCATGGCCATGCTGGGCGCCGATTGCAGTGCGCTTGCGCTTTCGAGTAGCGCGGAAATGAGCGCTCATGCCGGCCATGCCGCGGAGAATGCTGAGAACGCCGATGCGAGCGACGGCGCTTGTCCGTGTTGCGGTGGCTGCGCCGCCGCCTGTGCGACCGGCTGCGGCAACGCCGTCTTCATGTCCGTGACTCGTGTTGCACACGACGCAGGCAACGCGTTTCGTGCCCCGGCGAGTACCCGCTACTCGCCCGACCCAGCGCCCCCCGTTCCCAAACGACCTCCCATCCTGCCCCGCTGAATCGGCGCCACCCGGCCGCCGAGACGTAGCGCTGCGCCCGCGACAGGGCGTCGCTGCATCCGAACAGGTTTTTATGCAGTCCGTCGCCCCGTGACTTCGGCGACACGCAGGAGAGGTTCCACCCATGATCTATCTGAAAGCAGCCGTTGTCTGGCTGATTGTCGCCGTCGTCGCGGTGTTCGCAGTGTCGTCCAGCGGCATGATCGAAGTCGCCGCAAATCGAGAGCACAGCGGCCCCGTGGGCTGGATTCTCGAAACCGCCCGTGAAGCTTCGGTGGAGCGGCAGGCAGCGAGTATCGACGTACCCGAGCTCGACAGCCCGGACATGCAGCTGGCCGGTATCAATGACTTCGACGCCATGTGTGTCGGCTGTCACGGTGGCCCGGGCAAGGAGCGTTCGTCCGCCGGGCGAGGCCTGAACCCGATTGCTCCCGACCTTGCAACGGTCGCCACCGAAAGGACGGCGGCGGAAATCTACTGGGCAACTCGAAACGGCATTCGCATGACGGGTATGCCGGCCTGGAGTGCCAGTCACGACGACCAGTCTCTATGGCCGGTTGTTTCATTCATCAGCATGCGTTTGCCTGATCTCGATTCCGCCGGCTATGCGGCGATGCTTGAAGGAGCGACGGGCCACGGCCACCACAGCGGCGACAGTGGCGGCCACACCGAAGGCGACGGCGAGTCGCACGAGCATGGCAACGGCGCCGACCAGGCAAACGACCCCGCCGTCCCGGCGACGGAAGAGCACGATCACAGTACACATGAGCATTGATCCAATGAAAAAATCAAACATACAGCCTGTGCGTAGTCACGCTTCGGGATCACGACGACATTTTCTGCAGGCGGCGGCCGGCGCCGGCGCTATTTCGCTACTGGATGCCATCGTGCCGGTCTGGGCGCGTTCCATGAGCGTATTGCGTGAACAGTCGGGTCCTGGCGACGATCTGCTCGAATTCGACCTCGCCATCCGTGCGCACCGCATGGACATTGCGGGCGGGAAGGGCAACGTCATGTCGATCAACAACACGATACCCGGCCCGTTGCTTGAATGGTACGAAGGACAGGACGTTGTACTTAACGTACGCAACGAGATGGATGTCGATACGTCGATCCACTGGCACGGCATCCTGTTGCCGTTTGAAATGGACGGCGTGCCCGGCGTTACTTTCCGTGGCATCAAGCCGGGCACCACGTTCCAGTATCGTTTTCCGCTCAAGCAAAGCGGGACCTACTGGTATCACAGCCACTCCCAGCTCCAGGAGCAGTCCGGAGTTTACGGGGCGCTCGTGGTGCACCCGAAGGGCCCTGACCCGGTTGTCTACGATCGTGACTACGTCGTGATGCTGTCGGACTGGACGTTTGAAGATCCGCACGACGTGCTGGCCAAGCTCAAGAAGATGGGCGATTACTACAATTACCAGCAGGTTACTGTCGCCGATATCCTGGATGAACCAACCAGCGAAGCCCGGTCCAACGCGATTCGCACGAAGCTCGCGTGGGATCGCATGCGCATGATGCCGTCCGATATCGCGGACGTCGGTGGAACAACCTACAGCTACTTGATGAACGGACTGCATCCCGCCGGCAACTGGACGGGACTGTTCAAGCCGGGCGAACGGGTGCGGTTGCGATTCATCAACGGTTCCGCGATGTCGTTTTTCAATGTGCGGATTCCGGGCCTTGAAATGCGGGTTGTCGCCACGGACGGACAGAATGTGCAGCCCGTGATGACGGACGAATTCCAGATTGGCACCGCGGAAACCTACGACGTAGTCGTCGAACCACGTGAAGACAGGGCTTACACGGTGATGGCCGAATCGATCGATCGCAGCGGTTTCGCGGCTGGCACCTTGGCGCCGCGCGATGGAATGCGCGCGCCGATTCCGCCGCTACGCAAGCCTCCCAAGCTGACGATGGTTGACATGGGAATGGACCATGGCGCCATGCAGGGAGGCGGCATGGATCACTCCGGCATGAACCATGGCGACATGGGTTCGGGCGGTATGGACCATTCAGGCATGGATCACTCCGGCATGAACCATGGCGACATGAGTTCCGATGGTATGGACCACTCCGGCATGAATCACGGAGATATGGGTTCCGGCGATATGGATCATGCGGGCCACGATATGGGCAACGCCGGACCGGTCGTCGCCCGGCACGGACCCGACCACCATGGTGCGGGGAATGCCGGCGTCGCCGACCTGCAACGTGATCGCCTTGGAGAACGCGGTACCGGCCTCGAAAATGTACCGCATCGCGTACTGGTATACCGCGATCTGAAGCGCCTGGATGATGATTTCGATGATCGCCCGCCCGGCCGGGAGATTGAGCTGCACCTGACAGGGCACATGGAACGGTACATGTGGTCATTCGACGGTGAACAGTTTCATGAGGTCGATGGACCGATTGAGTTCAATTACGGCGAGCGCCTGCGCCTGACCCTGGTGAATGACACGATGATGAACCACCCGATTCACCTGCACGGCATGTGGATGGAAATGGAAAACGGCCACGGCCGCGAGATCCCGCGTAAGCACACGATCAACGTCATGCCGGCAAGTCGTGTATCGGCGTTGATTACGGCCGATGCACCGGGCCGCTGGGCATTCCATTGTCATCTCCTCTACCACATGGAGATGGGTATGTTTCGCGTCGTAAGGGTGAGTTGAGATGAGAAGAATGAAGAGCAAGTGCATCTTACTGGCATTGAGCGTGCTGTATGCGACACCCGGATTCACGGCAAAGCAAGCAGGTACGCCGGACGACTGGGCTATTCCGATGCACAAGCCCGGCCCGTACTGGATGGTGCTGGGAGACCGGGCAGAAACCGGTTTTGCCGATGGGCATGACAGCTACACCTGGGACATTCAGGGGTGGTATGGCTACGACTGGAACCGGCTCCGCTGGAAAACGGAGGGCGAGGGTGTCCAGGGCGAGTCTCCGGAGGACGCGGAGCTGCAGCTGTTGTTCAGCCGTATGTTCGCGCCCTACTGGGAGTGGCAGGTCGGTGTACGGCATGACTTCGAGCCCGGCCCGACTCGCAACCACTTCGTTACAGGTATCCAGGGCGATGCGCCCTATGAGTTTGAAATTGATGCGGCCCTGTTCATCAGTGAAGACGGCGATGCGTCGGCCCGGCTCGAAGCAGAGTACGACCTGCTGTTGACACAACGCCTGATCCTGCAGCCACGCCTTGAAATTAACGCCGCCTTCTCCGAAGTGCCGGCGTTCGGGATCGGTCGTGGCATCAATAACAGCGAGCTCGGATTGCGACTCCGCTACGAACTTCGTCGAGAGATCGCGCCGTACATCGGGGTGTCCTGGGAGCAGCAATACGGCGATACCGCCGATTTGTTGAAGCAGGAAGGCGAAGATACGTCAGAGACCTCGGTCGTTGTGGGTGTCAGGTTCTGGTTCTGACGGCTTTCTTGCGGCAGGCACCAAAAACGCGGGCGCCGGAAAAAGCTTGACCTTCCCATAATGGGAAGGTCTAGAGTCGGGCCGTGAACGCCAATCAGTGGCGGCAAACGGAGGCTGGACCAATGAACATCGGGCAAGCGGCGGAAACGACAGGCGTCTCCGCAAAACGCATTCGGTACTACGAACAGATCGGGTTGCTTGGCAAGGCTAAACGCAGTGCCTCGGGTTACCGGGTGTTTGGCCGTGACGAACTGCACACATTGAGCTTCATCAGGCGGGCTCGCCGGCTTGGTTTCTCCGTGCCGAAAATATCGGCGCTATTGGAGCTGTGGCAGGACCAGCGTCGCAGCAGTGCCGACGTTAAACGTCTTGTCGAGACTCACCTTGACGAGCTGCGGGAAAAGATCGGCGAACTTCAGTCGATGGTCGATACCTTGCAGCACCTGGCAGATCGCTGCGATGGCGACAAACGCCCCGACTGCCCGATTCTTCATGACCTCGAAAGGAGTGAATCATGAGCGCGGAATATACATGTCCCATGCATCCCGAAGTGCAGTCGAACGAGCCCGGCAGCTGCCCGAAATGCGGTATGGCACTGGAACGCAAGAACATTGCGGCAAAGCGAACGCAATACACCTGTCCGATGCACCCGGAAATCGTCCGCGACGAACCTGGCAGTTGCCCCATCTGCGGCATGGGGCTCGAACCGGTCGTCGTGAGCGCGGAGGAGGATACGTCCGAACTCGACGACATGACGCGCCGGTTCTGGGTGAGCGTTGTGCTGACGCTTCCGTTGTTCGTGTACGCGATGGGCGAGATGATTCCCGGTCAGCCAATGGAGCAGCTGTTGCCGGTTGCCTGGCGCCAATGGCTGCAACTGGCACTGGCTACGCCGGTTGTGTTGTGGGGCGGCTGGCCGTTCTTCGTACGCGGCTGGAACTCGGTCCGGACTCTGAATCTCAACATGTTCACGCTGATCGCGCTCGGCGTTGGCGTGGCGTTCGTCTATTCACTGGTCGCCACGGCGTTCCCCGAAATTTTCCCCGAGGCGTTCCGGAATCACGCTGGTGAAGTAGCGCTCTACTATGAAGCGGCTGCGGTAATTACAACACTTGTGCTGCTCGGCCAGGTGCTTGAGCTGAAAGCGCGAAGTCAAACGTCGGGAGCCATTCGTGCGCTGCTGGAACTGGCGCCGCCAACAGCCCGGCGAATTTCCGACGACGGTAACGAGGAAGAAGTATCCCTGGATGACCTCGTCCCGGGCGATCGGCTGCGCGTAAAACCCGGTGAAAAGGTCCCGGTTGACGGCACAGTCGTGGAAGGGCACAGCTCGGTTGATGAATCGATGATCAGTGGCGAACCAGTACCGGTGGAAAAGCGTGCCGACGATGATGTGGTCGGCGGTACCGTTAACGGCACCGGCAGCCTGATCATTGAAGTGACTCAGGTCGGCGACGACACCTTGTTGTCGCAGATCGTCCGCATGGTCGCCGAAGCACAACGCAGTCGCGCCCCGATCCAGAAGCTCGTCGATCTCGTCGCCGCGTGGTTCGTACCCGCTGTTGTCGCAGTGGCTATCGTCACTTTTGTTGTCTGGTCAATTTGGGGGCCTGAACCCGCCATGGCCTACGCCATCGTCAACGCGGTTGCCGTTCTGATCATCGCTTGTCCCTGTGCACTCGGACTCGCAACGCCGATGTCAATCATGGTTGGTACCGGCAAAGGTGCTCAGCTTGGCATCCTGATCAAGAGTGCCGAAGCGCTCGAAACCTTCGAGAAGGTCGATACCGTCGTGGTCGACAAGACCGGTACGCTGACTGAAGGCCGGCCCGAGCTGGTCATGATCGAGGCCGCTGGCGAGTTCGACGACGAGTCGCTGCTGGCCCTGGTTGCGTCGGTAGAGAAAGCCAGCGAGCACCCGTTGGCCCAGGCCATTGTCACCGCTGCAGAGAAACGTTCGTTGAGCCTGACGACCGCGACCGGATTCGAATCGGTTACCGGCGAAGGCGCGAGCGCCAGCGTCGGCGACCACAGCGTTGCGATTGGCAATAGCAAGCTCATGCGCCGCCTTAACGCCGAAGACAAGTCGTTGGCAGACGCCGCGGAAAAGTATCGTGCCGAAGGACAGACCGTCATGTTTGTCGCGGTAAACAGCAAACCTGCCGGCATTATCGGTGTAGCCGATCCCATCAAGGAATCGACGCCGCGGGCCATCGAGATGCTGCATGACGCCGGCCTCAGGGTCGTGATGCTGACTGGCGACAGCCTGGGCACGGCGAACGCGGTTGCTGGAAAAATCGGCATCGACGACGTGCACGCTGATGTGTCTCCGGAAGACAAGAACCGTGTGGTCCGGGAGCTTCAGGCGAAAGGCGCAATCGTGGCAATGGCCGGTGACGGCATCAACGATGCGCCGGCGCTGGCACAGGCCGACGTCGGCATCGCAATGGGCACAGGTACTGACGTGGCAATGGAAAGCGCCGGCGTAACGCTGGTTCGTGGTGATCTGCTGGGTGTGGCGAAGGCGCGCGAGCTGAGTCAGCAGACCATGCGCAACATCCGCCAGAACCTGTTCTTCGCGTTCGCTTACAACACGGCCGGAGTTCCCATTGCGGCCGGCGTGCTCTACCCCGTTTTCGGGTTGTTGTTGAGTCCGATGATCGCGGCTGCCGCGATGAGCCTGAGTTCGGTTTCGGTAATCGGCAATGCACTGCGGCTGCGCCGCCTGAAGCTCTGAAAAACGTAACTGACACAAGGTCTTTATCATGAGCGATAACTACAAGTCGGGCAGCCTGTCACTGACGGCGACAGTTGCGATGGGTACCGGCGTCATGATTGGCGCCGGTATCTTTGCACTGACCGGCCAGGTCGCGGAATACGCCGGTCCACTGTTTCCGGCAGCCTTCCTGCTCGCGGCCATCATCAGCGGATTCAGCGCGTACACCTATATAAAGGTAACCAGCAAGTACCCGTCCGCTGGCGGTATCGCGATGATTCTGCAGAAGGCCTACGGCAAGACCATGATGACCGGCGCCAGCGCGCTGCTGATGGCAATTTCGATGATCATCAACGAAAGCCTGGTCGCCCGAACCTTCGGTACCTACACGCTGCAATTATTCGACGCAGAAAACCTCGACTGGCTGGTCCCGGTGCTTGCGGTCGGGCTGATCGTCGTCGCGTTCCTCATTAACATCGCCGGCAATCGGCTGATCGGTGCCGTTTCCAAGGTCACCGCCGTCGTCAAAATCCTGGGAATACTTGGCTTCGCGACAGCAGCCCTGTGGGCCGCTGGCTGGTCCTTCGAACCAGCAACCGGTGGCGTGATTGACGATACGTCGGCGACCGGGTTTCTCGCCGGCGTCGCGTTGGCGATTCTCGCTTACAAGGGATTTACGACCATAACGAACAGCGGCGGCGAAGTTGTCGACCCGCACAAGAACGTCGGTCGGGCGATCATGATCTCGCTCGGAATTTGCGTCGTTGTATACATGCTGGTCGCCTTCGGCGTCGGATCGACCTTGACCGTCGAAGAGATTGTCCGGGCCAAAGACTATTCATTGGCAGAAGCGGCACGACCGGCGATGGGCGACTATGGTGTGTGGTTCACGGTCGGGATAGCGATCGTTGCCACCAGCTCAGGTTTGTTGGCAAGCGTATTCGCTGTATCGCGCATGCTTGCGATGCTGACCGATATGAACATCATCCCCCATCGCCACTTCGGAATGCAGGGCGGCATCCAGAAGCACACGCTGGTGTATACGGTCGTGCTGGCTGCTTCTCTTGCGGCATTCTTCGACCTGAGCCGCATCGCGTCGCTTGGCGCGATCTATTATCTCGTCATGGATATCGCCATACACTGGGGTGTATGGCGGCACCTCAAAGCTGACGTCGACGCGCAGGCGTGGGTCTTGGCGACGGCAATCGTGCTCGACGCACTGGCGCTGGTCGCATTCATTGTCATCAAGGGCGGCGCGGATCCATTGATCGTAATAATCGCTGTTTCGTCGATCGTCGCGATTTTTGGCTTCGAGCGTTACTACCTGGCTCAGAAGCGCGGCGACTGATAGTGCAATCCGATGTCTGACAAGGGCTACTGGGAACGACACGCGCGCAACTACGATGCCTCGCTGCGTTGGGTGCTGGGTCGGCCGTTGCCGCGGATGTTGCACTTGGCCAGTGAGGCCGTTCGCGGCAGAGAAAAAATGCTGGAAGTCGCGGCAGGCACAGGCATTGTTACCGCGGCCATAGCCCGGACCAGCCGCTCGATAATCGCCACAGATTATGCAGCGGCCATGGTGGAGTCGCTTAAGCGGCGAATTCAGGAGGCCGAGCTCGAGAACGTGACGTGCGAGCAGGCTGATATCTATGCACTTCCCTATCCAGAAGGCGAGTTTGACGCTGTCGTCGCGGCCAACGTGTTACATCTGGTCCCGAATCTCGCTGAGGCATTTCATGCAATTCGAAAGGTGGCGGCACCTGGCGCTATCCTGGTCGCCCCGACGTTCTGTCACGATCAGACCAAGTCTTCCTGGCTGGTTTCCCGGCTTCTCGCCCTAACAGGTTTCCCCGGACATCGTCGATTCACTGCACAGTCGCTCCGCGATGCTTTCGAGCAGGCTGGTGTGCGGATAACACAGTTCGAATTATTGCCGGGCCTCATTCCTGTCGCCTTTGTTGTCGGCAATTTCATGTCGCCGCCACAGACGTAACCGCAGGGATCAGACGGGTACGACATCCGGTCAGAGTCTGTAAACAGTTTCGACGGTGACTCGGCATGCTGTTGCTGCGAGGCCTGAATCGGCTTGATCGCGGAACAGAGGCTGTCGTACAAAAAACGAAGTCTTACGACGACACCCCGCCTGAGCCCTACTAAGCTCCTAACACAGGCATACACTTCGACAGCAGAAGTCACGGGCTACTGCTGTGGGCAAGGCGGATCGACCAGGACATCTTGGAAACACTGTCATGAAGATGTCCCGACAGTTGTCCTCTATCGCAGTGAGTCACAGTCTTTGCGGCAATGGAAAGTCCTAACCCACTCTAGCCAATTACTCTGGACGCACGCTCGTCCCGCTGCTGGTCAGGCGTGCGGACGCCCGCCACGTAAACCGCTGGCAGTACAGCTTTCGTGATCGCACGAAGAGAAGGAGCCCTGAAAACATCGGGGCTGCATATATTTGAACGCCTCCTCCATCGGAGAGGCCAATCTTTCTACACCTTGGATTGTTTTCAACAATCGCAGTGCGCCACCGTTCAAACGGCGGCATGAAGGGTGTGCGGCCGTAGCTGCTGCTCCGCTCTGACCCGCAGAGTAAGCCTTCGAAAGTGGGGCGTAGAGAATGCCCCCATTTTTCGTAGCAAAGACATTGGTATTGCCGGATGGTTGTCAGACCCGGAGGTCACTGGCAATTACTGGAGTGCTCAATGTTGGTTGCGCGGTTTGTTGTCTCCCTTGGAATGGTGTTACTTGCCGAGTCGCTGTACGCGGACTGTTTTGATGCGGCGGCGGAGCGTCATCGCGTGCCAGCCAATCTACTGCGGGCCATCGCCTGTGTCGAAAGCAATTTTGAGTCCCACGCGGTTAACCACAATAGCAATGGCAGCACCGACTACGGCGTCATGCAGATCAATTCTCTTTGGTTGGCAGAGCTGAGACCCTTCGGTATCGAGCGCGATCACTTATGGGATTGGTGCGCGAACATACACGTCGGTGCGTGGGTGCTGGCACAGAAAATAGAAACCGCTGGTTACACCTGGCGCGCGATCGGTGCCTACAACGCCGGCTTGAAAAACACACCTTTGAGGGAGCGACTTCGCTATGAGTACGCCGAAAAAGTCTACCGTGTTGTTGAGCGTGGCTGCTAGCGGTCTACTGCTGGCCGCTTGCGCACCGCATCAGCCGGCACCAGATGCTGCGGAGCATCCGCCCATGGTGATCGCTGAGGTCAATCCACCGTCGGCGGCCGATCTGTATGCGCAGCGCTATTCGTCATCATTTGTACAAGTGACCACGGGCGGCAAGCACCGCTTCGTGAGCTGCGATCCATCGTGTCCCGGTGCGACACCGAAGACAACGCTGTCGAACCTGAACGCCGCGGTGGCCAAGCGCGCACAGCAAAACGTGCTGGCCAAACGGGCGCGAGCGAGCACAACGACGAGTAACGACGGTGACGGCAACAACCCCAACGACCCCGGCGAACGCTGATGAAAGATCGACTGGGCAACGCAACACCGTATCGAGCGCGACACACGATCGCGTGATTACAAACGTCCTTTAATCGGGACCCTCTGCACCATAGGAGAGCAACCCATGAAACACGATCTTCGCGATCTGATTCTCTCGCCACAGGATGCCGCTCGTCTTCATGACGGGTTCCTGTCCTTTTTCAGCAGCCTGGCACGCATCGGGCCGGTGATGGCCATTGGCATTGTTATCGCAATGTTCCAGGAACAGGCTTTGGCCGGTACCAGCGCCGTGTTCGACGATCTCGCCACGGAGACCGAAGGCGCCGTGTTTGGTCCGCTGGGCCAGGCGGTCGTATTCATCGGCGCCCTGGCCGGCGGCATTATCGCGCTCTTGAAAGGCGCATGGCTGTTTGCGGCCATGGGCATCGCCATCGCGGGTCTGATGTACGGCTCGCAGATCGTGGCCGGCGCCTCGACGTTCAGCGCACTGCTGCCGGTCGTCAGCTGATCGCCCTGGAGCCGGGCCCGCCTGTTCGCGGTCCGGCTCCACGTCCTCGAGGGCCAATACCATGGACCAGCGCGAGTTCCTGATTCCCCGCTACCTCGATGCACCGCCGATGGCGCTGTTCATCGAGGCGGACACGGCAGCCGTTGCCTTTGGCTTCGTATTCATCGGCTTCTTCTTCAAACAACTCCTCATCTGCACCGTCGCCGGCATCGTACTCGCGCGATTGTACGCGCGCTCGAAAGCCGATGGCGGGCGCGGCACGATTATGCGATTTCTCTACTGGTACACGCCCTCGCGCCTGTTTGTGAAATCGCGTGTTGCAAGTTTTGAGCGCTACTTTCTGGGCTGAACCATGAACAAGAACGTGTACGACTCCCGGCTGCAGAATGCCAACCGAATCGTTCGGACGGCGATGCTCGTGTGTGGATTTCTGGCAATAGGCAACGTGGTGTTGTGCGGGGTGGTGTGGAAAACACTGGGTACGCAGCGCGAAGTGCTGTTAATACCCGATATCAAGGGCCCCATCAGTTTCGACGGCGGCGGTCGCTACAACGAAGAGTATTTGAGTCAGATGGCGACATGGTTTGCGCAACTGACACTCACTTATCACCCGTCGAGCTACGACTACCAGGTCAACGAGCTCCTGAAATATGCCGATCCGTCGGTTTACGGGTCTCTCAAGGCGCAACTCCTGGCCGACAAGGAGACCCTGGATCGGCGGAAATACAGTTCGGTGTTCTACCCCGACGGCGTCGAGGTGCAAAACGGTGTCGTCGGCATCCGCGGTCGATTGCAGACCTTTGTTGGCTCCAAGCAGATTGATGATCGACCGGCTGCCTGGCGGGTGCGTTTTACTCGGCTGTCAACCGGGCGCATTGCCGTTCGCGAACTCAAGGAGACGGACTATGACAATCCGCTGGGTATTGTTGCTGCTGCTTCCCGTTAGTACCGCGTTCGCCGGCCAGACGCTCGAGGTGGAACCGGGCGGCACCTATCAGGTGCGCGCGGCGGCCAATGACCTGACCTCGATCGGCATGGCCGACAACCTGCGATTGCAGGCGGTCTTTGGCATGGAGAGCCTGGTCACGATTTCCAAGGACGAGGCCTTTGGCCGCGTGATCATCAAGCCCGTCAGCGGGCAGGCGTTCACGTTGATCGTCACCGACGAGAACGGCGATTCGTATTCGCTCGAAGTGACCCCCGTCGCCGGTCCCGGCGAAGTGATCACGCTCAAACGCAAAAGTCACCGCATGAACGAAGCGCTCCTGAAGGCCGAGCGCGACTTGCCGTTTACCCGCCGATTGAAGCGCACGCTCAAACAAGTGGCCCAGGGCCAGGTGCCCGCCGGCTACGAGTTGAAGCGCCGCGACGTCACGGTGCCACTGTGGGTGGAAGCCGACATTCGGTTGGTGGCCGTGTACAGGGGTGCCATGACGATCGAGCACTACGTGCTCCAGAACGTCAGCGGCTCGGACATGCGCTTGGACGAGCGAGAATTCCGCACTCTCGGCAGCGTGCGCTCGGTGGCGATACGCCGTCACCATTTGCCGCCCGAAGCCGACACGGACGTCTACATCGTCCGCGACGCCGGTGTCGGCGATGCCGGTAGCTTGCGTGGGGAATCTCGTGAGCGCACCTGAATTCACCACCAGTGAGGCGCTCAAGAAGCGCCAGCTGGTTATCTTCATTGGTGTCGCCGTAATCGTTTGCGGCGCGCTGTTGCTGTTTCTCTATAACAACGCCAAGCGCCAGGCGATACCGCCGCACCAGGCCAACGATCGTATCGTGAGCCAGGATTTCAGCACGCCGCGCAGGGTGGTCGACCCGGAAGACGCGTGGATCACCAGCAGTGAAGTGGATCTTGGCGAAATGGCCGATCGCCTCAAGGCCTTCGAGCGGGAGAACGAGTTGCTGCGGAACCGCCTCGATCGCCTGGAAACATCCGGGACTCGGGCCTCAACGGCCGTCCAGACTACCAACCCCAACCAGCGCAGCGCGAGCGGCTTGTTACCGCCGCTCGGCAAACCGCCACCACCGGTTAAGAGCATCCCGAAGCCCACCGCGGCGGTGCCACCATCGGGCGGTGGTACCGGTGTGGCGAGCCTGCAGCCGCCGCAGCCGAAGATTACGCGCGTGGCGTTCGCGAAGGTCAATGACCGCCAGGATGCGCTGGTGCATCCGCACATCAATGAAACCCTGCCTGCCGGCACCTTTGTTAACGCGGTGATGCTCAATGGCCTCGCGGCGCCGACCGGCAACCTTGGTCAGCGCAATCCGCACCCGATCCTGCTGGAACTCGTGGACGCCGGCAATCTGCCGAATCGCTTTTCGCACCGCGTGCGCTCCTGCCGCATCATCGCCGCCGGCCACGGCGAACTTTCAGACGAACGGGCCTACATCCGCCTCGAGCGGCTGACCTGCGTGCTGCGCACCGGCGAGGTCATCAGCAAGCAAGCGAAGGGCTACGTCACCGGCGAGGACGGCAAGAACGGACTCGCGGGACTCCTGGTGACCAAGCAAGGGGCATTTGTGGCCCGCTCGATGCTGGCGGGCGTCTTTTCCGGACTCGGTCGGGCGATTGGCCAGTCGTACTCGAACGTCTCCACCTCCGCACTGGGGACCGTGGAATCCATCGACCCCGACGATATCGGCAAGGCCGGCGTGGCCGAGGGCGTGGCCACGGCGACGGAAAAAGTGGCCGACTGGTATCTGGAGCGGGCCGACGAAGTGTTTCCGTTTGTCGAGATCGAGGCGGGCCGCATCGTCACCGTGACCTTCACCGAAGACATTGCCCTTGAAGCCAACCTTATCGAGAAGTACGTCGAATGAACACACACAGCCGCGCCGCCCTTCTTTCCTTGCAAGCTCTCCTGCTCATCAGTCCGCAGGGGGCCCTGCGCGCAGACGACGCGGCGCAGACCATCGCCAGCGCGATGCCCGGCACCCCGATCAAGAGCACTCTGCCCACGGTCATCGACGGGCTCTATGAAGTCGTCGCCGGTGACAATGTCTTGTATGTCGATTCCACCGGGCGCTATCTGGTGATCGGCAGCATCTACGATCTGAAGGAAGACAAAGACTTGTCCGCTGCCCGGCGCGCACAAGTGAGCCAGACTGGTGAAACCTCGGGCGCGCCACGGCCGAGCTCCGTGATTGACGCCGTGCCGCTGGAGGCGGCGATCACCGTCGGCACCGGCGATCGCTCGCTCACCGTGATCACGGATCCTGGTTGTGCGTGGTGCCGACGGCTGTGGCTTGAGTCCTTGAATAGTTTGAGCGGTGTGCGTGTCCATCACCTGCTGCTGAGTCGCACGCCGGAGTCGCTCGGAATCTTGTGCGCCAAGGACCCGGGGGCGGCGCTCGGCCGCGCCTTCGAGGTATCGGCGACGACCGCAAAAACACCGGTGCCGAGTGCACGGTGCCGTAGCGATGCAGAAGAGAAGATCGCGCGCGTGGCGCGCTTTGCCGAACGCATTGGCGCCGTCGGCACGCCCGTCCTCATTCGTGATGATGGGGTGATTCACGCAGGCTTTCTGGGTCGCGATGCGCTCATGGACTGGTTGGGAGGCGACACCGATGCTTCCTAAAGCGTGGATCGTCTTGGTCGTCAGCTTGCTGCCAACGCTTGGCGTTGTCAGCAGCGCAGCCGAGGGTGGTGAGGTGCTGCCCATGCGCACGAAGGCGCCGCTGGTGTACGAGACGCCGCTCAAAAACGCGGTGATTCTGGAATTTCAGCTGTACGACAACGAGACCTGGTGCTGGCTGTACCTGCGCAAAGATGCGTGGGATGCGATCCGCGCCAACGGCGGCGAGGTGCCGGCCAATCTCGATATCGGCCGGCTGCAGTGTGAACGACGCTAGGAGAACCCGATGCAACGACTGAAAACGACCGGTGCGGCCTGGCTGATGGCGGCGCTCTTGTCTGGCTGCGGCACGCTGCCGGACACCACGCTAGGGCACAAGTGCGGCATTCCCGACGGTGTCGGCTGCCTGAGTACCCAGGAAGTTTACAACCGAACGGTGGCCGGCGATCTGCCCGGACTGCAGACGATCGAGGGTGCACCCACACGCGGACGCGATACCGAACTGCCGATTGCCACGGACGATGCGCCAACGGTGATTCGCACCCGTGCGATGTACGCGCCGCCCGAGGAGCTGCGCATCTGGGTGAATCAGTGGCGCGATGTCGACGGCGATCTGCACGACGATGCCTTCATCTACGTGGTGGTCGGCGAAGGCCAGTGGCTGGTGAGGGATTGAGGTATGCCTGCAGCGCTGTCAGAGCCGTTCGGCAAGTTCAAAGAGTTTCTGTCGCAGCACATCTTTGACAACGAACCCGCGGCCAAACGCGAGCATGGCGCGGAGCCGCCGACGCGCGCCGCATGGCAGGCGTTACTGGCCTCGACGCGGTTCTCGACCACGCTGCCGTACGAGTATTTCGATGAGGTACAGGACTTTTTTTACAACGACGATGCATTTGGCTTCATGCTCGAAGTGACACCGGCCACCAGCTTAAGCGAAGAAAACATCCGCGTATTCGCCGGCATCCTCGGTAACAATGTCGCGCCGGAGACCAACCTGCAGTTTTTGCTGTATGCCTCCCCTGACGTGTATCCGGGCCTCAACCGCTGGTACAAGCAGCGCGCGTCCATCGCCGCCCGCGCGCGTCGCGAGCAAGGCGAAGGCGCCGATCAACACGGCATCTACGAAGAATTGGCACGGCGCCGGGTGGAGTACCTCGCCGGCGGCGTGTGGCAATCGTTTTTCAGTGACGAATCCATGGTCGTGCGCGACTACCGCGTGTTTGTTTGCGCACAACGGCCGTTGCCGGAAAGTGGCCGACCGCGCGAGTCGGATATCGAGCAGCTTGATCGGCTTCGCAGCGGACTTACGGGCACCTATCAATCCCTCGGTCTGCAGACCCAACGCGTGAGGCCTGAGGCTTTCATCAATCTGCTCGATACGATCTTGAATCCGAGGAAGCTCCGTACCGAGCGACTGCGCTGGCAGGAGGATCTGGAACTTCGGGAACAGGTGTTGGATGCCGATACGTCCGTGTTCGTCGGTGCCAAGGGTCTGTTGTTCGAGAACGGCGATGAGGCGCGCGACGTGCGCTGCTTTACGGTGCGCGAGTACCCGCAAGCCTGGGCCGGCTGGCTGGCCGCCGATTTGATCGGCGATTTCATGAACAACAACCGCCGCATCAGTTGTCCGTTCCTGACCACGGTCACGGTGCATTTCCCCGATCAGGTGCAGGCCTCGGCAACGGCGAAAACCAAATCGATGCGCGCAACGCAAATGGCGGACAGTGATGCCGGCAAACACGTGCCGAGCTGGGCCGACAAAAAGCGCGAGTGGCAATTCGTGGCGCAAAAGCTCGAGCAAGGTCACACGCTCGCCCGAGTCAACTATCAGACTATTCTGTTTGCGCCGAAGGGTCGCGGCAACGAGTGCGAACAGGAACTGCTGGGCGTCTACAGCAACGCCGGCTGGCACTTAAGCAAAGAAACCAACATCTCGATGCCGGCATTCATGTCGGCGCTGCCACTGGCGGCCGGCCCCCGCCTGGTCAAAGAGGCCGAGACGCTGATTCGCTGGCGTTCTCTGCTGACCTGGACGGCGGCCAATATCGCGCCAATGCTCGCCGAGTGGAAGGGCGACGGCTCGCCGCTGTTGCAGTTGATCGGCCGGCGCGGCCAGCTGATTGCCGTGGACCCGTGGCAGAACAAAGCCGGCAATTACAACATTGCCGTGAGCGCCGCTTCGGGCGCTGGCAAGAGCGTGTTTACCGAAGAGCTGATCACCAGTGTGCTCGGCGTGGGCGGTCGGGCGTGGGTGTTCGATCGCGGGCGTTCCTACGAGCATCTCTGCCACCTGCTCGACGGCCAGTTCATCGAATTCAGTCCCAAGAGCGATATCTGTCTCAACCCGTTTACCAACATCAAGAACTGGTCCGGCATCCCGGATGCTGAGTTGCCGTTAAGTGATGACGAGCAACGCGCTCGCGATCGCGCTGGCGCCGAAGGCGTGATGCTGAAGTACGTCGTCGCCCAGATGGTGAATCCCGATGCGAGCCCGGATCAGATGACCATGGGCTGGATCGAACGCGCCTTGAACACGGTGTGGCACGAACGCGGCACCGACGGCGACGTGACCGCGGTGCGTGATGTGCTGGCCGCCTCCAGCGATCAACGTCAGCGAGACCTGGCCGACTCCCTGTATCCCTACACCAAAGACGGCTTCTTCGGGCGCTATTTCAACGGCCCGGCGAACCTCGATCTCAACCGGGATTTCGTGGTGCTCGAGACCCAGGAACTCGATTCGCGTCCCGAGTTGCAGTCCGTCGTCGTCTTGTTGCTGATGTTGAAGATCACGCAATCGATGTATCTGGGAGAACGTGCGCGCCGCAAGCTGTGCGTGATTGACGAGGCCTGGAAGCTGATGGGCCGGGGCAATGCCGGGCAGTTCATCGAGGAAGGCTATCGCACCGCGCGCAAGTTCGAAGGCGCGTTCATGACCGTGACGCAACGGGTCAATGACTACTACAAGTCGGGTACCGCGCAAGCCGCACTCGATAACGCCGACTATTTGTATTTGTTGCGCCAGAAGAAAGAATCGATCAGGCAGCTGATCGAATCCAAGCGCCTGCCCACGGGTGAGGAAAGCGAGGCCCTGCTGGCCTCCATCAGCACGCGCCAGGGCTTGTACTCGGAGGTGGCGGTGGTTGGCCCGGAGGGTGTCGGGGTCGGCCGACTGGTGCTGGATCCGTTCACCGAAAAGCTCTACTCGTCCAAGGGCGTCGAGTACGAGGCGATTCAGCGGGCGCTACGCAGCGGGCAATCGCTCACCGAGGCGGTCAGCGACCTCGCGGCGGGTGCGAGGCGATGACGCACGAGTCAGAAAAACGGGCAGCGCATGCCCGATCCGGATTCCGAAGCCATTGTCTGGTCGGCATTGTGAGCGGCGCCGTCGCGGCGCTCGCGGTCCTGGCCGGGCAGTCGCTCTTGGCACCGCCACCGCTGCGGGTGGCCACCGTCGACATCAATTCCCTGGTGCTCGGCGAAATCGAGCGCCTGCAGCAACGCGGCATGGACCCGGCCCGGGCCGAGGCCTACGCGCAGCTCTGGGGTCCGCTGCTCGATAAATCGGTGCGGGGAATCGCCGATGACTACGGCGTGGTGCTGCTGGCGAGCCCGGCGGTCGCGGCCGGCGCACCGGATCTGACCAACGTCCTGAAGGAGCGACTCGATCGTGATCTCGATGCCTTTCCCTAAATCTCACACTGCATTCCGGCTCACCGCGGTGTTGCTGCTGCCAATGCTGGTGTTGCTAATCGCCGATCGACTCATCGCGCCGCATTATCGACTGGCGGTGAATGAAAGCGACAGCCTGCCCGGTACCGTGTTCTTGGTGAAGACCGGCGTCTTGCCGCGTTGCGGCCCAGTGATGGGCGAGCACGTGCAGATTCAGATGCGGCGTGATGCCCGCTGGTATTCGGGGATGCGTCTGCTCAAAGTCGCGAAAGGCTGCCCGGGCGACCGGATCCGACTTGAGGGCCGCAAGGTGTACGTCAATGACTGGTTCGCAGGCGAGGCGTTGCCAATGCTCGAAGACGGTACGCCCATGGCCATGGTGTCGGCCGGCGTCATCCCCGAGGGCCGCTACTATTTGTGGGCCTCGCACCCGTCGAGCTTTGACTCCCGCTACGCCGAGTTCAGCCTGATTGCCGATCAGCAGATCATCGGTACGGCAACGCGGATCTTCTGATGAAACGGGTCCTCACACTGTCGTTGGTACTGGGCATGCTCAGCTTAAGCCTTGCAGCTGCCGAGGATCTCGGCACGGTGGGCAAGACCTATGAGATCGCGGAAACCGATCTCATCGCGCACATTCACTCGGAACTGGCCGCCATGCGCGACGACGGCCGCCTGGCCGAACAGCAACAGCAGATGAAAAAGCGCGCGCAAGCAACTGTTGCGCGGCCGCCCGGTCGTCACTTGCCGCGCGCGACGGAACCGCGCGTCTATCACTACGATCCCAGCGTGACGACGGACTATGACGTCATCGATCACCTCGGCAACGTCATCTATCGTGCCGGCACGACGGTCAATCCGCTCGAGTACACCACACTCGCAACGCCCATCGTGTTTTTCGACGGCGACGATGCCGTGCAAGCCCGCTGGGTGCGCGAAACTTTAGGCGACGCGCCGGATCGCTACGTGCCACTGATGACCAACGGCCCGGTGGTTGAACTCATGCAGCAATGGAACGTGCGCTTGTACTTCGATCAGCACGGCCGTTACGCCGAACAGCTCGGCGTGACAGCGCTACCCGCGGTGGTTCGGCAAGAGGGTTTGTTGCTGCGCATTGATGAGATCGCCCTGGAGACGAGCGGATGACGTTGCCAACGACGCAACAGGTCTGGCACGCGATTCGGCAATTGACGCTGGCGTCCGCGGCGCTCTCAGTCGTCGCCGCGGCGTATTGGTTTCCCGAGGCGCGGCTGCCGGTCGTGGTTTGGCTCTTGACCGTCGCCGTGGTGTGGCGGCGGTCGCCAGGGGAAAACGGATGATGCAAGTGAGGCGAGGGCGTTGGCTGCTGCTGGCCGTGGTGCTTTGGTCCGGTAGTGCCAGTGCGGCGCGCTGTGACGGTCGCTTTCCGAACCCGATTACGGATGTGTGTTGGCAGTGCATCTTTCCGCTCAAGCTCGGCAGCATTTCGTTGGCGAGCTTAGGCATGGAAGACGGCAGCAACGATGAGGCGCCGCTGATCTGTGCCTGCCCGGCACCGCCGCCGATCTTCTACCGAATTGGGCTGGGATTAAGCTTCTGGGAGCCCGCACGCGTGGCCGAAGCAGTGCAAACGCCATTTTGTGCACCGACCCTCGGCGGTGAGCAGTTGGTCGAGCCGAGTCCCCTGATGCGTCAGGGCGATGACTTTCGGGTAAACGGCGATGAGGAGAAGGCGTTTTATCACGTGCACTGGTACCACTTCCCGCTGTTTACCTGGCTGACCTTCCTCACCAACACCGCCTGCGACTACAGCGAATCCTTCGACCTGATCATGCTGTCGGAGTTTGAGCCGACCTGGAATCGCGACGATCTGGCCATGATCTTCAGCCCCGAGGCGGTGTTGTTCGCCAACCCGTTGGCGCAGGCCGCCTGCAGCGCCGATTGCGTCGCCGCCTCGAGCGCCACCGGACCGCTGGACCCGCTGATCTGGTGTGCCGGTTGCCAGAACAGTGTCTATCCCATGACCGGCAATGTCGCCGGTCACGAGTCTGCATTGCAATCCTCGCTCCTCACCGTACAGCGCATGCACACGAAAATGCACCGCTCGGCCATCTCACTGGATACGGCCACGCGCGGTGCGATGTGCAGCCCGCGAGTGCGACCGATCATGAAGAAGAACGCCTACAAAACGCAGATGCTATTGCCTCGCGCCTATACCTCGAACGCCCAATTCTATGGGGAAACGACCGCCCTCTGGGGTGCGGGCCGGCAATACCCGGTGAAGGGCGAGGACTTCAGTTATCTCATTTTCAGGCGACGGACATGCTGCGCCTTCTGATCGTGAGCGTGCTGACGATGGCGACGGCCAAGGCCGTTGCCGATGAGAAGGACTTTGCGGCTGCCGATTCGCGCATCATTGAGGTGCAGCGCGACACCGCCTCGGCAATGGAGGAAGTCGATGGCGTTGATGTCAGCAAAACGCTGCCGAGTTTTGAAGAGGCCAATCAACGATCCGAGTCGTTATCGCAAGTTCGGTTCCCACAGCTCGATGCCGAGCTGACCGATCCAAACACGCTTTCGAGCATCGCCGATCTGATGGACGATGCCCAAGCGCTCGCGGCGAAGCTGGGTGTGCCGCACGCGTCCGACCAGCGTGTATCGGTCTACGTGTTTGCCTCGTTCTCGATGCCGGACGCTTCACTCAGATCGCTGATGCGCCAGGGCGAGTTGACCGGTGTACCGATCGTGTTGCGAGGCCTGGTAAACAACTCCATCGAAGCCACGATGCGCGCGGTGCACTCATTGTTTAAAGAGGGTGAAAACCCCGAGTACGGCGCGCTCATCGATCCGACCCTGTTTCAGCGATTTGCCATCGACCAGGTGCCCACGGTGGTCGTTGCGGAAGCGGCGGCCGGTACCTGCACGCCGACGGACTGCCCTACGCCTGAACACGTCAAGATCGCCGGCGACGTGCCGCTTCGCTACGCCCTGGACCGGATTGCGCTCGCAAAGCCTCAGTATCGGCATGAACTGCGCGCGCTGATGCGAAAACTCGAACCGGAGCGACAGTGGTGATGCGATTGTCGATGCTTAGACGGGTAGACCGTGTCTGCATGTTGCCGGCGTCGCTGACGCCGGTGACGGTGGCAATGATGGTGCTGGCCGGAACGGCGGCAGCGCAATCGCAGCAGGAGAGTGCCGACGATGCCATCACCTGGGGCAATGCGAACACGGCGCAGGTAGCTGATGCGGCCGAGTCTGCGGACGCCGGTGCCATCGTGCCGGGCTACGGCGGCGCCGACATGCCGCTGGGTGATTACTACGAGAATCAAGCGACCGGCGATCTGGAATCGGACGCCATCGACGCGGTGATACTGGCGCCCGACCCGACCGCCGAGTACGCCTGGCAGCAGTCGAACACGCCCATCCTCGAGTTCAGCGAAGACGATCCCTTGTTGGTGAATGCCTGGGCGATTCAGGACGACACCGCCGTGGTCGAGGGAGAACTGGTCATGATCGGCACGAACTGTGCCGAGGGCACGGTAGACACCCCCGAGACCACACTGGAAACCTGCTCGGCCTGGACCCTGCCGGAAGAGGCCTTTTGCGACAACGCCTTGGACGTGGCTGTTGACGTGAGTCCCATGACCTACACGGCCGTCGTGTACGCGGAGAACGACGCTGGCCGGCCGGCTGGAACCACGACACTTGGCGGGTTCATACCGCTGAACGACGCCGGATTGATCGTCGACTACGGCATGGGTACCAATGGGGAATACATCGGGTTCATTCGGGTGGAGAACGGCATGGATGTGCCGGCGGATTTCGATTGCGCGTCTGTGACGGACGTGTCTGTCGACATAGCAGGCAACTTCATGATCGTCGATCCGCCGACCTGCTCCGCAGGGCGGTGGTTCGCCGAAATCTGGTACCGCTCAGGTCCGCGCGGGGGCGGGCGCATTACGTATACGGCTGAGGCGCAGGCCGCACCGGTGTACATCGATACCTGGAGCGACGGCTGTCCGGTTCTGGCGAACGAGTGCGAGGTGCAAGGACCGCCGGTGTGCATCGAGGGCCCGGAGGAACGCCTGATCACGGGGTCCGATGGCCTGCAGTACCCGGTGTTGCGGGATTGCTGGCGCCAGCGAACGCCGCTTCTGTGCGCAGGCACCGTCACCACCGATGAGGGCTATTGCGGCGAACTCGTCGCGCGCGGCTGCAGCCCGGTCGACAGTGTTTGTGACGGTGATGGTACCTGCGAGCACAGCTACGAGTGCCCCCTGGACGGCTGGTCCGAGCCGGTGGACGACTGCGCGGCGAGGACCTTTGGTGTCTCGGACATCGTGTTCGATACCAGCGTTGAACCCAATACCCACTTTGGCGTGGCGGCAGCCAATCTGCAGGCGATGGAACAGGCCGCGCTCGACATGGACTCAAGCGGTGTCACCTGCACCGAAAACCCCGCGGGGTCCGGCAACTACGATTGCCTTGGCGCCTTGAGCATCTTCAACGGCGTGGACAGGCGCTGCAAGAAGAAAGTCTTAGGCTTTTCGAACTGCTGCAGTCGAAGCGGTTGGGGCCTGGGCTGGGCGGACGAGTGCAGTACCGAGGAAGAACAGCTGCGCGCTCAGCGCGAGCAGGGTCAATGCGCGTACGTCGGTCGCTACTGCAGTGAGGACTCGATCTTTGGCTGTCTGGCGAAGACCAGCACCTTTTGCTGTTTTCGCTCCAAGCTCGGCCGAATCATTCACGAACAGGGGCGGCCGCAACTGGGCATCGACTGGGGTAGCGCGCGCGAGCCGGCATGCGAGGGCTTCTCGGCCGAGCAGCTGGCGGCGATCGACTTCAGTACGATCGATTTCAGCGAGTACTTTGCCGACGCCTTTGCCAACGTGACCGGCACGCCGGACAACGCGACGCTCGAAAGCATCGTTGATGCCTACATCGCAACGCTGTCCGGCGCGAGCTGCAGCCAGTTCGATCCCGGCTACCCGAACTGTTAGTGGCATGACCGTCAAACGCTTACATTGTTTCCTGGCTATCGGACTTGCGAGTGCACTGAGCGCCACCGCGTCCGCACAAAACGCGGTGGGTTCAGGCATAACACCGCCAGCAGATCAGAGCACACCGCAAGCCGCCAACGGCCGATGGTTTGGCGACGCTGAGCGCGGCTGGTTCTGGTACGAGGATCCGGCGGATGCCGCGGAGGACCCTGACCCGGTTGCGGTGATGCCGGCGGTTGGCGTGTTACCGGCGGATCCGATCGCCGAACTCGAGGCCTTGCAAGCACACGTCGAACGCGCCAAAGCGTTGGCCGTCTTGCATCCAACCGAAGCCCACATTCGCCAATGGATGGAACTCAATGCCGCGGTGCAGCGGCGCGCGACCTTGTTTGCGGACATGACCCAGCGCGTCGTGTGGTCAACCCCGTCGCTCGATCAGAGCCTGGTGCGCCCGCATTCGCCGGAAGGATTGAAGGCCTGGACGGCCGCGCGGACGGAATCGCGCACCGCAGCGCTTCGCGACATTGCACAAACGTACGGCTTGTTTTTTGTGTTTTCGAGCGATTGTCCCTACTGCATTCAGATCGCACCGTTCCTTAAGCGCTTTGCGCGCACCTACGATTTCAAACTGATCCCGATCAGTATCGACGGCGGCACCCTGCCTGAGTTTCCCGACGCACGTTACGAGCCTAGCATCAAGGCGCGCCTGGGCGTAGACGTGACGCCGGCGATTTTCCTGGTCGATCCGGGTGCCGGTCACATTCAGCCGATCGCCTACGGCGTGATCAGCTTGAGTGAGCTCGAGAGCCGCATCGTGCGTCTTTTCAAAATGACGCCGGGACAGATGACCTACAGCGTGTATGACACAGGAGCCCGCACACCATGATAGGGCAGAGACTTCCCATCCCGATACTCGGTGCCACGCTGCTGTTGAGTGCGATGACGGCGCGCGCAGACCTTGAAAGCGATCTCAACCGGTTCGTCGACGAGCTGGGCGGATCGGCGAGTCTCACCAGTCCGACCGCGTTTGAGGGACAGGGGTATCGCTATTTGAACGGCGGTCAGGTGTTCGTTCGCGTTCCGAACAACCAGGTGAATCTTTACAGCTACCGTGCGCCCAACTACAACGCCGGCTGCGGCGGTATCGACATGTTCGGCGGCGGCTTCGCCTTCCTGGACGCCGATGAACTGGTGCAGGTCTTGAAGGATGTCGGATCGAATGCTGTTTCGTACGCGTTCATGCTGGCACTGCGCACCATCTCCAGCCAGATCAGCAATACCCTGGGCGAGAATTTCGATTGGCTCTTGAAGAACCAGGGCATGAGTTTCAATACCTGCGAGCGCGCTCAGTGGGCCGCCAACTCGATGCTCGCCGGCGAAGTGCTGGGCAATCAAACCAGTGTTTGCATCAGTCAGCGGACCAGCAGCCTCGGCGAATCCTACACCGAGGCGCGCCGGGCGTGCACCGTCGCAGGCGGCGCACAGGAAGCCTCGATTAACAACGATGAGGCGCGCGATGCGGCCTTCATTGAGGGCAACCTGGTGTGGATGTTCATGGCGAAAAGTGAGCTTTTTGCCGGCGACACCGAGATGCGCGAGCTGGTGATGTCGGTCACCGGTACCGTGGTCAAATCCAAGCGCAACGGCGCTGGGGCGCTGGCACCGGACGACGAGGCCGCGCGCGCCGATGTGAAGTGGTACCCGAGCCTGTTGTCGTCCACCGATGATTTGCTGGACGGCATATTGCGCGGCTCGACGTCGATGGCGGTGTACGAGTGTGACACCGACGCTGGCACCTACGCCTGTCAGGATGTCCGGGAGGTGATTGCAACACTGCCGGCGGACGCCTCGCTGATCGCCCTCGTCGGTGAGCGAATGGGCGGTCTTTTCGATGCGATCCAGACCAAGGCCGAGCCGAGCGTCGAACAAATCGAGTTGGTGCAGAAAACCAGTCTGCCGGTGCACCGCATTCTCGCGGTTGCTGCCGGGCTGCGTGGCGACTCCGGGCTCGATTTGGTGGGCAAGTACATCGAGGCGGTTGCCGTGGACGTGCTGTTTACCTACATCGAGCGCATTAGCTTCAACATCCAGAATCAGGCCCGCGATCCGCAGTGGGGCGAGCACGGCGAGCGCCTGGCCAATGCGCAGCAGGGCATCCTCCAGGCCTTGCGAGATCGGCGTGCGAGAATTCATCGCGACATCGATTCGTCGCTGCGCATTGCCGAGGAACTGCAGTACTACGAGCGACTGATCATCAGCGGTATGCCGAAGGGTCTGGTGGCGACGCACCGCTGGACGCCGGGGGCCGGCTCCACCTGATGGACGTCATCACCTACGGCGGTGGTCTGCAGCTGAACGCCCTCTTTACGGCGTTGGCCGCTTTCACCGGCACAGGTGACTTCATCGGTGCGGTTCGCTTGATGCTATTGATCGCGATCTTCGTGATCTCGGTAGAAATCGCGTTTACCGGCTCATTGAAGCCGGCGCCGCGCCTGTTGATCGCAATCTTTGTGATCTACGCGGCGCTGTTCTCACGGGCGAATGTTGACATCATCGATCGCGTGGAGCCGGCCAACTCGACGAGCGTGGACGATGTGCCCGCAGGTGTTGCCGTGGTCGCGCATTTGGCGAGCGTCACCAGCGATTGGTTTACCGAGGCCTTCGAGACGTCCTTCAGTTTGCCGGACGACATTCGCTATCGGGACAACGGCCTGTTGTTTGCCAATCGCCTGGTGGAAGCCAGTACCGAAATGGAATTCGGCGATCAGCTGTACGCGCGGAACATGAGTGAGTTCATGCGCAGTTGCGTTTACTACGGTGCCAACGCCGGATGGTTCTCGTGGGACGATTTGATGCGGGCGCCGGACGTATGGGGCTACATTTCGAGCCAGGGGGTTGGCGGTGCGATCTTCACCTCCTACGACGATGGTACCGGCCCGGCGCTGCTGCCGTGCACGACCGCGATGACGGAGCTCGACAACGGCTGGGCCGCCGCGATCGATGCCACGGTCGATGTATTCGGCATGCGCATCTTCCGAGAGCCGGATGTGGTGGCGGCCAACGCGCGACTTTTATCGACCTTGCCGCTCGCCTACGACTACCTGGGCACGATCTCGGCGACCGGCGCGGAAATTGTGGGGCAGAACGTCATGATCAATGCGATGCGGCGTTCGTTCACGTCAATGGCGGCGGATGCCGATGCGACGGCTGCGATTCAGGATTTCGCGATCGGTCAGGCACAGGCGCAGCAACGCACCACCTATGCAACCCTCGGCGCATTGGCAGCGCGCACCCTGCCGTTGATCAAGAATATTCTGGAAATGCTGGTCTACGGCTTGTTCCCGATCATTCTGTTGTTCACGATCGTGACGATGTACCCGGGAAAGCTCGCAATCTTCTATGGCAAAACACTGGTTTGGCTGCACCTCTGGCCGCCCTTGTATGCCATTCTGCATTTCGTGATGTCCGTCTACTCGGCCGATGCCGTGACCGCCAGCGCGACCATTCCGGCGAGTGTTGGTGGCGCCGGTGCGGGGCTCGCCGTCGTAACGCAAGGGGGTATTCAGGCTGTGAATGCGGACATGGCGATGATGGCAGGCTACCTCGCCTGGATGATTCCGCTGTTGTCCTGGGGCATCATGAGTGCCGGCGGCTTTGCTATTTCACAGCTGGCGGCCGGCATCGGCTCGATCGCACAGTCGGCCGGATCCACCGCGGCAGGTAGCGCCTCTACTGGCCAGATCAATCTGGGCAACACGCGGCTGTTGAACTCGACGTTCTTTGCGGCCAACCAGGCACCGCAGCAGAACACGGCGGTGGGTCATCTCACCGATTCCGCGTCGGGCTCCGTCACCACGCACACCCAAGGCGGCCATGCGTTTTTGAGTACGGCCAAGCACAACGTCGGTCTATCGGCCAATCTGTCCAAGGGCATTCAGTCTTCCGTGTCGGAGCGGGCAACCGCGTCGCTGTCGGCCGCAAACCAGGACATGAAGCAGTTTGCCGAAACGTCGGCATCGAGCTTTGATAATGCGATGAGCTTCCGCCAAGACACAAGTTCGTCCTTGTCGAGCAGCCAGGGAACGTCGTGGCAGTTCAATGCGAGCGTGAACGAGAAAGCCGATGCGATTCACAGCGGTCTGCAGCAGCTATCCGAGACCCACGGCATTAGTGTGGAGGACGGGTTGCGGGCCGCCCTAGTAGTCTCCGCGGGCGCCAAAATTCCCCTTACGGAAATCGGAATAAAGGGCGAGGCGGCACGACTCGGAAGCGCGAAGAATACGGCGCTAATGAATGACTTGAGTCAGTTTGCTGAACAAACGAATCTCGGTGAATCCTGGGGCCAAGTATTGCAGTCGAGCGAAAGTATGGCATTAAGTCGTGCGGGAAGTGTTGGCGATTCCGACAGCAAAAGCGTGTCAGCGTCTTTGCGTAGTGCCGTCGAAGCAAGAGACTCGGCAAGCGCCTCGCTGTCTGAGGCGCGTGCCTGGGAAACTGCAGCGTCCAGTCTCGAGTCAAACGGTTTTGCCGCAAGCTTCGATGCGGTCGCCGCTTTGAAGTCGAACATGGTGGGACAAGAAAAAGGCTTTGCGACTCCGGGCAACAATAGTCCAACGTGGACCGGCGGCGAAGTGAATCGACTGTTCGAGGCAGCCGATCGTGGCGATACGCAGGCCATCGGCATCCTTCTGAACGAGGCGCAGCGGTTTGGGGCAGCAGAGGGTTTGCAGCTGGCCGGTGTGTCAAGTGGCGTCGGTGGCTCGGCAGCGGTAAATACGTTTTACAAGGACGCAGGTGAGGCTCTCGATGGTGGTGGTGCGGTGCGGGCAGATTATGGGGGGAATGCGGAGAGCGTTCTTTACAACGAAGCGCGGTCTAGGTCAGACCTTCCGGGGCAGCAGTGGGCATTGAAGAGTGACGAGATCAATGCTCGAAACGCTGATCAGAATATAAAAGACGCGACGGATGCTCGGCTCCAGAAAGTTCGTGGCGATATCGATGAGGACGCAAACTCAGCGAGAGAGCGTAACGACGACTGGAGGAACGCCAATATTCCCGGTGCGGCAGACGACTGGATACCTGGTCTAGGCAATTGACGCGAAGTCAGTCGTTCCACCCTTCATCTTTGTGGATAGAGAAACTCGTGTCGAAATATGTGTCTGGTGCGGATGTAGGTTTGTCTTCATCTTTGCTTGTGGCCTTGAGCAGCGTATGCGGCGCCAAGACACCGAGCGCTGTGATCGCGGCGACGATGAAGACCGCCAAAAGCGCTGACTTGCTGTCCGGAGCAAGCCAGACCGTTACACCATAGGCCAAGCCGCCAGCGAGGGCGGACAGGACAATCGCCGTCAGAAGGCGCACTATTGTCGGGTGTGCGTTCACCACTTCAATATACCGTCTAAGGGTTGCGCCGACAATAAAGTTGGTTGCTTCGTCGATGGCAACGGTTGACGCGACTAGCCTTTGGCATTGATATCGAGTTATTGATCTAATCTGCGAGTTTCGCTCATGGCTACCAGCATACGGCTGGCGTAACTTATGGGCATGGTTAGCATGGAAATCTCGATAATCTCTCTGGTTCAGCGTCACGAACACGTTACTGCATGGGCCAACGCTCTGGCCTCTGACGCCAGAACCCAGATCTGGATCAAGGTGGAATTCGAGCGGAGTGACCGTGAACCGTGGACAGAGGCTCGTGACAGGGTACTGGCGGTACTGGATGTAGCCTAGGCGCTCTCAGGACCTGCATCAATGCGGACACGGGTTTTAGTTACGCCGTATGTGTACGGCGTAGTTCTATCGAATGCGGAGCTGATTGTGTGCGTGAAATTCATCCATTGCCGTCGTGGCCGCGTACTTCATAATGCGCTCCAAAAAGGCAGGCTTTATTGTGTAGTCTCTGGCGTGCTCAACGCCGAACTCCTGGTCGAGAACGCTGGTCAAATCGCCTAAGGCATCGACCAGGCCCATCTCAAGCGCCTGATTGCCGGTCCAGACGTCACCCTCGAATAGTCCCGCTGCTTCAAACGATAGACGATCGCCGCGACCGGTTTTGACCGCGTCGATAAAGTGCGCATGAATCTCCGCCAAAACATCGGCAATCTTCGCCTTATCGGCGTTCGTCAGAGGGATGAAAGGGTCCAGGCGGGCTTTGTTCTCGCCCGCCGTGAACACCCGCCGTTCGACACCAAGACGCTTGAGCGCGTCGGTAAATCCAAAGCTATCGCTCACGACACCGATCGAACCGGCGATCGTTGATCGATTCACGTAGATCTTGTCGGTGGCCGAGGCAACGAAATACGCGCCGCTGGCGAGCGTGTCGGTGGCAACGGTCACGATGCGCTTTTCCGGATGCTCGGCCTTTAACGCCAGGATTCGGTCGAAGATGATGGACGACTGCACCGGCGAGCCACCGGGACTGTTCACATACAGCACGACACCGGCAGCGCGTGGGTCTTTGAACGCTCGGGTCAGCGCACGGCTCACCGATACCGCATTGGCCGAGGACCCATCGGCAATTGGTCCTTTGAGTTGCACGATAGCGGCGTATGGGCCCGCAGGGGCAGCACCGCTGACGCCGCCGTTCAAGACGACAAAGACATACAGGTAGGACAGCATCATCAACGCGATTCCGCCAAAGAGAAGCGCAAAGCGCACGTTCTTGTGGCGGCGGTCCCGCCGGCGCTCAAGCAGTACATTGTCCATGAGCTCTTTTCGTTGCTGCATCATATCGTCGACGAGCTGACGCAATAGTGTCGTCTCGGTTAATGCCGCTTCCGGGCTCAGGCTTGTACCGGTCATACGGTATCTCCTATCAGAAATCGGCGGACTGGCGCCGGGATTGAGCGAGCGCGACGCGTTCACGAATGAAGGCGGCCAGTTTTTTCGGTGCCACCACATCAACAATGGCGACATCAGCGCCGGCGCTGCCGGGGGTCGACAGTTCAACGGTGCCCAGGTTGAGGAGGATATGGAGAAGATTCGGCCTTCGGACATCCACGACGTGCACGTTCGCCATGTCGATGTGGCTAACGTGACTGAAGATGAGAACGCCAACGGACTGCATCACGCCGTCGTTGCTGATCACCGATTTTCGCCAGTAGCGCCGCAGCAGCACCACAAAGATCCCGATGAGGCACAGGGCAAGACCACCGAGCGCGACGTCGTCCCATATGCCTGGGAAGCGATGGTTGAGAGCGATCACGGCGTCCGCGGAAAAAAGGGCAACCGGCCAAGTCGGTGCGATCACCAGGACACCGCCGAGAAATATCAGGAAAAAGCCGACGAGTTGCGCGCGCCAGGCCGGTCGCAAGGTAACGAAAAACGGCCGTTCCGCCCGCGCCGTCGGGCCGGGAGTGGCTTCCTTAACGGTGTCGTGAGGCAAGGCCTCGATGTCGTCTCGAGCAGCCACTTGCGCCGGATCATCACGATTACCAAGCACGGTGCTTGCGGGGTGTCCCGGTTCCACGGCATAGCCACCCTCGAATGACACCACGTGGAATCGACCGCCGGATTCTTCGCTCATGCGGTCCGCCTTGAAGGCAGCGGCATCGGGATCGGTAAACGGCTGGCCGTTAGCCGCAAGATAGAGCGTCATGGGCCATCTCCGCGTTCAGAAAGGCTCTATCCCACAGCGGCAGACATCTCATAGGAACCAATCGCAAAGTACAGCATCGGCGAATGGGCCCGGCCGCGTCCGGCACCCCAACCGACGAGTCGAGGGCGGCGAACCGGTCATTCAAGCAGCGCGTTGAGACCCATCGCGAAGATCGATGTGCAGGCATAGAACTCGTAACTCCTTGGGCGAGTTAACTTTGGCAGCGCCGCGAGGAGGCAACCTCCCGCGCCGTACCCGCTGCTTATACCGCTTGCTAGAACCCCAGACCAGCGGAAAGCGGGGCGCAAATTAGGTCCCCGTTTTCGCTGTGCGGGAGCCATCTCGGCGGGTACGGTAAGACATGACAGCTGTCAACGAAGAGCGCCAAATCGAGCTCAACACCGTGCTGCAATTGTTGCTAGAACGCCCCGGACTGGAATCATGGGCGCGGGTTTGCATGAGTCTGTTGGCCCTTACCGAGGGTATCGAGCGATTCATGGACCATGAAGACGAGTTCCCACATCGAGAGCTTCGGGAAACCGTCGAACTCGCCCTGGCATCGAACGACCCGAACGCGAAGCTGCTCGAGATAGCGTCCTTGCAAGTATTTGAGTATCGCGTCATGAGTGAGGACGATCGAACCTTGTGGCATCCGCTGGAAGAGAGTTTTCAGCACTTTGCCGAACGCCATGCCGAGAAAATCCGTGTCTGGCGGGCATTCAGCGCGTACCCGAATCGCGAGGTCATTGAATCCTGGTTGATTGCGCGCGTGTCCGATACGGGCGTATCAGAGATGAGTGAATGCTAGGGCTGGCGAACAAGTCGCGGCGGTCGGCCGATGAATCGGGCGAGCAGCCCATCCTGACGGGTAAAGCGCTGCTCGTGGAACACGCCGCGAGACTCAGGAGTATCCGTGCCATCGTCGGTGTGCCCGACGCGCACTGGCGCTGGTTGTACCAAACCGCGTTCACGAAATTCGCCGAGATGGTGCAGCGCCTGCCAGCCTCCGAGGCGCACCATCACTGCGAGTTGGGCGGCCTGCTGCGGCATGCGCTGGAGGTGGTGGAGCTCGCGCTCAGGATTCGGCGCGGCTACGTGCTGCCGCCCGACAAAGAACCCGAAATCGTCATCGCGGAACAGGACGCATGGACTTACGCCGTTGCCACCGCGTCTTTGCTGCACGACGTCGGTAAAGCGATGGTGGATCAGCGTATTGTTCTGCACGGGCGCGATGGGCTGCCGATCGGACTCTGGAGTCCGTGGGTCGGCCCGATGACCAAGGTGGCTAGCACGCACTACCGCATCGAGTTTCGGCGCGGACAAGCGCATCGATTGCACGAGGCTGTGTCGCCGCTGCTGGTGACTCACATCGTGCCCGCAGACGGCCTGCGCTGGTTGGGCGATCATCACGATGCGCTGGCTGCTTGGCTCGGCGCCATCGGCGGTCACGCGCTGGGTTGCACGGTAATCGCCGATATCGTGAAAGAGGCCGATCAAGGCTCGGTGGCTCTAGATCTCAGCGGCGAACGACGCCAGCTGCAAAGTGCCGGCGCAAATCCTCTGGCCGAGCGCTTGTTTGTGGCACTGCGCCAGTTGATCGACAGCGGCGCATTGCCCGTCAATCAGCAGGGCGCGGGCGCTTTCCTGGATGACACGAGCTTGTGGCTGGTGTGTGAGCGCGGTCTGGACGCGATTCGTGACGCTCTGCAAGGCCAGGCGGGTGTGCCGGCTCGCAACGATCGTCTCATCGATGAACTGCAACAGCGTGGCTTCGCCGTGTCAACCACGGAACAACGTGCCGTGTGGCACTGCGAAGTGCGGGTTGGCGACGGTGATGACAGTTGGTGCCAAACGCTGAGCCTACTTCGCATTCCCTTGGCTTGTCTGTGGCCAGATCCGGCGGCGAGATCGCCCTGCGCCGCGGTGTGGATTCGCGAAGTTGAGGCAGTATCAGAAAGGTCTGCCGATGCGGATCCGGCGGTTGTTGATGCGAGCGAATCAGCTTCGGCGAATGCGACCGACCCAGGCGAGCCGTTTCTGCCGTGGTTGATCGACGGGATTGAAAACGGCGCGCTGGCGATCAATACCGCAAAGGCACAAGTACACGTGGTGGACGAAGGTTTGTTGCTGGTCAGTCCCGCGATTTTTCGCCTGTTTGCCGACGAGGAATGGCGGGAGGCGCAGAAGCGATTTCTGAAACGCAAACTGAGTGCCAAAACCGCACGCGGTGAAAATATCTTTCACTACGCCGTCGACGGCGACGCCGGCACCAAAACCATCAAGGGTCTGCTGATCCGCAATCCGGGAGCGAAGCTCGGGCTCGAATTACCGAGCGCCAATGGTCTTCTTTCGCCCAAGTCGGACACGGAGTAGCAGACGGTGTTCGACAATCGATTGCGTCCCGTGTTCGAGTTTCTGCCGGCGTCGGTGGCGATGCTGTCGGCGCTCGCACTGCTGGTGTTTCCGCAGGATCTCTTTCCGATCATGCCGTTGTTGGCGTGGATCGTCGCGGCGCTGCTGGGCGCCTGGGGTTTGTGTCGATTTCTTCAGGGTGCCGCCGTGATCCGGTACCAGACGCAATTGCGTCAATTGCCACGCTATCGACTGGCGCCGCGACAGATTCCAACTTCTAACAGTCAGTTGTTCTTAGGTCTGGGCTTTCGCTGGTCGCAGCGCCACACCCAACGACTGGTCGAGGCACGCCACCCGGATGCGAGACGGTACCTGCAGCACGGCTTGTTGTTCCGAGGCGTACGCCGCCTTGAGCAAATCCTCGATGGCGCGGCCGGTCTTCGGTGGCTGGCGCGCATGCTGCGCGCTGATGCCTGGTGGAATCCTTTCCGCCCCTCGCCGGCGGTGGGTGGCGATCCCTTGTTGCACGGCGTCGGTGCGGCCGAAGAAGCGCCAGTCAGCATGAACCTCGATGAGCGCAACGGACACACCTTGGTGGTGGGCACGACCCGAGTGGGCAAGACCCGTGAGGCCGAGATACTGGTGACGCAAGACATCCGCCGTGGGGAGACCGTCGTGGTGATCGACCCAAAGGGAGATCTGGACTTGTTGATGCGCTGCTACGCGGAAGCCAAACGGGCCGGCCGCCTGGATACATTTCAAATCATTCACCTCGGCTTTCCGGAATGGTCGGCCCGCTACAATCCGGTCGGCGACTTCGGCCGCATCACCGAAGTCGCATCCCGCACGGCAACGCAACTGCCGTCGGCCGGTAACTCCGCCGCCTTTCGCGAATTCGCGTGGCGTTTCACCAATGTCGTCGCACGTGCCTTGGTGGGTCTGGGTCGACGGCCCGACTATCGGGCCATTGCGCGCCACGTGACCAACATCGAACCCTTGTTGATCGACTACTACGAATGGTGGCTAGATAAAATCATGCTTGGCGATTGGCGAGAGGCGGTGCAGACAATAGAGAGCAACATCGAGCCCAAGAACCTGACGCTGTCACATCGCGGTCGCGACCACTACGCGCTGGCGCTGATTCGCTTCGCTAATGAGCGCGGGCTCTACGACCCGGTGGCCGACGGCCTCCGCAGCGCGTTCGACTACGACAAGACCTATTTCGATAAGCTCACGGCGTCCTTATTGCCGTTGTTGGAAAAGCTTACTTCGGGTCCCGTAGGCGAACTGCTCGCACCGCGCTACGCAGATCTCAATGACGACCGACCGATACTGGACTGGATGCGGGTGATTCGCGAAAACGGCATCGTCTATGTTGGCCTTGATGCGCTCAGTGATCCGGACGTGGCGAGCGCCGTCGGCAACTCGATGTTCGCTGACTTGACCTCGGTCGCCGGTCGGCTCTACAAGCACGGCGACACGCAAGGCTTGCCGCAGGCACGCAGTCATCGGCGTGCGCCCTGCGTCGTGCACGCCGATGAGTTTGCCGAACTGGTGGGTCAGGAGTTCATTCCGCTGCTCAATAAAGCCGGTGGCGCCGGAATTCAGGTAACCGCCTACACGCAGACAACGGCAGACATCGAAGCGGGCATCGGTGATCGCGCCAAGGCGGGACAAATTCTCGGCAACTTCAACACACTGCTGATGCTCCGCGTCCGGAATGAACACACCGCAAGAGTGCTCACTGAGCATCTGCCGCGGGTGCGGGTATTCACCAAAACCGCGGAGTCACGCGTCACCGACAACAACGAACCCGACACGCCGGTTGACTTCATCTCGCAAAACGCCGATCGCTTGATGGAAACCGATACTGAAATGCTGATGCCGGCGGATGTGATGGCATTGCCGAAAGGCCAGTGTTTTGCGCTGTTGCATGGCGGGCATCTGTACAAACTGCGCATGCCGCTGCCCGGCAAGGACCGCTGCATGCCCTCGGGGCTCGATGAAATTCGTACCGAATGTCTGGTGCGTTACGCGGGTTGTCAACAGTAATGACCAGATCCCACGACAGTGCGTACGCGATCTATCCTCGGCCAGCAGGTCCGCTAATTCCGGAACACAGCGTGCTAGGCGGGCTGTGGCGCTGGGTGCGGTGGGTCGCAGCGCTGTGCGTCCTGGTGCTGCTCATCGATCTATTTTTCGTCATCGTCATCTGGGTCGACGGCACCCAAGCGCTGGGCCGGTTGATCGCGACAGAACGACAGATTCTCGGGCTGGATTCGAGTACTGACGCCGGCCGTTTCGTGGATGCGACCGTCACCGCGGCACACGACTGGGTGTTGGTGAAAACCGGCCTTGGCACCTGGCTGACGACACAACGCAGTGGGCTGTTGGCGGCTCTTATCGATGGACTGTGGGTCCTCGTCGAAACGGCGCTACTGGGCTTGCAGCTCTTTGCGATGCGCCTCGCGGTGCTGATCCTGAGCCTGCCGCTGTTTGTTTTAGTCGGTACGACTGCGGTGGCGGACGGTCTGTACGGTTGGTTGATGCGTCGAACCGGTGGGGGACGAGAATCGGGCTTCATCTACCACCGCGCGAAACGGGCTGTGCCAGTATTCCTGCTGCTGGTGTGGGCGGTGTACCTGGTGCCGCCTGTACCGATGAATCCGCGTTGGGTTATACCGCCGTTTGTTGTTTTGTTCGCGATCGCGCTTCGTCTACGCGTGTCCTATTTCAAGAAGTACATCTGAGATGCAGGTGATCACGGGGATGCTTCTGAAGATGACGCCGTCCTCCTCGAAATAGTCGATCAGTATCCCGGAGCGAAACTGGGGCTGGCCTGTCACGCCGGAGGTCGCGGGTTCAAGTCGCGTCTCTACAGCCATAATAAAAACAATCACTTAGCAGCATAATACGGAAAGTAATGGCCCTTCAGGGCCGTTTTTGCCACAAGAATCGGGCCTGCTGTAATCCGCAGAATTCCGCCATTCTCCGAATCGGTCTTTGTGGCGTTGTGGCAAATTTGTGGAAAATGCCCAAGAATCCCGTCCTGCAATTTCTTCCTTCTATTGAAGCCGATCTGTTGCTAGTTTGGAGCCTTGCGGACGGCTGTTGCCTCCCGGGAGTATCGAAAACAGATGGACCAGCTTAAGCAGCAACACCGAACGCAGGCATCATTGCCGGGCATGTGCCCGGTCGAATCCGCTTTGGAGGAGCTTCGCAGCGCCGGAGCCGAGCAGCGCGGCGCCATCTTCACCCGCGCCGAGGTCGTTGAGTTTATTCTCGACCTCGCAGGTTATACCCCGGACAAACCACTCCACCGCCTTTCGCTCCTGGAGCCGTCATTCGGTGAAGGCGACTTTCTGCTGGTGGCTATCGAGCGTTTGCTTCAATCATGGAGAAAGCACGCAGATAAAGATGCTGATCCAGAGGATTTGAGCAATGCAATAACAGCCGTTGAACTTCATGAAGACACCTACGCAGCAACGCGCACCAGAGTCATAGCGTTACTGCAAGAAGCTCATATCGAGCAGCAGATGGCAGAGGATCTCGCCGACAACTGGCTTATCAAAGGAGACTTCCTGCTTACGTCAATGAGCGGATCGTTCGATCTTGTCGTCGGCAATCCGCCCTATGTCCGCCAGGAACTGATTCCGGATGCGCTGATCGCAGAGTACCGCGGCAGGTACAAGACCGTATTTGATCGTGCCGACATCTATATTCCCTTCATCGAGCGTTCACTGGATCTTCTCCGTAAAGGCGGCGTTCTCGCATTTATCTGCGCAGATCGCTGGATGAAGAACCGCTACGGTGGCCCGCTTCGGGAAATGGTCGCCAATGACTATCACCTCAGAGTTTATATCGACATGGTCGATACGCCGGCATTCCACAGTGAAGTGATTGCCTATCCGGCAATCACCGTTATTGCGAAAGAAAAGGGAACCAGGACGCGCATCGTGCGCCGGCCAGCGATTGATCGGGACGAGCTCAGAGTCCTGTCGCATTCACTTGTCGCCAGGAAATTGCCTGCAGCAGGCAGCCCGATAAAGGAACTGACAGGCGTCGCGGCCGGCCGCGAGCCCTGGATACTGGAATCGTTTGACCAGCTTGCCGTCGTCCGGCGTCTGGAGCAGGATTTCCCCGCTATTCAGGATGCCGGCTGCAAAGTCGGAATCGGAGTCGCAACCGGTGCGGACAAAGCTTTCATCGGGCCTTTTGAAGAGCTCGATGTAGAGCCGGATCGGAAGCTCCCGCTGGTCATGACGCGCGACATCAAGTCAGGACATGTTCAGTGGCGCGGCTTCGGCATCGTCAATCCTTTTGCAGACGAGGGCGGGCTGGTCCCGCTCGACAGATTTCCGAAGCTCAAGGCCTATCTCGAAGAGCGAAAGGACCAGATCGACAAACGCCATGTGGCGCAGAAAGCGCCTGCCAACTGGTACCGGACGATCGACCGCATCTATCCGGCGCTTGCAAAGCGGCCCAAGCTCTTAATTCCGGATATTAAGGGCGAAGCGCAGATCGTTTATGAAGACGGAAATCTCTATCCGCATCATAATCTCTATTACATCGTCAGTGACGAATGGGACCTTCGGGCCCTGCAGGCGGTCTTGCTCTCCGGGATCGCACGGCTTTTTGTTGCGACATACTCAACGCGGATGCGCGGCGGTTATCTTCGCTTTCAGGCACAATACCTACGACGAATTCGCTTGCCCCGATGGGGCGATGTGGATAAACACCTAAGAAAATCCTTGATTGATGCGGCGAGAACCGGCGATGCTGAGACCTGCAATGAGGCAGCCTTCCGGCTTTATGGCCTGGGCAAGGAGGAACGCGCGGCGCTTGGCGGCAACGGTGAAGGATAGCAATGGCGATTGATCTGGCAGACTACGAAAATAAAACGCGCGAAGCTGTTCAGGCTTTCTGGGGAAATCGGGAAAAAGCCCGGCAGAAGCAGATTGAGGCCGGGAAAGCAGATCAGGGTGAGCGTGCCGGTGTTACAGCCGGCAAGAACATGGACGGCTTTCTCGCTCTCGTCGCCGATATTGTCAGGGCAAACGGGCTGAGGAACGCCAGCATTCATCTGAAGCGCCGCGTTCTGACACTGCCCGGATATTTTCGCCCGACAAAGTTATGGGACATGCTCGTGATGCACGAGGGCCGGCTCATCGCCGCGCTGGAGTTCAAGAGCCAGGTCGGCCCTTCATTTGGCAACAATGCCAACAATCGCGCGGAAGAGGCGATTGGAACTGCGCACGATTTCTGGGTTGCATACAGGGAAGGGGCTTTTGGCGATCAGACCCGGCCTTTCGCCGGTTGGCTCATGTTGCTGGAGGATGCTCCGAAGTCCCGCGAGCCGGTACGCGATTCCTCGCCGCACTTTCCGGTCTTCCAAGAATTCAAGGGCGCATCATATGCGGACCGCTATGACATTCTTTGCCGCAAGCTTGTGCAGGAAAGTTTGTATAGCGCAGCGTCTCTTGTTCTCTCGCCACGCGAGGCTGCCAGCACGGGAGAATATTCCGGATTGAGCGAATTGACCGGCATCAAGACCTTTGTAACCGAATTTGCCGGTCACATTGCTACCGAAGCTGCACGCGCCGGATAGTCAATCTCGGATTACTGGCGGCCAACGGAATCAAGATATCCGATGATCGAATTCACGCCAGACAGGCTCGAAATCAGGGACTTTCGAGGACTTCCGTCAATCGATCTCGACATTCATTCCGGCACGCCCGCCTTTCTCATCGGGCCGAATAATTCCGGAAAATCCACAGTATTGAGCGCCATGGCCTTTGCGCTCAAAGGCGGCGGCTTTCACAAATTCACCCCGCAGCCTTACGACTTCCTCCACCATGCAGATGGCTCGCACGAGGACCGCTTTTCGATCCGGCTTTACTTTCGGTCGTCCGATCAATTGCCGTCCGTCCACACGGTCGGAGCAGTAACGGAAGTTCACGCTCTGGAAGTCGAAGGAAGATACTACAAGACATCCGGCCGATTGGAGCATACGCACAGGCTACTTGATAATGAAGGCAAGTCGATCACGCTTGTAACTGAAACACCGGTAAAGAAAGAAGATGCTGGCGCTTATGCCGATGCCGGGCACGGATACAAGCTTCGAAATGCTCACTATGGCGACATCCGTGAATTCCTCCCAGAGGTCTGGTTATTAAGTGCTAAAAAACTTCAGCCGTCTCACTACGCGTGGAAAACGGGCCCCTTAAGTAAGCTGGCGTCGCTTCTTTCCGGAAAGTTCTTTCAGGAGAAATGGGAGTTCGAGCACAAGGGAAAAAAGAGAAAGATGCCGACAGGCATTGAACAGGCGCATAAGTTTTTCTCCTCTGCCGTCAAAGAGTTTCCTTTCTGGAAGGAGACTCTTAAGCCTGCGATGGAAGCTGCGCTGTCCTCCTATCTTGGTAGCCAGACAAGTGTCCAGCTTAGTCCGCTGATTCAGTCCGTCGAGGACTGGCTTAGACAGCAGTTACTCTTGTCGGGAGCTTGGCGCGGCATTCCTTTGCGCCGACCTGGGGCTAAAGCTCGAAGATCGCAGCGATCACGCCGCCTATATCGGCTCGTGGCTAAAGGTTCTGAAGAACGACAACAAGGCGATCTTCGCCGCCGCGGCGCACGCCCAGCGGGCTGTCGATTACCTGCACGGTTTGCAGGCAACCTCCGCCGGGGAGAGCGCCGCCTAGGCGCTCTTAATCGTCCGCGCGAGTCGCTGTTGCGCTTCAAGAACACGCGGAACTGCGTGTTATTCTATGGTCCCGACTAACAGGCGATCTAGTATCCGGACTGGCCGCATGCGTTCTGATTTGTTGACAGCTTCACATTACAGGCTTCACAGGGCTGCGCATCGCCGGTTTCCCCGAATCATTTCAAATCCCGATTATCAGCACCTTGAAATTCACAGGTCACACGATGCGGAGGAAAACGCCCGGTCGCAGCCACATCAAGACGAGTCAATACGCTTGCGCAGTCTCTGGGCTATCGAATACTACTTTCCTTCACACGATGACGGACTCTTTGCCGGCTTCGCCAGGCTCGGCTGGGACAAGGAAGAAACCGGCGCGCTCGGGCGCAATCCAGCAGATTGGCTGCGAAAACGAAAGGAAACCATTTCAGGCGGCGGCTGGTCTAATCTCGGCTATATAGCGCGCCCCGGCCCGAAACGGTTTGTTGGACCGCACCGTACAGCAGCACTCCCGGATGACGTCGATTACGCTGAGTGCAGAATATACGCTCTTACAAGCGCCGTTTCCTGCATCGTCATGATGTTTGTCGTGAAGGAAGAAGTAGGCGGCCGGTATGAACACATACTTAGACAAACATATCAGACTGAGATCCGGCCCCGGGGACGCGGCTATGAAATTATCGGTCCTGAGCTCCAGAAGGAGAGGGCGATAAGCAACGCGCGTAGTGCGCTGCGTAGTGAGCTTCGCAACTGGTTCCAAAGGAATCTGCCAGGGTACTTTTCGTCTGAGGAGTCAGGTACGGAAATGCCCGTATGCGAATTCCTTACTCTAATGAAGGCACAACCTTTTTCTCCACGCGATGACGATATGGCGCAAAGCGAGCCTGCACTTCACGTCCTTGGTATTGACCATGACTTTGATGCGTGGGCCTATGGCGAGGTTCCGGGTCTCAGATTTTCGTGGCCTATTCGGCCAGCCGGACCAAAGGGGTTATATGCTGTCATAGCCGCACGGCGCGATAATTTTCCGGAGGATAAGCTTGAAATGTACGGAGGTCGTGATTCAGCCTTGCCGGTATTTCTTGATCATCGCATTAACGGCTTGCTCAGCCGCTGGTCTTTATTGGGAGTCCTTGCCGGTCTTGAACGGAAGTTTGCGCTCCGCCACATTACTTCGGAGCTCAAAGCCTCGCTACCACGAAACGCGCTCAAGAGACTAAATCGGCTAGGTGATCTGTTCTCCACTGCCACGGAGACCGGCCTTCTCGCCGCCGAAATCGAACGATTCTCGGACCAAAAAATCAGCTTTTCGCACGGGGTCGCGGCATTTTCTCCATGCCGTCCCGAATACTATCGAACAGAAAATCCGTCCTTGGCAGGCATTTTTCGGGAGAACATTAACCGGCGGTCTAAGACACTTGTACAGCGTGCATCCTCGAGCCAGGAGCTAATGATGCAACAGACTACGGCGGTCGGGACGCGCGAAAATGTTCGTCTACAGCGCAGGATAATGCTGCTTACATGGATTATTGTCGTGCTGACCGGCCTATTGGCGTGGAATGTGTTCAGGGATCTTTCGTCATCACAGGCAAAAGATGAACGCCAGGTCACAGAGCAAGCTGAATTCGCTGCGCCGATCTGGGGCTAAAGCTCGAAGATCTCAGCGATCACGCCGCCTATATCGGCTCATGGCTGAAAGTTCTGAAGAACGACAACAAAGCGATCTTCGCTGCCACAGCGCACGTGCAGCGGGCTGTCGATTACCTGTACGGCCGGCAGAAAGGCGGAGGCTCACCATGAGCCTCCGTTCATTACAGCCTGCGTCTTCTGCGAAGCCGTCCCGGCTTCCTTCGGCTGTATTTCATTGCCAACCATTCTTTTTCTCTATTGATAGCACGCTGCGTTATCAGCTGATTATGACTTTGCCCGTAACGGTAGACCTCGCCAATGAAATCCATCAGGTCGCCGGCTTTCACTCTTTCTACAAAATCGCTTTGCTTGATAGAAAGAACGATAGACCCTCTGCTGACGGCGCCGGGTAAAAGGCACCAAAGCAACTTTCCTTTGCCTTCTGGTATGTTTTCGCTAAGGCCGGCAAAGTCAAAAAATACCGGCTTGGACCTTCCCACCCAGTTCTTGTTAAAAGTCTCTTCCGGGAACTGAGTCAGGAATATAAGGCCTCGCCAGATATCGTTGAGATGACGGCCATTCTTAAGAAACCGGGCCTTGTCTGTCTTTAGCCTTGTCCCGTCAACCACCCAGACCATGTTTTTGTAAAACGCTTCGCGGGCAACCATCTCCTCTCGTCTCATAAAGGAGTGCTGGAACTCGACGACTATGCCGTTTTCGGCGCGTACGTCGGCAATATGCCTCTCACCCGTATCTGCATCGTTTAGGCAAATCTCCTGCCATTCAGCCGGAAAGTGACCTTTCCACTCTCTATGCCATAGCGTTTCGTTTTCCCACCATGGATCGCAGTGTCGCCGTCCTTTATGTGCCCAGTGATTCATCCTAACCGGGCCGCATTTTGGAACTAATGCAGCCCCGCAGGCCGGGCAATCACCCTTGGCCCCGGGAACGGCTTCTACTTTATCGTTGTTGTCACCTACTGCGTACTTCATTATCTGCCGGCTAATTCAGTCTTTCTAAAACTCCACCATCACTCAGGTAGTAAAACGTAAAAGACGTCAAATCGCCGTGCCTGTCAAGCCACCACTCCGGCACACGCCGGTCATTGCCGAAGATGAGGAATCTTTCCCTGGCCTTGGTTTTTTCCAGCAGCCAGAGATATTCAGCAATCGTCGCGAACTTCGCCGGCGGGAGACTTGTTCCGTTTACGGCCGTGTAGTACTTCGCATCACCGGCGATGCGCCCGTCCCCCGAGACCAGATCAAATTGCTTGGGCACGCCGTCCACCCTTCCTGGCAATAGTTGAGTACCAAATTCTCGAACCATTGCCTGTGTCGCCAGTACTTCGAATTCCGAGGAGGACAGGCGCGCTCCGGTATTCGCCGGCTGTGCTGCGCTCTTTGCCTGTGTCTTCGCCGGCGCCGCCTAATGATCCGCCCCGGCAGTGAATAGCCACTCTTTGCCAACGCGCCGGCCTTTGATCAGGCCCTCATCCATAAGGCGCTTCGTGATCTGGAAGACCTGTTGATGCGGTCTGATATGCGTGTGCGAAACAATGTCCGCGTTGCTCGCTGCCCGCGGGGCGACCTTGCTTAGATAACCTAGTACCTGTTCCCGATGTCCCATTTTCTTCAGTCCTATTCGCTCAGATTTCAGTCTGGTTTAGCACGAGTTTTCTGTTCATTACTAGTTCACCCCTGCAAAAATGAGTATTCAGGTTGCAGATGAATATTCACCAAATATCTGCCGGTAAATATTCGTATGTCGGCATCTAACTTTCTGAATTCTAGAAAAATGCTGGCGGCGAAATCGGCCACGGCACGTACGACACCCGGCAGAAGATGAGCCTGAAGAGATTTCCGCCTTCCCGTTGGTTTAAGAAAGTTTTGCGCGAATTTGCACAGATTTTTATCTCGCCCGACGTGGGACCGATTGGTCAATTTCGGCTGTAGCCAACAGGCAAAGCGGCAGCTCGAAATTCCTCGGTCGCTTTGTCGAACGCGCCAATGACCAAGTCACTAATCACGTCAAACAAATAGCGAGCGCGCCTTTGAGACGAGATGCTGTGTTCGCAGATCAGCATACAGCGTACGCTCCAGGAATCGCCGTGCCATCGGCTCCGGGGCGTAGCGCTTCCGGGCAATGCAGTTCACGCGGGTTTTCGAAGTATGGTTCGACCAATTCGATCTGGTTGAGAAGTGAGAAACGTTCGACATGGCGCATCACTTTACTCACAATCACGAAGAATAGACTCGCCGCTTGTGCGGCCGGGTGGGGATGACCGAAGAATGTGACTTTATTGGTCGAACTTCAGCCTGGTCGGCACAGGCGGCAGGCGTCAAGGTGGAAAGCAGCGCAAGGCCCTAACGAACGCATTGCTGCGTGAGATTTGCGTGATTTAGTCATGCATCTATGTGCACAATGCTGCAACTGCAACGGGCGTCCTGCCACATAATGGTAAACAAAACAATTACTTACTGTTGCTCTGGTGGACTCCGAAGGCAGGGGTCGCAAGTTCGAATCTTGCCGGGCGCGCCATTTTCCCCCGGGTGTTAACCGGTCACATGGTTTACACCTTGTTCCGGACACATAGTTAACACTTTGTCCGGCATGAACGGATTGGGGCCGGGTTCCACCCGGCCCCTTTCATTATCGAAGTATCCCAGATCGTAGTCGAGAAAGGTCACCAGCCAGATCTGGTCGTCGACCTCTCTGACGCCCAGGTACTTGCCCGCTTCCACGCAGTGTTGAGGATGCCTTTCGGAGCATTGCATCAAGTGCAAAATGAGCCGCACCGACGAGTGCCACGACAATGCTGTTATGGAGAGTTTATTCTCCCGAAAGAAAGATGAGCGGGTGAGCCGCCGTCGTTGCCGTTGTTGGGATGAAGCGCGGGCTGATATCTTCGGTTACATGGGGCGGTTCTATAATCCGCGTCGCTGTGGAAAAACGCATGCTCCAACTACGCGCGTCCGATCTCGGCGGACTCCAGGAGGCATTGGACGAAATAGACTTGCAGCCCCAGTCGGAATGTACGCACCGATCCATCGCCGCGGAGACGCGCGTATCAGTGTCGGAGGTCAACGCAGCCATTCGACGCGCTAGCCGTTGTGGCTTGGTTCGCAAGAGTGGCCGCACCGGGCGGCCGGAAGCGGACAATGCTGGGCTGCTCGAATTCATTGTGCACGGCGTTAAGTACGTGTATCCGGCGGAGCGGGGCGAGCCAGCCCGCGGCATTCCTACGGCATTCGCGGCGCCCTTGTTGGCCGAGGAGCTCGCCATGGATGATGATCTGTTGCCCGTGTGGCCGTACGCCTCCGGCTCAGTCATGGGGTATTCGCTGTCGCCGTTATACAAATCCGCGGCGTATGCAGCTGCGCGCGATCCAATTCTCTACGAGCTATTGGCGCTTCTGGACGTATTCCGCATTGGGAGGCAGCGCGAGAAAGCGATTGCCCATCGATTACTCAAAGAACGCTTGCCATGAGTCGAGTCAGCAAGGCAAAAAGCATCGATGTCGTTGCCAGCGTTGCGCAGCATCTTGAGGACCTCTTGGATGAGGTGGTTTTCGTCGGCGGCAGCACAGCCGCGTTTTTGATCACCGATAAATCCGTGGTTGGCGTTCGTCCCACGCTCGACGTCGATCTGATCGTCGAGGTTATGAATCTGCCGGCGTTCTTTCAATTTGAGAAGCGGCTTTTGAAACTGGGGTTTGCACCGGACAAAGACGGACCACGCTGTCGCTACACGGTTGACGGCATCACCGTAGATGAGATGCCGGACGAGGCGTCGATCCTGGGATTCACTAATCAATGGTACCAAGCGGCTATCGACACGGCCGAAACCCACACCGTCCATGACCTGCAATTGCGGGTGGTGTCGGCGCCGCTGTTCCTGGCCACGAAACTCGAGGCGCATTAAGGCCGCAGCGCCGGCGATAATCTTGGCAGCCACGATCTTGAGGACGTGTTGGCCGCGTCATCGATGGTCGGCCGAGTATCGTCGCCGATTGCTTTGACGCACCCTCTGCCGTGAACCAGTACTTGCACGATAAGTTCGCAGAACTGCTTGCCGATGACGAATTCATCAACGTTGTGCCGGGGTTTGTGGAGCAAGCGCAGGCGGAGGAGCGGGCCGCGGTGCTGCTGGCACGCATTGGCGACCTGATCACGACACTCGGCAACAAATCCACATGAGCGCCGTGGATCAAACCGTTGCTATTGTCGACGAGGTGATCGAGGCCGCCGGACGCAGAGAGTGTGAGTACTACGACGGCAAACGCCATGAGGAATCGCGAGACGAAACGATCCCGCTTGAGGTGCAACAGCTTCTCAATGTCATCGCGCAAGTCGCGATGTATCACTTCCGGGAAGAGAACACGCATGAGCCGTTTGCACCAATGGTACAAACGAGTGAAGGACGCTCGCCGATTCCGGCCGATTCCGGCCGATTTGGACGAGGAAGACTTGGCCCGATTGCGAGCGCTTGCCGATCGGGTCAGCGCACCGGAACTGAAAGCGCGTTGCTACGACGTACTGTGGTTGCGAAAACGAGAGTATGCCCTCGCCGAACGGGCGCTGCGATTGGCAAGCCTTTTCCGACGTAAGGAGTCGGCGCTCTTCGGTCATGCGGCCAGCTTGCTGCAAACCTAGGTCAATTAATAAAAGGAACTAACGGATTCGAATCGGTTTTAGTTTGGTGACAGGTATATCGCCGCGCGGTCCGCAGGCCGGTTCGGGAGCAGTTACCGGCGAGGCAGTGTAAGACCGTTACGGTTTGTAGCGTTATCGGCGCAGATAACACAATCACGGGAAAAGAATCGTGGTTGGACATGTGCCTCTACACCAGCAAATAGCAGCAAGGCCGGTGCAGATTAAACTAAATAGGTTCGACCCCTTTACAGTTGCGCTTCGGTTTCCTGAACCAGTAGCCAGGCCGGGCAGTTCAGGGCCGCGGCGAGCTTGAGTATCGTGTCCAGACTGGGGTTACGCAGGCCGCGTTCGACCAGGCTGATGTAGGTTGGGTGGCACATTGCTTCCGCTGCAAGCGTCTCCTGCGACATGCTCGCTTTGAGACGCCGTTGACGGACGATAAGTCCGAATTGTTTGGCTGCGATGCGCGGGTTCACTGCGCAACCGTAGGTGAAGGCGACTATTGTCTGAACAGACAATAGTCATGGCCTAAAAGCCCGTAACCCGCCCGCCACACGGACTGTCGGAGCGCCGGCAAAGGCATGCCGCCGGGCTCTGCCGCCATGATGGCACTGCGCCTGTAATTTGCGTGGCACGTCGCTTGTCGCGCGGCCTCGAATGGGACGCCGCCGGGCCCTGCCGCCGTGACGGCATTGCGCCTGTATACTGCGTAGCACACCGCTTGCCGGACGGCCCCGAATGGCGCGTTGCCGGGGGACGCTGTTTCGGCCTCGAGAGCCGCATGATGGAGAGCGACACCGTCGTGGTTGAAGAGACGCCTGCAGAAGCGGCGGAGTCGATTGCGACCGCGCTGGAGTTTCTGCGCCGTGAGGCCGACTCGGCAGGCCTTGGCGATGTCGGCGACTTGATTCAACAGGCATCGGCCAAGGCCAGAGATCACGGCGCGTCGCAGTCCGCGGCCGAACTCGAAATCGTCTGCCGGGCGCTCGCACGGCTGCCAGCCGACTGCCGCCGGGCGCTCGTTTTCAAAAAGGTTTACCGGCGTTCCTGCGGGCAAATTGCACGTGACTGCAACGTGTCGGAAGCAACCGCCAAAACCCGGCTCATCGACGGCTTTCGTGCATTGCGCGCGACGCTTTAATTACCTCGAGCGTCGTGGCTTCACGCGAAACGGCAACAGGCCATCGAAGTTCTCGTCGAGCGCCACGGCGATCCTGTTGATGTTCAGCAGACTGAGGTTTCGCTCGCCGCGTTCAATGCCGCCGATGTAGGTCCGGTCGACGCCCACCTCGCTGGCAAGATCCTCCTGTGTCCAGCCCTGGGCCTTGCGCGCCGCGCGCACGCGCCTGCCGAATTCGCCCAGTATTATTTGTTCGTCGCGGGAATATGCCATCCCCGCAAATAATCCGCTTTGATGACTATAGGTCCACAGACTATAAGTAGCATTCTGTCAATTGCCCTGATACCTTTTTGTGATGTCTGCCGTCCCGGACCAGTCGGAAGCGTTGTTTCGTGAATACCGCGAGCGTCTGACGCGCTTTGCCATTCACCTGGTCGGCCGCGGCGCCGATGCCGACGATCTGGTTCAGGAAACCTTTCTGAAAGCGCATCATCACTTGTGTGCCGGCAAGACGATCCAAACGCCGCTGAGTTTCCTGATCGTCACCATGCGCAATCTCGTCAACGACGGGCATCGCCGAAGCCGGCCCGTGGACCTGCGTGCGCCACCCGACATGGACGAGATCGTAACGACCGACGAGGCGCCGTCCGTGGAACGGCAGGTCATGTCGGAGCGCGAGTTCGAAAGCCTGTGCGTTGCCATCGCGCAATTGCCGGAACGAATGCGTCATGCATTCGTCTTACGGAGGGTATACGGTTACAGCTGCAGCGAGATTGCGGCACAGCTCGGCCGGTCGACCAACACGGTCCGTGAGCAGGTCGCGCAAAGTTTCAAAAAGTTGCAGGCGTTGCAAAACGAGCAGCGCGAAGCCCGCCCGGACGGGCCGCGTCGCTGCCCGGACCGGCAAGAGACGGACGGCATGCGACCGATAGACATCACATCACTTCGAAGTAGTGAGTCGTCGTGAACCAACGCGACGATGTGCAGGCCAGCTGCGCCGAAGACGAGGCGCTCAACTGGCTGGTCGACTTCGAAAACCTCACGCCGGACGAGCGCGAGCAATTTAATGCCTGGCTGGACGCACGGCCGGAGAACCGACCGGCCTTTGCCAAGCTGCAGCAGGAGTGGGGCCAGCTCGATGTCCTGCGTCAGCTCGAGACTGATACGCCGGACCCCGAAGTGGTCAACAAGTGGCTGCAGCGCCGTCGCTGGCGCCGTCGCACACTGCCACTCGCGGCCGCTGCCGGACTGGCGGCCATCGCCGTGCTCGCGATGTTGCTGTTGCAGCCCCCGTCCGGGCACTACGAGGCGACCTTCCAGACCGCGCTCGGCGAATACCAGCAGCACCGCCTGCCGGACAATTCGGTCGTCACGTTAAACACCGACTCGCAAGCGAGGATTGTTTACAGCGACGACGCGCGTCGCGTGTACCTGTTACAGGGTGAAGCCCATTTCGACATCGCACCGCAGTCCGCGCGGCCATTCAGCGTCATTGCCGGTAGCGGCACCGTGCGGGCAGTCGGCACCGCGTTCAATGTCTACCTCCGTGGCGAAGTAGTCGAAGTCACCGTTACCGAGGGCGTGGTCGAGGTGTTGCCCGCCACCGTCAAAGAAGAGCAGGCGCAGGACGCCAGGCCCGCGAAGCTCGCGCCGCAAACGCTCGCGCAGGGCGACAAGTTAGCCTACGGGGAAACGCAGGCCGCCGTCTCGCGGGTCGAACCGCGGGAACTGGCCCGGCAGCGCGCCTGGCAGGGAGGCATGCTGGATTTCCAGGGCGAGACCTTGGCCGAGGTCATCGCCGAAGCGGGCCGCTACACGCCGACGCGCATTACCATCGACGATCCCGAGCTCGGGAACCTGCACGTGACCGGCTATTTCCGCGCCGGCGATGTCGAGACCTTGTTACGACTGATCGAATCCAACGAACGGGTAACGATTCTCCGCGAGGCAGCGGATCACGTGCGTATCGCGGCCAGGGCCGATTGACGAACGCTGTTCGTCACGTTCCCGATCGAGCCATTCTCCGAAATCTGTTTGTCTTTGGAAGGTCTCGCCAATCGTTCCGGCTTATCACCCTGTACGATTTTCAGTACATGAGTGTGCCGAAAAGCCGGACCCGACGTTGCGGCTGTTGGTCGGCAATCAGGGTTAACCCGCGATATGAGCCAGCTTCTTCGCTGATCGCAAGAGCCCATCAAAAATTGGTTCAGAAACCGCTTTAGGAAAATCACCGGGCAGCATCGCGGAGACTTCTTCAACTACCCTTGGCGCATGATCGCCAAGGTGCAGCATGTCTTCTTCCGCCGTGACTTTCAGGCCGATTTCCCGGGCAGTTGATAGCCAGTGCCGAGGCTGAATCTCTGCCCACCGGTAGTGCCTGTTCTTGCCGAGTACGGCCATCGCCAGTTTCGCTTTCTGCGGCGCGAGCTGGTTCCTGCCGCTGCCGAGGATCGGGTATGCCGAAATCACATCGTAGCTCGGGGTCAGCGAGAAACGGCCACGTGGCCCGATGAAGACGCTGAAATTCTTCGCGTGCCCGTCCGTGGCGCACAGCATCCAGAACAGAACCTGCGTCTGGAAAAAGACCCGCCGCTCAGTAATCGCGTCCTGCGAGCCCATTAACAGCGAGGATATAGCGGCGATACCCGGCCCACCATCGGCTTCGTATCGAGCAGCGGCCGGGCTGCCTGTTGCCTGGCACATGTCTTCCTGTGGCAAGCGGATCCACCACGTCTTGTCCCTGGCCAATCGGCGGTCAAAACGCTCGACAATCAATACATGCTGATCTGCAAAATCGGCTATCTGGCAGTTGGCGGCGGGAATCCCGAATGCGTGGACAATCTGCCGGCAGAGCCACTCGTTTTCCACCGAGGTCGACAGGTCGGCCTGCATGTTGCCGACGCGGCCAAGTGGCAGTTTGAAGATGTGCGTGGTTGGGGTAGCCCCGGTTGGGCGGTGCCATTGGCCCTGATGCAAAAGCAGCGCCGATTTCTCCTGAGCGCCAGCAAGTGAAATGCGAAACGGATCATGATCGCGCTGACCGAGCGGTGCCGCAGATATTGCGGCTCGCAACTCGCCAGCGACGCCTTCCTCGTCGAGCGGTTCGGCATCAATTTGCCGGATGCTTTCCGGTTGGTTATCCGGTGGCAGCAATTGCACGGCGCCGACACATTCCCGACCTACCTCAAACAGCAGGTCGAATGCAGAGACAGAAGCGGCGCCAAACCGTGCCTGAACGCGGCGACGGATGTCGATGCTATCGGGCAACAGATTGTCGAAAAAGGATTCGACGAGATCACCGCGATAGGGTGTATCGGCGGGTTGCAATGGCATGGACAGTGATAGCGGGCGGGTTTCGTCGGCCGCAATCCATGTCTCAGCATAACGAAACTCATGCTGCCCGGTAGCGTCGATGGTCCAGTGGCCCACCAGCTCGCCGTTCATCCATACGCCCAGGCGTCGACTTTTGGATTGACGCGCCACGAGCTACCACTCCTTGTCCCGGACTTCGGGTGACCGGGACCGCACGACGAGCTCCAGTTGCAATGCCGACAGCAATTTAAAAAGGCTTTCGACCGTCGCGGTGTCAGCTGCGAGTTCCAGTTTCGAAACCGTCTTGGGCAAGAGGCCGACCACTTTTGCCGCGTCCTTCTGAGTGAGCTTCTGCGACTTGCGCTGCCCGCGAAGGGTTTGGCCAAGCTGCCTTGGCGTGTGTATTGTGTAGTCCACGGGTATCCCCCACAGGGTGTATTCTCGAAATATACCCCTCGGGGTATAGAAAATCAATATACCCTGTAGGGGCTTTTCTGGACAACGGGTCGAACCGATTTTGCGCAGGAAAACCGGCGTTGCAGCCGGGCCTTCAGATAGCTGGCCCGTCGGCGATCAAGACCGCAGAAAATCGGTTCGACCTCTTCATCGACTCCGCCCAAACCGAGCTTTTGGATATGGATGGCCTCAGGTGTCTGATTGTTGCTCGATTTGATCGGGTTGGCGAAACAGGACGCCGGCAAGTCATGACTTTAGCGGCGGCATCGGCGAATACAGACGGTAGCTGGACAGGCTCCGCGGCGGACATGTACAGAAGTAGTGAGCTGAGCGCAGACGGTTTGCATCAGATCACACTATTGGATGCGTTCGCGGCACTGATCGCTAACACCGATCGCCACCAATACAACGTGTCGTTGTTCCCTGAAGATAACGGCTACCGCGTCGCACCTGCGTACGACCAGCTGCCGATGGCGTACGCGCCCCCTGCAAGCGGCAACCTCAGAAACAGCGCTATCCACCAGCCGCATGCGTCAGTGAACACGCTGGAAGTGTGGGGCGAAGCTTACTCACTTGCCCGCAGGTTCTGGCGCCGCGCCGCCGAGCAACGGCTTTCGGATTCCATGGCGGCAATCGTTCGCGAGCACGCCAGCCGATAGTCGGGTTCTACACAAGAGATCCTGTTCTCACCCGCTACCCCATCAGGCCCCGCGGACCCATTTGGAAGCTACAGCAGGCTGGCGTCGACCTTTTGCATCGGTGCTGCATGATCGACCAGTTGCCGCGCCTGGTCGTGAACGAAGGCCGAAATCCGTTCGACGAAAGCCCGCTCATCATCGATGTAATCTTCCGCACAAGCTTGCGCCGGGGCCGCTTCCAGTGCGGCCTTGCCCATGCGGGTCATCTCGCGCGCCAGCAATGGCCGCGGCGTGCCGGTTCGCCGGGCGAAGTCAGCCCAGGCAAACGGGCTCAACTCTTGCAGCCGAAACTCGTCGCCATAAGCCATTGCTGTGTCGTGGTCGAGACTGTCGTACTGCACTACACTCACAAGATCGTAGAAGGGTGCGAGTGCCAGCCCTTCCGGGCGGCAATAGAACGATACGTTCTTGCCGTGTGCATCGGAATTGCCGATCAGGTACTGGTACAAGGCCCAGCGCAGCAATGACAGCCGGGTGACCGCCTTGTGCACTGTATATTCGCTGATGGAAAACAGCCGTTCGAAGCTAACTCCGTCGCGGATATGGCTTACGTCGCGGCCAGCACCGAAATTTCGCTCGTACTTGTAAGCTACGGGAAAGTTCAGCGCCTGGCAGGCGTCGACGATGTGCAGCCGGCGGACGTGATCGGCATTGCGCAAGCGATCAAAGCGTTCGATCGACAACACCGGGTCTGGCAGCCTCAGAATGGATACAGACGGCACCGCGAGCCCCAGTCGTGCGGCGAGACTCATGGCAAAGTGTTCATTGGCAACCAGCATTGGCAGCCGGCCGTCCAGGGGTTCGGGCTTCAGTATGTGTGTGGAAGCAAGCTGGCCTTCGACGAGGTACATGCGGTCCTTATCCGCATCGAGGTAGACGGCCAGCTTGTCCTGATGACCCGCGATGGAAAGGCGTACCCGCCCGTCCCAGGCCGCGAACGGAATCTGCGATCGCTGCCCGATTCGTTGCCTAAGCTCCTCCCGCTTTATCTCACGTCGCGTGTCGGCTTGGTCTTGAGGCGCTTGATCGTCGGGCAGGAAGGCGAGAGCGCCCGAAGTCTCTCGTCCCAGCTCACGGATCAGGCCGTAAATGTTGTTCTTCGCAACCTGGTGCGTCGTCGACACTATGTCCAGCGCGCGCCCTTCCGGCAGCAGGTTCTCCACGAAGCGTCGCACCGTACCCGTTTCGGCCGGTTTACCAAACCTCAGGATATGCGGTGAGATCGAGTAACTCGTTTCGGTTGCCAGCCATCCCGGGTCGTAATCGAAACCGAATCGTTCTTCGAGCGACTCATATTCCAGGGTGCCGACCCGTGAATCGCCGTCGAACACCGCGAGCCTGTGCAAGCTCATCGATCCGTCGTTGCCGCCGCGGGAATGTTGGCCAGCCTGGATTTATCGGCGACCATCATTGCGAGACCCAGCCCATCGAGGACCTTGAGCAGACGAGCGGAACCTACGCCCGAGTGGCCGTTTTCAAGTCTCGAGAGCAGATCGACCGAGACTCCGCAGAGGGCGGCAGCATCGTCAATGCGCAGTCCGCTGGCGTGACGTTGCTGCCGAACGATTCGGCCGAGGTCTGACAGGGAAGTGACCTCAATTTCGGAATACCGGAAATTATTTTCCAATGGATCACCTTTCGAGCCGGATTTCGGAATAATGGAAATACTGCCGGAACTGAGCCTCGCCGTCAATCGAGTTTCTGATATTCCGAAAGACTGGCGACGCCTGGCGGCCGAGCGCCTGTTTCATGACTCCATACGTACTGGCATACCGGTTCGCACGCGGTTGTTCCTCCGACTAGTCATATACTGAAGCTGTTGCGTCTTCCCCGATAAGGAAGCCCGAACATGGCGTTTCCACGCGCAGTCTATCTGCACAAAACGGCAAGTTTTGACGCTTGCGCCGACAACCCGAACCCGGGTTGTCTATCGGGGGAGAAATTAATGAACACTCTGCACCGGGCCCTGTGCCCGTCACCTTTCGCACGGCCACTCTCACGACTATTGTCTGTGATGCTGCTGTTCACCCTGGCAGCGGCCCTCGCCGACGATGCCGCGCTGGACACGAGCACCGTCCGGTTCAACATCCCGGCCCAGACCGTGCCCGCCGCCCTCGGCGAGTTTGCCCGCCAGGCGAAAGTGCAGCTGTTCTTCATCTCCGACGGTTTCGAGAACGTGCGGGCGAATGCGGTGTTCGGCACGTATACCCGTCAGCAGGCGTTGAACCTGTTGCTCGAAGGTACGGGCTTGCGGGCCAGTCTGACGCCGGACTCGGACGTAGAAGTCCGGCCTGTGACCTCGTCCATGAATTCGACGACAGGCGAGGGGACTTTACTGGTGGCCGCAAACTTGCCCGCGGAGGACGAGCCAGTGCAACCGCAGCGTGTGGGTGGTCACGGCGATAAAGCGAGTGGTGCTGATGCCGGGAGGGGTAAGCACGGACGTAAGTTGGAAGAGATAGTTGTCACGGGCACGCACATACGGGGCGTGGATAACGTAGGTGCGTCGTCTATAACGTTTAGCCGGGAGGAGTTGGACGCGACCGGCTATACGACGGTCGGCGAGGTGTTCGAAAGCCTGCCGCAGAATCTGGATGAGATAAATCTAGATGGCGCATTCGCGGATGGGGCATCCGCTGTTGCCAGTGCCAACAGCCAGCTCGCTTCCGGCATCAGCCTTCGCGGCCTTGGTCCTGGATCGACGCTGGTGCTTCTAAACGGAAAACGCCGTCCAGGCAGTGTTCGTGGACGCGCAGTCGACGTGGCGTCAATTCCATTCTCAATGGTCGAGCGCATCGAAATCGTGACCGGCGGCCGCTCGGCCATCTACGGCTCCGATGCCGTGGCGGGTGTTGCCAATATCATCACGCGTACAAGCTTCGATAGTGCCGAGACTCAGGTTTCGTATGGCGCCGCATCAGAGGGCGCGGAGCAGTTCAATTTCAGCCAGACTTTTGGTCGCAACTTCAGCAAAGGCGGTTTCGTGCTTGGCTACGATTACCGCGACTCAGGAGCACTCGATGCAACCGATGCCGGCCTGGTGCACGCTCCGTCGCCACTGGGTATCACGCCGCTTCCCGGATTGTTCCGCATTCGTGTGCCGTCGGAACAACACGTTGGCCTGTTCTCCGGACACTACAAACTAAGCGACAAGACCGAGTTATACACCGACGCTCATTATTCGGCTGATCAGAATAAAGGTGGAATCCTCTACGACTTTGTCGGTTTGTTCGATAGCGGTGGAACCTTTGCAACGGACTCAAAACAATACAGCGCAGTGACTGGTGTGCGATCTGACATTGGCAGGAACTGGCAAATCGATGTGTCCGCGTTGCACGGGGTCGTCGACAACTCAACCGCCCGAAATGACGTTTTTGCGCCGGCCGGAACTTACAGGACGTTGGACCTTGAACCATTGCTCGTCCTTGATCAGGAAACGCAATTGAGTTCCCTTTCGGTAATTGCCGATGGACCGCTGGGTGAGATACGGGGAAGAACCGTCTCGGGTGCAATCGGCGTGGACTTCCGCAAAGAATCCCTCGCGGGGACGAGCACTGATCTAATAATCGGACTTTCTGAAGCAGAAGAAGATCTGGACCGGGATGTCGCCTCCGTCTTTGCGGAAATCAACCTGCCATTGGCAACGGGCAACGGCCATGATCTCGAAATCTCATTGGCAGCGCGTTACGACGACTACAGTGATTTCGGCGATACCTTTAATCCGCAGTTGGGTATCGAGTGGCAACCGGCCGACGGTTTGACACTCAGAGGCTCGTATTCCCGGGCCTTCAGGGCGCCGGATCTATCTATTCTTTCGGGCACGGTGACTTCCCGCGTTCGCACCGTCGACGATCCGTTGGCACCGGGAACAACGGTTGCTCTATTCAGTTTGCAGGGAGGTAATCCTGACCTGCAACCCGAAGAAGCCGATACCTATACCGTTGGTTTCGACTGGGCAATGGCGGGTAACAGCGGTCTGTCTCTGTCATGGTTCTCGATAGAATACGAGAACCGAATTGACCGGGCCCTGGCCAACGACCTCTCGGCACTGCAGGAAGAGGCCGTATTGGGCTCGCTGCTTGACAGGAATCCTACGCCCGATGACGTTGCCTGGTTGCTCGACAGTGCAACTCGATTCATCAATTCGACAGCAGTCGCTTTTGATCCCACCGTCGATGATCCTTTCGTTACCTTCTCGAATATCGCAACGTTTGACGGTCGCGCCAACAATATCGGTCTGGAAAAAGTAACAGGGCTGGACTTCCAGGCAACGACTGCCATTGAGTCGGAAGCAGCCGATTGGGAGTTTGGTTTGACCGGCACGTACTACTTCGATTACACGCGAAACGTCACTGCGCTGTCCCCGGAGATCGATCAATTGAACCGGCCCGGGCGACCTGTCGATCTTAAGCTGCGTGGGCAAATTGGCTGGAAACGCGAGGCGTGGAACGTCAACGCCTACGTTAACTATACCGACAGCTACATTGATACCGTCGCCGCGACGCCGACGAAAATCGACTCATGGACAACGGTCGATCTGACAGTCAGCTTTGATGCGTCATCTCTTGCCGATGACGGCTTCTTCGAGGGTTTGGTTGCGTCTTTCAGGGTAAGCAACGCTCTCGATGAGGACCCACCCGAGTTCCTCAGCAATATCGTCGGCCTTGCCTATGACGGCGTAAACGCGAGTCCACTCGGACGCTTTCTCTCTCTACGACTGTCCAAGCGCTGGTAGTAACATGAACTTATCAAAATTCTTGGCCATCATCGGGATGGCATGGGCGACGTCCGCTTGTTATTCGCAGCCACAGAGCGCGAGACTGGAGATCCCGGATAGCGTTGCTGCAGATCAACGCCTCGTCACCGCAACGGACCTCATCGAAATGAGGAATATCGGCGACATGCGTGGAGGCGCGCTCAGTATGTCGCCGGACGGAAACTATGTTGCCTTCATGATGCATCGGGCGAATATCGCTGCGAATGACTACGACGTAGGCTGGTTCGTTGCACCAACTGACCGGCGTAGTACAGGCATATACGTCGAGGGCGCAGGTGACCCTACCCTGTACCGGCTAGGTCAGCCAGGCGGTCGAACAGTTGGTTCCTGGATATCAGAGTACGCCCAATGGTCGCCCGATAGTCGCGGCATCACCTACCGGAAGCGCGTCGACGGGGAAACACAGATCTGGTGGAGCAGCCGCGACGGATCGGAATCCCGGCAGCTTTCTCACAACGCGGCCGATGTCGTGGAATTCTTCTGGAGCGAGGACGGCACAAGCATTCTGTTTACAACCGATGCAGATCGGACCGAGTTTCGCGCAGCGGAGGAATCGCGGTTTCGGAACGGCCATGTTTACAACAGTGACAAGGAGTGGTCGACGATCGATGGGCAGCCACACTATCCGCGCTATCTGTTAACCGGGGGTGAGCCACGCTATTGGGCACTGAACATCGCAACGGAGTCTGAGCGGGCAGCAACTGACGCAGAACAAATCGAGTTCAGAAAATTACGGCAAGGCGCGCCGAATCCGGATTTTGCGCCAATAGCCAGAAAGTCCGCGTGGACAACAAATAGACGCGGAGTGGCGTGGGTGCAGGCGGACGACCCGGAAAGGCAAGGAATGAACCCGCCGCTGACGTTATACGCCGCCACCCTGCATGATGACCAGAAACCCATTCGCTGTGCGGCCAAGGAGTGCACGACCAGGCTGGAGTTGTTCTGGGGCAAGTCAAGATTCCTGAGCCATTGGTTGCACTGGAGTTCCGTCGATGACGAGGTCTACTTCGTCCGGCGAGACGGAACGGGTTACTCGACGCAGAGCCTCTATGGCTGGGACGTGAGAGAAAACCGTGTGCGCAGGATATACACAACACACGAGTGGATCTCCGACTGCTCGATCGCCCATGGCAAAGCCGTTTGCTTTAGTGAGACCGCGACTTCCCCAAGAACGATAGTTTCGATAGATCTGGATGACGGGTCCATCGAAACACTGCTGGACGCCAATCCCGAATTTCGCAATATCAAACTGGGCGACGCAGAGTTTCTTGAGTGGGACAGCGAACTTGGGATCGGGACGTTTGGCTACCTCGTCAAGCCACCCGATTATATTCCAGGTCGCCGCTATCCGCTTGTGTTTGTTGGCTACCGGGCAAGTACAGCATTACGCGGCGGAGTCGGCGATGAGTATCCCGTGCATTTGCTCGCCGCCAACGGCTTCGTCGTGCTCGTCTACGAAAAGACGAATCACTACGAGGCTGAACAGAAGTACAGCAATTCGTTGGATATTGGTCGGGCCAGATGGGGGGAGGATCTGTATGACGTTCGAGTACCGTTTTCGCTATTCGAGTCAGCCATTCAAATGCTGGATGAACGGGGCCTCATCGATCCGGCTCGCGTGGCAATTACTGGGCTGAGCGCAGGCACAAATCACGTAAACTACTCGTTGATCCACTCTGATCTGTTCGCTGCAGCGATAGCGAGCAGCGCTTCTTTCGGACCGAATAATGGCGTGTTGGGCGGCGTATCGGCGGAGTTCAGGAAGTATCGCGAGGCAATTGGGGCGGGACAATATCCGGGCCCGCGTGGAATCCTGCCGCCTCTTATGTCTCTTCAGCTCAATGCAGAACGCGTTAATGAACCGTTGCTCGTCAACGTCAGCGACGCCGAGCATCCCTGGGCGCTGGCTGAAGTCGCCGCGCTCGCGCGACACAACAAACCCGTCGAGATGGTCGTCCACCCGGACGAAGGGCACATCAAGTGGCATCCGGCGCACCGCTTCGCCATTTATGAACGAAACGTGGATTGGCTGAACTTTTGGTTGCGAGGTATTGAGGACCTGAGTCCGGCTAAGGCCGAACAGTATGTTCGTTGGCACCGCTTGCGCGATGCCCTGCCGGCAAATTGATTTGTAATCAGTAGGTCCCGAGTTCGATCCTTGGTGCCGGTACCATAAAATCAACGACTTAGCCCCGCCATCGTGTGGGGCTTTTTCGTATGTAGACACTTTAGATTGGCACATTAAGGTGCGACTTTCGATGCCGGGCCTACCTGCGGATGCCGGATCTCTCACGTCATTCCGCGCAAGTTGTATCGGGTCGCAGCCGCGCTCTGGCAGCGTCCGCATTACCTCGCTTAGCGGCCATCCAATTGGTATCTTGGTCAAAGATTGCAAATGACCGAATGTAGACATCATTAATGGCCGCATCTTGGCAATTCGTTCACGATGGAGTAAGACAAGGCTTTGCGTAAATGATCGATAACGAGCTAAAGGCAATTGACCAGGCGCTAAGGCCGCAACGGCTATTGCAAGAGCAGCTGGATCACATCTTTGAGCCGCAACGTCGACTGCAGGAACAGTTTGAAAAGGCCTTAGCAACTTACGGTACGGTTCAAGAGCAATTCGAACGCGCATTTGAGCCTCAGCGTCGACTTCAGAAACAGTTCGATAAGGCCCTTGCGCCTTACGGTACGGTTCGAGAGCAATTAGATCGCGCATTTGCGCCTCAACGTCGACTCCGGGAACAGCTGGATGGTGTTTTTGCGCCGTATCGTAGGATTCAAGAGGAATTTGAACGGTACTTTGGCCCGCTCGAGAGCTATCTAAATGAAAATTCGATAGCAGACATTGAAGTGGGCGATGACGGTTCTCTCGTAGTCTCCGGCGAAGCTGTAACGTCTGATGAAATCAATAGCGCGCTTGTCGATTTTCCGCGCGAGCATTCCGATCCTGAAGAGTTCTATGCACAGCTATTCCAGAAGCTACAGTCAGTTAGCGCGAGAGTAAGCCGCGCTATTGTTTTTCTACTTGTCACCTACATCTTGAGTGTTGCCGCCAATTTGACGACGCCCGTATATCAGGAGTGGTGGAAGGAGCTTTCAAGTATCGAGCCTAAGGCGGCCAAGAGGGAAATCATTAGTTCAGCTAAAGACCTCTATACTTCTGAGGAATTGGCAGGATATCGATTCGTGTACGCGACAACTCTGCACGTAAGAAAGTCGGGTAATCGAAACGCGGAAATAATTGACGAGCTCTATCTTGGTAGGGTGGTTCGAGTTATTGAAAAGTCGCGACGCTGGACGCTTATCGAGTACCACGATTCCGTTGCTGGTGAAAACAAGCAGGGCTGGGTTTTTACAAGATACCTAAGGACATTTCGATAGTGCGCCGCGACGCCGCTAAAACGCAAATGATCTCATGAATCCCGAATTTCAGGCAGATGTTTGGGCTCCGATTGTCGTAAGTGTTCTTGCGCTTGTATTCGCTGTGCTCGGATTCTGGTGGATGAATTGGCGACCTGGAAAACTAAACGTTGGAAATATTCGGCTTTTTGCGGCGGGGAAAGCGACCGAGGGAAGTGAATCACATAATGTCGTTATTGTAACTCTGCCGTTAATACTATGGAACTCAGGTGCGCGACCGCTTGTAGTAGATGACTTGCGGTTGGTTCCTGATCAAATACACAAGCTGCCAAATTTGCTATTCGAGGCTGTTGATGAACCGCTCACGACATCCATATTGGAACGCGAAGGAAAAATCGATCGCAACTATTTCTTCCTTCCACTAGCGCTGAGATCAAACGAGATTCGACAAGCAAATTGCGTCTTTGAAGCGCGAAATTGCCTCTATACTTTTGAAGATAGACAATACCGTCTTAAGTTAGAAGCAAGGCTTACTGGCAAGTCAAATTGGAACAAAATCAAGAGTATTGAGCTTGACTTTTCAAACCTCAACGACATCGAGATGTTGAACCTCAACGAAATGTACACGGTATTCCCTTACCGAGTTGAGAAGAGTGGATAAGACCTGCAAATCATCAAAGTGCGGCGGTTATTGGAATGAGTGACGCTCAAGAAAGGCCGGTTGTGTTCATTGACACCTCATATCTGCGCCAAAAGGCGAAGTCACAGGCGGCGGAATGGAACAAACTATTACGGCTGTCTCGCGACAGGCAAGTTGATCTGCATATTCCGCATATCGCGATTGAGGAATACAGAACTCAATGTCGTGATCACCTCGTTGCGAAGATCGAGAAATCCAAGGGTGCATTGCAGAAACTCGAGGGAGAATGGGTGTCGAATCCGGTGACGGAAAAACTAGGTGACCCTATAGAGTCAGATATCTTTCCAGATAGTAGTCGGATTGAGGATGAATCGGTTAGGACGATTGAGAGGTTGGTCAAAGACAATCGAATCAACATTCTTATGCCCGCAGAGTCGCACGGGGTAAGGGTTTGGAAAAAATACTTCTCTTGGACGTCGATATTCTGCGTAGCTGTTCCCAGAAATCGAGATGAGAGATCAGTACGCGATAGTAGAAGAAAGCAAATTCCCGACGCCTGGATCTACGAAGCCGCTGTTGACCTGGCAAATAACAATGAGCTGTTGCTTTGTCTTTGCACTGATGACGGATTGTCCGACAGATTGCAAGAGCATCAGATCAGTATATTTTCGAGTGCTGAGAGCGTTGTCAAAATCGTGGAGGGCGATGACACTAAGGTCGTTTTGACTGAGCAGACACCAGAAGAGGGCGAAGTTGCGGAACGGCACCCAGAAGAAATAGCCGAGAAGACGCCACTGACAGACCGGTTGTCCAAGATAGCCGAGAGCGAATGGCAAATTCAGCGACGAATTCTCGGTTACGCGCATTGGTTCGCGCCCATATCAAAGGAAAATCTAAGTGATCTACTACAAGAGAAGGGCCACGCGGCGCGCGAGATCGAAAACGCTGCACATAGGCTGGTGATCGCTGAGCTCCTTGAAGACAGCGGGACCCACTATTTGTTGAAGGACCTAATCATCGGGAAAGAAGCTGCCGGCGCGGTAATGGACGAGGTTATCGACAAGATAATTGCCGACTAGTTATGGAATTTGAACTCAAAAAGCGTGCATTAGAGCAACTGGTTCGTACAGAGGGTCCGACTGTCGAACAAGCACTTGAAAAGGAAAGTCGGAGGATTAAAAAAGCGTTGGAGAGTGAAACGCTCTTCGATACGCTCAAGGATCAACTGGATTTCCTTGCTGTCATTTCATTTCGTTTGGCTGCAGAGACGGTATTGGTACTTAAGGGCTTCTTAACTCGCATAGAGTCGTTAGAGACTACCCACAAGGACGTAATGGGGATGTCTGCGGAAAGAATTCAAATATATCAAACCAAAGAAAGCCTAATAGTCAAGGCACTCGAAATACTTGGCCAAATCCGGTACCACGAACCGGACGCAATATTTGCATTATTGCTTAAGTATTCCAATAACGACAACGACGAAATCTCGAATAAGGCAATAGACGAACTAGAGAGCCTCGCAGAATTCAATATTGATGTTTTTTATGCGAAGGATGATTGGCAAGGACTTGGAACTTACCCTCAACAGAGGGTAATCGAGAATACAAAAAAACTCAGCGTTCGAGATCAGAAAATCTACTTTTTTGCGCTTCTGAAGCTGTGCGAGAAGATTCTATCGCCAACCATGCAATCGACCTCATCAGACTACAAAACGTTTACGTGGACGACAAGTGCAGTACCAGGTATTGAGCCGATAATTCAAGTTCGAAACGACGCACTGGCCATCCTTTTCGATCTTTACGAACTAGGAGACGCAGTTCCGAATCGGATTGGAGTTGTAAACGCGACGTACAACGTCAGTCTCTTGCCAAACAATGCTCAGTACGGTGACGACACAGTTACCATGATCGACGAAAATACGTTGTCGGTACTGGAATTCTGGAAGTCGGTTCTTAAAACAGCTGAACTCGAAGTGCTCCAAAAGATAGAGCACCACTCATATTGGATTCATCGGCGCAAGTCAGAGGGCCCTGTACGCGCTGCAACTATTGAGATCAAGAACGAGCTCGACGGCAATAATGAGTATCAAATTTACAAAGCTCTGATTGGATATGAGGGTGTATTTGCGGAATGGCAAAAAGATGTAGGCCAAGAATCAGACGAAGACTTTCATCGGGAAATCAAGTCAGAAGACGAATACCGCGACGCAAAAGCTCGAGAATTTGCACTATCGATCGACGACGAGAATTATAAGGAATGGACGAACCGTATTGTTCGATACGCAACTGTGCAATCAGATGATCTTGCCACCTTCCCCGTATTTGGGAAGTTCTTGGAATATCTCGGAGAACTCTCACCGACTACAGCTTTGAGAATGGTCACTGACGAGAGTAACGCGCTTGAACGGTTTTTCGCGGCGATTTTTTGCGGTATTTGGAAGACAGATAAACGTGAGCCCGCGGAGGAACTATTGCAGACCTGGATAAGCGAGGGGAAATTCCTATATGTGATTGCGCGAATATTTGAATACAACAGCGATCCAGAAAACCCAATTGTTTCTCAGATATTCAAGAAAGCAACGGAGACAGAAGATAGTGCCGCGGTCGTAAGGATCATGGCGGTGGTCGCAGCAAACTACACGGCAGAGCGAAAGCACTTGGTTTCAGACCTTTTCGTTCCAGCGGTGTCGTGGCTTACTGAAAGGGAGGAGTTCCGATGGGTGTTCGATTTCTGGTATCGGAAGCAGATTCGAGAGCTTGTCCGAGGCATGGCCTCTCAAGGACATGCGGTGATTCTGGAGAACCTCCTAAACATGCCAGACATTGACTATCACGCCGAAGAGATTCTTTTGCCTATTGCAGAGTCAGAGCCACAAATGGTGCTGAAGTTTTTCGTATCGCGAATTGATCACCGGAAGAACAAGAAGGAGTTCGACCGATATAGCGCTGTACCATTCAGCTTCCAGAAACTCGCCGAACCGCTGTCGCGTCATCCGGATTTAGCCGTGGACGAATTGTATAGCACCTATGACGACAATTACGGAATGTTTGTATTTGAAGGCGGTAAGCTTCTTAAGATCATCTTTCCTCATTTCTCGTCTGAGCTAGAGAAAAAACTAATCGAATTTGTAAGTACAGGCAAAGAGCGACGTATTCGTTTTTGTATGGCTATATTGCGCAACTACGAGGGAGAGAGTTTCTTGCACAATATCTGCAAGGAGCTTGTCAAAGTACTTCCAACTGACAGCAGATTATTGACCGAAGTAGAGATCATTCTCGAGAGTACGGGGGTTGTATGGGGTGAGTTTGGCATTGCGAACGCTTACATGCGAAAAAGAGAAGAAGTCTCCGGGTGGACAAATGACTCGAATGAAAAAGTACGGCAATTTGCGAAGCGCTACACATCAAATCTCGAGAAAATGGAAGATGCCGAGCGGAAACGGGCAGCAGAAGATATTGAGTTGCGGAAGTTGAAATATGGATCGAATGATGAGGAATAGAATACCGTGGCACTTCCAAGGCTGGCGCGGGCCGAAGCCCGCGCCAGGGTAGTTAGGTGTAATAGTTGCGACCCGATCTGACAGTTATCGACTCTGACAGTCGTGCATGTGTCAGATCAGTTTAATTTACTGACTTTTGCCTCCCACAGTTCGCGCCCTTCGCGCAAAGTCTGCATCGGAGTTCTGCCGCAGCACATCTTACCCTGATGTGAGCGTTCGTTGTTGTAGTCATCGACCCAGGCGTCCAGATCTGCCTGCAGGTCTGCGAGTTCCGAGTACACTTTTTTGCGGAAAGCGATTTCGTAGAACTCCTCTTTCACCGTTCGGTGGAAGCGTTCGCAGATCCCGTTGGTTTGCGGACTGTAGGCCTTGGTCTTCGTATGCTCGATGTCGTTGACGGCCAGGAACAGCTGATAATCGTGACGCTCGGGACGGCCGCAGTACTCGGTGCTGCGGTCCGTCAGGATGCGGATCAGGTCGACGCCGTTTTCCTCGAGCATTGGCAGCACACGATCGTTGAGAAGATCCGCTGGCAAGCCCGAGATTTCTGGTCCACTCACGCCGTTAGTATTTCCGGTTGTTGATTCGTATTTTCTTCATTCCATCGCTGTAGGTAATGCTTCGGATTCATTCCGCCCAGCGATCCGTGCGGTCTGATCGTGTTGTATTCCTCAAGCCACTGGTTGATCACGACCCGTGCTTCAGTCATCGAGCCAAATAACCAACGATCCAGGCAGGTACTGCGAAAGATGGAGTTGAAGCTTTCGCAGTAGGCGTTCTGCCACGGACTGCCAGGATCGATGTAGTGCGTGTCGACGTGTTTTTCCTTGAGCCATGTCTGCACTGCCTTTGAAACCATTTCGGGGCCGTTGTCGCTGCGCAGACAGACCGGTCGTCCGTGTTCTTCGAACAGCTTTTCGAGAACCCGAATGACATCCGTTGCCGTCAGACTGCGACCAACCGTGATCTCAAATCCCTGCCGAGTATACTCGTCGACCACCGTCATGCACTTCAGTTGCCGCGCATCCTCCGTTTGATCAAAGACAAAGTCGTAGCTCCAGACGTGGTTCGGATACCGAGCCTGGTTCACCCACTGTGTCGTCATGCCAAGTACCTTGCGTTTCCGGCGCTTTTTAATGACCTGCAGCCCTTCTCGCCGTCGAATCAGCCGCACCGTCTCCCGGCTGATCGACCAGCTGCCCCGCATCAGGTCATAGATCTTGCGGTAGCCAAAATACGGGTAGCGTTCCGATAACCGGACCACTTCCTCGTAGGCCGCATCGACCAACTCCTGTTGGCCAACGTAGCGGTAGCTTGAGCGGTTCAGCTGTATCGCCTGACAGGCGCGTCGTTCGCTGATCTCGTACTGGTTGCGTAAGTACGTTACACAGCGACGTCGCTCTGCCAGGCTCACCACTTTCGGCTGTTGACGTCCTTCAACATCCGAATGTCCAGCGTCTGTTCCGCGACGACCTTCTTCAGCTCGGCATTCTCGCGTTCGAGTTCCTTCAGTCGCTTGGCCTCAGAAACAGCCATGCCGCCAAACTTCGACTTCCACCGGTAAAACGACTGCTCCGAGCAGTTGTGCTTGCGGCAGACATCGGCTACCGACAGCCCGGCCTCAGCTTCCTGCAAAATCCGGATGATCTGTTCTTCTGTAAATCGCTTGCCTTTCATTGGTGCCTCCTGGGTCGGGAAACACTAACATAGCAACTGGACCAATTATGACGGGGCTAGCCACCGCCGCCGTGATCGGCGTCTTGGTCGTATACAACTTGCAGGCCGCGACTTTGGCGTAGGTGTCCACGAACGTCTGCTGGTAGATGCGACCGATGCCTTTGATCGTGCCCACGTAGTACGTGTCCTGCGATCCCAGGTAGCCCGGATGCTCGGTCTCGATCTCGCCGTGGACCTCATCGGTGGCACGTTGCCGCTCCAGTGCGACGACCTGTACCTCGGTCAGTACGATACCCTCCTTGGCGACTTTCGCTTCCAGAGCCTTGAGCCGGAGCTTGCGGCTCTGCAGCGTGTGGCGGAGCCAGATGCTACGCACACCGCTGGGGGACACAAACACGCCCGCTTTCCGTAGCTCGTTACTGACGCAGACCTGGCCGTGCGCCGGGTACTCCAGGGCAAAATCCAGCACTGCCTGCTCGATCTGCGGCTCGACCCGGTTCTTCGGGTTGGGCTTGCGCCGGTTTTTTTCCAGCAACGCTTCGACGCCACCTTCATCCCGAGCGGACTGATAACGATAAAACGTGTCCCGAGACACGCCCATCATCTGGCAGGCTTTCGACACGTTCCCCAGCTCTTCGGCCAGGTTCAGCAATCCGATCTTGTTTCTTATGATCCTCTGTGTAGACTGATTCATGAGGGTTATCCTTATGGTTCTGTTTGAAAGTTCGCACTTCCATCAGAACCGATAACCCTCGCTTTGATCAAGCCAGGTGTCAGATCAAGTCGAAACTATTTCAGTTAGGAGCGCTTCTCGCCCGCGATTGCGCCTTTCGTTTCGCTCGCGGTCTTCAAGGCTTCTTCAATACCAATCAAGGTCGGAAACACCAACTCGATTTTGTCATATTGGTTTGGACGGAATGATTGACCAGATAGCGTATAAAGACCCTCGCCATATTTCGTATTTGTTTTTGGCACAGAGATTTCAACTAGACGCGGTCGACGCTCGCCCCGCAGAATCTCTGCTTCTTGAAACCTAACTCTAAATTCGATTCCGTCTTTCCTTACTGCTGTCCTCTCATGGACAGGCCCGTGTACATTGAGTATTAACATCAAATTCACCTATTCCTGATTACGTTTATGTCGGGCACACTTTGCCGGTCAAGTATCGGGGCAAAGTGCACCCTGTGATCTTGACGTGTCTTACAATCAACGTAATGGCTACTCAACTGACTCGGCCGGGACGCTCTTGAACGGCGCCCGACTGTTGGCCCCACCATAACAAAGAATATGAACCGCCAGACTGCAAGAGGATATCGTGCGTTCCTTGCTCAACTATCCGGCCTTCTTCAAGCACGACAATTTCATCCGCTCGTGTGACCACGGACAAACGATGGGCAATGATTATGGTTGTTGCGTTTTCCGTGGCGTCAACAAGGCTGCCGAGAACTTCGCGCCTGGTGTTGGAGTCTAATGCCGACGTGGCTTCGTCGAAGACGTAGATACCTGCTTTGCTGATGACGGCTCGCGCTATCGCGAGTCGTTGCTTTTCTCCACCGGACAGTCGAACTCCGCGTTCGCCGACCTTAGTCTGGTAGCCGTCCGGCAGCCCGAGAATGAAATCGTGAATGTTGGCGATCTTTGCGGCGGCGACGATGTCATCGTGATCGCATTCCGCTCTCGCGAAAGCTATGTTGAATGCAATAGAGTCATTGAACATGACGGGTTCTTGCGGAACTACGGCTATGTCCTTTCGCAGATAGGCAAGCGGAATGTCCGTGAGGTCCGTACCGCCAAGAAAGATCCTTCCGTTGTTGGGCTCGACCAAACGCAACAGCAGCCGGATTAGCGAGGACTTGCCGGAACCACTGGTGCCGACGACGGCCAGCGTCCCTCCGGGTGGCACGTGAAAACTCACGTCGCGCAGTATGGGCCGATCAGGGTCATAGCCGAACGAGACGTGATCGAACACCAACGCCTTTGGTCCGGAGCCTGATGCCGTGTTCTTCGTGATTCCGTAGGGTTCCGGCTCTTCTTGGAATAGTTCAGCCAGTTTGCCTACAAAAGCGATCCCCTGCGCAATATCTCTGAATGCGAAGCCGATTCGCTCAAGGGGCATGACCAGTTGAATAGCATAGGCGTTGACGAGGACGAAATCGCCAATGCTCATCGTGCCATTCACGACGGCGATGGTTCCGACAGACAAAGACATCCCGAGCGACAGGGTGAAGATGGCAGCGACGGTGAGTCCGTTTCGCATTTTCTGTTTGTAGACTTCTGCCCAACAACCCTCCGTATCGCGCAGGGCATCGCGAAATCGTCCACGGACTCTGGCCTCGCCGTTGAACATCTTGATGGTCTCGTAGTTCAGCAATGAGTCAGTGAAGACTGCGCCAGCGTTGACGTAGGAGCTTGATGCGGCTCCGGCCGGACCGCGGATACGCACCGCACCGATCCGGAAGGCCAGTGCGTACAGCATTACGGAAACGCAGAAAATAACGAGAAAACCGCTGTGCCCAAGGAATACCAGCACAACACCCATGCCGGCCGCCTCGACCATGATTGGGAGTACGCTATTGATGAGATGGAGCAAAATAACCCGGTAACCGATTAACCCATTGGACAGTATCCGATCCAGTGCACCGGTCTGACGCCTTAAGTGAAAACGTAGAGGCAGTGACAAGATATGCCGGAAGCATTCGTCGCTGAGGAGACGGTGTATGCGTTGCTCAGCTCTGCCCAGTGCCGCTGCGCGTAGTTCCGTGAACGATCTCGCCAGGTAGTGTGCCAGTGCATAAGCAAAGACTAAAACTATCGGCGCCACACCAATGTAGTCACCGTGCGGCTTACTGAGTGCATCGACCAGAGTTTTCAGCAGAACCGGCGAGAGTGCGGTGGTGATCGAACCACCGAGCATGAATATCATTGCGGCAACAGTGAATCGCTTTGCCTTACTGTCGGAGGTTGACCAAAGTCGGCGAATCGCATCCGATAGGACGGCCTTCGAAGTTCGCTGCGGCCCATCCAACTCCCCGGAATCCGACATCACCGTGTGGCCGGACGGTCATTGTTGGACCAGGACCTCGCCCAGATCTCGGCACGGAATGCGATGAGTACAGGGAACAACACATTGTGACTACGGATAAGAGAGCGCTCGGTCAAAGCGTCTTCGAGTGCGGGCTTGTTGAGGAGCCCCTGCGAAACCAAAACTCCTTCAAGCAGGAACTCACGAAGCACGGTGATATTCCTCACCAGCAGGCCAATGAAGTAGCCCGTTGTCGCGCCTTTTGTCGTTCGCCTGAGAATGCTCGATGGAACGAGGCCTTCGAATGCGTCCCGTACCAATGCGCGGTCGATACCACCATAGGTCAGGAGGTAGGAGGGAATCTGCAGGCAGAGTTCGATGATCGGCTGGGATATAAGTGGATGCACGATGTCCGCGCCGCAGTTGGGCATGTGGCGGAACACCTGGCTATCGATGACGTTGAAGATTTGTTCTTGTTTGCTGCCCGGCAGGTCCCGTGCAGCGTCGACCCATGGGTGGCGAATCTCATCAAAGTTGATTGCATCGAGGGCTTCGCGACTCACCAAAGGAGACCGTTTCACAATGTCGTAGGGGTTTGAGGGCTTTCGAAAGAGGCCGGACGAAACGGTTGTCGCCGCAACCGACCAGATTGGTTTGTTCGTGAATCGCGACGTGTCCGAGATAATGCGAAAGAGGTCGCCGTTAAGACCATGGCGCCGGATGTACTCTGCGGCAATATGGGTGTTTCTGCTGCGTTGAAAAAAATGGTCACCACCCTGGCCGGAGAATACGGCTTCAATTCCATGAGACTGAACCCGTTGCTTCTTGGCCGCATGAGTTTCAGGCAGGAAAACGCTGTGGGCTGGCGTTGCGACCTTGGCAGTCTCGAAGCAGTGATCAAGCGGCCGCTCGGACGGTGGAATCTGCGTCTCGATAAGTTCAACACCTGCCGCGTTCGCAGCCTCGCGCGCGAACAATCGTTCGTCACTCTCAGTATTGTTCGCAAAGTGATTCTCGCAAACGATGTGGACTGGGTCTTTGATGCGAGCGAGGCAGGCAAGAACGACCGCAGAGTCGAGTCCACCTGACAATTGGTGCAGTACGCTGCTGTAGCTCGATGCCCACGTACCGACACATTGTTCAATGACGCCGCGGAGCTGCTCTCTCGCGAATTGCCGATCCTCGACGAATGGCTTTCGGCAGAACGAATCCGGACGCCATAAATAGCTGGCAGTCATTCCTTCCGGGCCGATCTCGAGGCGTTCGCCGGCCTGCACCTGCCGTACACCTTCAAGGCCTGTCTCTGAGGTAACTAGGTGGTCAAACCAGAGATAGGCTGCAACGTGATCCCAGTTAATAGAGGCGTCGATGAGCTGTAGTGCAACGCAGTCGTCTACATGCGAGAAGATGACGTGAATACGGCCAAAGTCAGTTACGAAGCAAGGCAAGTGACCAGTAGGATCGCGCAGAACCCATACTCGCGGCCCATGGTCTTCTTTCAAGATCGCGACGTAACTTCCCCAAAACTGCTCGACCAGGCATTCGCCTTTCGTTGTTTGCAGATTCTCGGGAGAGGGGCGGTTGTCGGTTCCATCACGCCGGAAAATACTGCCGAGCACTGTGCCACAGCCGTGATTCTGTTCGTACACCTGCGATTTTCCGGTAGTGGTTGCTGAGTGAAATACCTGAAGGCCAGATGTGGCGAGACAACTGGACCAATCCGGGAATACCGTCCGGACACGGTGTGCGAGTGTGGTGGCGAGCGAGCTAGCCTCCGCAAGTTCGGGGTTCCACGCGAATGCAATGTACCGGAGCAATGCGCGGCCCATCGACTTTAAAACGCCATGATCGGCGTGAAGCGCCTGACGAAGTCGACAGTGTCATTCAGAACCATGTTCCCTTCCTGAACCCAGCAGTGCGCAGCGAATGGTTCGCCCGTGACACCGAAAACCCACTCCGGGAAGTGACGATAGTGCGCAAGAAATTCAATGAGCGCGAGTGAGTCGAACCGGCAAAGGTATTCCCTCACGTAATACGGGCGCAGTCGATGAAATACAGCTACGAGTTCCAACAATTTTTCTGGGTCATTGTGGTCTAAATCAGCTTGCCTGCTCTTGCGCCTGTGCACGCCTTCGATGATTCGTTGCAGTGACAGAAAGCGGTACTTCGCTGATGCAGAAAGAGCTGCTTTCAAAAACGCCATACAATGGCTCGCTTGAGGGCACCCGTTATTCTGCCGCAGGTCGAAGCTCTTCTTTGGAGCGGCAATCCGAACTGGAACTGATAACTTGCCGTCTGAGTTTCCATCGACCAGAAGCCCGGCTCCCTTGAGTGCAAGATCGATGCGCTTCACCTGCTCTTGATCGGAATCCGATGATCCCAACAGATCAAGAGAACGAATCTGCGGAAAAAGTCGTAGTGCAGTTTGTGTATTGCGAAGGTCCAGGCACTGATACCGATCATGGCGCACGTCTGAAAAGATGAGGCGCTCGTCGGCGAGACAGACGTAGGCGTGCTTGGCCAACTTGGCAGGTGATTCGGTCATGTGAGCTGATGATCCACAGGACGTGCGCGACCTCTTGGCCGCGCACGTCATTTGGACAGGAACTATTCCTAGCCCTCGTACAGCGGCTGCTCGGATTCGGCTACCTGGCCGATCGTTCCATTCGTCTTTTCCGAGATCGCACCCAGATCAATCAATACATCTTCGTTCATGACGTTCTCCTTACGCTTTGGTTGGTAGGGTCGCCACAACCTGATGTGGCGCATGCAAGTTAGTGCCGATGGTTCGGTGAATTCAAAAATATCTGTTTCCAAAGCGCGAACAGATTTATTCGGAGAGTAAGCCGCTGTTTTCTATCACCGATCAGCTGAGTCTCAACTCACCGCTGATCGCGTTGCTGCGCAAGTTCCAACAACGGGGACAGCAGCGCGATGCGTGTGTCGTGGTAGTCGTGAATTCCTCTTAGCAAGTCGTCGCACCGCCGTGCCAGCAGCAACTCACACAAGCGCACAAGCTCTTCCTGCACTTCCGGCAGTAAACGGCATTCGAGCGTGCGCGGGTAATGCAGCCGGTCGTTGGCGCGGCGGATGGCACAGACGATGTCGGCATTGGTGCCGAGTTTTGCGATGGCAAGAAACATCTCGCCGGTACAGGCCGCCAGCACGCGGTCATCGGTAAGGTGGCGTCGGTTCAGCCTGTGCAGGGCGGTGGCAATCGGCTCGAACACCGGTAAGGTGCGGCGCGTTTGCGTGTCGAGCCGTTCAAGCGTGTGCGTGAGCAACAGTCGCGTGATGTCGTAGTGCCCGCTGAGTCGCTGCCGGGTCAGTCGCAATGCTACGAAGCCTTTGCACGGTGCCTTGATTACCAGCTCTTCGGCGGCCAGCCGGTTCATGGCCTCGCGCACCGGGGTGGTACTGACGCCGAGCGACCGCGCAACGGGTTCGAGCAGTATTCTTTGTCCCTGCGGAAACTCGCAGGCGATAACGCGCGCCTTGACGGCAGCGTACACACGTTCAGAGCGTGCAAGGCTTGCTACCCGTGTGTCCATGCGCGACCCACAGACTATTGACGATGGAATAATTCTAAGGAAGCGGCATCATGGCCGGAACTGACAGAACAGACAGGGATGGTCAAATCGTCCGGCGCCGTGCGTGCGACATCGCGGTATCAGGGGACGCAATGCGACTATCCGATTTCATCGATGCGTCCAACCGGGCTGGTTCCACACAGCCGATACTCGCTTTGATGGAACATGCCGCCGCTGATCTCGGTTTTGATCGCTACGCGTACTGCGCGCTTACCCGACACCACCGTTACGAGGCCGGCGAGAATGCGGCACCGGCGGTCGCGCATAATTTTCCGGCCGCGTGGATCAATTACTATTTCGAGCGCGACTACCAGACCCGCGACCCCGTCGTATTACTGGCCCCGGAAATCGAACGCCCGTTTCTGTGGGACGCGCTGGACGGTGCGTACCGCCTGGACCGCGCCCAGCAGACCCTGATGCTCGAAGCGGATGACGCCGGTCTTAAAGACGGTGTCGGCGTGCCGCTGCACGGACCGCGCGGCAATGTTTGCCTGGCCACTTTTGCTGCCGGTGACGGCCACCCGCGTCCCGCCGCCGAACTGCCACGACTGGAACTCCTCGCCACTCAGTTTCATGCAGCCTACAGTGCCGTTGGCCGCGCCGGGAGCAACCGCCGCACTGCCGTGTTGTCCAGGCGCGAACGCGAATGCCTGCAGTGGGTCGCGGCCGGCAAGTCGTCGTGGGACATCGGCGTGATCCTCAACATCAGCGAACGCACGGTCAATTTTCATGTCCGGAACGCGCTTCGCAAACTCAATGCAAACACCCGCGTCCTCGCGGTGGTGAAGGCGATTCGTTACGGGCTTATCAGTCTTTAGCGGGAGTTTCTGTCAAGTATGCGATCGGCGTTACCAATGCGAACACCCGTACCCTCGCCGGTCGTGCAAGCGACCCGCTACAGCCGCATCAACAATGTGCAGGGACTCCCGTCAGGAACCGGTTCTGCAAACACGCTGTACATACCCACATCCTCGCGATCGTGGCTCCTGCGGCCACATCCGCCTTTAATGGACATTCCTGTCAGTTTTGACAGGTGTGCGCGTGCGACGTTCGTGGTTTATTTCCGGCTGTCTGGTTGCCGCCGGAGTCCGGAATTGACCGTGGTGTGCCTCAACTGGGAAACCGCCAGCCGGCATGGCGAGCGGTGGATCGATCATCATCGCTTGCGGCACCGGCTGTTTGTCGAGCGTCAGGGCTGGGACGTGCCGACCTACCGCGGCATGGAATACGACCAGTTTGACACCCCCGCCGCGCAGTACTTGCTGTGGCTCGACGAGCGGGGCCGGACCCGTGGCGCCGTGCGCCTGTTGCCGACCGTGCGACCGTACATGTTGCAGACGCTCTGGCCGGAGCTGATCAATGGCACGCCGCCCGCGACCGATGCGGTGTGGGAGGCCACGCGCTTCGGTTGCGACCGCACGCTCGATGCAAACAGGCGGCGTATTGCGGTAACCGAACTGCTGTGCGCGATGCAGGAGTTTGGCATGCGGCGCAATATCGACCGCTACCTCATCGTGATGTCCTTGCCATTGCTCAAGCGGGTTGTCGTGAACGCCGGTTGCGAGGTCACCGTGCTGGGACCGGAACGCATACTTGGCAAGCGGCCGGCGGCCGCCTCGTACCTGACGGTGTCGCGGGAAGTGCTGGCCGAGATGCACCGGCGCGCGCCGTTTACTCGTGTCCTGTCCGATTAGTTCACGTCGCAGCTTGTTCTGGCTAGTGACGAAGAGTCAGCGTGCGTAGATTATCCTCAAACTGCCTGATCACCGGTGAGTCACAGTCATGCTTACCAACGAGGTCAGCAAGTGCCGTGAGCGAGTTGATTGCGCCCTTGTGTTTTGTGTAACGAATAAAATCTGTTTCAATCCTTCCACCCAGATGGTCACACACCTTGTCGCACAACTCCTCCATATCCTGCCCGATCAGGTATGTATGACGGTAGACTTCACCCCCACCCAGACCTTCGTAAAACCCCTGATAGTCGTACATTTCATAGTAAGGATTGCGATGCGTAATTGTTTTCGTGATGAGGTTGTCCTTGCAGCCGGTTCCGTAGAGATCACCGTACTGAGCCAGGTAGGCATTGGCCAAAATCGGTAGCATGGAAAATGCTTTGTGAGCCTCACCAAGATCTTCCGCCAACGAAATGATTCCACCGAATTGTTGTTGAGCGGATTGATCCAGCGAGGCATCAAGTGCTTCTACCAGTTGTATATTGTTGTCCAGGATCGCTTGATAGTAGGTTCCGCCGGCGACGCTGCAAAACATGCCTTCGCACGTATCTTTACCTTTGCGCCAGCCGTTAACCTGGTCGAGATTGGCCATTCGGATGCGTGCTGCATGCGCCTCCGGCGTATCGGCTTGTGAAACCAGAAGCCCTCGATCGTGCTCCTTCCATTCATCGTAGGCGAGATCCGTAATGAGGGAGATGCGGTCATTGTCCGACACCGCAAAGTTCAGCCTGTGTGGATTGGCACGCTCATCGTCGATGCGCCCCTCCTTGGGTCGGAACTTGAACTGGATGACTTGCCGTGCGTGCTTCGCCGCATTCGGAAATTCGGGGCAGATTTTCTTTATCCCCGGAACCACGTTCTGTTCCAAAAAGGTCGAGTGATCGGGTGCCAGCAACGTGCGCCTTGCTGCCACATCGTCATACTCAGCTATCACTGATACATAGGCATGTTCGCACCATGCCGGGCCGCGCTGATCGAACCAGGACACCACTTTGACGCCGTCATTTACATACAACTCATACTCATTGATTTCGTTTCTTCTGTACTGTTCTTCTATCTGATTCTTGCTGCGGGGGTCGAGAGCGCTCAGCTGTTCTGGACTCATGTGGTATTGGGCGTCGTGGACAGTGTGTTTAACCACTTCCGATTGGCCGGCAGCCACTTTGAGCGTGACGCTGTCCCAGGGACGAGGTTTGTTGCTCTTGAGTGCCCCAAGCAGTTCACCTGGCGGCATATTGTCGGGCTTGCGATACATGGCGACGTTGACGTAGCCGATCGCCGGTTCGAACCCACAGGTTCGAATAATCGCCGGAACAACCTTCTCTGTCACCCAAACGTCTAACGGTTCGCCGATACGATCCCAACGCTCCTCATGCGGGACGTCATAGAACAGGTTTACGGGGAATGACCGGTTTGGAAAATTGTAATTCTCACACCATTCCTGGCTGGTTTCCCATGCCGCCGACAGGAGCCACAATCCTTCTTGCTGATGGATGAGCCTGTCGTTGTCCTGTGCAAACACATTCAGTGTTGCGATCATGCCGACTAAGCTAAGAATCCCACTCAGGGTGGCGCTGGTACGCCGCACGGCTGTTGTCTCGTGCACAGAAGTCTCCCGAACATTTTTTTATTAACCGTAAATTGGAAAAGCAAGCACGTACGATATTTCCTGCAATCCGCTTTGGCAAGAAACGCACTCGCCGTAAACGAGTATGAATAGACTTTCCCGAGTCGACTTGGCACTGAACTGAAGCACGAGTGCATCACAAAGCACTGGCAGCTGATGATCTATCTCTGCCCAATGTTGTGATATTGCTTGTGTTTGCGGAGCGATTGGCGTGGAAGAAAACAGACGGCAAAGGCGCGACCTAATCTGGACGGTCTGGTAGCTCAAATGTTCTCTGCCAAGATTAGTCAGGTTCGATGTAATTCAGTTTGACCAGGCGCAGGGTCATGGCCTGTTCGCTGACGGCGAACAGCGTGGCCAGGCGAAAGACGTCGATATCCGTAATGCCTTTTTTGGCATCGACGTGCTGGCGGATCAGCAGACCCGGCATGAGTAACGCCGCGGCAAAGGCGTTCGCTTCGATTTCCTCGCGCAGTTCGCCCTTGCTCGACCACTCGTTTCTGAAAAAGCGCCGGTCAACGAAGACCCGGTCACCGGTCACGTGTAACAGCATGTGGCCGATCTCGTGCGCGAGCGTAAACCGCTGGCGGTGCCGGTGGTGTGCGGCGTTGATGGCCACTTTCACATGGCCGTCTTCGATCAGCATCAGGCCCGATACGTCGCTGTCGAGTTCCTCGAAGTTGACTGACATACCGAGCGTGCGGGCGAGCGCCTCAACGTCGACCGGTGGTGACAGTGCGTCATGATCGCGGAGCAGTCGGGTCGCGCGTCGTTCGAATTGTTGTGTCATCGCTGTGCTTACCCTTTACGCCGCAGCTTTTCGAGCACGGGAGTCAGGCTGGGATCCACGCCCGTGTAGCGGATGCCGGCCGACCGCCGGCGCATCTCGCTGACGCTCGGCAGCAGGTCCGCGAGTTCCAGATTGTAATGCGCACACAGCTCGTAAATGTTGTGCAGGGAGGCGCGTTGTGCGCCAGATTCGATGTTGGCAATTGTGGAGCGATTCAGGTTAAGAACCTCGCCGAGTTCGGCTTGCGAGAGCCGGCTCTCGGTCTCGGCCGTACGTACGCTCTTGATTCGCTGGCGGATATTGTCGTTCAGCAATTTGGGGTTGATGTACATAGGTGCCTCCCGTACCCGGCAGCGTATTCTACACAGCGGGAGCCTTTTGTCCTAATTAAGGACATCGGGAAAATTGCATTGACCAATTCGGCCTCTTGTCGTATCTTATTGTTATCACTGCTAAAACTGTCCGAAATAAGGACAATTTCAGACATTCAGATTGCGCGGGCAGCGCATGCTTGCATGCAAAGTCCGGCCGGAGAGCAGCAACCATGAACCAGCAGTTCAACGCCGCGGCAGTTGCCTGTACCCGCCGCCCACTATCCGCAATCCACCACCTGCAGTGCGTTAGCCCCGCTGCCAAGTACGCCTCGCGACGACCCTCGTCGGTCATGTGGCTTGAAGAAGAGGGCGAGTTTTACGTGCCGGATTTTCTGTCCGATGGCGAACACAAAATAGACCCGGCGTTGTTCGCTGCCGCCGAAGAGCACGCCAGGTTCCTGCGCGAAGCCGAAGGCTACATCGATGAAGCAATGCACCTCGCGGATGTGCTGCGAGCCGCAATGGGCGACGCCGGCGACCGCCGCGCGATGCAGGTCGACACAGTCCTCGCCATAGTCCGCGAAAAACTGACCGAAGCGCATGCGCGCCTGGACGACTACGACAGCAAGCACCTGAACCTGTTCATCGCCTGCGCCAGCCAGCAGAAGAAATAAGGTCGCTTCCTTAACAACTATTCGTACAGGCGCCACTCTGGCATGTAGGACAGGCCAAGGTTGACGATGCGGGAAATCAGTTTGTCGTAGTTGATGCCTATCGATGCTGCTGACTCTGCCAGGTCCTCGCCTTGCGTGAGGTCCGGGTTCGCGTTGGCCTCGAGCAGGAAAACCTTGCCGTCTTCCCGCATACGTAGATCCAGGCGGGCGAAGCCGCACATGTGCAACGCGCGGTAAATGCGTTTTGCGAGCCGTGTCAGTTTGTCTTCATCCGCTTTCGATAAACCTGGCGCAGGCCCGGTTTGGATGCCGTGCTTTTTCTGGTACTTGCGGTCCCACTTGACTCTGCGCGTTGCGATACCGCCGCGCTTGCCGGCAAGTGTGCCGAAGTCCATTTCCCAAACCGGCAAGGTTGTCAGCCGCTTGTTGCCCAGTACGCCAACGTACAGTTCGCGCCCCTCGATGTATTCTTCCACCAGCGCATCGCTTTGCACTTTCTCATGAATATATGCCACGCGTTCGCGAAGGCTGTTCATGTCTTCGACGATGGACGCCTGTGATATGCCCAGCGATGCATCGTCGGTCGCCGATTTCACGAACAGCGGAAACTTCAGTTTGCCTTTTCTCGGCGTCCTGAACCGCGCCCCGTACGGAAAAAGGTGAAACGCCGGCGTTGCGATCCGGTGCGCGGCCAGTACCTGTTTCGTCAACACCTTGTCCCGCGACAGCAACAGGCCGCGCGGATTGCAGCCGGTATAACGCTGACGAATCATCTCCAGGTAGGCGACGACATACTGCTCGTAAGCCGGGATACCGTGAAATTCATCGAGCATGTTAAACACGACATGCGGCTGCCACTCACGCACCGTGTTGCGCAATTCCGCAAGGTGATCGAGGATGCCGACAATGCGGACGTCGTGGCCGAGGTTGTACAGCGTCGAGTAGACGTTGTACTCGCTGCGGAACACATCGATCTGCAACTCGCTGAGTCCGTCGATGTCTTTCGGTGGAATCAGGTCCTCATGCACCAACAGCAAGATGCGGTAGTGTTTCACAATGCATAGTTCTCCCTGTTGCGCCGCAGGATGTCCAGCACGATACGCTCATGCAGGCGCACGACGGGCCGCTTGGCGTCGCAGCGCGTGCTGCGCAGCACGAGGTCAAGCTGGCGTGTGCGTTGCCGGACCAGCCGGATGGCGTGATCGAGATAATAGGGATGCAGGCGGGCCCGCCGTTCCAGCAGTCGTCGCAGTTGCGGTTCGATCTCGCGTACGAAGCGGCTGGCCGCCGTCGCGCGTGGTCGCTTGGTGCGTGATATGAACACCCGCGATATCCAGCGATCGTAACGACGATCCTCGCCACCGTAGCGTTCTTGCTTCAGCCGGTAATGCTCACCCAGCGTATCGCCGACCTGGCGCAAGGGGTCGATGACTAACCGGTCACGATGCTTCGGCTTTTTTTCGGCGATCTCGGTCATCAGCGCATCGACGTACTCCAGCTTCCCGAGTGCCGGCCAACCGGCGTAGTCACGTCGCCAGCGTGCCTTCGGCTGCAGCCAGACCGCAAACGTCTCGGCAAAGTCCTCGGTCGGGTGGCTTTGCGCATACCAGTGGCCGAGGTGCAGCACGTGACGGTCGCTGCTCGGGCGCGGCGAATAGTCGTCGGGATAGGGTTGCGATGCGCGGCCGAACACGCGCCGAAAGCTGGCGAGCCGCCTGAGCCCGTAGGCAGTATCGATGGCATGCCCGGTTTCGTGGCGCAATATGCGCTGCCGCCATTTCCGGGCGCCCCCTTCAACCTCGCCCATCATGCGCCGCTCGAGCAGGCTTAATCGTGGATGGGCGAGATAGAACGGAATGGCTATGCCGGGAATGCCGTCCGGCGAAAACCACTCGGTCGAAAGCCAGGCGTGTGGCCTGAAGTTCAAGCCGCGGCGTTCGAGCTGTGCATTCAGCCGTTCGATGTCGAGTGTCAACGGGCTGTCTTTCAGAGTCAGTCCGAGGCTCCTGAAGCGCAGCGCCAGGAGTTGGTCGTCATCGTACTCCGCCCAGCGATACTCGCGTTGCTCAGTTGCCGGCCGTCTGCGCATGGAAGCCATGCGTCAGAGGATACCCGCAAACCCGGGCAAAAGGTGGCCGTAAACCGCCTGCCACCGCAGGCCTTACCGACTGACCGGCTTGCTGAGCGCAGGTGCAAGCTGTGCAATGCTCACGGCCGCGGTCAGCGCTTGCAGCGCCGCATAAGCGCTAACTTCACTGAACACCCGGCCGTTGTTGCCGGCGCGAACGTAACTAGGGCGACACGACCCGCAGCACGACCCGCCGGTTTTGCGCGCGGCCGGCGGCAGTGGCATTGTCGGCGACCGGTTCGGACTCGCCGTAGCCACGGACTGTCAGGTTGTTGGTCGCGCCGTTGGCGATGAGATAGCGACGAACCGTCTCAGCGCGTCGCTGCGACAGTTTCTGGTTGTACGCTTCCAGGCCCTGACTGTCGGTATGTCCAGCCACCTCTATCGCAAGGTCCGGCTTCATGCGCAGTGTTTCGACCGCAGCGTCAAGGGTGGCAGCGGCAGCAGGCAGGAGCTCATCCGAGTCGGTGACGAAGTTGACGAGCGGCAGTTCAATTTCCCTGCCCAGCTCGCAACCCGTTGCATCAACCCGTGTCCCGGGCACAGTGTCCGGACAAAGATCCGGACGGTTGTCGGGTCTTGGAAGATAACTATTACGCTGTCTGTGACTCGCCGGGCTTCCCGGTTGCTGCCAAAAGGCAGCGCCTTAGGACGAAGGTGCCAGCAGGCGCAAATTGGAGAGGCAATAAAGTATGGCTATCGCCGCTGTTGTTCTTTTTATCGTCACGATTATGATGCAACCGTTGCGACGTGCTGATCAATGACGCAGCGGGCCACCGAACAAGTTGTCGGTTCGACCATCGTTCCTCCAACACTTTTTATTGTATGTTCGTTCTTAACAGGCGGAATATACGTAGAGTCCGTTCCAGCGGAACCGGCTCAAAGATAAATTATCGTCAACAACCCCGACAACGTCGCCCACAGGATCAGCTGCAACGGCAGGCCGCCACGGAAAAAATCGCCAAAGCGGTAACCGCCGGCACTCATGACCAGCAAATTTGTCTGGTAGCCAATCGGGGTCAGGTAGCTCATGTTTGCGCCGAACAGAATCGCGAGCACGAATGGCAGCGGCGGCAGTCCGAGCTCGGTCGCGACGCTGACGGCGATCGGCGTGGCAATAACCGCGATCGCGTTGTTCGTAACAACTTCCGTTAGCAGTGCGGTCAGTAACAGGAGCACGCTAAGCACCAGCGGTGGCGGCAGGTCGGCCGCAATCTCGACGAACCCGTGTGCAATCCATGCTGCGGCACCCGTGCCGGACAGCGCGGTCCCAAGCGCGAGGCTGGCGGCGATCACCAGTGCAAGCCGCGTATCAATCGCGGAGATCGCCTCGCGCCAGGTCAGACAGCCCGTTGCCAGCATCAGCCCCACCCCGGCCAGGGCGCTGGCGACAATCGACAACAAGCCAACTGCTGCCAGCGCGACAACACCGGCCATAATGCCTATGGCCAACGGTGCCTTGGACACCCGCGGCATCGTTACCGATCGCGCCAGAATCAGCATCCGCGCCTCGCGCATCAGTGCCTCGATATCTTCCTCCGAACCCTGCATGAGCAACACGTCACCGGTACGCAGGTCCGGGTCCGTGAACGGTGCCATCGCTGCGGTTTTGCCGCGGCCGGGGCGGTGCCAGCCGACCGGTTGCAGGCTCCGCAAGGTGCCCGGTTGCAACTGGCTCAGGCGCTTGTTGTGCAACGCGGAATCCGGGGTGACGACGATTTCCACCAGCTGTTCTTCTTCGTCGGCCTCGATTTTCGCCTCCGACTTGCCGCCCGCATGTTCCAGCGCGGTGCCGATGCTTTCAGGCGATCCACGCAATTTGAGGCGATCACCGGGCTGCAGTGTCAAGGTCGGCAGGCGAACGACTTCGAGTCCGGCACCGCGCTCGATCTTGCTGATCCGAATATCCGTGCCCAGCATCGACATCACTTCGGACAACGTTTTGCCGTCGAGAGGACTGTCCGGGCTGATGGTCAGTACGGAATCAAAAATCCGCGGCTCGGCGTCCTCGAGCAGCGTCGGGCGTTGCGGCAACAGCCGGGGTAGCGCCAGCCAGAGGTAAATGATGCCGAACAATCCGGCTACGAAGGCAGGCAATGCGAAGTCAAACATGCCGAGCCGCGGCAGTCCCATGTCCGCGGCGATAGACACTACAAGCAGGTTGGTCGATGTCCCGATCGATGTGCTCATACCGCCGACGATCGTGGCAAAACCGACCGGCATCAACATTTTCGATGGCGGCAAGCCGATGCGATGTGCCACACCGACCAGCACCGGCAACAGCATGACGACGATCGGCGTGTTATTGGCGAAAGCGCTAACGAATGCCGCCACCAGCAGCGTTGCAAGCAATGCCAGTGAGCGGTTGTAAAGCCACAGGCGAGTCAGGAGTTTGCCGACTGGCCGCAATGCACCGCTGGCCTCGACACCTTTGGCAAGTATCAGCAACAGGCAGATGGTGATCAGGGCCTCGTTGCCAAAGCCGGCCAGAAAATCCGCACCGCGCACGGCATCCGCGCCGCCGGCCGGGTAAAGTTCGAACGTGAGCACCATGACAACAAGTATCGCGACACTCGCGTACTCCAGCCGCACACTTTCCCGCGACAGCAGAAACAGTGACCCGGCTGTCAGCAACATTGCCATGATGGCATGCGGTGTCAGTGTCATCGGCGAGTGCCTCCCGACTGCAGCGCGTGTGTCTCCACTGTACGCCATCCGACAGAAAGGGAGGGCAAAAAGGAGGCATTAAAGGAGCAGCGCCAGAGGCCGGGGCGGAAGGAGAAGTGGCTGTTCTTCTCCTTCCTTTGTTCCTGTTTCCTAGTTGAACAATGACTTAACCGGCTTTGCCTGCAGAGCCGCCTGGTAAGCCTTCAGGCTGGCCATCGCCACTAGTGCCGCAGACGGTCGTACTCATGTGACAAGCGGGCCTGCCTGTTCTGCGGGCTGCCTGTGGTGAGACGTAAGCATCTTCGCTTCAAATCAGTGGACTTTAGTTTCTAAATGTGAATAATTCTCATTCCGATTCGCATTTCGATTATTGAGGTGGAAAGAATGACCAGCTGGTCTCGATTGGTAGGCGGGCTCAGGGCTATCGGCTTTAGTGCTTTGGCTTCGATGGCCACCACAGCGGCGGCGGACGAAGCCCAGCCAGAAGAAATCGTTGTCACGGCGTCCGGTTTCGAACAGAAAGTAACGGATGCTCCGGCGAGTATTTCGGTCATCAGCCGGGAGGAAATTCTTACCCGGCCCAACGTCAATCTGCTCGACATGCTGAAGTATCAGGAAGGCATCGACATTGGCACGACGCGCGACAAGACTGGCCAGGGTAGCGTCAGCATGCGCGGGTTGACCGGCGAATACACACTCTATTTGATCGACGGCAAGCGTCAGAATAACCACGGCGATATTTATCCGAATAACTTCGGTGGCAACGCATTTGGTCACATGCCGGCGCCGCAGGCTATTGAACGAATTGAGGTCATCCGCGGTCCTGCATCGACTCTTTACGGAGCGGATGCGTTGGGCGGTGTGATCAATGTCATCACGAGACAGGACATTGACGAATGGTACGCTAATGTGAATGTTGCTGGCACGATGCAGGACAACAGTGACTTCGGAAGCGACTACAAAGCGGACTTCTCCGCTGCCGGCCCGCTAATCGACAACAAGCTGGCGCTCGGTCTTCGCGGCACTTTTTACGAGAGTGAAGCGTCGTCACCGCAATTCGCACCGGCAGTCGATCCCGCAGGCGGTGTGCACTATCGCAGCTTGGGATTCGGCGGCGGCGGCCGCACTGTTGACAGTGAAACTGCTGAATACGGGGTGACGTTGACGTACACCCTGGACGACCGAAACAGGCTGCGCTTCGACTATGACAGCTCCAGCCAGGTCTACGACAACACACCGTTCATCAACCCGGATACCGGTGAATTGAGTTATCCACTAGGCACCAAAGACAATATCGAAGCCCTGTGGCGTACCAGCGGCGGGCAAGTCAGTCCACGCGCCGGCTATGCAGCGGACCAGGAATTCACCCGCGACTGGTTGTCGCTGGCCTACAACGGCGACTGGAACTTCGGAACGAGCTATGTCTCATTGTCTTACGTCGATACCGCGAACGAGGGCCGCACACTACCGATGACCGTTGCCGAGCGCCTCCTACTTCAGGAAATTTATGACGGTACCGGTGCGTACGCCGGCATGACCGAAGACGAGCGCAGAGACCTCGCGGAAACTACCTTTCTTCCCCGTCCCGCCCGTCCACTGGCAAGCAGCCAGTTCACACTGGATGCACGCCTCGACATTCCCTTTGAAGCCAACGGCAATCATGTTCTGGTGATTGGCGCACAGGCTATCGACGGAGAATTGGAAGACGGCGTATTTGGTATGGAGAGTGGCAATCCTGGCGGTGTTCAAGACCAGACGATGTACTCATTGTTCGTGGAAGACAGCTGGACGCTGGCGAGCCCGTTTACGGTCACCGCCGGAGTGCGTTACGACAACCACGATATTTTCGGTAGTCAGGTATCGCCGCGTTTGTACGGCGTCTACACCCTCAACGACAACTGGACTGTCAAAGGTGGCGTAGCCACCGGTTACAAGACGCCGCTGACGACCGATTTGTATGACGGCATTACCGGATTTGGTGGGCAAGGAACGTCACCGTTCGCCGGAAACCCGGATCTGACACCTGAAACCAGTGTTAACAGCGAGATCGCGTTGTACTGGAACAGCGACGGTGGCCACCGATTCAATGCCACTTATTTCAACACCAGGTTCGACGACAAAATTGCCCGCGGCGACACGGTCTACAGTTGTGCCACCACAGGCGGGGCCCGCCCGTGCGTAAACCTCGGCAGCTACGAAGCACTGGGCTACGCGACCTACAGTCAGAAAATAAACATCGACAAAGTCTCCGTGCAGGGTGTCGAACTGGCCGGTCGCTGGTTGATCAGTGACAAGTGGTCACTCAATGCGAACTACACGTGGACCGACAGCGAACAGGAGAGTGGCCCATCCGAAGGTCAGCCGTTAACAAACACGGCTGAGCACATGGCCAACACTACCCTGGAATGGATGCTGCTCGACAACCTGACATTGTCACTGCAGGGCGAATTCCGCTCCGATCGCTTTCGTGACTGGGACAGTGTGCAGGACAGGGCGCTATTCTATAAGAACTACCAGCTGATCAATCTGGGCGTCAACTACAGCATCACTGAAAACATCACTATCAACGGCCGGGTCAACAACCTGTTCGACGAAGACTTCACGTCCTACACGACCGCCTTTGTTGATCTTAACGGTGACAGTCTCTACACACTGGACGACGAAGTGATATTCACGGACGACTACAACGTAAAAGATGCCGCCCGAAACTTCTGGATGAGTGTGCAGGTTCAATTCTGACCAGGCAAAACTGTAGTGGTCAACAATTTCCGGACACTTTGTTAAGGCGCTCTTTGTAATTCATTGGCGTCATGTAGCCGAGTGTCGAGTGCAGGCGTTTGGCGTTGTAATACACCGCCACGTATTCGCGGACATCAGCGACTGCGTCCTGCCGGGTTCGGTATAAACGATTACCGGTCCATTCGCGTTTCAAGCTGCTGAAGAATCGCTCTACCGGCGCATTGTCCCAACAATCGCCCTTGCGACTCATGCTGCAGATCATTCGGTGCTGCTTCAATAATTTCTGATAGTCGTGGCTGGCGTACTGGCTGCCGCGGTCGGAATGACAGATCAGGCCGGGTGGCGGTTTCCTGAGATTGATGGCCATCATCAAGGCACGGATCACCAGCGCCTTTTTCATGCGCCGGTCGATCGACCAGCCCACCACCCGGCGGGAGTACAGATCGATGACGACCGCCAGGTAGATCCAGCCCTGCCGGGTCCATAAATACGTGATATCGGCCCCCCCAAACCCGGTTCGGTGCGTCGGGCAAAAACGCGCGATTCAACACGTTCTTCGCGACCGGCAGCTTGTGCTTGCTGTCCGTCGTTACTTTGTATTTGCGCTTCTGTTTGACCTTCAGGTTCAGCGCCTTCATCAAACGACGCGTCTTGTCGCAGCCAATTTCGAAGCCCTCGTCCCGCAGGTTCCGCATCATCGTGCGGCTGCCCAGGCTGTCGCGCGAAGCCGCGAACAGCGCTTTCATGCGGCGTCGCAGCGCCAGTTCGTGTGGCGGCACGACCTTGCCCGGCTGAGCTCGCCAGTCATAATAAGCGCTACGCTGAACGCTCAACATGTGACACAGCAATGTCACCGGATAATCGTTCGCATGACCACGAACAAACGCGTACTTCACTTCATTTCCTTCGCGAAGTATTGGCTGGCTTTTTTTAAAATTTCTTTTTCCATCCGCAACTGGCGGACCTCCTTGCGAAGGCGCTTCAGTTCTTCTTTCTCATCGCCAGCAAGCCCTGCGCCGGATGCTTGATCCTCAAACTGTCGCCGCCAGCGACCAATCAAATTGGCGCCAACACCCAGACTCCGGGCCGCCTCCGCAATCGTGTAGCCTTGCTCGGTAACCAGCGCCACGGCCTCTCGCTTGAAGTCTTCCGTGTAATTTCTTCGTGTTCTTTTTTGGTTGTCATCGTTCACCTCGTTACGGCAGTTTACCGCCTTAACTCGGTGTCCGGATTTAGTAGACCACTTTAGTCTGCGTGCTGCTGTTTTTTGGCTACGGCTTTGGCCTAATGGGCCAGTTTCCCTTCTATTCCATACCGTTGGTCGCGGGCCTGTTTCTGTTGGTTCAATGGCGGCTCAGTCACCTTTGGCTGCATAGGAGACCTCAGGGGCCTTTGGAAGCAATATGGAAACGGCTTAGTTACGGCAGAGTATCAAGTCACTAAACTCTGCTTGCACAAAACCGGCCGACCCGAATGTGCATGCGCGTACGGGTCAGGTTACTGATTGCACCGGACGTTGCCCGTCCGGGCCTGCGGGGTAGCCGCCGCACGGAAACAAGCGCATCAGAGGTATTCCCCGCTTCGCTCGATGAGTCAATGACAGTGGCAACGCGAGACGCCGCGAGTGCTTGCAGCGTCGTTGGCGAGGACTCGTTCGATATGCAGCGATGACCGTCGCATGCCAGCCGCTATGCCACGGCGGTTCCCTCCGGGTGATCGGTTCGACTTCGCTCCGTTCGCCCGCCGCGAATAAAATATGACACGGAAAATTTATAACTCTCGCAAATTTTGTGATATAACTCGCGCAACAAAATTACAACGAGAAACAAAATTTATCGTTCGATCGGAAAAATAAGTTCTTGCAACCTGGGGGGAAAACCGAAGATGGGAAGGGATGTAGTACGTCCGCCGTGCGCTCAAGCGTGGCAAATGAAATTTAAAGATGGACGTCAGGGCTTGAGAAAAGCCGGCGCCGGATTATTGCCGGTTGCGGTAATGCTTGCAATCGGTACGGCCGGTGCGCAGGAGAACACGGCTGGTCAGAGTGCCAACGATGAACCTCTGGAAGAGGTTACCGTTACCGGTACACGCGTAGTACGTGATGGCTTCGAGTCGCCGACTCCGGTCACTGTCCTCGGCCAGGAATCGCTCGATGAAATGGGCGTAACCGTAGTTGCAGACGCAGTTAACCGGCTGCCGATGTTCTCGGGCAGCGTCACCACTCGCAATGCTTCCACCACCATCAGCGGCGGTTCTGCCGGTGTTAATACCCTGAGCCTCAGGGGGCTCGGTCCGAACCGGACACTGACGCTGCTGAACGGCAAGCGTATCGTGACCTCGCAGTACCGTAATCGCGACAACAACGGCGGTGCCGTCGATACCAACGAATTTCCCAGCGGCTTGATCGAGCGTGTCGAAGTGGTTACCGGTGGTGCATCCGCCGCGTACGGCTCTGATGCACTTGCAGGCGTGGTCAATTTTATTCTGGATACCGACTACACCGGCTTTAAGGGCAGTGTTCAGGGTGGTGCAACGACTCACGGCGATGGTGAGAACGTCATGGGCACCTTCACCGCAGGCTTGCCGTTCGCCGATGGTCGCGGGCACTTTCTGTTCAATGCCGAACATGCTTATCAGGCGGCTATCCCGTACAACGACCGGGATTGGGCTCAGACATCGTATGCTTTCATAAGCAACCCGGATTACGCACCCGGCAATGGCCAGCCGCGACACCTGACCGTCACGGATGCGGGCCTGTCCGTCGCCACCCGCGGTGGTTTGATTGTCGGCTGCGCGACAGCACCCGGAGTGGCGTGTCCTTTACGCGGCACCCAGTTCCTGGAAGGCGGGACACCCGCTTCGTTCCAGTTTGGCTCTCTTATAAGTGGTCCGGTGATGGTCGGTGGTGACTGGGAGCAGTCCCGAGTGAACACGGACATGAGCCTGGCACTGCAACTGGTACGCGATACAGCTTTCTCACACGTCAGATACGATATTGGCAGCTCCACCACCGCTTACGCGACGGTGCACTGGGCGCATACGGAAGGCGAAAACAAGCAGTCTGCGCCCAATTTCAACCTGGGCAACGTCACCATCCTTTCGGGCAACCCGTTTATTCCCGCAGCTGTACAGGCGGAAATGACGGCAGCCGGTATCCCGTCGTTTACCCTGGGTACGACGAATTTCGATTTGCCCAACTTCGGCGCACGAAACGATCGCACGTTGAAGCGTTACGTGGCAGGTATCGAAGGTGAAGTAAACTTTGCGGACAGCAACTGGCAGTGGGATGCGTACTACTCGAAGAGTCAGCACGACATCATCTCCAGATCGACCAACAATGAGATCGTTCCACGCTACCGCTTAGCTGTAGATGCCGTCGAGTCTGGCGGCCAGATCGTTTGCCGCATCAATGCCGATGCTGACCCATCCAATGACGATCCGGCTTGCCACCCTTATAACCCGATGGGTATGGGTGTGAACTCGCAACTGGCGGTTGGCTATGTTGTCGGCACCGGCTGGGCCGATACGCTCCTTGAACAGGACGTCTTTGCCATGAGTGCTGCGGGCGAACCGTTCTCGAGCTGGGCAGGCCCTGTGTCTGTTGCCTTCGGCCTTGAGCATCGGACAGAAAAGCTGAGCGGCACCGCAAGTGACCTCGATGAAGCGGACAGCTTCCTTGTCGCCAACTATCACGGTACCTCAGGTAAGTACGACGTTACGGAAGGTTTCCTCGAGACTGTTGTACCTTTGGCAAACGGTCAGCCTTTCGCTGATTTGCTGGACCTGAATGCTTCGGTACGTTGGACGGACTACAGCACTTCCGGCAAGGTCACTACCTGGAAGGTCGGCACGAGCTGGTCGCCCGTAGAAGACATCCGCTTTCGTGTGACCCGTTCGCGCGATATCCGGGCACCGTATTTGGGTGAGCTGTTTGACGCCGGTCTTTTCGGCGCGGCGACGCCTCTGGACGATCCGTTCAGTGGCACAACGCACGGCGTATCGTCGCGGACAACCGGCAACCCGAATCTTAAGCCTGAAGAAGCCGATACGACCGGTATTGGCGCCGTATTCACGCCGTCATTCCTGCCCGGCTTTGCCGCGTCCGTTGACTACTACAGCATCGATATTGAAGGCGCGATCGCAACGCTGGGCCGCGACGGCTATGTCGCCCGGTGCTTCGCCGGTGATCAGGCATTGTGTGACTTCATCGACTTTGCTCCCGACGGTTCCGTGGAGTTTGTCCATGTACAGCCGGCAAACGTTAACTCGCAATCAACAAGTGGTGTTGATGTCGAGCTGAGTTACACGTTCCCGATGTCCGGCATTTTCTCCGGCCTGGACGGGGATCTGTCATTGCGCGCTTTGGCCACGTTTGTGGACACACTCGAAACGCAGGACAGTTTCGGTGTTGTCACTGACGGCGCCGGCGTTAACGCGGACAATATGGGAACCGGAGCCGGTTTCACGTTGTTTGGTCCGGACTTCCGTTATCTCATGTCCGCGACTTATGACAGTCATCCGCTCCGCGCAACTCTGACTATGCGGGGCATCGGTTCCGGCGTTTACAATAACAACCTTATTGAATGCGCTACGAATTGTCCGACGTCTACGGCAGCGAATCCGACAATCAACAACAATCACGTCGATTCAGTGACGTACTTCGATCTTTCGTTCAACTATTCAATGTTTGACGATTCAACCGAGGTATTCTTTGTCGCCGAGAACCTGCTTGATGAAGACCCACCGCTTATTGCGGGCGGCATCTTCGGACCGGGCAATGCCCAGTTTTACAACGGCCTCGGTCGGATGCTGCGTGCCGGTGTGCGCGTGAGCTTTTAAGACGGTAGCAATCGATCGAAGGGTCTGACTACGGCCAGACCTTCAAGGTGCCCCGTTCGGCCTGTCCGGCCGAAAGGGGCACCGCGATTGAAATCGCCGTTGTGCGGCCGGCCTGGCAGATCCTCGCTCATGGCCGGACCGTCACAGCGGCAACAATTGATAAAGCAGAGCAAAAATGCAGCTGGAGAAGTGAGGGGCGTTATGCCAAAAGCATGCGCACTTCGATGGCGGCAGAAGCGGGGGCTACTACGCAACCTTGCTTCACACTTAAATATATAAGCGTATTCGCTGGGGGGGATCTCAGCCTTGTTTTTGCGCTTCGAGTATCCCGAACGGAAAGTTCAGGATGCTCCTTAGTCATAGGGAAAAACAATGCAGGCATTCGGTCAAATGACGTGTCACAGAACTTGCCAATCAGTCCAACATTTCTGTAACGTTTGATTCGGATCGGCCTCGCTAGCAGGAGAACAGACAGGTGCATTCGCTTTTGAAAACGACGGTCCGCGGGACCGCAATTGGACTGCTGGCTGCGGTCACCCTTGTCGCGTGTTCAGGTCCGGGCGAACCCGAAGCGCCGGGTACCGAGCCACGCATGCGGCTGATTACGACGGCCCAGTACATTAACTCGCTAAAGTACGTATTTGGACCGAGCGTTCACACTCAGGGTGAGTTTTCACCTGCAGCGCGAACGGATGGTCTGCTGGCGAACGGTGCCGCAATTGCCGGCGTCAATACTTCACAGCTCGAGCAGTTTCAGCGTGCCGCTGCCAGTGCTGCGGCGCAGGTGGTGAACGAAGAGCATCGCGATTATCTGATCCCTTGCAAACCGGCAGCGGAAGATGCAGCCGACAACGCATGTGCAGAAAAATTCCTGTCGCAGACGGGACGACTGCTGTTCCGCCGGGCGTTGACGGATGAAGAAATCGGCGCGTACGTCGCCAGTGCTGAAGAGGGCGCCACCAGCTTAAACAACTTCTATACCGGTCTGGCAACCGCGCTGGAAGGCATGTTGATCAGTCCTGATTTGCTGTTCGTCGTCGAGAACGCTGAACCGGATCCGGACAACCCGGGCCAACTGCGGCTCGATGCTTATTCGCTTGCATCGCGCCTTAGCTATTTCCTTTGGAATGCCAGCCCGGATGACAAATTACTGACCGCCGCAGAAAGCGGCGAATTGCAGACGGAAGAAGGTCGTGCCCGCGCTGTCGACAGAATGTTGGCAAGCCCTCGATTGGAAGCCGGTGTGCGTGCATTTTTTGACGACATGTTCGCTTTCGACGACTTCAACACACTCTCGAAAGATCCATTGATCTATCCAGCCTTCACCAGTGTGACGGCGGATGCCGCGCGCGAGCAGACCTTGCGCACGGTGGTCAAGCACCTGATCGATGATCAGAAAGACTATCGAGATTTGTACACGACCAGATCGACCTTCATTTCGCCCGAACTGGCGGTGCTGTACGAGATGCCCGCACCAGCCGGCTGGACGCCTTACACGTTTCCGGACGATAGTTTGCGGGCCGGTTTGCTGACACAGATCAGCTTCCTTACTTTACATTCTCACCCGGGCCGCAGCTCTCCGACGCTGCGTGGTGCGGCATTGCGCGAAGTCCTGTTATGCCAGCACGTGCCGCCGCCACCACCGAATGTCGATTTCTCGGCGTTGTCGAACCCTGACTCGCACTACCCTACGCAGCGGCTGCGTGTCGAAGCGCATCTTGAGACGCCATCGTGTGCCGGTTGCCACCGCATCACGGATCCCATGGGCCTGGCGCTTGAAAACTTCAACGGTGAAGGTCGCCATCAGGAAACCGAGAACGGCGTACTGATTGATGCCAGCGGCAACCTGGATGGTGTGGAGTTCGAAAACGTTGTCGGCCTGGCTGCGGCATTGCGTGACAACCCGGCTTTGCCGAGTTGTTTGGTCCAGCGCGTTTACAGCTATGGTTCCGGTGGACCCGCCGGCGCCGAAGAAAACCTCCTGCTCACGTATTTCAACGAGAAATTCGCAGCGGAGGGCTACCGATTCCCGGATCTGCTGCGCCAAATCGCGTTAAGCGATGCCTTTTCGAGAGTGGTGGCCGGTTGGACGCCTCCGCCGTTCGAAGAAGAACCGGATGGCGGCGAGCAACCGGATACCAGCGAACAAGAGATTCTTACCATGACGCGGAATACCGCGCATTAGACGCAATAAGCCAGAATAACTGAGCGAAACGTTCAAGAAGCAGCCAGCAACGCTGCAGGAGAGATTAAATGAAGAAGTTGAGCAGGCGCCGTGTGTTACGTGGAATGGTGAATGGGAGTGCGGTATCGATTGCATTGCCGCTCCTGAATTGCTTTTTGAACGAGAACGGTACTGCTCTCGCTTCCGGCGCGCCGATGCCGGTCCGCTTCGGGACCTGGGGTTACGGCCTCGGAATGACGGCGAATGTCTTCGTTCCCAAGAAAACCGGCCCGGACTACGACCTGCCCGAAGAAATCGCTTCGTGGGCATCGGTGAAGCAGCACATCAATCTGTTCACGAATGCAACCGCATTCCCGGATGACGCGCCGAACCCGTGCCACTACACCGGCTGGGTGATTGGTCGAACCGGCGTGGCGCCAATGGACGGCAAGACCATCCCCGGCGAAACCATTGACGTGACTATTGCCAACCAGATTGGCCGTACGACGCGCTTCCGCTCACTAACAGCGACGGCCAACGCCGACGTCCGTACTACCTATAGTTTCGAAAACTCCACGACGCCCAATTCTCCGGAATGGTCGCCACTGCAGTTCTACAACCGCTTGTTCGGCCCGGAATTCCCGGACCCGAATGCCACGACTTTCAATCCCGATCCACAGGTCCGGGTTCGCAAGAGCGTACTGTCCGGGGTTATGGATCAGACCCGATCGCTGATGCGCAACGTGGGCGCGGAAGATCGTCAACGCCTCGACCAGTATTTTTCCGGTCTGCGACAACTGGAGAATCAGTTCGCTCAGCGGCTTGAAAAGCCTGAGCCAATCGCAGGTTGCCGACCAGGCGAAGCGCCGATCTCGGATCCACCGATGGACAAGACAGCGGAATCAGTCGCGCTGCGCCATCGTATGATGACTGATTTGATGGTCATGGCCTTGGCATGCGATCAGACTCGTGTCTTCAATATGGCTTACTCATCCGCCGCGTCGGCCATTATCAAGCCCGGCTATGAAAAGCCGCATCACACGACTACGCACGAAGAACCCATTGATGCGCAGCTGGGCTATCAGCCAAACGCATCCTGGTTCACACGTCGCGCGATGGAGAGCTGGGCCGAATTCGTGTCGGCCTTCACGACGGTCAAAGAAGGTGACGGCACGCTGCTGGATAACGTTCTTATCTACGCGACCACCGACCACGGTTATGCGCGGATGCACAGCATGGACGGCATGCCGGTATTCACCGCCGGACGCGCGGGCGGCAAAGTCAAAACCGGTATACACGTCGATCTGGAAGGCGGCGCAGGTACACGGGTTGGTTATACCGCATTGCGCCTGATGGGTGTGGATACGCCGTCGTGGGGCACCAAAAGTAACCGGACCTCAGCTGAAGTCGGCGAAATACTGGCCTGACCTGAATCGCGGTAAATGAACCTCGCCGGGCAGCCCGCAAAGGGCCTGCGGCGCGCGCAACGTTCAGGGTAAGAATTACGCTATGAGTGATGAAAGATAATGAGTAAAAAGGTGACCACAGCCAGTCGCGGATTCGCATCCGTATCGCAAAAAAGCGCATTGCTCGCCGTGATCTTAATGGCCGGTACGGTGACCTCTGTTGCCGCCGAATCGGATCCGACCAGCCTGCAGGCCTGGGATTACTGGCAATCGCCTGCCAGCCCGGAGCAGGAAGAGTACGTTGCCTCCAAGATGCCGGCTGGCTTCCAGGTGGTCGTCACCGAACTTGAAGGCCCGGTGTTTGCCGACGCCAACGGTCGTACTTTGTACAAGTGGCCGTTGGAAAACCTGCGTAACGGCTCGACCGGCGATCGCAAGGACGGCAAGTCCGAGTGCACGGACGAAGTATTGACCGTCACCTCGGGCCTGATGAGCCCTTATCCGGCAGGCCTGGTGTTGCCGAATATCGATCAGCGTCCCAGCTGCGTTGAGGTGTGGCCGCCGGTGATTGCCGCCGAAGGCGCTGAGCCCGTTGGCGACTGGACACTGGTCGAACGTAGCGATGGCTCAATGCAGTGGGCTTATGACGGTTACCCAATGTACGTTTCGATCCTCGATCAGAAAAAAGGCGACACGCTGGGCGGGACGAAAATCGAGAGCGGCGGTGATGCACCCGCGGTTCGAGTGCCCGTCGGCCCACGTTCGGCACATCCGCCGATATTCGAAGTAATTCCAATGGCGACCGGAAGAATGCTTATCACCGAGGATCGGTATTCCGTTTACAGTTGGGACGGCGACGAGCCGAACAAGTCGAATTGCTTCGACAGTTGCCTCGACAACTGGACGCCCGTGATGGCACCGGAGACCGCGGTAGGGCAAGGCAAGTGGACCGTCATCGAACGTTCCCCCGGTGTGGGTCAGTGGGCCTTCCGGGGCAAGCCGCTTTATACCTATAACAATGATCCGCGTACCATCAGCCTGATTGGCAGCGACGTGCCGGGCTGGAACAACGTTTACACTCAGCGTGTGATGCTCCCGCCCGAAGACTTTACCGTTCAATCAACCCGCATAGGGCACGTACTGGCGGATGCAGACGGCAATACCCTTTATCTATACAACTGCTCAGATGACGCTTTCGACCAGCTGGCTTGCGATCATCCCGATACACCGCAGGAATACCGTTTGGCGATCTGCGGCAACGGCGACCCGGAGATCTGCCGGAACACCTTCCCTTACGTTCCGGCGCCAACGGACGCCTCAAGCGAAAGCGGACTCTGGAGCGTGATGATCATCAACCCGAACACCGGGCATCGTGCCAGCGAAGACGAGGAAGGGGCGATGCACGTCTGGGCGTATCGCGATCGACCCGTGTACACATTCACCGGCGACGAAGTGCCGGGCGATGCCAACGGTGATGCGTACGGTGAATTCAACGGCTACCGAAACGGCTTCAAAGCGTTTTGGTTGCGCGACGATTACATGTCCAACGCATATTCACGATAATGCCGGCGTTTAAGCCATCCACGCGCCGAGGAGTGACCAATGAATAATTGTGGGAAAGTTACCAAGCCGGGCCTGTCGGGTTCGGGCCGGATATTGCTCGGCGCTGTTGCGGCTACCCTGTTGGGTAGCGGTGATGTCGTGCAGGCAAAAGCGCCGCCCGATGGCCGGATCGGCTACGTACTGACATACAGAAACTTCGCTATCCACGAAACTGAAGAAGCCACAGAATGCCCTAACGGTCTGAACGATGGCCCGCGCGAGCTGTATGCCAAACTATTCCCCAATGACGGCAAAGTTCGAACCGTTATGGAAACGCAGCTGAAGCGCGAAGGGCAAAACTGGCATCCGAGTACCGAACCTGGCGAACTGCCGTTTTATGAGGCGCAAGGGGACATCTCTCTCGGAATGAATCTCGATGGGGAGGTTGGCCCCAATGATTTCACGAGCCCGGATGGTGAAGAAGGCATCGATAACGAGTTGTACCGTGTGCTGGGTTGCACGATGAACTACCGGGCAGCAGGCTCGCTGCGGCATTTCATCAACGTGTTCATGTGGCGGTACAACAATAACCGCTGGATGATCGAGTTGTCAGAAGTCGACGACCTGAGCAACGACGATGACGTAACGGTAACCACGTATCGCAGCGCCGACAGCTTGCTCGCAGATGCCACCGGCGAAGATTTTGTCGCTGGAGGAACTCAGAACGTCGATCTTCGTTGGGGCAGAGAGTTCATTCAGGAAGTCAAAGGCAAGATCGTTGACGGCGTGCTCATCACGGATCCGATTGACAAGATCAAGATACCCTGGGGCTCTACGTTCAATACCAACGGTTATCAGACTTTTCGGGCGCTTCGCTTCAATCTGAACCTGACGCCGGAATCGGCAGAAGGAATGCTCGGGGGCTACGTGGACGTCGAGAAATTCCATCATCACCTGAACACGACGTGGTCGACGCATCATCAGAGTTACGGGCAGGAATCGTCATCGGCCCAGTATCCGTCGTTGCGCCGTTTGGCAGATGCCTATCCTGACCCGGAAACCGGCGTCAACACCGCGATCTCTATGGCGCTGGAAGTGAAAATGACCCAGACCTTTGTGATGCGGCCGAATGAAGATGTGAATCAGATGGCTCGGTCGTCTAACTGATCGGCGTGAAAGTTTCTGTCATCTGGATTTGATCGGGGCCGACAGCCCGGACATCTGCCGATTACACTCCTGCAACCGCCGGGTACTGCCGCTGCGTATTGAGTGTGATCGAGCAGCCGTCCGGCAGACGGTCAGAATCGGGCAGGTCTGTTCGGTGCCGAATGAATAGACCTGCTGGTTTCGTCTGCCGTGCCGGCGGTACTCGCCGAGCACGCAGATACCGGTTAGTTGCTTGGCGTTGCGCCAGCTCCCGACGAGCCGCAGTTGTCACTTTGCCCCGGCCAATTCACCGACTGTCTTATTTGTTGTAGGCCTGACCTGCTGCAAGGCCGTGTTCGCGCGGCGCGCCGTGTGAATGACCCGCAAGCCGTCGCGACATGCCCTGCCCCCTGCAAGGCGCGCGTCAATGCAGCAAGCGGAACGCTTGCTTGATGTCTTTCACCACCCATTTGCGGTCGAGCACCTGGAGGACACCATGGCGCTCAAAATCATTGACCAGCTCATCTTGAACGCCCGACAAGATAACCTGGATATCCTGCTTGTGAAAACTGTTGATAATATCTTTCAGAGTTTGATAGCCCGTGGCGTCAATCAACGGTATGTAGCGCATCCGCAAAATAATCACCCGGGTCGAGGATGGAATCTGCGTCAGCGTGTGTTGAAACTGCCGCGCCGCACCAAAAAACAGCGGTCCGTTGATTTCATACAAGGCGACCCCTTCCGGCATTTCCAGATCTTCTTCATCAAACAGACGTTCCATCCGCCCTTGATCAATATTGATGTTATTGACCTGAACGGATTGGCTCATACGGTTCATAAACATAAAGCTCGACAACACTATGCCGACCTGAATGGCAATCACGAGGTCGAAAACCACGGTCAGGAAAAAGGTGGTGAGGAGAATGATGACATCAATCCTGTCGCCTTTCAGGATCGACCTGAACTGACGCCATTCGCTCATATGATAGGCGACAACAACCAGGATACCTGCCAGACAGGCCAGCGGAATCAGCTTCGCCAATGGTGCGAACAGCAGCATTACCAACAGCAAGACAACCGCATGCACTATCCCGGCGATTGGCGTCCGGCCGCCGTTATTGACGTTGGTGGCGGTGCGGGCAATGGCACCGGTGGCGGGTATGCCGCCGAACAGGGCAGAGGCAGAATTGGCAGCACCTTGCGCCACCAATTCCATGTTGGACCGGTGTTTGCCACCAATCATGGAATCCGCCACCACCGCCGACAACAGGGACTCGATCGAGCCCAGCAATGCAATGGCAAATGCCGGCTGTATCAGTGATTTAACGGTCTCGAAGTCCATCGCCGGTAGACCCGGCATATTGATGGCATTCGGAATTTCGCCGAACTGGCTATAAATCGTCGCCACCGGAATGTTGAAAAACTGCACAAACAACGTCGATAGCAGGATAGCGACAATGGAGCCGGGGATCAGTTTGATAAATTTCTGCAAATAGAACGTTATCAACACAGTGGTAACTGCAATAGCCACTGCATAGTAGTTAACTTGATCCAAATGCGTGACGTACACCGACCACTTGTCGAAGAAATCAGCGGGTACCTCCGCTATTGGCAAACCCAGAAAGTCTTTGATCTGCGATGAAAAAATGATCAGAGCGATCCCGCTGGTAAATCCCACAATCAGCGAATAGGGAATGAATTTCAGAAAGTTGCCGAATCGCGCCAACCCGAATGCGATCATGATAAAGCCGGCCATGAACGTGGCGATGATCAAACCATCAACGCCGTGGACCTGGACAACGCCGTACACAATGACAATAAAAGCGCCGGTGGGACCACCAATCTGCACCCGGCTGCCACCAAGCGCCGAAATAATGATGCCGGCCACAATTGCCGTCACCAATCCCTTCTCGGGTGAAACCCCCGAAGCAATGGCAAAGGCTATCGCCAAGGGTAAAGCCACAATGCCGACAATCACGCCGGACATTACATCCTTGAGTATCGTTTCGCGCGAAATGCCTGCTTTAACAAGAGAGAACAGCTTGGGTGTGAAATCACCCTTCATAATGATTGTCCATGAGTTCGCGAGGTATCCGGAGAAGCGAATCCGGCACCTGCGTTTTTGAGATCGGGAGGTGAGGTCATCACCTGTATCTTAGTCCCCGGACGAGTAACGATAAAGTTCACCTTGTCCCGCACCCGGGATTATCCGCGACGGCAAAGTCCCTTGTCTGCCAATTGCAACGTGCAGGCCGAGTGGTCGCTGCCCTTCAATTGCTGACACGCAATCGTCCGTTGACACAGGTCAGTGGAAACCTGCGGCCTTGACCTCGAACAATCCTGTTGACTGCATTGTCAGCCATCAGAAGAAAACGCTGTACAGCAGTCATGCTTGTAGAACAGCCAACAAGTGCAACCGAGTAGCAGCGAGCTGCGTACTGACGACCGGCTGCACCGGAACTCGACTGCGGGCCGACGGGGGCCTTTTAGAATTGACGCGACAGCGAGTCGCTTCAGTGACTGTGGGCTGGGGTGAGGGAGGCGGGCTGACTCGGGTGAGTCTATGCTCGCGGCCTATTGCGAAGCTCCAGCGAACCGCAATCAGTTTGGCGCCCGGGCGCGTGTTTCATCGCGTCCCGGGCGCCATTACAGGGTTTGCAACGCACTCAACAGACCCGGCGGCTGCGCCCGAGTCAGAATGGCGCGAAGCCGCCGGGTTTACAGCCCGGAGCCGTCTTCGGAATAAATTACCCAGATTTTTGTATACCCGTCAGTTTCCCAGATGCCGGTCCATTCCTTCGGCAGGGTGACTGCTTCACCGGCATTGATGACCTGCACGGAACCGTCTGACGATGTCAGGGTGACGCTGCCCTCCAGGAAATACATGAACTCGTCCACGCCGTAAGGTTCGGTTGCCTCAAAGCGGCTCTTGCCGGCTTTGTACATGCCGGACGCAAACTTCTTGTCGCTTGATAACAGCGTTGTCACATCCAGAGTAACGCGACCGTCATCATGCTTCTTTTCAATCATATCCGGCCGCTTGAAGATATCTCCTGCTATGTCGGCCTTGCTCATCTTGGCAGGCAACACAACATCGTTATTCGCAGCGACCAATGTGCCAGCGGCCAAAATAACGCCAGCAACCAAGGTTAGTGTTTTCTTCATTACGTATCCTCTATCGTCAGGTCAGATGTAGGCAATAGTGAGAAATCCGACGGTCGTTATTACCGCAGCAATCAACGCGTAGGGAATCTGGGTTAACGCGTGTTGCATGGGTGTACAGCCGGTGGATTGTGCGGTCAGCACTGTTGCATCTGAGTAAAAACAAGCGTGACTGCCGAAAGTACTGGCAGACAAGGTGGCACCAATCACGAGCGACATGTCGGCACCGAGATTGTGTGAGAGCGTGGTGACTATGGGCAGAATGATGACGAATACGCCCCAGTTGGAGCCGGTCATGAACGACACCAGCCCCATGGTCGAGAAGATTATGGCCGGCAGCAGCTCCGCGGTGAGATACGGTTGCATGGTGGCGACAACGTAGTCCGCGAGCCCCAACGCTTCGTTCACATCATTGAGTATGAACGCCGCAACCAGCACACCCAACGGCTCAACCATGGTCTTGAAGCCGTCGATGACCGTGTCGAAGGTATCGTTCAGGTCGAGAATCCGGAATGCGAGGATCGCAATGACGGTACCCGCCAGCGTCACGTAGATGCCTTTGAGGAAGTCCTTGTCAAACCAGATGGTGAAGAGCACCAGCGCCAGCATCGGCACCAGGAACATTGCGATGCGGGGTGGGATGCCTTCCTTTGGTTTTATCGCCTTGTTGGCTTTATCAATGTGCGCGGCTTCCGGTGGCACCATCACGCCGGTCTCCTTGGCGCGTCGTTCTGCGGCTTTCATCGGCCCGAGCGCGGGCACAATACCGGCAACCACGAGCGGTACCAGGAAGATGGCTACCCAGGCATACAACATATAGGGAATGGCGCTGATGTAGACCGTCAGGCCCTCGCCTTCTTCGGCAAGACCGTTCGCTACCAGCAGTCCTGCGAAAAAAGCGCCCCAGGTGGAGAAGGGAATAATGACGCTGATTGGTGCTGCGGTGGAATCCACGATGTACGCGAGCTTTTCTCGCGAGACTTTGTACTTGTCGGTCAGTTCCCGCATCGCGGCGCCGACAGCCAGCGAGTTCAGGTAGTCATCAACAAACATCACGATGCCGAGACCCCACGTGGCCATTAATGCACCTTTCTCGGAACGCACGCGAGCTGACAAGCGCTCGGTGAAGGCCCCCGTCGCGCCGGTGCGGATCAGGATGCCGATCAAGCTGCCCATGAAACCGCAAACCAGAATGACCCACGCGACATCTTCATTCGTCATGACGCGAATGGAGGACTCGGCGAAGCCGTTGATAAATCCGCCACCGTGCAGAATTAGCAAACCGACGATGGAGCCACAGACCAGTGATTCGATCGGCCGTCGCGTCCACAGCGCGAGCGCGAACACGCACAGCGTGGGTAAAAGGGAAATGAAACCGGATTCGATCATGACTTCAGAAGCTCCTTCATTGCGCCATTGCTGTTAAGGCCAGGCGCGCCCGAGCGGATGTGAGATTGCACCATCTTGTGTCAGCGCCGGCTCAGCGGCAGTCGCAACGAGCCGCTTCCAGCCGATGACATGGATTGACGACCGCAGGGCCGCCGCCCTGTCGGCAGAGAAATCAAATGCAGCGCGCCTGGCATTACGGCGGAATTCATTGTTGCCCGCACACCGCCGAATGCGATGAACGAGCCGGACTGCCAGCGGCTGAGTGCCGTAAAACCCCGCATCGCTCATCATCAGGTGGCAATGCCGTTCGGCCGCCGGCTCCCGGTGGAGCCGTGCTGCCCCAGGGTTGGCCTGAGCGCGGAACGGTTAATGGAAAGTCGGCCGATTGCCATGCAAAGCAGTCTGTCTTACAGGGTAAGTCCGGTAAAGGCTGGCCAGCGCTAAGCATGCCAGACGTGTGCATCGAGCGGCGCCGATATTGCAACCGGCAGCACCGATACGAAAGGCGTGATGTGCAGAATTCGGCTTCTCGGTCATTCGCTATCCGGGAGACTTGCCCCGTTGGGCTATACGTTGTTGCATACTAGACGCTCGACGCGGTGGCCACAAGCGCAAGCAAGGGCGGCGCCGGCGCCGGTTGTAACACCCCGACTCTGCTTCTAGTATGCGTCACCCGTGTCAGAGCAGAACCTTTGAAGGATACGCTGTGAATGAAGTGACCCTGCCCAAACTCATCGCCACCTCCGTAGTGCGCGGCAGTCAGCAAGGCGAGAGTCATGGCGGCGTGTACACCATAGATTTTGCCAGGCAGGAGGCGGCGCAACGACTGGACTGGAACACGGCCGACATCGACTGGGAAGGCCGCGGTGCTGACCGTGGTTTGCGCGGTGTGGCATTAGACGGTGATGACATCTACGTGGCCGCCAGCGATGAGCTGTTTGTCTACGATCCCGATTTCTCGCCATTGCGTTCATTCCGCAATCGCTACCTCAAGCACTGCCACGAAATCTGTCGCATGGAGCGGATGCTGTTCGTGACCTCGACGGGCTACGACAGTCTGTTGGCGTTCAACCTGGACAGTGGGCAGTTTGAGTGGGGCTTCCACCTGCAGCGCCATGGCGGTAACTGGTCCGGACATACGTTTGATCCGCGTGGCGAAACCGGTCCGCGGCCGGTCAATGATTTCCACATCAACATGGTGCACGTCGATGGCACCGGCATTTATCTGAGCGGCCTCAAGACCAGGGCGCTATTGCACATCAACAACCAGATGCAGGTGTCTGTCGTTTGCGATCTGCCGGCCGGCACGCATAACGCGAGGCCCTGGCTGAACGGAGTTGTCTTCAACGATACCGCCAGCGACTGTGTGCGCTACGTAAGCCGCGATGGCGGCGAAAAAGCGTTCAAAATCGTGTCTTATGATGAATCGCAACTGCAGTACGCTGGCGTGGACGATACGAATATTGCACGACAGGCGTTCGGGCGTGGTCTTTGCCCGGTGGGCGAGCGGTTTATCGCGGCTGGTTCGTCACCGTCGACCATCACCCTATATGATCTCGCTACCAATCAGGTCGTGGGGTCCGTCAATCTGTCGATGGATATCCGCAACGCGATCCACGGTCTCGAAGTCTGGCCGTTCGACTAGTCGGGCAGGATGGGCTGCAGGATCTGTATGAGCTCATCCAGATGGTCTTCGTAGTTGCGCCAGAGGTTGACGGAGCTGGAATAGATCGGCCGTCGTACCTGTTCCGAGCTGGCCGTTTTCACAGCACGATTGGTTTCGTGGAAACGTAAGCAGGCTTCCTCGAAGGGCAGACCGCAATAATCCAGAAGCCGCGCCACCTGGCTGTCCAGGTCGGCAACGACGTCCTCGTACTGCACATCAAGTACAAACCCGGGCAACACGGCATGCCAATGATCCATCAGGCGTTGGTACTGCAGGTAGTATTCGCCGAGTTCGATCATGTCGTAGGTAAAGGGCTGCCCACTGGCAAACAATTGTTTGAAGGAGCCGAAGCAGCTGTCCAGCGGATGGCGTCGCGCGTTGATTATTCTGGCGTTGGGAAAAGCGAGTTTCATGACGCCGACGTAAACAAAATTGTTCGGGTTCTTGTCGATGAAGAAAGGCGCGCCGCTTCGGAATATTTCAGTCCGCTGTAAATACTCATCAGCGATTCCTTGCCAGTCCGCAGGCGTCAATTCGGCAAGCGTGTCCGGGAAGCGTGCTCGACGGTTCTTTCCGCGCCGCACGGATTGCACTGCGCGCGTCAAGTCACCGAGTTCGTGCGTGCCGTCCACCTGACTGTGGCTCGCGAGTATCTGTTCAATCAGCGTTGAGCCCGATCGTGGCAGACCAACCACCAGGACCGGCGTTATCTCCGACGCGGGTGCACCCGCATTTTTGGCGAAGAAATCTGCATCGAAGAGGTCAATGATCCGGTCGTAGGTGGTTTCCGTTTCGACGGGATCGTAGGATTCGCTGAGGCGCTGAATCTTGTTGCAGGCGGCGAAATTCTGAAATGCGGCGTCATAGTCCTTGCGTGATTCAAGCTCGAGACCAAGCGCGTTGTGCAACTGCGCCCGGGAAACATCGGGTAAGGACTCGTCGCGCAACAATGCCTGCATCGCGGCAACCTCCTCGTCTTCGAACCGAAACGTCTTGAGGTTGGCAAGGCTCCAATAGGCCTCCGCGTGATCGGGTTTGATCGCAATGGCGCGTCGATAGCTCGCGATCGCATCGTTCTGGTGACCGACAGTCTTCTGATGGTGGGCCATGGCGCACATGGCACCGGCTTTCTCCGGCGCCATCGCGATGGCGCGCTGATAGGCCTCAATAGCCTCTTCATGTGCGCCCGTCATGCCTATGGCGCCGGCGTAGGCCATGTACGATTCGGCATTGCCCGGTGCCAGCCGCAATACCTGTCTCGCGCTTTCCACGGCGTCGTCCAGCTGGTCCAGCTCCCGTTGCACGTTGGCGAGGTCGAGCCAGGCGCGCGCATGGTCGGGCGCGATTTCCAGCACTTTTTTCAGGAAAACCTCCGCATCACGATAGCGTTTGTGGTGCACGGCGATGCCTGCCAGCAGGCGGGCCGCCTCAACATGGTTCGGTTCCCGGGTGAGGATCTCGCGGTAAATCATCTCCGCCGATTGCAGGTCGCCATTCGTTTCGAAAGCCACGGCTTTCCTGAGCTCGTCCTCGAACGGTTTGCGGGTAGCGGCTGCCGGTTTCGCCGTTGCCGCCGCTTTTTCGAGTTGCCTCGAGCGCTCGAGTTTCTCGTGCGTCAGGTTCCTGCCCGGATCCAGTCGCATGGCGACTTCATAAGACGCGCACGCACGGCCGGGATCGCCCTTCAGCAGCATGAGATCGCCGTGAACCTCAAATGCAGGCGCAAAGTCGGGCGACACACGAATCGCATCGTCGATGTATTTTTCGGCGTTGTCGAACTGTTTCAGTGCGATGCTGGCTTGACCAGCGAGGCATAAAAAGCTGGCATCCTCTGGGGATGTGGCCAGAAATTGCTCACAAAGACGCAGGGTTTCGACAAAATTTCCAGTGCGGAGCTGCGAGAACGCAGCACCGAGTTTTTCGTTCTGACTCATGGCGCGACTTCAGCATAACTGCCGGGTTAGCGCCAGACCCTGAGCAGAGTTGCCATCGACTGACATAATACGGAAGGTCAGAAGAAGCTGGTGTGGCATCGAAAACCGTTTCGTCGCACCGGCGGAATGCGAGTCACCGTAATCTTCTCCCAGTGTGTACACTGCGCCCTTTTGCCATCCTTGCCGGGTTAACACTGGCGACGTAGCAAACGGACTGTGGTCTGGTAAAACATTGAAGACTTTCAAGAAAGCGGTACGAGAGAAAGACTTTGCAGTCACCGCGCAACTTTTTTTGCGGCCGGAGACCGACGCGCCGGCCATACAGCTGCAGGCCGACGTGCTGAAAGACGCGGTAGACGGCATTCTGCTGACCGACAATCAGTACGGCCAGTTGCACATGTCAACGACCGCGGCTGCGAGCATCTTGCTGGACTACGGTGTCGACCCGATCATTCAGTTGTCGAGTCGCAATCGAAATCGAATCGCGCTGATGAGTGATTTGCTCGGTGCGGCAGCGATGGGTGTCAGCAGTTTGTTGCTGGTTGCTGGTGAGCGAGCCCCTGACAGTTTTCAGCCGAAACCCAAGCCTGTCATGGACCTGACCGCGACTGAGCTGATACGCACCGCCGCGACCATGAATGCGGATGAAGATCTCGCTCACAAGCCGGATTTCTATATCGGCGGCATCGTAACGCCCGTGATGCCGAAGCCGAACTGGGCCGCCAGAAATCTGCGGGGAAAGATTGAAGCAGGCGCGCAGTTTGTCCAGACCCACATTTGCATGGACGTCGATCTGCTGTCTCGATACCTCGGCTTCCTGGTATCGAACAAGCTCATTCAGCAGACCAGCGTCATCGGCGCGGTGGCGGTGCTAGGCTCTGTCGAAGACGCGATCTGGATGCGCAGCAACAGACCGAACACGATGTTGCCGGATAGCATCGTTACAAGGTTGCAAGCGGCGAGCGATCCGCGTGAAGAAGGTATCCGTATTTGCGCCGAGACGATCAAAGCGATGCGCGCTATTCCCGGAATCGCTGGAGTGAACATCATGGCGGCGCGGGACCTGACGACCATCCCGGCAGTAATTGATGCGGCGGAAATACATGGCTGAAGACGTTCGCAGCATTCTCCGCAAAGTCATCCGGCTGATGCAGTCCAACAACAGCGCTGCGGCCGAGCTTGAATGCCGCCGCGGGCTCGCAGAGTGGCAAGACGATGTCAATCTGATTGCGATGCTGGGTGCGGTGCTTGCCAGCAAAGGCAACACGAGTGAGGCGGAGCAGCGATTTCGCCAGGCGATCAAGCTGGAGCCCGCATTTCCCAAGCCCTACGAAGATCTCGCTGCTTTATTGCTCTCACGCCAGGACTACGAAGGCGCAATTCAATTTTATCGCAAGGCGCTCGCGCTGAACCCGACGCAGGTTTCGGCGTTGCAGGGTCTTTGCGCCGCGTTGGAGCGCGCGGGCCGTTCTGCCGAGGCGGGCAAACTGCGTGAGCAGTTATACCAGTCAATGCCGGTCGCAAGTTTGCTGCAGGAAGCCGAGACCTTGCGGGTACGAGGCGCAAGTGCTGACTCCGAGAAAGTCTGCGATGCGGTATTGCGCCGCGAGCCCGAAAATACCGACGCATTGAGGGTGCTGGCAAAAGTGGCGACGGACAGCGAGCGCTACGCGGTTGCCGAGGGTTACCTCAAACGCATCGTCAGGCTCGCACCCGACAGGGCCAGCGGGTTTTTCGAACTGGGCCGGTTCCTGCGCGACCGGGGGCGTTACCCGGAGGCGATCGCCGAGCTACAGAACGCTCTGCGTCTCGCGCCTGACGACCCGGAAATTCACGCTTATCTTGGCAATATGTTTGGTGTTGTCGGCCAAACAGAGGATGCCTTGCTGGCCTACGGGAATTGTTTGGCAAAGTCACCTGATCATCCGGCAGCACTTATCGGTCGCGGCCACATTCTGCGCATGGAGGGACAGACAGACAAGGCCCGGCAAAGTTATGCACAGTGCACCCGAGTTCATCCCGGGATTGGTACCGCGTGGTGGTATCTGGCGAGTTTGCACGGCTATGTGGCGAGTGATGAAGATTGCCAGTTCATGCAGAAGCAGCTTGCGACAGGGGTTGTCGACCCGGAATCGGAAGTCGGGTTTCGCTTTGCCCTGGCGCGCGCGCTGGAAAACCGTGAGCAATACGATTTGGCATGGCAGCAATACGTGTTGGGCAATGCGGCCAAGCGTCGCCTGGTAAGTTACGATCCGGACAGGTTTGGCAGCGACAATCGTCGGATCAGGCAGGTTTTCTCGCGCTCGTTTCTTGCAGACAGTGCGGCGCAGACAGCAACGGACACGACCCCGATATTTATCCTGGGCATGCCGCGCTCCGGGTCTACGCTGCTCGAGCAAATTCTCTCGAGCCATAGCCGGGTTGAAGGTTGTGGCGAGTTACCCGCGATCATCAACCTGACATCAGGACTCGCCGCAAAAACGCCGGCTAGCATTCACTACGCTGAGCGTGTGGCAGCATTAAGCGCCGATGAGCTGGCCGCTCTTGGCCGCCGCTATTTGCATAACTCACTGGCCAGCTGTAGCGCAGGGTGTGAGTATTTCACCGACAAAATGCCGGCCAACTTCCCGCACGTGGGCTTTATTCACAGCATATTGCCGCACGCGAAAATCATAGATGCCCGGCGCAATCCATTGGCAACCTGTGTGGCCAATTTTCGTCAGCTGTTCGCGCAAGGCAAGAATCAGTCCTATGACCTGAATGAGCTTGCTGACTACTACCTGCAGTACGTCGAAATGATGGCGCATTGGGATGACGTGTTACCGGGAAAAATACTGCGGGTGCAATATGAGGATGTCGTGGCTGACCTCGATGGGCAGGTGCGCCGATTGCTGGACTTCTGCGGTCTGCCTTTCGAATCGGCCTGCATTGAGTTTCACAAGAGCCGACGTGCCGTGAACACCGCCAGCGCGGAGCAGGTGCGGGAGCCGCTCTATGCCAGCGGTCTCGATTTTTGGAAACACTACGAGCCGTATCTGGACGAGCTGCGGGCCAGGCTGGAACCCGTATTGTAAATCGATCGGGGCTGGCGGTGATGTTGCGCCGCTTATCGGCTAGCTGTTACTTGCGACAGCAACCTGGTCTGCGGGTACGTAATCAAAAATAAACGTAATGCGATCTTCCGTACCTTTGTTCATGACGGAATGGGTTTTCTGGTTGTTGATCTCGTAGGCCTGGCCAATTTCAAACCGGTACGGTCGGCCATCAATCATGAACCTGACTCTGGGGTTGGTTGTTATCGGGACGTGAATCCGGTGGCCAATATGGAACGAAGGGTGTTTGTCGTAATGCGGACTGATGACACTGCCAGCCAGTAATTTGGCGGCCATCGCGCGTATCACTGTGCCGCCGGGTGGATAGTGCTTCTCAATAAGCTGGTTCATCAGCGGCAGGGCGGTTTCAGCGAGACGCGGCCATCCCGGCTCCCGACTCACAACCAGTTCCGGCCATCGATCGAGATTGACGAACAACATGACGATCGACTGGGTTGCATGATGGACTTCGAACTCTTCCTGGCGGTACTTGTCCTCGTTCCAGGCGTCGTCGTCCTGGCTGAGGATAGCGTCGCGGAGTGCGCTGGAGTCAACGCTGCCGAGTTCGCGTAGGGGGGTGTCGATGTTCATGGTTGATCAGACCCGAAAGTCTTGCCTGCTGAAGGTTGGGGTTCGACTGTGCTGGCCGGTTGCAACGTATGCATTGTTGTACTCCGGCCAGCGAGGCGTAGCAAATGGCGTGTCACCGTGTGCTGTGCCGCTGCCGTGCACACTGGCACAGCAGCGCCGCGGCACTATTCGTCGTCGCTGCCCGACGTGTAGTGGACGTGCGAAATGCGCCAGCCATCGTCGGTCTTGAACCAGACATCGGTCTCGTGGGCTTGCTGGCTGCTCAACCTGTTGCCCGGGTACTCCGTTTGCACTTCGACCTGATAGGTTGCGATCGCGGCATCGCCGCCCGGACTCATCTGTATCCGGATATCCGAAAGCGTGTTCTTCCGGACGCCGCCGCCGGAACCGATCAGTTTGTACCAGCTGTCCCGGTAGGAGGTCAGCTTGCTCCGGCCGGAGTTAAACCACAAGGTTGCGTCGTCGGCGTAGTAGGCAAAGTACTTGTCCAGATCGTTCTGCAGGTACGCGTCATTGAACTCGACCACCAGCGCGCGGATCTCGTCCTCTGGTTCTGCCGCGGAAACGAAAGCAGGCAAGGCCATAAGCGCCAGAGCTGCAAACAAAGTCGAAACGGTACGGGTCATGTCAGGATTCCTGTCAGAGTGCGATGCAGTCAGGACATTGCCGTTGCGACAGTGGCTATGTCAACCGGGTTGTACGGGCCGGGGTACACTGCCTGAGAGTAGTGCCTTGCAAACAGTCGATGCCGGCCACTGCAATATAGTTTTTCGCAATTATTTAATAGTCGTTTGTCATGGGTGAATAATTCTCACGCCACACAAGAGCACAACTTTTTTGAGTTACCTGTAGGGTTCGCTAAGGAACTAGAATTGAAGGGAATTAGTACCTTTGGTGATAATTGAATCAGTACAGAAACGGTTATCATGGGTTTGATTTGTTTTCTGTACGTACCTAAGATACAAACATAAATTGCCCATACGGGCTATGACGACACTTCGGCTGGTTTTGCTGGTGCAACTCGCGCTGATCTCGGGGGAAACCATAAATGAATAGTCCGCACAAACTAATCTCGCTCACACCGGTCGCTGCTGCTGTAACGGCTGCCCTTTGCCCCGGCCAGTCCGCCGAAGCGCAGGAAGCAACCGGCAGGACGGACTTCCTCGAAGAGATTACCGTTACCGCGCGCAAGCGAACGGAGTCGGCACAAGATATTCCATCGGCCATTCAGGCTATCTCGCAGGAGTCGCTGGCGACGATGGGCGCGAAGGGCATGGAGGACTACTCCCGATTCGTACCGTCCATCAACGTTGTCTCCTACGGCGCAGGCTCCAGTGTGGTGGTGTTCCGGGGCGCCATAACCGGCCCCAGCTTCATCGGTCAGGCAACGTCATCGGTTTACCTGGACGAGATTTCTGTCACCCAGACCGGCTCGCAGCCGAATATCCGCACGGTCGATATCGCCCGGGTAGAGGCACTGTCAGGTCCGCAGGGAACCCTGTACGGCTCGGATGCGCAGGCAGGAACGTTGCGCATCGTTACCAACCAGCCGGTACTGAACGAGTTCGAGGCGATGTTCGACAGCGAACTGCGTGGCGGCAGCCAGAGCGATGTCAGCTACCGGAGTTCGTTGATGTTCAACGTACCGTTGGTCGATGACAAGCTCGCCATGCGCGTGGTCGGCTACAAAGATCACGACGGCGGTTATATCGACAACGTTTTCGGCCGGACGGCAGATTCGTACGGTTTTGGCGGCGAAAACAAGGCGCCGTCAGGGTGGGGCACGCTGGACAACAGCGCGTCGGTAAAAGACCGCTGGAACGACGCAGATGTCGTCGGCGGACGAATTCACCTGCTGTGGAACATGAACGACCGCTGGTCAACAACGCTGTCCTATCATCACCAAAGCACCGATTCCGGCGCGGAAAATTATTACGACCCCTTTGTCGGCGATCTCGAAACGGTCCGATTCCACCACGAGTGGCGTAAAGAAGATTTCAACATGGCGTCGATCAAGGTCGACGGCGATCTCGGCTTCGCACAGCTGGTCGCGGCCGTTTCCTACTACGAACGCAAGGCCGAGTCGCAGTTCGATAACACCAACTACGCGCACTACTGGGCAGCGCAGTACTGCCACGATTCCTCGTACACCCCGAATCCGGCCATGCCGTATTACTGGACCAACCCGGAGACAGGCTACCTGGTGCTGTTCCCGGTTTACTGTCAGGGCCCTACCGTTGAATCCGACTACCTCACCAAGAGTGCTGGCAAGTCGGACGACGACAAGCTGACGGCCGAGATTCGCCTGTCCAGCGAAGGCGAGACCTTTGACTGGATCGTGGGTCTGTACCGCGAAGAAAGCGGCAACGGGGCTTTGGAAGGTACACCATTTGCCGTGCCCACCACCGGCGGCGACGGCAGCAACGAGATTTACCAGAATTCAGTTTCCCTGCAGTACTGGGAAATGTACTGGTCGAATTACTACGGCACACCGACCACCTATCCGAATGCGCAAGCGCACTGGTACTCCGGCGGCCACACCGACTGGGAACAAACCGCCGTGTTTGGCGAAACCACCTGGCATATCAACGACCAGTGGGACCTTACTCTCGGTGGGCGCTATTTCGACCGGTCGAACGTTCGTCAAACCTGGGTGGATCACCCGGGCGGCCCGACCTGGGCGGACGGCGAACCTGACACCACTTCAGGCGATCGTGATTACCGCGTGGCAAACAACGGTGCGCCGCCCAAAGTGTCCGGTGGCGAAACCCAGTTCATTCCCAAGATCAGCCTGAACTACAACTTTGCTGACAACAAGATGGTCTATGCCTTGTACACACGGGGTCTGCGTCAGGGCGGTGTGAACAACATCCGCGGCGAACCGTTCTTCCCGCGGGCGTACGAGTCGGACATCATGGATAACTACGAAGTCGGCTACAAATCGACCTTTGGTCAGGGCAGAGGTCGCTTCAATATGACCGCCTACAACATGGTCTGGGACAAGTACCAGCTGAGCCTGGTCGACCCTACCGATCCGCCATGTGAAGTGAATGGTGTTATTGACTATGAACTGAGCATTGCCGGCGTCTGCGGCCAGCCGTACCAGAACCTGATTGCCAATGCGGGCAACGCGCATATTGATGGCGTGAATGTCGAGGTAGATTACGCACTGGGTGAGAACTGGACACTCGGTATGAACTACGAGTGGATGGAAGCCGAGACCGATACCGATCAGGATCTGACCGGTGACGGTGAGCCGGATCTGGTTGCCGGTTTGCGCCTGCCGCTGGTACCGAGTTCGAAAGCTGCCTGGTGGGTTGGCTACAGCAAGCCAACGCAGATGTTCGGCGGCACTGAATTCTCGGTTCGTACCCAGTGGTCTTACACAGGCGACAGCCTGACGATTCTGGACCCGAGAGGTCTCGAGGACCCGAACCCGCAGTTCAAGTCTCCTTCCTATGTCATTGGCGATTTGCGTTTCAGTCTTGATGCCGAAGACTGGGGTGTCAGCTTCTTTATCAACAACCTGACGGATGAGCGCGCGGTCTACACGACCGGCACCGGTACTTTCGAATGGGGAGCTGCGCAGACCGCCGAAGGTCGCGCGCATCACAGCACGCTCTACGTTGCCCGGCCGCGTGAAGCGGGCGTGCGTTTCTGGAAGGGCTGGGGAGAGTAGGTCCGGCCCGGACGTATTGAAGCTGCCGTGAAGCACAAGAACAAAGGCAGCGACGCCTATGACCGTGATCTCGGCATGGGCAGGCTGATTGAGCGCCGCGACTTCCTGCAAGGCGCGGCGCTCACCTTTGCCGCCGGTACGGGTATTCCGGCGCTGGCTTTCGGCGCCGACCTGGATGCCGCAATCGCGGCTCAGAATCAACCGGGGTATTACCCTCCAACCCGCAGCGGCATGCGAGGCAGTCACCCGGGCTCGTTCGAAGGCGCCCACGCGTTACGGGACAACCCCAAAGCCATTGCCGATGCTGACGACACGGGTGAACACTACGACCTGATCGTTGTTGGTGGCGGTATCAGTGGCCTGGCCGCGGCACATTTTTACCGCAAGGCTGCAGGCCCCAACGCAAAAATTCTGATCCTGGATAATCACGACGATTTTGGCGGCCACGCCAAACGCAATGAGTTCCATGTGAACGGCAAGCTCCTGATCATGAACGGGGGAACTGCCGGAATCTCCAGCCCGACCCCCTACAGCGCCGTTGCCGACGGATTGCTGCAGCGGCTCGGTATACATCCACTCGAATTGGCGGAAAGAACTTACGATCAGGACGTGTACCGGAAATACAAGCTGGGCTCCGGTGTCTTCTTCGATCAGGAAACCTTTGGCGCCGATAAACTCGTCTTGCAGCCTGGCGGGCGGCAACCCTCGGTCGAGGAAACGGCGGCTTTTCTCGCGCAGGCGCCATTGAGTGAGGCGGTCCGTCGGGACATTCTGGCCATAGAAACCGGCAACACCGATTACCTGCCCGGTTTGTCCGACATGGCCAAGAAAGATCGCTTGTCGCGCATGAGTTATGCCGACTACCTGTTGAATGTCGTTAAAGCCGATCCGGCGGTCATGCCGTATTACCTGCACCACACTGACGGTTTGTGGGGTTGTGGGATCGATGCCGTATCGGCACTTGATTGCTGGGGCGTCGGCTTTCCCGGCTTCAATGGCCTGAATCTGCAGCGCACAGCCACATCACGTATGGGCTATACGCCGGGCAAAGACCTTGAAACGGGTGGGTCCTACCGCTACGCGTTTCCGGACGGCAACGCGACCATCGCGCGCCTGCTGGTTCGCGACCTGATTCGGGGCGCCGTACCGGGAACGACAGTCGAGGATTCCATCGCCGCGCGGGTCAATTACGCCAAGCTGGATAACAACGGCAACGCTGTGAATATCCGGCTTTCGAGCACCGCTGTGCGCGCGATTAATTCCAAAGGCGGAGGGGTGAAGGTTACCTACCTGCGTGACGGCGAGGCGTACTCTGTCCGCGGCAAGCACAGCGTACTGGCTTGCTGGAACATGATGATTCCATTTATCTGTCCCGAACTGCCTGAACCGCAGAAAAACGCGTTGCACTATCTTGTCAAAACACCGCTGGTATATACCTCGGTGGCGCTCACGAACTGGCGTGCATTCGCGAATCTGGGTGTATCGCGCATTCGCAGCCCCGGTGGTTATCACTCCAGTTTCAGTCTCGATACGGTTATGGATATCGGTGACTATCACAGCGCGAAATCACCGGACGAACCCGTCATGGTGCACATGACTCGTGCGCCGGCACAGCCCGGTCTCAGCGAACGGGAACAACACAAAGCAGGCCGGGCAGAGCTGCTGACCACGCCATTCTCAACCTTTGAACGCAATATCCGCCGTCAGATGAACCAGACTCTCGGTTCGGGCGGCTTTGATGCAGCCAGGGACATCGCTGGTATTGCGGTCAATCGATGGCCGCATGGCTATGCACCCGAGTACAACTCGCTCGTTGATCCTGATGAAGGACTGCCGCTACTGACAGCGCGCGCGCGAGCCGGCGCCATTGCCATTGCCAACGCGGACAGCGGCGGCGGTGCCTATACGGATGTTGCAATCGATCAGGCGCATCGCGCCGTGACGGAGTTGCTATCGGCCTAGGGGCCGGACTATCTTTGTCGTAAACGCACTGAGAAAAACATGTCTTCAAAACTGGATATCACACGCCGGGATTTCCTCAACGGTATTGCTTTGGCTACCGCGGCCGGCAGCATGCTATCGCCCATGGATCTGCTTGCCGCGCAACTGCCGGCCGACTACTACCCGCCGCTAAAGACCGGCTTGCGTGGCAGTCACGCGGGTTCGTTCGAAGTAGCGCACGCCGTGGCCTGGGCGGGGCACAAGTACCCGACGCCCAAACGGCAAACCGATGATGTTTACGACATGGTCGTTGTTGGCGGCGGCATCAGTGGCCTGTCCTCGGCACTTTTTTATCATCAGCGAGCTGGCGCCGGCAAAAAAGTGCTGGTACTCGACAACCACGACGACTTCGGCGGTCACGCCAAACGCAACGAGTTCAATGTCGACGGCCAAACCCTGATTGGTTACGGCGGCAGTCAGTCGATAGATGGGCCGGGTCATTTTTCAGCGGCATCCAGTCAGTTGCTGAAAGACGTCGGTATTGTCACCGAGCGTTTCTACGACTACTTCGACCAGGATTACATGAAGAGTCGCGGTCTTGGCCGGGGGATTTACTTCAGCGCCGATGTCTACGGTCGCGACGTCACCGCGCCCAACCTGTTCCGCGGTGGATTCGGTGATGACTCCGCCGAGCTCGATGCAATCGTCGCGCAGTACCCGATCTCCAGTGAGTCCAAAGCCGCATTGCTGCGGCTGATGCGAAATGAGACAGACCCCAGGCCTGAACTCAGTCGCCAAGAGAAGATCGACTTTCTGGGCAGCCTTTCCTATACAACGTTTTTGCGTGCGTACCTCAGTATTCCGCGCGAAGTGACCGACGTTTTGCGGGATACCATACTCGGCTTGTGGGGTGTTGGCTGGGATTCGCTGTCCGCGCTCGAAGCCTACCGTTCGGGCATGCCGGGCCTGCAGCACATGGGTATCGGCGAGCTCGACGAGGAGGGCCACGAACGTGACGAGCCCTACATATTCCACTTTCCGGACGGCAATGCCGGGGTTGCGCGTTCACTGGTTCGAAGCTTGCTGCCCGAGTCGGTGCCCGGCAGTACGATGGAGGACCTGGTGACCGCGCGGGTCGATTACAGCCAGCTGGATCGCAAAGGACGGTCGACACGAATCCGCCTCAACAGCACCGCGGTCAACCTGAGCCATACAGTTGATCAACGTCATGTCGACGTGACCTACGTCAATAACGGCGATGTCTACCGCGTGCGAGCAAAACACGTTGTGTTCGCCGGGTACAACGCCCTGTTGCCGCATCTCTGCAGCGAGGTGCCGGCGGCGCAGAAAGAAGCCATCGACTACGCCGAGAAAGTGCCGCTCGTGTATACCTCCATCGCGGTCCGCAACTGGAAGGCGATGGCCGAATTGGGCTACAGCAATGTGTTCATTCCGCAGTCGAAGTACATGTATTCGTTCGGCCTGGATTTCCCGGTCAGCATGGGCGACTACTCATTCACGCAGAACCCGAACCAGCCAACTATTTTGCACGGCTCCTGGGTGCCGGCAGCGCCGGAGCAGGGGCTTAGTGCGCGCGAGCAGCACGTTGCCGGCCGTCGCCAGCTCTACCAGTTGACCTTCGATGACTTTGAGCAGGATATTATCGACAAGCTGTCGGGCGCGCTTGCGCCCGGTGGTTTCGACGCAGAACGCGATATTGCCGCGATCACTGTTAATCGGTGGCCGCATGGCTACGCCTACGAGTACAACGATTTGAACGACCCGGCGGGCTTTACTCCGGAGAACGGACCGCACGTTGCTGGCCGGGCGCAAATTGGCCGAATCTCGATCGCCAATTCCGATGCGTCTGCGTATGCCTATGTCAACGGTGCGGTTGATGCGGCGGACCGGGCAGTCAACGAACAGCTGCACACGGGCTGAAGGCGGGCGCATTTCGACGGCGCCACCCCGGTTCGGGGCGTATCCCGACTCCAGCAATCACCCATAATGCCGGCTTTCCTGCCGCGCACGTAAAGCGGATAGCGCTCCTGGGCCGGGCGGCCGGACCTGATATGGCCGCAGGCAAGCCCCTCGAATTGTCAATTTCGTCCTGACGTGGCTAGAATGCGCCTATTCTTGCCCAGATAGGCTAATTTATTCATGTCGACAGCCAAGGACTTTTTTGCGGCCAATCCGCATCTCGATTCCCTCGATCTGATGATCGTGGACGCCAACGGGTGCTTGCGCGGCAAGCGGCTACCCGCCGATGAGATCAGTGCGGCCATGGACAAGGGCGTCCTGTTGCCGCAGTCGCTGTACGCGTCGGATATCTGTGGACATACGGTGTCCGGCACGGGTCTGGGCATCGAGTCTGGCGATCAGGATCGGCTTTGCTATCCAGACCCGAAAACCTTGCGCCTGGTTCCTGGCAGCGACGGCCGTGCCGCCCAATGCATGCTCGACATGCAAAACGATGCTGGCGGGCCGAACGAGGCCAGCTCGCGTCAGGTGCTGCGCAACGTCATCGCCAGGTTTCACGAGCGTGGACTCAAACCGACTGTCGCGATCGAACTCGAATTTTACTTGCTACGCAGCCGTCTCGATCAGCACGGCATGCCATGCCCGTTGCTAGACCCGGTAAGTGGCACGACCACGACACAAACCCAGGTTCTCAGTCTGGATGACCTCGACGATGTCGCGCCGTTCATCGATGCGGTGCGCGATGCTGCGGCATTGCAGTCGGTGCCGGCTTCAGCCGCATCGGCCGAGTACGCGCCGGGCCAGTACGAAATCAATTTGCGTCATACCGATGATCCGCTGGCTGCCTGCGATGACGCCATCTACCTGAAACGCATTGTTCGCCGCGCAGCGAAACAACACGACATGCTTGCGACCTTCATGGCCAAGCCGTTCGAGCACCTGTCCGGTTCCGGTTCGCACATCCATATCAGTCTGCCGGATGACAACGGGGTCAATCGATTCGCGGTGGAGCCAGAAACCCTCAAAATGGCCATCGCCGGCCTGCAAAGAACCATGCGCGAGGCGATGTTGCTGTACGCACCGAATGCCAACTCGTTTCGACGCTACCAGGAAGGGTCGTACGTCCCCATGTCGCCGAGCTGGGGTTACAACAACCGTTCCGTGGCATTGCGCATACCCGGCGGTTCCGTGGACGCCACCCGGATCGAACACCGCACACCGGGCGCCGATTGCAATCCCTACCTGGCGATGGCCGCGGTACTGGGAGGAATTCTGTACGGCCTCGATGAGGGCAAACAGCCGCAACCGGCGATTGAAGGCAACGCGGCAACCCAGTGCGAAACATCATTGCCTACAGACTGGCTGACCGCCATCAACGAATTCAACAACAGCCGCTGGGCGGCTGACTATATCGGGACAGAATTTCAAACATTGCTGTCCATCATTAAGCGCGCGGAATTCGCCGAGTTCCAACGCCGTGTGCCGGCACTGGATATCGAGTGGTACCTGCATTCCGCGTAGTACCGCAATGGGAGAACTATCATGACCAACCGCAAGCCGCTACAGCCGGCAACTGCCGATGGCGCCAACAAACTGCACAATCTCGACCGGCTGCACCATCTGCATCCGTTTACGGACTTGCAGCAATACGCGAACAAAGGCGGTCGTGTAGTTTCACGCGCGGAACACATTTACATCTTTGACGCGACCGACAAAAAAATCATGGATGGTATGTCGGGATTGTGGTGTTGCAATCTCGGTTACAGCCAACCAACTATTGTTGCCGCAATAACGGAGCAGTTGCAGACGCTGCCTTATTACAACAGTTTCTTCAATTGTTCGAACGAAGCAGCGATCACGCTGGCTGCCGAACTGGCGGATGTAATGCCGTCGGGCTTCAATCGTTTCTTCTTTACCAATTCGGGATCAGAAGCGAACGATACGAACATACGACTCGTGCACCGCTACTTCGATATCCTGGAAAAGCCGCAGAAAAGAATCTTTATCAGTCGCAAGAATGCCTACCATGGCAGCACCATCGCCGCTTCCAGCCTCGGTGGTATGTCTGCCATGCACAAGCAGATTACCGGCCTGACCTACGTCGAGCACATTGAGCAGCCGTACTGGTTCGAGAATGGCGGCTCGAATACGCCCGAAGAGTACGGTCTGATCGCGGCTCGTGCGCTTGAGGCCAAGATCGATGAACTGGGCGAAGAGAATGTGGCTGCATTCATTGCCGAGCCCATCCAGGGAGCAGGCGGCGTCATTGTGCCGCCGACAAGCTACTGGCCGGAGATCCAGCGCATTTGTGACGAGCGCGATATCCTGCTGATCAGTGACGAAGTCATTTGCGGGTTCGGTCGCACCGGCAATTGGTTCGGCTGCGAAACGTACGGGATGAAGCCGGATTTGATCACCTTTGCGAAGGGCGTCAGCAATGGCTTTCAGCCACTAGGCGGCGTCGCGGTTAGCGACAAAGTGGCGAATGTCATTACCACCAGCGATGGCGAATTCGCGCACGGTTTCACCTACAGCGGTCACCCCGCCGCCTGCGCTGCAGGCATCGCAACGATCGCGTTGTTGCGCGATTCCGGAATTCTGGAGCACACCCGGCAACACCTTGGTCCCTATTTCCGGCAGCGCTGCCAGGAATTATCGGAGCACGCGATTGTTGGTGAGGTCCGCACACAGGGAATGCTCGCGGCATTCGAGTTGGTGAAAAACAAGGATTCGAAAGAGCGTCTTGGACCGGATGGGAGCGGCGCGCAATTTGCCAGGGACTGCGCGATAGAGAGTGGGCTGATGGTGAGAGCGGTCGGTGATTCGATTATCTCAGCGCCGCCTTTCGTCTGCAGCAACGACGAGATCAACATTCTTATCGATCGCTTGGTCGCTGCTCTCGATGCAGCCAGCGATGAGTTTGGTGTGCGCGGCTGAGAGATCACGCAGCGTTCAGTTAACGTCACCGCGCACGATCGAGTTGACCAGCGAAACAATTCGCCGCTTGTACCGTGAATCATCAGCGAACAGCGTGGGCCTGAACGCCGAAACGGTGTGCAGGCCTTCGAGAACAGCAATGGCGGTCAGCACGCGTCGCTCCAGCTCCTTTGCCTGGACGTCAGGTTCAAGCCGGCGGGCAAAGCCCAGTAGCGCTTCGGTAAAGGACTCATAGATTTCATCGCGTTTGCTGGCGATGCGACTGCTGGATTCCGCCACCGAAATGATCTGCGAGAAAAATACCCGCACGGTCGGGTCCTGGTACTCGTCTATCCAGCGACTGACGTAGTCGTCGAACGCCGCCTGCGGATCATTCTCGTCTACCTCCGACTCGGGATGATGCCGTCGGTAATATTCGGACAATTCATGGTCGATGACTGCCAGCCACAAGGATTCCTTGGTTGGAAAATAATAGCTGACATTGCCGTCACTGATATTGAGCCAGCTGGCAACGCTGCGCTTGTTCAGCGCGCGAAAACCGTTCTTGGCAATGATGGCAGACGATGCCTCAAGAATTTGATTAACCCGCCGGCTTCCCTTGCTGGTCAACTCGGTGCGAACGACCCCGGTAGTCTTTTCTTTTCCCATCTGACTCTGCCGCAGTTCTTGAGACCATTGCGAAGCTGATCGCAGGTTGTTTGCCGGTATTCGACCGGCCCATACTAGCAAGTTAGTGACGAAGCCGCCGTCAAATGTGCAGGCGCTGGGGAGTCGGCAGCGCACACCTGTCCTTGTCGCGATCGGTAATAGACACGCTACGATGCGCCTGATAGTCGCTGGTGCCGCAAGATGCTCGGCTTTGGAAGCTGACAAGGTCGGCTGCAGTCACGGCTGTCGCGTTGCAGTTTGCTCGCACGGCTCGCCGGTCGCTTCTTTAACCTGGCGGCGCTGGTAATCAATGAGTCGTTTGCCTTTCTCGTCAACAAAATGTTCCGCAAGAATGTCCAGCTGGCTCATAAGGTCGAGCCGGAAGTTTCTGAAGTCCTGACGCGCTTCGCACCAGCTCGCGAGCAGCCAGACCGGTCCGAAAAAGGCGAGGCACAGTGGCCGGACCGTGCGTACGGTCTTCGCGCCGCTCAGTGCCTGGTAGTGAAACGCGACTTTATTGCGCGTTCGAATGGCGTGTCGCAGTGATGCGAAGTCAATCGTAATCGTTGCCTTCGCCCGACTGGGCGGTGAGAACAGGGCGGTTTGCAGAATTTCGGCACGTAACGGCGCCGGCAGCACTGCCGTGATCTTATCGATCGCGCGTTGCGCTGCCCGTGCAATATCGCGGTCCCCCCAGCTGCCGACCATTTGCGCCCCGAGAGCCAGCGCGTCCAGCTCTTCAACGTCGAAGACCAGCGGTCGGACAGTGTAGGCACGATCCAGAACGTAGCCTATGCCCGCTTCACCGATGATCGGCACATTGGCAGCGCACAGGTCGGCGATGTCCCGATAGACCGTGCGGACACTAACCTCCAGTTCGGCGGCCAGGCTGCCGGCCGTCACGGCTCTTTGGCGTGCCTTTAGACACTCGACGATTCGAAACAGCCGGTCGGCTCTGCGCATGACGTCACTCCGTAGTTCAGCACTGTGTAGCGTACTGACAGCCTCCTGACAACACGCTGTCAGGAGGGGTGGCGGATGCTACGCGTGTTCCCACCTGCCCAGGAATGCCCGCCATGCTCACGCTTTATCATCACGCATTCTCCCAGCACGCACGTCGCGTCACCGCGCTGCTTGATGAGGCCGCCATACCGTATTCCATTCAGCACGTTGCGCTGAACGAAGGGGCGCACCTGCGGGCCGCATACCGGACGGTGAATGCCAACCGACAGGTGCCCACCCTGGTCGACGGCACACTGACAATCCACGAGTCGAATGCGATCCTGCGCTACGTGTGCAACAAGTATGCGCTGGTCGACTGGTACCCGACCGACCCCGAAACGCGGGCGATTGTGGATCAATGGCTGGACTGGAATCAGTGCCGCTTGGCCCCGCCAGTGACCGATATCGTATACAACAGGGTGTTCATGGGTGCCGGCGCCGATGCGGCGGTGATCGCCAGCGGTGAATCTCAATTAGCGGAGCTCGCCGAGATCCTTGCTGGCACGTTATCCAGCAGCCCCTATCTCGCAGGTAACGGGCCCACTATCGCGGATTTGTCGGTCGGCTCGAATCTCACCCAGCTGTTGCTCGCGGAGATGGCGATGGCTCACCCCGTGGTAGAAGCGTGGTACCAACGTCTGTCGTTGATTCCAGGGTTCGCCAGATCGCTGCCTAGCTAGTAGATGGGTCATCGCTTGCCTGGTGAGCGCGATTGAACGTGTTGTTGAATACATTGCCGTTGCTCGGGCTTTAGCGGGAGTCAGGAATGACCAAATTGACGTTGCCGGTATCAGTCCAGTCCGGTGCGAGAAAGCAGGGAACTTCGTTAGAGTAGGTCACTGCAAGAGGCCGGCAGTTTCACAGTATTTTCTCCGCAGAGGCCAAAAGCGGAAAATCGGCGAGCGGAACTCGATAGCGAACATTGAACTCGCGATGCGAGGCAAAAGAATTTGTGGCAGAGCTATTGATTCGTCATCCCGGAGGGCGGCCAGCCGGGCCCTCCCGTGCGTCTATCAACGAAAAAGCAGGACCATCACGCGTCGTTCTGCTATTTCCGCCAAACTGCGAACGTGACCCTTGACTTTAACCCTTGGCAACGGTGTAGGCTTGGTTGATCGTAGCGATGCGTTATTGCTGCCCACGGATTGGGCGACAATGACGTTGACTACGCTTAACCAGGCACACAGGAAGAACCCGCTTGACCCCAGCCGCCTACAATCGACGAACACGCAAACCCAGCGCGCGCAACGCGTTGGCCGTGTTCGTCGTGGCGTGGCTCAACCTGGCCCTGGCTCCGTGTGCCATGGCATTCGGCGGTGTACCCGAGCCTGATTGTCCGCATTGCCCGCCGTCTCAGGCTGACGCGCATGCGGGTCATGATATGTCCGGACATGCCGTAGCAGATCACGATGGCATGGAAGACGCGATGCCGTGTGCAAGCAGTGCGACCGATTGCAACGTCACTGATGAGCTCAACCATGACGGTCGTACGCTCAAGCTCGAACCCAAAGATTCGCCGAGTGACCTCGTCATCGCGATTCACCCCGCGCTCCCGAGTGTGGCGACTCTGCGCACGGCGGATGCGGCTGGCTGGCATCGAACCCGAAGTCCGCCCCTTGGCGCAACCACCCCACTCAACATTCTTTACTGCGTCTATCTGAAATAGCGATCCCTTCGCGCGAAACCGGTATTTGTCGGTGACACCCGAAGGAGATTGTTCAGATGTTGTTACGTTGTTGGGAAAACTCCCACCAGAATAAGCCCGCATTTTCAGGCTGCCGTCTTGCGACTGCCTTGAATGCTGCGCTGTTGCTTTTTGTTTTTGTGGCGCTCGCGCCGATCTACGCGCAAGAGCTCCCGCCTCTTACGCTGACTGAGGCCGAGGAGCTGGCGTTACGTCAGGAACCGGGGCAGGCGGCGTACCTGGCTCGCGCCGATGCTCTTCAGGAACAGGCGGTCGTAGCTGGCCAGTTGCCGGACCCGACGCTGCGCATCGGCCTCGCGAACTTCCCGGTTGAGGCCGGTGGCTTCAGTACTGAAGCTATGACTCAGGCGCAGCTTGGGTTGCGGCAGTCGTTCCCAGCCGGCAAGTCGCGGGTATTCAGTGCGCAGAGATTCCAGTCTCTTGCAGCGGAAATGGAGCAGAACGCCGAAGCTCGTGGTCGCGATGTGCTGTCGATGGTTCGTGGCGCATGGCTTGATGTGTACTACTGGCAACACGCAACCGCGACTGCCAAAGAGTCGCGCCGATACTTTGATGACCTGGTGACTGTCACGCGGTCGTTGTACGCCGTTGGCAAAAAGGACCAGCAGGATGTATTGCGTGCGGACCTCGAGTTGAGTCGGCTCGATGATCGTTTGATCGACTTTCAGCGGCAAGCCGGCACTGCACGAGCGGCGTTGTCGGAGTGGCTTGGTGCCGATGCCGATCGAGCTGTTGCGTCAGAATTGCCGGCGTGGAGCCGCGTTCCTGCGATTGAAAGGTTGCAAGATGAACTGGCCAACCATCCGGCATTGCGCGCTGTCGATTCACAGATAAATGCGCGCCTCGCCGACATTGATATTGCTAAAGAACGTTTCAAGCCCGGGTGGGCGCTGGATCTCGGCTACGGGTATCGCGAGGGCTCGCTGCCGAGCGGGCAACCCCGATCAGATTTCGTTTCTCTTTCCGTGACCGTCGATCTGCCGGTGTTTCGCAAGAACCGCCAGGACCGCTCGCTGGCCGCTGCGCTCGGCGAACGCCGCAGCGCTGTCGAATCCCGCGAGGCACTTTATCGCCGTCTCGCAAGCCAACTCGGAGGCGAGTACCAGCGTTGGCAGGAATTGTCACGCCGCCTTGATCTATACGAGCGAAAGATCCTGATTCAATCAAAGGATCAGGCCAATGCAGCACTGGCTGCTTACCAAAGCGATGCTGGCGATTTTGCCGACGTATTGCGCGGCTTAATCGATGACCTGAACACCCAGCTCGACTACCTGCGTATTCAGACTGATCGCGCGCAAAGTTACGCCGTGCTCGCAAACCTCGGGGGATTGCAGCGATGAAATTCACAGTGCCTACTGTAATTGCAATCGCTGCCGTGCTGGCAGTGGGAGTCGCGCTCGGTCGCTGGTGGCCGGCCAGCACTGATACTCCAGCAGGCTCCGATACAGCGGAGAAAGAAGTGTTGTATTGGCAGGCTCCGATGGATGCCAGTTTCCGGCGTGATGCTCCCGGCAAATCGCCTATGGGAATGGACCTGGTACCGGTTTATGCCGTTGATGCAGCGAGCGAGGACGCTGGCGTTGTGTCCATTGATCCACGAATCGTCAACAACCTCGGTATTCGTACTGCCTCTGCGGAATTGAGTCCCCTGTCGCGGCGTATCGAAACCGTCGGCTACGTTGGCTACGACGAGGACACGGTGCATCACGTGCATACCCGCGTCGATGGCTGGATCGAAGAATTGTCGATCAAGGCAAGTGGCGACCGGGTTCAGCGCGGGCAGGTGCTGTTCGCCCTCTATTCACCCACGCTGGTAAATGCACAGGAGGAATACCTCGCCGCATTGAAGAGTCGGAATTCTGCATTGCACGAGGCTTCTCGTGAACGTCTGGCTGCACTTGGCGTGGCAGCAGACGAGATCGAGCGGCTTGATCGCGAGCGCAGTGTAAAGCAGCGGTTGCAGGTGCTGGCCCATTCCGACGGTGTCGTTGCGCACCTGGGTGTGCGTGAAGGCATTTACGTCACGCCATCGATGGATGTGATGTCGATCGCAAATCTTGATCGGGTGTGGGTGCTGGTTGAAGTCTTTGAACGGCAATCGGCCTGGCTTAAGGAAGGGCAGAAAGCGGAAGTTGAGCTCGATTATCTCCCCGGTGTGCGTCTAACGGGTGAGGTTGATTACATCTACCCTGAGCTTGATTCGGGCACTCGCACGGTGAAAGCTCGGCTGCGCTTCGACAATGCGGGCGAGACTCTGCGCCCCAATATGTTTGCGAGGGTCATGATTTATGGCACTCCTACCTCGCCAGTCGTGCATGTGCCTCGCGAGGCGTTGATTCGTGGCGGTGAAACGAATCGCGTTGTTCTTGCTCTGCCGGACGGGAAGTTCAGGGCACAACCCGTCGAAGTGGGTATAGAGGCGGGCGATAGGGTGGAGATTCTTTCGGGCTTGAGTGCTGATGATTCGGTGGTGACGTCCGGTCAGTTCCTTATTGATTCCGAATCGAACATCGAGTCGGCGCTGGCCCGTTTGGGGCCTGCTGACAATGCGGTGACGACTGATGACCACGCCGGTCATGCAATGCCTTCCGAACCGGCGCCGCAGGATCACAGTGGTCATCACGGCATGTCGATGAATCACGGCGCTGATCGCGGAGTTTCAGATGAACAGGTGCCAGAAAATCACAGTGAGCATTACGACGTGTCGTTAGAGTGCGATGCTGAGCACAGAATTTCAGCCGAACACGAATCACAGGATCACAGTGAACATGAGGGCATGTCGATGGATCACGCTGCTGACAAAGAAGAGTCGCAGCGATGATCTCTGCGCTCATTCGCTGGTCGATCGACAACCGCATTCTGGTGTTAGTCGCTACCGCCATGCTGGTTGCGGGCGGAATCTACTCGCTAAAAGAAACACCGGTCGACGCGTTACCGGACTTGTCCGACGTTCAGGTCATCGTAAAAACGTCGTACCCGGGGCAGGCCCCGCAGGTTGTCGAGGACCAGGTGACCTACCCATTGACGACGGCTATGTTGTCCGTGCCGAAGGCCGTCACTGTGCGCGGCTATTCATTCTTCGGCGACTCCTACGTGTACGTCATATTTGAAGATGGTACTGACCTGTACTGGGCGCGCTCGCGCGTACTGGAATACCTGAGTCAGGTCGCCGGGCAACTGCCGGAGAGCGCAAAGCCAGCGCTGGGCCCCGATGCCACAGGCGTTGGCTGGGTTTTCGAGTACGCGTTGGTCGACCGTAGCGGCAAGCACGATTTATCCGAACTGCGCAGTCTTCAGGACTGGTTCCTGAAGTACGAGTTGCAAACGGTGCCCGGTGTAGCCGAGGTCGCGACGATCGGCGGCATGGTTCGCCAATACCAGGTGGTCGTCGAACCGGACAAGCTGCGTGCCTACGGCATGACACTCGCCAGAGTCAGGGCGGCCATTCAGTCGGGCAATCAGGAGGCCGGTGGTTCGGTGATAGAGATGGGCGAGGCTGAGTACATGGTGCGCTCTTCGGGCTACCTGGAAAACCTGGACGACCTCGCCCAAATTCCGCTCGGAGTTGACGTGAATGGCACGCCAATAGTGCTATCCGATATCGCGGAATTACGCATGGGGCCGCAAATGCGTCGCGGCATCGCCGAGCTGAACGGCGAAGGTGAGGTGGTTGGTGGCGTCGTTGTGATGCGCTGGGGCGAGAATGCGTCGAAAACGATCGAGGCCGTGAAAGAACGTCTGGCGATGCTACAGCAAAGTCTGCCCGACGGCGTTGAGATAGTCACAACGTACGACCGTTCGGCATTGATCGACCGTGCAGTGGATACATTGCAAGGCAAGCTGATCGAAGAATTTCTGGTCGTTGCGCTGGTCTGCGCTGTGTTCTTGTTTCATCTGCGTTCTTCAGCGGTGATCATTCTGAGCCTGCCGGTCGGAATCCTGGCCGCGTTTATTGTCATGCGTTTGCAGGGGTTGAACGCCAACATCATGTCGCTTGGTGGTATCGCTATTGCGATCGGGGCCATGGTCGACGCCGCGATCGTGATGGTTGAGAACATGCACAAGCACATCGAACGCGAACCGTTGACCGCTGAGAATCGCTGGCGAGTGGTGGGTGAAGCAGCGAGTGAAGTGGGCCCGCCCCTGTTCTTTTCGCTGATTATTATCACGCTGAGCTTTCTGCCGGTGTTCACACTCGAAGCTCAGGAAGGGCGGATGTTCGCACCGCTTGCGTTCACCAAGACTTACGCAATGGCGGCTGCGGCGATACTGTCGATCACGCTGGTCCCTGTGCTGATGGGCTATTTCATCCGCGGCAACGTAACACCGGAACACAAAAACCCCATTAATCGCGGGCTGGTTGCCATCTACCAGCCGGTTATCCATTGGGTTATGCGCTTTCCGAGAATCACATTGGCGTTAGCGGGGCTCGTGCTGTTGATTGGTTTTTGGCCGGCGACGAAACTGGGTTCGGAGTTCATGCCGCCACTGGATGAAGGCGATCTGATGTACATGCCCACGACCTACCCCGGAATCTCCATCGACAAAGCTCGCGAGATATTGCAGCAGACCGACAAGATGATTCGTACGCTGCCGGAAGTGAAAAGTGTATTCGGCAAAATCGGCCGGGCGGAAACCGCGACTGACCCGGCGCCGTTGACGATGATCGAGACCGTTATTCAGTTCAAGCCTGCCGAAGAATGGCGCGACGGCATGACGATGGATGACCTGCATGCCGAACTGAATCGCATCGTCAACTATCCGGGCCTGACCAATGCCTGGGTTATGCCGATCAAGACTCGCATCGACATGCTGGCAACCGGCATCAAGACGCCGGTGGGTATCAAAGTAGCGGGCCCTGACCTCAGCGTAATTCAACAAATAGGTAAAGATCTTGAGCAAGTGCTTGCCGATGTCCCCGGCACGGCGTCCGTGTACTCAGAGCGGGTTGCCGGTGGTCGCTACGTTGATGTCGATATCGACAGGCAGCGCGCATCGCGCTATGGCCTCAACATTAACGACATTCAGGACATCGTGCGTACGGCGATCGGTGGCATGAACATCACCCAGACAATCGAAGGGCGGGAACGCTACCCAGTTAACTTGCGCTACCCGCAACGCGTTCGGAATTCGTTGGAGCAATTACGCCTGCTGCCCATCGTTACGCCGCAAGGTGCGCGCATTGCTTTAGCTGACGTCGCCAATGTGCGGGTTGTTGACGGACCGCCGATCATAAAAAGCGAAAACGCACGATTGAACGGCTGGACTTACGTGGATATTGCGGACCGCGATCTGGGGTCCTATGTTGCGGCGGCGCAGCGCACAGTGAACGATCAATTTTCGTTACCTGCGGGCTATTCGTTGTCGTGGTCTGGTCAGTACGAATACATGGTTCGCGCCAAGCAGCGACTGTCACTCGTTGCGCCGGTCACGCTGGCGATTATTGCGCTGTTGTTGTTCCTGAACTTCCGTCGTTTTGCGGAAGTTGCGATTATTCTCGGAACTTTGCCGATGGCGCTCGTCGGCGGTATCTGGCTGCTCTACCTGTTCGACTACGATCTGTCGGTTGCGGTTGGCGTCGGCTTTATCGCACTGGCCGGTGTAGCCGTTGAGATCGGCGTGGTCATGCTGGTCTATCTGAATCAGGCGATCAGGAAACACGCAGCACTTGCTACTGCTGAGCGGCGAAAGCTAACTCGCGACGACGTGCGTCAGGCAGTCATTGACGGCGCTGTTCTGCGTGTGCGGCCCATCATGATGACGGTTGCCGCCATCATCGCAGGCCTGTTACCGATCATGTTTGGCAATGGCACGGGCGCGGAGGTGATGCGTCGTATTGCAGCGCCGATGATTGGTGGCATGGTCAGCGCGACGGTTCTGACCTTGATCGTTATACCTGCGCTGTTCTTGCTGTGGCGAGAGCGATCACTGGCGCGAGGATAATGGATGGCAAAGAGTGGGTTAGCCGATGTTGCTGACGATCACGGACTCGTCCACTTTCGACATTCGTCCGCACTTCTTTGACCCGCGACACCGCTGAGTCCGGCTGTGCAAGAAAGAGCTTGACCTTCCCACGATGGGAAGGTCTACGATCTGTTCGTGCTTAAGAAGCATTGGCAACAAACGAGGAATGACGCGATGAAGATCAGTCAGGCCGCCGCCGCTACAGGTTTATCGGCGAAACGCATTCGCTACTACGAGGAAATCGGGCTGTTACCTGCCACTGGCCGCAACGATGCGGGCTATCGGCTGTATGAGGCCGCCGATATTCATACCTTGCGGTTCATCCGCAGCGCCCGGCGACTGGGCTTTTCGATGCCGCAAATCTCGACGTTGCTGGAGCTTTGGCACGACAAGGAGCGCAGCAATGCATCTGTCCGAAAGATCGCATACGCGCACATTGATGAGCTGAACGGCAAGATCAGTGAGCTGCAGGCGATGGTAAGCGCGCTGACGGATCTGGCGGATCGTTGTCACCGAAGCAACCGCCCCGAATGCCCTATCCTCGAAGAGCTGGAAAAGAACGCCCAATGAACACACTTTGGAGCTGACCTATGCACCCCAAGAATGAATCGGAAACCGTCGGCAACTGCCACAAACATGGCACGGCACTGAACAAACATTCGGCGGCGCCGACCAGTGCGCCGTACACGTGCCCGATGCACCCGGAAGTTGGGGCGGATGCACCCGCCAGTTGCCCGGAGTGCGGCATGGCGCTGGAGAAGAATTTCCTCGCGGCAACCAGCGCGAAATACACCTGCCCCATGCACCCGGAAGTTGAGTCCGACAAGCCCGGCAGTTGCCCGAAGTGCGGTATGGCTTTGGAGAAGAAAACCCCGGCCGGCAAGAAGAAACAGTACACCTGTCCGATGCACCCCGAGATTATGGAGGACGAACCTGGAAGCTGCCCGATCTGTGGCATGGCGCTTGAGCCGGTCATGGTCACCGCGGAAGAGGACACCAGCGAACTCGACGATATGACGCGGAGGTTCTGGGTCAGCACGATCCTGACTCTGCCCCTGTTTATCTACGCGATGGGTGACATGATCCCGGGTCAGCCGCTTGAACACCTGGTGCCGGTCGCCTGGCGGCAGTGGGGTCAGTTCGTACTGGCAACCCCCGTGGTGTTGTGGGGTGGCTGGCCGTTCTTTGTGCGCGGCTGGCAGTCGCTGCGAACCATGAACCTGAACATGTTCACACTGATAGCGCTCGGCGTTAGCGTGGCGTTCGTGTACTCGCTGGTGGCAACGGTAGTGCCGGGTGTTTTTCCATCCGCTTTCCGTAACGCGTTTGGCGAAGTCGCGGTGTATTACGAGGCGGCAGCAGTGATCACGACCCTCGTGCTCTTGGGCCAGGTACTTGAACTGAAAGCGCGCAGCCAGACTTCCGGCGCAATCCGCGCTTTGCTCGAACTCGCGCCGCCGACAGCGCGCCGAGTTAATGCCGATGGCAGCGAGAAAGAAGTGTCGCTTGATGAGCTGTCGATCGGCGATCAGCTGCGAGTACGGCCGGGCGAGAAAGTACCTGTCGATGGCAGTGTGAAAGACGGGCGCAGTGCCGTCGACGAATCCATGATCAGTGGCGAACCGCTTCCTGTTGAAAAGCAGGAAGGCGACAAACTGATCGGTGGCACGGTCAATGGCACTGGCAGTTTCGTGATGACAGTAACGCAGGTGGGTGACGACACCGTGCTGTCCCAAATCGTACGCATGGTTGCCGAGGCGCAACGCAGTAGAGCACCCATTCAAAAACTCGCCGACCAGGTAGCATCGTGGTTTGTGCCTGCCGTGGTTATCGCGGCGTTGTTAACGTTAGTCGTCTGGACGATCTGGGGCCCGGCGCCGGCAATGGCCTATGCCATCGTCAACGCAGTCGCGGTGCTGATTATTGCCTGTCCCTGTGCGCTCGGACTGGCGACGCCGATGTCGATCATGGTCGGTACGGGCAAAGGCGCGCAGAACGGCATTCTGATCAAGAATGCCGAGGCACTCGAAACGCTGGAGAAGGTCGACACGATCGTCATAGACAAAACCGGCACATTGACGGAAGGCAAACCTGCGCTGGTACTGATCGAACCTGCCGAAGCTTATACGGACGAGCGTCTGCTGAGCCTCGCAGCGGCAGTGGAAAATGCGAGCGAACACCCGCTTGCACAAGCGATCCTGGCAGCTGCTGAAGCCCGTTCACTTCGCGTTGAAACTGCTCGAGATTTCGAGTCCGTCACGGGAGAAGGCGTGCAAGCCCGCGTTGGCGATGAAGTAGTTGCAATCGGTAATAGTAAGTACATGAACCGACTGGGTGCGCACGACTCGCTGCTGGCTGATACCGCGGCAGAGCATCGGCGTGACGGAAAGACGGTCGTGTTTGTCGCAGTGGATGGCCGGCCTGCAGGACTCATGGGCGTTGCTGACCCCATCAAGAGTACAACGCATGAAGCCATTGCCCTGCTGCACAAAGCGGGCTTGAGGGTTGTCATGCTGACAGGCGACAGCCGCGCAACGGCGGAGGCCGTGGCACGGCAGACCGGCATCGACGAAGTGCACGCGGACGTTTCGCCGGAAGACAAGAATCGCGTTGTGCGGGAGTTGCAGGCCAGCGGCGCGATAGTCGCAATGGCCGGTGACGGCATTAACGATGCGCCGGCGCTGGCGCAGGCCGATGTTGGTATTGCGATGGGAACGGGTACCGATGTGGCGATGGAAAGTGCCGGCGTGACCCTGGTCCGCGGCGATCTGCTGGGTGTCGCGAAGGCCCGGGTCCTCAGTCAGGCGACGATGCGCAACATCCGTCAGAACCTGTTCTTCGCCTTCGCGTACAACACCGCCGGAATCCCGATTGCTGCCGGTGTGCTCTACCCGGTATTCGGTTTGTTACTCAGCCCGATGCTGGCCGCAGCGGCGATGAGTCTGAGTTCGGTCTCCGTCATCGGCAATGCGTTGCGCCTGAGGAATCTGAAAATCTGATGGCCGTTTGCGGGACAAGCGTCGGTATCAAACACCGTGATGGCAATCCAGGCGAAAGTGCCGGAGGGACCAACAACCCGGTCAAAAAAAATAGCAGCGGAGCGTTGTCAGCGCTCCGCTGCATTTCACTTCACATGTTGGTGCGTTGGAAATTATCGGCGCTTGAACAGCTTCCAGACCCGTCCAAGATTCAGAAACGACGTTTCCCCGGACCAGTCCTCAACACCATCATTGTCCGTTACGAGGAAAACCTGACCATTGCGGGTCACGGCAACGCCTTCCGGCTTGTCGGTAATCCAGCCGTTGGATCGCTGCATTGCCGGCAGCAAGTCGAATACGGCTTTCTCATGCTTTTCGATCACGCCATCGTAAGCCGCCCGCAGCGGTACCCGGACCAGGGTCTTCAGTTCCGTGAAGTCCCCGGTGCGGTTGTCACGTTCGATGATCAGGTAGGAGCCATCGCCAACCTGGGTAATTTCCGACAACCCTACCCAGCTGGCATTCTCGCCTATGTCTTCCAGCTCGTAAGCAATGTGGTCCCATTCGCCGGTGCGGGGATCGAAAATCCAGATACGGGTCTGCGCAGGTTCTGCCGGGTCAAGGCCGTCCGGGTCATCGTCCAAAGCCTCGCACTCCGGTGTCGTGTAGTTCCAGCCGCGTTGCTGGGCAACAAGAAGCTTGTACCCCCGCCACCACTCTCGCTTGACGGCTACGCCTTCAAAGCCGGAGCCTAAGGTGCCGCGCGTTGTGCTGGCGGCACGACAGGCGAGGATATTTTCCGGCAGACCAACTTCGCGAATAACCAATCCGGTTTGCGGGTCTACCTGAAACAAGGTGTTCGGCCGGGTATCCGTTGCGTTTCCTTCGCTGGCGATCCAGTAGGTGCCATCCGGAGCAACGGCGATGCCCTCGCTATCCATGTCCACCGTGTTGCCGACGATTGGCAGCTCGTTCGTAATGACGGCAGGCTCTTGGGATGCATCAATGGTGAACACGCGACCTTCGCTGTAGTAGGAATCCCAGACTGCGAGCAGCTCGTTCTTCCGACTCCATGGCTTGGCAACCATGCCGGACAGGGCAGACCAGCCGATGGGCAAGCCTTCTGCATTCGGACCGGAAACCAGTTGCGGGTAATCCGCTTTGCCGCGCTGGAGTTCATAGATCATGACACTTGAACGCACACCATACGGTGGGTCGTCTTCCTCGCCCGAGGCAATCAACAAACCGCGATCAGGAATAGCCAGTACGCCTTCCGGTCCCAGCGGCGCGGGCAGGACCTGTCGGAAGCTCGGTTCGCCTTTCTTGTTCAGTTCATAAACAGCGACAAAACTGCCTCGTTCTGAACCGACAAACAGGTAATCGGTACGGCCATAGCGGCCGAACTCAACCGATTCCGGTTCTGCGCCCTTGTTCTCGGAGCGGTCCTCCGGGTAGTGCCCGTGGGCAACCGCAATCTTCTCGAACTCGTTGCCACTGTCGTACACGATGCTGCCTTGCCGGTCGAATACGGAGAAGCCGCGGCTGCCACCGAACAAGTCACCTTCATTGGCTGTCGCAATCCGGTAGCTGCCGTCCGGCAACTCTATCCAGCTGATCGCGTCTGGCTCGCGAGGTACGCCTGCAATGGAGTCGGTCAGGGAAATCAGGCCGTCTTCATTGTTATCGACGTTGTACAGATCGACTGTGCCCATCGAGAAATGGCTGGTGACGGCACCCGTTGCCAGATCGACGATCGCCAGGTGATTGTTCTCCTGCAGTGACACCGCGGCTTCGTTATTGGCATTGATGTCGACAAATTCCGGTTCCGGGTCTGCAGGCGCGTACAGGGACAATCCGCTCAGATCAACCTGCCGGATGTTCCAGTCAGCAGGCTTGCCATCAATATCCACGATCAGCAGAAAGCCTGCCGGCAGCTGCGGCAAACCGCCTTCTTCACCGTTGACTTCAATATCTTCGTCGCGTTCGTTCTCGATGACGATTGCAGCGTACTTGCCATCAGGGCTGACTTTCAGCGAATCAGGTTGTCCGCCGAGTTCGTGGGTCGCGACAATGTTCCGCTGCGCGATATCGACAACGTGCAGCTGGCCGCTTGGGGCAAGCAGGTCGGGGCTCGTGTTGACCGCGACGAGGGCAAACTGGTTGCCGAGGATGTCGACTGAGGTCGGTTCACCGCCGACATTCAACGTGCCGAAAGAGACCGGCTGCCGGGGGTTGCTGATGTGTATGAAACCGACGGATTCCGTCGAGGCGTCTGTGTAGACCAGCGTCTTGCCGTCTTTGGTTGCGGCAATGATTTCTGAAACCGTCGAGTCCCCGATTTCGTCATTGTTGACGTAGTTCGGGACGGTCGCTATCCGTTGAAAGCTCATGTTCTTCGAGCTATGCCCGCGGTCATGGCTGTAGCGGTCGTGGTGGCCGTTGTAGCCTCGATTGTCGTTGGCTTTCTGGCCGGCGTGTACTGTTGCACTCACGCATAACGTGACAGCAACAGACAGCAGTACCGATGTGATGGGTCGCATCAAGCTGGTCTCCTGGGATTTGAAAGAGCGAGCTTTCGACCGTAAGCCTGCTTGATGACGAACCGTTTAAGGTTGTATTGCCATTTTCTTGCAGGCAGTTTTACGACAGGCTTGTGCGCTGTCGACGCCGGCAATTGCGAGCGGCATGCGCCCGCGTTGGTCACAAACCTCAATCCACGCAGAACCCGGGTTGATTGGATCACAGCGGTTCTCGCGTGAAGTTGGCAAGTTGGCAGCGGCCGGTTTCCCTGCTGACACCGGGCGCAGATTTTGAGACGGCAACGGCGAGCCAGGCCGCGGCACCGAGATGGTGCGCGTCTGTTTGGCTCAAAAGACGCGACCAGCCGGCGAGCCGCGAGTCGTAGCCACGGATTAGAGCGGCAGAGTAGCCCTGAAATTGGTAACATCGCCGCACAAAAATAAGAATCCGGCAGGGAAATCCAGTGTCCGTTTTTCAAGAGCTCAAGCGCCGTAATGTCTTCCGGGTAGGGATTGCCTACCTTGTCGCTTCCTGGGTGTTGCTGCAGGTCGTCGACGTCATTTCGGCAGTGCTCGACCTCCCTGCCTGGGCGCCAAAACTGGTTCTTGTCATCCTGCTTGTCGGCCTGATTCCCGCTTTGGTCTTTGCCTGGGCGTTTGAGATGACGCCGGAGGGCCTCAAGAAAGAGTCTGACGTAGACCGCTCAGACTCCATTGCCGGCGCCACCGCCCGCAAACTGAATTACGTTATAACCAGCTTTCTGGTGCTGGCTGTTGTGTTGCTACTGGTGGAGCGGCAGATGCGGCCGGCGGTCACAGCGCCGGCGGACGTTGCGCCGGTAGCGGCGGCGATTGAGGTGGAGCGCGACCGCTCCATCGCCGTGCTGCCGTTCGTCAACATGAGTTCTGATGTTGAGCAGGAGTTTTTCTCTGACGGTATCACCGAGGAAATTCTTAACTCGCTGGCCTCGGTCAAAGAGTTGAAAGTGGCGGGCCGCACTTCCTCTTTTGCGTTCAAGGGGCAGAACGACGATCTGCGCCGGATTGGCGATTCACTTGGCGTACAGCACATTCTTGAAGGTTCGGTACGGAAGTCGGGTGCAAAAGTCAGGATCACCGCCCAGCTCATCCAGGTCGACAACGGCTTTCACCTGTGGTCGGAAACCTACGATCGTGAACTGACCGACGTGTTTGCCATTCAGGATGAGATCGCGAACGAGATATTAAAGCAGCTCAAATCGCACCTGGTCGGCGCGGAAGAAGTGCTGGCCGAGGCCATGCGCACGACTCCCGAAGTGTACGAATTGTACTTGCGTGCAAAACAACGCATTTACGCGCGCGAACGTAACGAGATCAAGCTGGCGATAGCAGAACTCGATGAGGCCATTCGTCAGGATGAGAATTATGCACCTGCCTATGCGCAGCGCGGCATAGCGACCATGTTGTCATCCGATCAACAATACGGTGACATTCCGCATCAGGAAGCACGTCGCCGCGGTAAACGATACATTGATGAAGCACTGCGTCTCTGGCCGGAGTCGGCGGAGGCCTGGGCCGGATTGGGGCTCTACTACGACAGAGATAGTGAGTTGGCGACGGATGCATTGGTCAAAGCACTCGAAATCAACCCGAACATGATTGACGCGAGCAACTGGCTGCAAATCTCTTTGCGTAATGCCGGACAGATGCGCAGTGCGCTGAACATCCTGCGGGATATCGTGGAACGAGATCCGCTGTACCGGCCCGCCTTCAGTAACGCCATGCAGATGTTTCATGCCTATGGGCTGAGTGACGAAGCAGATAAATTGCTGCAGCGCATTGAAGCCTTTGACCCTGATCATTCCAGTCTGTTTCTGGCACGTGCTACCAGCTACTTATACGCCGGAGAAACGGGCAGGGGTCTGCAGCAACTTGAGGAGTCGGCGAAGCTCGGTGAATTGAGCGGTGTGGAGCAGCTGTATCTCAGTTACGGTCTGATGGACACCGGGCAGGCAGAGCGCGCGCTGAATGAGGGCTCGATCTACTTCCGGCCTGATGCCCTGTACCAGGTCGGCCGCAAGGAAGAGGCCATTGCGCTGGCTTACGAGCACGCTCGTGGTGGCGAGCCTTATTCCCTGTTCTTCATGCTGGTTCGGGAAAACCGGGACAAGGAACTGGTTGACTACATCGAGGAACGCTGGCCGGGACTGCAGGCGTTTGCAGACGAAAACCCGGGCGATGACGCCGGTTACAGTTTGATGATTCAGGTCGCGCTGGCGTATCGTCGCACGGGCAACGACGCCCGGGCAGACGAAGCGCTACAACTGGTGGACTCCTGGATGAACGTGCTGGAGAGCAATGGCGTTGACAATACCTTGTACACGCTTGGCCAGGCTTCCTACCTTGCCATGCTGGGCGACGTCGAGGGCGCGCTTGCCGGACTGAAAGAGGCCGCTGATGAAGGTCTTTCATCGGCGACGGATCCTGACATCACATACCCCGAATTTGCCGTGCTGCAGGGTGACCCGCGCTACGCCTACATCAAAGCGACGATGCTGGATAACCTCAACTACAATCGGCGCATCCTTGAGTTGCCGCCGTTCGATGCGAACTACCAGGTAAGGCAATAGCCAATACGGTCTGCGTTACGAGCGCGAACCCAATGATGCCTGTGCGGCGAATCCTCGCACGGCGTCGATTTCTGCTTGTATGCCGCGCTCTTCCATCACGTAGCTCGGGAATGTGCAGCTCATGGCTCCGGCTACTTCGCCGTCGATGCCCAGAATAGGTGCGGCAACGCACACAAACCCGCGGGTAATTTCTTCGTTGTCCACGGCGTAGCCGTCGGCTCGAATCTGCCTCAGCTCGAGGCGCAGTTTTTTCGGATCGGTAATGGTGTTTGGCGTGTGCGCCTCCAGCTTGCGGCTGATGACCCGTCGCACGGTGGCGGTGTCCGCCAGACTCAGAAAGACCTTGCCCATCGCCGTGCAATGCAAAGGGAACGACTTGCCGACCTCCGAGTGCAGGCGCAATCCAAAACTGCTCGCTTCGATTTTGTCGATGTATACGCCGGAGTCATCGCTAAGTATCCCGAGCGTAGCAACATGACCGAACTGGTCATGCAGTGCTTGCAAAAACGGACGTGCGGCAAGTCGCAGGTCGTAGTTCGTGGTTACGGATGCGCCAATGCGCGCGAGCAGCAGTCCGCCGCGGTAGTGACGTGTTTGCGCGTCCAGTGAGAGTGCGGAAAGTTCGCAGAGTTCGTGGAGCAATCGATGAGTACTGGCCTTTGGCAGGCCGGTGGTTTCGACGATGGCGGCGAACGGCAGGCCGGCGGTGCCTGCGGAAGTCACGGCGTCGATAATCTGGAATCCTTTGCTTAAGGCGCTCATAACCTGGGGTCCTCGCGAGGCGCTTGACAAAGGCAGCGCGCAGAGTGATAAAGCAACATCAAAAAAGAAACTTAGTTCCATATATGGAACTTGTCAAGAGGCCAGAGGCGGTTGTTTCCCCTCGAGGGCCGTCGCTAAGGAGTGAGTTCTGTGTCTGACGAAATCAACAATACGCTGCAGTCGGTGCCGGTTGTGCCGCTGGTGCAATCTGACAATCCGGCAACTGCCGTCAAAATTTCGAAAGCCCTGGCTGCCGGTGGGCTTACCGTAGCGGAAGTCGTGTTCCGTACAGACCGCGCGCTCGAATGCTTGCAGGCAGTTGCGGACCAGGTTCCCGAAATGGTTGCCGGTGCGGGCACTGTCCTGAACGCCAAGCAGGCGGAAGCTGCCGTCGATGCAGGTGCGCGGTTTATCGTTTCGCCCGGGCTCGATGATGGAGTCGTGGCCGTTGCGCGCGAACGGGGCGTTCCTGTGTACCCCGGCATCGTTACGCCAAGCGAACTGCAGCACGCTTTCAACCTGGGCCTGGACGTTGTGAAATTTTTCCCCGCTTCCATCGCTGGTGGTGTGCCGGCATTGAAGGCGCTGTCCAGCGCTTTTCGCACCATGCGCTTCATGCCTACGGGCGGGATTTCACCCGACAATCTTGCCGACTACCTCGCCGTGCCGGCCGTACTGGCATGTGGTGGTAGTTGGTTGACACCCGCGGCAGCAATCGCTGCAGAGGATTACCAAAAAATAACTACACTTGCGAAAGAGGCTTTTGCTACAGCCCGCAAAGCCCGAGGAGGTGCGTAATGTCCAGGTTCATGAGTTTTGGCGAGATTATGCTGCGGTTGAAATCACCCGCCCATGAACGCTTTTTCCAGTCGCCGCAATTGGAAGCCACTTTCGGCGGTGGTGAAGCCAACGTGGCGGTGTCGCTGGCCAATTACGGCCTGGATGCCGGTTTCATCTCGGCGCTACCTGCCAACGACATCGGTACTGCGGCGATCCGCGAATTGCACAAACACGGCGTCAACACAGCCGGTGTGATCCGGCAGGGTGATCGGGTCGGTATCTATTTCCTGGAAACCGGTTCGAATCAGCGCCCGTCGAAAGTGGTTTACGATCGCGCGCATTCATCCATCTGCGAAGCAAAGACCGGTGATTTCGATTGGCCGGCCATACTCAAGGGTGCAAAGTGGTTCCACATCACCGGCATTACGCCTGCGCTGAGCCAAAGTGCGGCGGACCTTTCGCTGGAAGCGTGCCGGGCAGCGAAACAACTGGGCGTTACCGTCTCTTGTGACTTTAACTACCGGGGCAAGCTGTGGAAGTACGGCAAGTCGGCACCCGAGGTCATGCGTGAACTGGTCAAGTACGTCGACGTTGGCATCGCGAACGAAGAAGACTGCCAGAAATGCCTCGATATTCACGTCGACGTGAACGTCGATAGCGGTGAGCTCGATACCAAAAAGTACGAAGCGCTGACCGCCAAGGTCCTGGAAGAGTTTCCGGACATGTCAGCCATTGCTGTCACCTTGCGAGAATCCCGCAGCGCCGATCGCAACGGCTGGTCCGCTTGTCTGCGTGATGCCGCTGGGTTTTATCTGTCAAAGCACTACGAACTGACGGACATTGTCGACCGGGTCGGCGGCGGCGACAGCTTCGCTTCAGGGTTGATTGCCGGATTCAACCTGTACGAAGACCGGCAACAATCGTTGGAGTTTGCCGTGGCAGCGAGCTGCCTGAAGCACACGATTCAGGGTGATTTCAATCGAGTAAGCCTCTCTGAAGTGCAGCATCTGATGGGTGGCGATGGTTCGGGTCGCGTGCAACGCTAAAGCGAACCATTACCAACCCCGGCTGGGCTGTGGACGCGGAAACCTGTCTGCGCTGTGCGCGCGCAGCCTGAGGATTCCCGGAGGGCCCCGGCAGAGGGCAGGTTAAAAGCCTGCTGAATTTACTGCTGTCCCTCCACGTCCCTCGTGCGTCTTTAGTAGCATCGAGTGCCAATACGTGACAAACAACGTCGAAATGAAGCAGTTCCAGCACGCAGTCCAGGATGATTTCAGCAACCGTTGGTGGCCGGTCCTTGTAGCGTATTTCCTGCGCAGAGTGGATAACCGGGCCGAAGCCGAGGATCTGACGCAGGATGTCTTCAAGAGGCTGTTGACCAGCGATACGAGCGACGTGCAATCAGCCGAAGCCTATGTATTCCGGGTTGCAAGCAACTTGCTTGCTGACAGGGCGCGCAGGAGCAAGGTTCGCAATGAATATCTCCATAACGCGGCGACCACCGAGGAACGGCATGTTGAGTGGCTCGATCCCAGCCGGATCGCTTCAAATCACGAGGCCATCGACAAACTGGCAGCGTCCGTTTCGGCCTTGCCGAAAAGGACCCGCGACATATTCGTACTTTATCGCTTTGAAGGAATGAGTCAGGACGATATTGCCGACTCGATAGGCATATCCAGAAGCGCAGTCAAAAAACACGTTGCTAAAGCCCTTCGGTATCTTGTTATCCAGTTAAGAGACAGCAGATGAAGGAACGACGCGACAAGGAAAGAGCAGACCCGGTTCGCACAGCGGCAGAATGGTGTCTGCGGCTGGTCGAGAACGATATGACCATTAGTGATCGCCGCGAATTCGACCGTTGGTGCGAAGATTCATCCAATGCGCAGGCTCTCGAGGAAGCAATGACCACGTGGTACGCGCTGGATGACCTCACTGAACATCGGCAAATTGCGGAGCTGCGCGACGGTGCTGTAGAGCGTCATCGCTACCGCAAGTATCAAGGCCGTGCACAGCGCTTGATTCGGCCGGTCGCCTGGTTGGTTTCCGGAGGGCTGGTGGCATTTGCTGCACAGCTCTTGATCGCGGGCTTTCTGCTTCAGCACCAACCGAAAACGTATGAGACTGGTTTGGCCGAGCGCCGGGTTGCCGTACTCTCCGATGGATCAAGCGTTTCATTGGACGCCAGTACGAAAGTCATTGCGGAAATACACGGCAAGGAACGCGAACTGAAGCTCGAACGAGGCCGCGCTCGTTTCGATGTTGTCAGCGATCCGTTGCGGCCCTTTACCGTAGCCGCTGGAAACAAACTGGTCGTTGCTACTGGCACGTCATTCAGTGTCGAAGTACTTTCAAGCGATATCCGGGTACTGTTGTACGAAGGCAGTGTGACGGTGCTCGATAGACCCGCGACTACGAAGTCAAACAAGCCCGCACTTGCCGAAAGCAGGAAACACCTGACCCAACTGGCGCCAGGTCAGCAGCTGATTCTACCGACAGTTGGCGAAAGCATCCTGGAGCCCGCCGATTTGTCCAAATCCATGGCGTGGGAGGCTGGGCAGGTAAGCTTCGCCAATGAGCCTTTGGTGGTGGCGGTGGAACGTCTCAATCGTTACACGAGTTCCAGACTGGAAATTGGTGATGAAGCTCTGCAGGAAATTCACGTTAGCGGTGTTTTCTCCACGCGTGATACCGCAGCATTTATTGAGGGACTGACAACTCTCTATGATGTTCGTGTTGAGAAACATGGTGATCGCATAGTGCTGAAGGAACGATAGTTTTACGAAAGCGGTGTCCCCGACTGTTTGTCATGCGTCTAAACCTTACAAAGCCATATCAGTATGTGACTTACAAGAAGGGGACAAAATGAAACAGGCGGGAACTGGTTCGGTAGGGTCGCGTAAGACATTTCTATTTCTGGCGATTCTTGTGTGGATTTATCCCGCAGTCATTGCTGCGCAGGATGCAACATACAATTTCAGCATGGATGCGCAGGAGCTTTCGAAGAGCCTTCGGGAGTACGCGCGTATCACGCGAGCTGAGGTTACCTTCCGAGAAGAAGTAGTAGCAGGAAAAACAGCCCCGGTACTGCGAGGCGTTTACACCGCTAGTGACGCATTGAATATGCTCATTGAGGGCAGTGGTCTGGTCGTTGACAGAGGGCGCAGTGGTGTCCTGATATTGCGCCGTGCTCCCGAACAAGTCCCCGAGACGACAGCGCAAGCCCAGCCGATACGGCAAAACGCAGCAAGCGATTCGTTTGATCTGGAAGGTGATTACGACGAGAGGGCGCCGGAAGAAATCGTGGTTTCCGGGTCGCGAATTACTCGAAGCGGTTTCGTCACCCCAACTCCAACGACGATGCTATCTGCTGAGGAAATGCGCCAATTTGGTGAGAGCAACGTCGCTGACGTCTTAAACACATTGCCGGCATTTGCCGCAACGAGCACGCCGCAGACCGCAACCCGCAATATCAATCTCGCCGGCGGAAACTTTCTGAACCTGCGAAATCTTGGTGTAATTCGTACCTTGGTTTTGGTCGATGGACGGCGCTTTGTCCCAACGTCATACAAAGGCTATACGTCTATCAACGTGGTCCCTTTCGAGGTGGTCAAGCGAACTGAGGTGGTCACCGGCGGTGCGTCGGCAGCCTGGGGCTCCGGTGCTGTTGCGGGTGTTGTGAACATTATCCTCAACGATGACCTCCAGGGGTTCCGGGGTGGCATACAGGCAGGGATTTCAGAATACAGCGACGCAGAAAGTTACCGCGGCTCATTCGGCTGGGGTAGCGACTATCAGGGCGGCCGCGGCCACCTGCTGATTGGTGCCGAATTCAATACCAGCAAGGGAATTACTACCCAGAGTGATCGGCCCTGGACGCATTGGCAGATGGCGCTGAACCCGAATGCGACATCGACCAACGGCCAATACCGCTACTTTTTCACTGAAGACGTACGGCATTCGAATATGACGCCGGGCGGTCTGATCACGACCACCGCACTTGCGGGCACGCAGTTCCTGCCGGGTGGCGTATCGGCACCGTTCAACTATGGAGATTTTCGTACCAGTTCTTACATGGTAGGCGGTGACGGGATGATGGTGAAGCCGGATCTGCTGTTGCGCAACCCACTGGACCGGGCAAATTTTTTCGCGCACTCAACATACGAACTTAATGAAAACGTTGAGCTGACCGCGGAGCTGTCCTACGCCGTAACTGCGACCGAGTTTGATTTCTGGCCGCATACAGACTCTGGTCTCTTGCTCATCCGACGGGACAATGCATTCTTGCCGGGCGATATTGCCGACCGTATGGATGCGGAGGGTATTTCGTTCTTTCGTATGGGCCGGGCGAACCTCGACATGGGTTTCCTTCACGACAAGATCGAGAACGAAACCATACGTGCGGTTGTCGGAGCGGACTTTGACCTCGCAAATAGCTGGAAACTTTCCACCTATTATCAGCACGGACGCAACACGAACGACGTCGAGTTGACCAATGCGCGGATCCGCGACAACTATACTGCGTCCGTAGACTCAGTTATCGGGCCGAATGGCACCCCCGTATGCAGATCCTCTATAGCCGATCCCGGCAATGGTTGCGTACCTATCAATTTGTTCGGTGAAGGCTCACCGAGTCTCGCGGCACTGGACTACGTACATGGTTCCGCTTGGCGCAATCATCTGACCAAGCAGGACGTGATCGCGGCGACCGTGCAAGGTGAGCCAATCAGCAACTGGGCCGGGCCTGTGTCCGTAGCGTTTGGTGCCGAGTACCGTCGCGATAGTTTGGTTACGACAGTCGATGAAATATCGGCAGCCAGTGGCTGGACTACGGGTAGTTTTCTGCCTTTCAGTGGCAAAGTGAACGTACGGGAGGCCTTTGTTGAGACGGTCGTTCCCCTGCTGGTCGACAAGCCGTTCGCGCGCTCGCTGGACCTGAATGCATCTGCTCGCTATTTCGACTACAGCACCAACAGTGGCTCATTGCACTCATGGAAGATTGGTACGACCTGGGATATTACTGACGAATTCCGCCTGAGGGCTACCTTGTCCGATGACATGCGTGCGCCGACGATGGAGGAGTTGTTTACCGAAGCATTGTATTACACCGCAAACATCTCGGACCCGGTGCTCAACGAGGTCTATCGTATTACTGACAAGCGCTCTGGGAACCCGGACCTGGAGCCGGAAACGGCACGGACCGTAACGGCCGGTATCGTCTACACGCCGCAATGGACAGACCGGCTGCGTATGTCTCTTGATTACCATCGCATTGGTGTCGATGGCTACGTTACGACGGAGACTGTGCAGCGCATACTCAATCGCTGCATGGATGGAAATGCCCGTTTATGCGATCTGATAACGCGCGACAGCGATGGTCGAATCGATACTATCAATCGCGTGAACGTGAACCTCGCTGAGAGGATCTCGGAAGGTTACGATCTGGAGACCGTGTACAAGGCACCGTTGGCTGTTGGCAGCCTGGACGGCAATCTCACCGTGCGGGCCATCGTAAGTTATCAGTCCAGACTCAGCTACGACGATGGCATTACTTCATACGATGCGGCGGGCGTAGTCGGCACGGGTAACGCGAGTTCGCCGCATTGGCGAGGCCGGGTCACGGCGACGTACGCCGTGAACGGTTACCAGACCTCAATGGCGGCACGTCATGTCGGCGATGGTGCATACAGCAAGACGTATCCGGACTGGTATCTTGAAGACCGCCATATTTCCTCCAGGACCTATTTCGACTTCTCCCTGAACAAGTTGATCAGTCTTGACCGCAGCGATACGAAAGTGAGATTGAGCCTTAGTATTCGCAATCTGTTCGGTGCTGAGCCGCCGCTGAATCCGTCAACGGGTTACACGCCAAACAACCCGGCCCTGTATGACTATTACGGTCGTTACTACCGTGTCGGCGCACGCGTCAGCTTCTGATTGCCTCGCGTTACACGGTTTTGGTCAGGGCGGCATGCCCGGTGATTACCGGGCATGCCGTGTTAAAGGTGCTTTGTCAGTTATTCAGGGTCTCAGTTGATGCATAACGAATCCAGGCGATCGTTCGCCGACACCTACCGGGCATTCATCGGCATGTGGACGGCACTTGCCGCGCTGGTACTGCTAAGTAGTCCGGTATTCGTCCAGGCAGCAACACCGGCCGAGCGGCTGGAGGCGGAGATTGCGCGCATAGCCGCCGGCACTAAAGGCGAGGTCGGTGTCGCTATGCGACGTATTGGTAGTGACACAACCATCGGCTATAACCTGCGTCAGCGCTTCCCGATGGCGAGTACCTTCAAGATCGCGGTAGCAGGTGCAACGCTCGCAATGGCAGAACGCAACGAAATCACCCTGCAAGAAATGGTGATGGTTGATCCGTTGCTGGTTGTGCCATCTGACGGTATAGACAAGATGGCGAGGCACCATCCGGGTGTCATGTTGTCGGTACTAAATCTTATCAACCTGGCTCTAACGGTCAGCGACAATACTGCGACTGATGTCTTGCTGAGCAAGATCGGTGGCGTGGACACTGTCAACGACTGGTTGAAGTCGATAGGCATCAAGGGGCAACGGGTCGATTCCAACGTTGCACACCTTTTGTACCGCGCCTACGGGGTAAAACCCGGCGAGGGCAGCTATCGGCAGAATATCCAGGACGCGGCCAGAGAGCGTCGTGCAACAGGCAGAAAAATTGACGTCTTGTCCGTGCGCCGTCGATTTGCCGCGGATCCCAGGGACAGTTCCACACCGCTGGCAATGGTCGACTTGCTGGAAAAAATCCAGACAGGTGCAGCGTTGGGGGCAGAGGCGACACACATCCTGCTCGATATCATGGACAAAGCGACCAGCGGCAAAAACCGGCTGGCTGGCAGGCTGCCGGAAAATACGCCCGTTGCGCACAAGACCGGAACACTTGCTGGCATGGCGAATGATGCAGGACTCGTCGAGCTGCCGGACGGCAGCAAATTTGCCATTGCGGTGTTCATTAAACTTGATGAGGGTAGCCTGGCTGCGCGCGAACGCATCATAGCCAATATCAGTCGAGCGGCTTATGACTACTACCTGTACTTCTAAAAATGGCGACCTCGTCAATGCATGTTTCGTGTGTGTCAGGAACGACCGGGCAAGATTGTCTGTGACAGGAAAGGCAGTAGTTCATGAGTCTGTATAGCGTAAGCAGCGTTATTGTTGCTGCTACTTTTACTTTCGTTCTCAGTCCGGCGGTTGCCGCGGATGACTACGACCTGCTAATTCGCGGTGGCACGATATACGACGGTTCGGGCGCAGACGGCTACCTCGGCGACCTCGCGATCAGCAAAGACCGTATAGCCTATGTGGGTGAACAGGCGCCCGGAACAGCACGCGAAGTGATCGATGCCAAAGGGCTTGCGGTCGCACCTGGCTTTATCAATATGCTGAGCTGGGGATATCGAACCCTGTCGCGAAACGGTCGCGGTGAAAGCGACATCCGGCAAGGCGTCACGCTCGAGGTGATGGGCGAGGGCTCAAGTAACGGGCCCTATACGAGTGCTATGCAGAAGAGCCGCAAGGTGACGTATTCGACCCTGGGTGGAGCGTTGGATGCCCTTGTGGAGCGTGGCGTGTCGCCCAACGTTGCTTCTTTCGTTGGCGCGTCAACTGTACGTGTCAACGTGCTTGGGCAGAGTGATGCAGAACCTGACGAGGCAGAGCTGTACGAGATGCGCGCGTTGGTGCGCGAGGCCATGCTGGAAGGTGCGATGGGGGTCGGTACGGCATTGATCTACTCGCCGGGATCGTATGCGTCGACCGATGAGTTAGTAGCATTGGCCAGTGAAGCCGCGCAGTGCGGTGGCATCTATATCAGCCACATGCGGTCAGAAGGCGACCGTTTGCTGGAAGCGATCGACGAACTGATTGACATATCTCGCCGCAGTGGCGCGCCTGCCGAGATATTTCATCTAAAGCAGGCGGGCCAGCATAACTGGGGAAAACTGGATGCGGCCATTGAACGCATCGAAGAAGCGCGAGCCTCAGGTTTGCGTATCACCGCCAATATGTACCCCTATACAGTTGCGGGAACCGGCTTGTCAGCGGCCATGCCGACATGGGTGCGGAAGGGTGGTTTCGCCAGCTGGCGTGAACGCCTGCAGGATCCGGCGATACGTGCACGTGTAGCGGCGGAAATGCAGCAACCTGGCGATGGTTGGGAAAATCTCTACTACGCGTCCGGTGGCCCCGGGAACGTGATCTTCTCCAGCTTCAGAAGCGAAGCGTTGCGGCCGCTGGCCGGGCGTACGCTGGCTGACGTAGCGAAAGAGCGCGGTACCACGCCGGAAGCAACCATGATGGACCTGGTCGTCGAGGACGGCTCACGCGTAGAGGTTCTCTACCGCCTCATGAGTGAAGATAACGTTCGCCGGCAGATTGGTTTGCCGTGGATGAGTTTCGGTTCGGACGGTGCGGCGGCTACGATCACGCAAAAATCCGCAAGCAGCCGCGGACATCCCCGCGTTTATGGAACATTTGCACGTGTTCTGGGGCACTACGTTCGTGAGCTCGACGCTATGCCACTGGCGGATGCTATTCGGAGAATGACGTCGCTGCCCGCGGCGACCCTGGGGCTGCGCGACAGGGGACGATTGCAGGAAGGTTATTACGCCGATATCGCCGTGTTTGATCCCGAGAGCATTATTGATCGCGCGACAGTTGAAGTACCGGCTGTGTACGCCGTCGGTATGCAGCACGTTCTGGTCAACGGCACGCCTGTGCTTCGGGATGCTGAGCACACGGGTGCGACCCCGGGTCGCGTGGTCCGCGGGCCCGGCTGGCAAGGTTGGGAGGATGGCGGCAAATGCCCATAGCTCAATTGCTTTTGCTGTTCGCGCCGGGCGTGAATACCTGTCCTGACAGAGGCACTCCGTAACCACATAGTGTGGGCCGCAACAAAGACACCTGTACGGATACTGGCAATAAGACAAGGAACCGCTATGTCAAAAGACTGGAGGGCAAGATCCGTTCTTGCCTGCGCGTTACTGCTGGCAACGTCCCTGTGTGCGGCCGACGCGACGCAGGACAGCATGGTGTTTCCGGGAGATAGCTGGGAGTTCGTCCAGAAAGCCGAACTTGGGCAGTATGGCTGGGATGCCGAAGCGCTTGATGAGCTGACCCGGTTTATTGCCGATAACTCCAACACGACAGGCGTTGTTGTCGCTGAACGTGGACGTGTTGTCTATTCGTTTGGTGATGTTGCCGAGCTGTCAATTATCGCGTCCGTGCGCAAGAGCATACTCTCAATCCTTTATGGAACGTGGGTTGAACAGGGTGTCATAGACCTCGATGCAACGCTGGCCGAGCTCGGAATCGACGACGTTGGCGGTTTGCTGCCGATCGAAAAAGAAGCAACTGTGGAGCATTTGTTGACTTCGCGCTCCGGTGTTTATCATCCGGCGGCAAATGGCGGTGACCATCTGGCCGACGCGCCCGGCCGCGGTTCACAACGCCCGGGGGAGTACACGCTCTATTCCAACTGGGATTTCAATGCGGCAGGGGCTGTGTTCGAACAGTTGACTGGCCGCAATATCTACGATGAATTCGATCGCCAGCTCGCGGCCCCCCTGCAACTGGAAGACTGGGACCGCTCTTTACACAGCAAAAGTCACAATCCGACAGTATCCCGATATCCCGCTTATCACTTCTACCTGTCGACCCGCGACATGGCACGTATTGGTCACCTCATGCTCAATCAGGGCCGCTGGGGCGGAGTGGATATTACCTCCGGCGAATGGGCGCAACGTATCGTCAGCACAGTGACACCGCTGGAAAAAATGAACCCGGCCAGACTTCGTGACCGCTACTTTGGTTACGGGTACATGTGGTGGGTATGGGATGGCCCGCGTGCTACCGGACCGTTCGAAGGCGCGTACACCGGGCGCGGTTCCCGGGGTCAATGGCTTACTGTCTTTCCAAAGCTGCAGCTTGTCTTCGCGCACAAGACCAAGCACGCGTATCGCCGCAATACGAGCTGGAAGTCCTGGCATGGCATCATTGAACGCCTGCTGGAAGCTCGCGGTGTCACTGTCAGTGCGCCGTATCCTTGGCAATGAGCTTGTTGATCTGGTGACCCGTTATTCGTTGGGGCACCACGTGGTCGGTTTGCAGCTGCGAAAGCACTGTGAACTACACAACAGTGGAAGCCGGTCATCGAAGACAGGTCGAATATGCTGCCGTGAATCACTGCATTGACAACCGCGGTCGGCAGGCAGCCACGCACGAGCAATTCACACGTTAACGGCTATCGCAGCTGTTGCACGAAAATGGCGAGGATTGCGGCAGGGCAGACAAAGCGCACGTAGCCGGGCCAGATTTTCCAGAACAAGCCGTTGTCGCTGCCGTCTGTACCTTTGCGTATCTCTTCGATCACCGTACTGCGCTGCCAGACCCAGCCGGCGAACACGCACATCAACAGACCGAGCAGCGGTTGGCTGTAGCGGGTCGTCAGGGAAACGACGAAACCGAACAGCGTGCCAAAGTTGAAAATGAGCACGGAGCTGACAAGAAGTATGGCGCCACCGATCATGAATGTCGCACGCTTGCGGTTCATGCCACGGCTCTCCACTGCGTACGCGACCGGCACTTCGAGCATGGAGATCGACGAGGTCAGCGCGGCCACGGCCATCAGCAGGAAAAATGCCAGCGCGACCACCAGTCCGGCGACGCCCATCGTGTTGAACAGTTCCGGCAGTACCGTGAAGATCAGCGTGTCTTCCGCGATCAAGCGGCCAGCGGCATCGTAAATTTCGACGCCGTTGTGCTGTGCGACGTACATGGCCGGGACAATCAGCATGCCTGCCGTGACAGCTATGCCGATGTCGAACAAAGTGACCGAGCGTCCCAGCGATACAATGTTTTCGCGGTCGCTGACATAGGAGCCGTAAATAAGCATGGTGCCGACGCCCAGGGACATCGAAAAGAACGCCTGGCCCATGGCACTGAGTATTAATGCCGGGTCCGTGATGCGACTGAAATCCGGTACAAGGTAGGCCCGGACGCCGTCGCTGGCGCCATCCAGAGTCAGTACGTACACGATCAGCAACACCAGTATCGCGATCAATGCCGGCATCAGCCGCGTGCACCACTTTTCGATGCCTTCGCGGACGCCGCCACAGATTATCGCCACGGTCAGAACCATGAACACGCTGACGAACAGTAAATTGCGTTCCAGCGAGAAGTTGGTCAGCCAGGCGGATGTATCCGGCATGCCGAGTATGTCCGTAACGGCTGCCAGCGCGTAGGCGATCATCCAGCCGCCGACGATGCCGTAGAAACTCAGGATCAGGCTCGCCGTGACTATCCCGATGTAGCCGGTGCCAGCACCGAGTCGCCGGGTGAAGTCACCGCTTGCTATGCCGCGCAATGCGGCAACCGCGTTCGATTTGGCATGGCGACCAATGATCAGCTCGGCCATCAGCGCTGGAAACGCGAGGCAAAACGCCAATACCAGGTACACCAGCAAGAATGCGGCACCGCCGTTGCTGGCCGCCTGTGTCGGGAACCCCCAGATGTTGCCGAGACCAATCGCGGAACCCGCTGCTGCGAGTATGAAACCGATTCTTGAACTGAATTCTCCGCGTGCGGTGGCCAATGCGTGCTCCTTATCGTTAGTCCCTGCCTGTGGGATCGGAGGATTCTATCGCAAGTCGGCTTCATAAGTGGCCGGCCTGCGCCAGCGGCCGCTGTGGCGGGGCCGCGGGCCCGGGACACGCCAGGCGCCGGGGTTGTTGGCTGACGCGCCCGGGGAACCGGCCTGCAGCGGGTGGCTCGCGCCGACCGGGCGATGACGGGCCCTGGCGTCGGTCAGCTCCCGCGATGCAGTTATCGTCTGCCGCCAACGTGCCTGTTCGGCCGTGTGGAATTGGCTGGCAGAGTGCCGGTCAGCGGATGCATTTGATGCCCGTCATAGCTTGCAGGTGACTGAGCGATTCATCGCTGTGCAGTTGCAGGAACGGCGATACTGAAACGCCGCCTGGTGCATTGCGCACAAAACTGCCGGTTCCGGTCATGTAGTTCAGCGCACTCGCGTCGTGTATGACGTACGGCTCTTCGTTGATCGCGCCGAGATACAGCATGACGTGGCCCGGCGTGTAAATAAGATCGCCCGCCTGCAGCGAGCGCAATGCAGCGCGTTTCTCATCGTTCGTGCTCTGGTCGCTGAAACGGAGGTTCTCGCCAATCGGACTGGCACCCTGATCGTCCGAATTGCGCGGCAAATAGATGCCGAAGGTTCGGTAGATCTCGGCGACAAACCCGGAGCAGTCGCGGCTGTTGCGCGAGTGCCCCCAGCCGTAGACCTCACCCAGAAAGCAAAACGCCTGACGGATCACGTGGCGTCGGGTGTAACTCAGGTAACCCGGGTGCACGTCGGCATCTTGCGGGATCAGGGCCGGCGCGAATCGCAACAGACCGTCCTCGCCACGCACGGGGAGTTCGACGATGTGGTGGTTGTTGCGTGCGTTCGGCGGAACGTTACACGGGCCGCTGTAGAGTGGCAGGCGGATACTCATGTCCAGCTGTATGCCGGAGGTTTGCGGCAAGGCGGGGTTGCTGGTGGTGTAGATCTTGGCACCGGTAACCAGCAAGAACCCGGTGTTCTCGGGTGATTCGAGCACCTGATCCCGCTCACCGATGGCGACGGCATTGGCGTGCACCCAGCCGAGGTAGTTGTAGCTCTGTACCAGCAGCCAGCCCCGGTCTTTGCTTTGGTGCAGCACGGCAACCCTGTCCGTCGGGAACAGGCCGTTTTCCTGAAAGCGATCGAAGTCTTGCGGCGCCGTGGTCTTGCTGACGATGTCGTCTGTCGGGTAGCGACGCATGCTGGTGCGACGAACAATCAGGCCGAAACGAACGGGATTGCGATCCGCGATACCGGGGATGTTCAAACCGGCCTCGTACCGCGCATAGTCGTCGCGCTGCAACGCAACGCCGCTTCGGTAGTAGTGCGTCTCATGCGGGATACGACTGACCCGCCTTAGCATCGCTGTTAATTCTGCCGCTGACAGTGTTGTCGGAAACGCGCGCAGGTCGGCGAGCGAGCGGGTCGTGGCAAAAGAGCGCTCGTTCATGGCGCTGATCTGCGCTGCCGTTAACAACCGCTCGTCAACGTTCGCCGTGTTCCCGATCCAGAATTCGGGCGTCAGGACGTCAGTCACGGCGCCGCCCGCGCTGTCGATAGCGTGTCATGCCGGTGTCGGCAAGCCGGGTGAGACTCACGAGCGGTCAGTGGTATCGATGTCGGCCGGCATTGCCTCTGGTGCCGGGGCGACCTCTGTGCGCAACAGTTCTTCAAGGCGTGCAGGAAAGTATTTTTCAATCAGCGCATAAAGAGTGGCGGTCGTTTCGAGGGTCGGTTCGCCGGTTACCTGGTAAGGGCGAAAATGCATTTGAAACGCGCTGATCACGTCCCGGGTCTGCTCGTCCAGTTCACCGCTTATCTCGATGCCGTAGCCGTAAGCGTTCAAGGCGCGCTGGATATTGTCCAGTGGCATGGGTTGCTGGCGGAATTGTTCCCAATAGCGAACGACTGTTTCGTCATCAAACCACGCGCCATAGCCGAGCCGGTAAAGGCGTTGCCACGGGAAGCGCGGACCCGGATCGATCTTGCGGCCCGGCGCGATGTCCGAATGGCCGACGATGTTGGTCGGCGAAATATCCGGATACCGCTTCAGCAAGTCATCGAGTAATTCGATGACAAGTTGCATCTGCGATTCGGCAAAGTCCGGGTAGAAGCAGAGGCGCTCGGTTTCTGCTCCGGTCGCCGACGTTATCGCGGGGCTGGAATGGCAGTACGTCTGATTCACGATTTCGATACCCAGCGACTGGTCATTGAGCGCCGTGCGCCCACCCCAGTAACTGTGCCCGGCATGCCAGGCTCTGCCAGTTTCCGGAACGAGCTGGAATACCTTGAGTTCCTTGTCGGTGTAGCTGGCGTCGTCAGGCTCGGGAATGAGGTAGTGCGAGCTGACCGGGCGGCTTGAAGGCTGGGTCAGGATACGCAGCGAGTCGCCGAAATTGGCGGTCGTGTGGTGCAGAACGATGATGGAAATTCGGCTGTTGTAGTTCGCGGAATCTGCGCGAACCGGGGCGCCGTTTGCGCAACCTTGTAGCAAATACGCGACGGCCAGCAGGGCGACGGGAATACGGGCGTTCCGTGCTCGGAAATAACGAAAAAGCATGTGTGAGGTACCGTTTATGGCTGTCTTGGCCCGTCAGGGGCATACTGTGGGCGAATATGTTATTCCAAATGGCCGGAAAATGTTGCGCTCACGGCACAGAATCTGGCCCAATCTCACCGGTGCAACCTGTGTGGAATAAATAATTCTTTACTTTTCAGCGCCGAACGATATTTTACGCGTTGATATCAATTCCAGTTCTGAGAAAGTCCGGTGTGGACTTGGGAGAAAGGACGTCATGCGTCAACAACCATGGTCGGCTGAAAGGTCGAATTTTCGCAACAAGTTGAATCGGGTGTGGGCAGTGCTCGCCCTTGGCCTCGCGTTTTTCGCAGCGCCGGCATTCGCCCAGCAAACGGGTGATATCAGCGGTAAGGTCACCGACAGCAGCGGTGCCGGTGTGGCCGGGGTGTCGATCACCGCGAGCAGTAATGTACTGCCGCAGGCGCGCACGACCAGTTCGTCCGCCAGCGGTCGCTACCGCATGCCGTTGTTGCCACCCGGTAATTACGAAGTGCGTTTCACCTTCCCCGATGGCTCTACTCTGGTGCGCAATGCCGCGGTAATTCTGCAGCAAAACTCCGAAGTCGATGTCACCATGGGCGTCGCCCAGGCACAGATGGAAGAAATCATGGTGCTGGGCACGCAGGCGCTCGCCGATACGGGCCAGGCCTCGCTCAAGAACTCAGTGAATGCGGCGACCATTGACGCATTGCCTGTCGGTCAGGAATACCGCGATCTGATGAAGCTCATTCCGGGCGTCCAATACAGTGAAGACACCGTTCGTGGCCCCAGCTCCGGCGGCAGCGGTCAGGACAACGGTTACCAGTTCGACGGCGTTGACGTTTCTCTGCCGCTATTCGGTACTTTGTCTGCCGATCCTTCCTCGCACGATATCGCGCAGGTATCCATCGTTCGCGGTGGTGCCAAAGCTATAGGCTTCAACCGTTCTGGCGGTTTTTTGATGAACACGGTGAGCAAGTCCGGTACGGACGAATTCACTGGCGAAGTCAGTTACAAGATGCAGTCCGCGAGCCTGACCGGTGACCGCGAAACCGGCGACAACCCGCTGGAGTTCGATGAAGACAAAGACTGGCTGACAGCCAGCTTCGGCGGCCCGATCTTGCGAGATCGTCTGTATTTCTACACGTCTTACTATGCGCCGACCGCAACCCGCGACAACACCGCCAATGCGTATGGCCCGGTTGGTGATTTTGACGACTCGCGTGACGAGTTCTTCGGCAAACTGACCTTTTCGCCGACTGACAACATCCTGCTGAATGGCAGCTTCCGCACGTCTGAGCACGAGATTAGAAATCGCAGTGTCGGCACGTTCGGCGCTGCTTCAACGTCCGAAGGCGACAAGTCCACGCTGGATATTGCCATTCTTGAAGGCTCCTGGATTGTCACCGACGATGACGCGATAAACTTCAAGTACACGCATTTCCAGAACGACAACTCATCGCGTCCTGACACATTGTTCGGTTTCCAGATCGCCGAGGGTGATTCGCTGAACATTAACGCGCTGGATCAGCTGGGTAACTTCACGGTTCCCACTCCGATAGCCGGCGAAACGGCGTACAACGCCTTCATTCAGCCTTACATTGACCAGTACGGCTACAGTGACGGCGGTGTTGCGACCGGCGGCGGTAACGTTGGCGGTGGCAGTACCCTCGATGACCAGAATTTCATGCGGGAAAGCTTTGAAATCGGCTACGACCGCCTGTTCTACGCGGGCAATGTTACTCATGATCTGCACATTGGCTACCAGTACCAGACCATTGAGGAAGAGCTGTCACGTACTTCGAATGGCTGGGGTTCGATCACTGTGCCCGGTGGCCGCGTAATGGCAACTGACGGTGTTACGCCGATCTTCTTCCAGGCGACGTTCGAGCAAATGAGTCTGCTGACCGGTGGGGGCGCGGCGATTCCGCCGATCGTTTCCACGGTTGACATGCAGAGCTTCGAGATCAACGACACGATCGAAGTTGGTGACTGGACTTACAACGTTGGCGTTCTGTTCAGCAATGACGTTCTGTACGGCCAGGGTCTGGCTGCAGACTCATCCAATCCGCTGACCGGGCTGACCCCGTCACCGGGCTCCGTGTACAAGATGTACGAAGTGGACTGGAAAGACATGATCCAGCCACGCCTCGGCGTGAACTGGGATTACTCCGACACCAGTTCCATGTACGTTAACTACGCGAAGTACAACCCGTCGGCCTCGTCACTGGCTCGCGCCGCATCGTGGGACAGAAACCTGCGTCGCAGCATTCGTGCCAATTTCGATCAGAACGGCAACTTCATCGAAGTTGATCCGGTGGGTTCATCCTCGGGCAAGGTTTTCGATGACGACCTGACACCGCGTTCCATCGACGAGTACCTGGTCGGTTGGACGAAAGACGTCAACAGCGACCTCGTGGTACGTGCGCACGTTCGTTACCGCAAGGGCGGTCACTTCTGGGAAGACACCAACAACACGGCGCGCGTTGATTACAACCCGCCGGCTGGTATCCCCCGCGAGCCGTACGTTCCGAACCTGGACGACATCCGCGCTGAAATCGGCGGTTCGTCTTACGTGATCGCCGAGCTCGATGGTGGTTATACGAAGTACTACGAGGCGAGCGTCGAAGCCGAGTGGAATCTCGACAACCTGTTCCTGCGCGGTTCCTACGTGTGGAGTCACTACTACGGTAACTTCGATCAGGACAACACCACTACGGACAACGATCAGAACATTTTCATCGGTTCGTCTAACATCGGTGACGATGCAGGACGTCAGTTGTGGGACTTCAAGGACGGCAATCTGAAAGGGGACCGTCGCCACATGCTGAAGGTGTACGGTTACTACCTGTTTAACTGGAACGGTTCAGCCGGTGCCTACCTTGTGTATCAGTCCGGTCAGCCGTGGGAGTCATGGGACGTCGAAGTCTATCGGGCACTCACTTCCAGCACCAGCGACACGATCCGTTACTCGGAGCCTGCGGGTTCTCGTACGACCTCGGCTCACTGGCAGCTTGACCTGAATTACACGCACAACTTCCAGGTCTTTGGTGATCAGAATATCCAGTTGCGAGCGGACATCTTCAACGTGTTCGATCGTCAGACCGGGTACAACATCGAGCCACGTGTGAACAATGACAACTACGGACTCCCGCAGGATTTCTTCAATCCGCGAAGAATCCAGCTGGCGGTCAAGTACCAGTTCTAAGCTAAACAGCTGCACGGCTGCGCCGTGACAGCTATCGTACTCAGGCCCCTGTCTTTCCGTTAAGGCAGGGGCTTGATACGTTTAAAGCCATGCTCTGGAAGAAACAGCCCATCCTTAAACTTATAAAACCGGCCGTGTTGACGGCAGCGATCCTGCTTCTCGGCGCCTGCAAGCCAGCGACTTCGTTGTCGGATGATGCCTTGCTCCTGCCGGCGCTTGATGCGGCCGAAATGCGCTGGATCGCAAGTCGCATCTACCAGAACGAAACCCGCGGCCAGGCGCGCTACCTGACCCATTGGGGGGCTGGCGAGGATTTTCCGTCGCTCGGCATCGGTCATTTCATCTGGTTTCCTGCCACCGTCGATGCACCGTTCGACGAATCGTTTCCCGCTCTGGTGAGCTACCTCAACGCACATGAGAATGCCTGCGCAGTAATGCCGGACTGGCTTGCCGAACTCGAACCGTTTGCCGCTCCCTGGGCGGACCGGGAAGGATTCGAAGCGGCGCTGGATTCCGACAACATGCTGCAGCTACGCCTTTGGCTGGCCGCAACCGCTACCGAGCAAGCGCAGTACATCGTCGACAACTTCAGTCGGCGCTGGAGCGAGATTGACCTGCCGACCGAAGACTACCGGGCACTCACCGCGCTACTGCAGGACTTGATGCAGACCTCCGGGGGGCGTTTCGCGGTCATTGATTACGTGAACTTCAAAGGTCTGGGCACCAATCCCCGGGAACGCTATGCCGGTGAAGGCTGGGGCCTGATGCAGGTGCTGAGTGACATCGTTGCCGCTCGCGCAGACGGAGATGCGACCGGCAGTCTCGTCGAACAGTTCAGCGCGGCCGCCGCCGCGCGGCTGCGACAACGGGTCGAACTCGCACCGCCGGAGCGTAACGAGGCGCGTTGGCTTGCCGGCTGGATGCGGCGGGTCGGCGACTATGCCTCGCTCCCCGTCGAGTCCGCGCGCGCGCAGTACGCCGGCTTCAGGGTGCAGCCTTACCTGCAAAACCCGACGTCGACTTCCATGAACGTGATCTGGTTCAGCGATGCCGCAACGGCGGGAGAGCTGAGCCTGCTTGCCGGCGAGGAAAACGGCGGCGTCGTGCAGGTCATACAGACCACGCCAGCCGCGGCATGCGAGCTCGGCTACCACCCAAGAGAGCTGGCCTCGCTTGAGAATGGCCGCTTGCCCACAGCGCCTTTCAAACACGTCGTGGAATTGTCAGACCTGCAGCCGGGCGCTGCTTATCGTTACACCGTCGTGCAGAACGGCCAGCAGGCCAGTGGTGAATTTCGTACACCAGGCCCGGCCGATGAAGCACTGCGGTTCGTCGTCTATGCCGACAGCGAGACGGAGCCGGAATCGGTCGGCAAGCCGTCGGCTTGGGGCGGCTGGGACGATGCGCCCGGCGAACGGCCATACCCTGTTGATCAGGACACCGGCTATCGCGAGAACCTGCGGGTGATGGCCAATGCCAAACCGGATTTTATCGCCATCGCGGGTGACCTTGTGCAATCAGGCGGTGAGCAGCGCGACTGGGATGAATTCTGGCGACTGAATGCGGCTATCGCGGCCACCACACCCATTTATCCGGCGCTCGGCAATCACGAGTATTTTGCCGGGCCCGGCGCATTCGGTGATTACGGTGCGGATGCGAGTCGGCGTGCCGTCCAAAAGTACAAAGGCTATTTTTCGTTCCCTGACAACGGTGCTGACAATGAAGCACACCAGGGTTCCTATTACGCAATCCAGCGCGGCCCGGTCAGCCTGATTGTCATCGATGGCAATGACGGCGTCCCGCACCGCAGCGATACAGACACGAACTGGTACTTACGTGACCAAAGTCAGGGTGGTGTCGCGCCGGCCTGGAATCCGGGCTCTCGCCAATACGTATGGCTGGAAGAGCGTTTGCGACATGCGCAGCAGAACAGTGCATTTACGTTTGTCATGTTCCATGCCGCACCGTATTCATCGGGCGTACATGCCTTGCCGCCCGGGCTGGGCGAGGGCAAGGACTACCTGCCGGGCACACCGCTGCGGGCGCTGACGCCGCTGTTCTCACGTTACGGTGTCGATGCCGTGTTCAGTGGTCACGATGAACTCTACGAGCATTCTGTGGTGCCCGGTACCGAGGTGCTGCCCGGCGGCGGCAGTGCAGAACATGCCGTGCATTTTTACGTCGTCGGAATTGGTGGTGACGGTTTGCGTGGCGCCGCTCGTGAGGTGCGCAATCCGTACCGGGTGTTTTCTGCCGCGGCCGATGCGCCGGAACAGTACGATGACAACGGCATGCTGATCGACGGTGGTATCCACTACGGACACTTGCGGGTAACGGTGAATCAGGCTTCTGCCGGCTACTGGCAGGCACAACTGGAACCGGTTTACCTGTTTCCGCTGTTTGCCGCGGATGGCACGGTGCGGGCATTCGAGCCACGAAACTATGCCGATGTGACGGTGTTGCGCGGCATGCAGGTCAATGCCGACAACGAAGCTGCAGTCAACAATGCACGGGAGACGGACGAGCAATGAATATCGGCATAGGTCTCACCGACTCCGTTGTCATTGTCAGCTACATGTTGCTGGTATTGGCCATCGGCTTGTGGATAGGCCGCGGCAAGCAATCGTCGGCTGACTATTTCCTCGGCAATCGTTCCATGCCGAGCGCCGCCTTGCTGTTGTCGATTGTCGCGACAGAGACCAGCACGGTTACCTTCCTCAGCATTCCCGGCATTACCGCAGCGGCCGGTGGCAACCTGACTTTTTTGCAGATCACCATCGGCTATATCGTCGGCCGCTTGTTTGTCGTTTTCGTCTTGCTGCCGTTGTACTTTCAGGGCAAGCCGTTCACTGCCTACGAGGTGCTGGAGACGCGCTTCGGCCGGCTCAGCCGGCGGATGGTGTCGACCCTGTTTCTCGTGACCCGCAATGCCGGCGATTCTCTGCGCCTGTTCCTGACCGCGCTGGCCCTGCAGATCGTGCTGGGTCTGGACCTGACGATGAGTGTGATAGCGATCGGTAGCGTCACGATTCTGTATACCTTCATCGGCGGGGCGAAGTCTGTCATCTGGAACGATTGCATCCAGTTCATCATCTACATGCTGGGCGCAGCGATTGCAGCGGTCATTATCACTGACGCTGTGCCCGGCGGACTGGGCGACATCATTGCGCTCGCCGAGGCAGGGGACAAATTCCGCTTTCTGGATTTCAACCCGAGCCTGGTGCACCCGACCATGACGTTCTGGGCGGGGCTGGCCGGCGGCGCCTTCCTGACCGCGGCGACGCACGGCACGGATCAATTGATGGTGCAGCGCTACCTGTCGGCGAAAAGTCAGCGCGGAGCGGCGATTGCATTGGGTCTCAGTGGTTTCATCGTCTTGCTGCAGTTCGCGGTTTTTCTGTTGATCGGTATCGGACTCGCGGCCTTGTTTCAAACCACCGGTGTAACCGGTGGAGAGCAGGCGATGAAGAGCGATCAGCTGTTCGCCTACTTCATCGTCAACTACATGCCAGTCGGTTTGCTCGGGCTGACCCTGGCGGCCGTCTTCGCCGCGGCGATGTCCACTTTGTCGAGTTCACTCAACGCCTCTGCCGCCGTGTTCATGAATGACCTGTACAAGCGCTCGCGGCAACGAGAACCTGGCTCGGAAATGCGCGCGAACCGCACGGCGACCATCTTCTTCGGCATCGTGCAAACCGGTCTTGCGATTCTGTTCGGGATGCTGGAGTCGAGTGAAAGCATCGTCGCTAATGTGCTGAAAGTTGCCGGCTTCGCCATCGGCCCGGTGCTGGGCATGTACTTCCTGGCGGTATTCACAACGCGTGTGCAGCAGGCCCATGCGTTAGCGGGATTTGTGACGGGCGTCGTCGTACTATCATTGGTGGCGTTCGGCAGCAATGTGTTCTGGGCGTGGTACGCCCTGATCGGTTCGCTGGTAACGCTGGCCGCCGGTCAGCTGGCCTGCGTGCTGGATACCCGATCATTGCCAATGAGCGAGACCAGCGGAAGCCCGGATAAGAATTCAGCAACGTGACAGGCGAAGCATGAAACAACGACTCACAAACTGCCGGCTTTTTGACGGTGAGAACGTTTACCGCGACAAAGACCTGTTGCTCGCCAATGGCCAGGTAGTCGATGTGATCGATACCGCCGACGGTTTTTCGGCCGACTACGTTATCGACGACATCGGCGGCCGGTTGCTCGCACCCGGATTGATCGATCTGCAGGTTAACGGCGGTGGTGGCGTGCTGTTCAACGACGCGCTAACGGTCGATGCGCTGCGAACCATCGCGGCCGCACACCGGCAATACGGGTCGACGGCTATCCTGCCGACACTCATCACCGATAGCGACGACGTTGTGGATGCCGCGCTGGCTGCTGTTACTGATGCGATTGCGGCAAAGGTACCGGGCATCATCGGTATTCATCTTGAGGGCCCGTACCTCAACCCCCGCTACAAAGGGGTCCACGATGCGGGTCGAATGCGGGCCATGGATGACGCGGCCGTTGCACGCATCGAGGCGTCTCGTGCCGGGCCGACATTGCTAACGCTGGCGCCGGAAACAGTGGCGTCAGAACTGATCAGCCGGCTCAGTGACAGCGGAATTATTGTTTTCGGCGGTCACAGCGCGGCCACTTACGAACAAACCCGCCAGGCGCTCGACGCAGGCATGCGCGGTTTCACGCATCTCTTTAACGCGATGTCGCCGATGCAAAGCCGCGCTCCGGGTATGGTCGGCGCAGCGCTGGAAGATCGCGACAGTTACTTCGGCATTATCGCCGACGGTCACCACGTGCACCCCGCGGTATTCAGCATTGCCGTAGCCGCGAAGACACAGGGCAAGGCATTGCTGGTTACCGATGCGATGCCCAGTGTGGGTTCGGACAGGAAAACATTCGACCTGTTCGGTGTTGCCGTTCGCGCCGAGGGAGGGCGCTGCCTGACGGTGGACGGCACGCTGGCGGGTGCGGACATTGGCATGATCACGGCGGTAAAAAACGCCAGCACGTTCGCCGGGCTCGACCGCTTCGAAGCCTTGCGTATGGCATCCGCGTACCCGGCCGCCGCATTGGGCGTTGATGATCAGCTCGGTTACCTCAAAGCAGGTTACCGCGCGAACCTGATCGAACTCGATGCCGACATGAACGTATGCCGTAGCTGGATCGACGGCGACGTGCAAATTCACAGTCACTGACTGCGTATGGATATCGTTATCCTGAGAGACAGCGCGGCAGTGGCTGCCGAGGGTGCGCGTCGGGTACGGACGTTGCTGCACAAGAAACGTGACGCGGTGCTGGGCCTCGCAACCGGCGGCACGCCGCTGGCAATGTACCGGCGGCTGGTTGCGGACTACGAGCAGGGCCGGGTGTCATTCGCCAAAGCCATAACTTTCAATCTCGACGAATACGTGGGTCTCGGTGCCGATGATCCGCAAAGTTATCGTTATTACATGAACCGCGAGTTGTTCGACAAGACCGATATCTTGCACAGCAACACGCATCTCCCCGTGTGCGCCGACGGAGACGATCCCGATTCGGTCGGGCCGGTTTACGAAGCGGCAATTCGGGCCGCGGGCGGAATCGATCTGCAGATACTCGGCATCGGCCGCAACGGTCACATCGGCTTTAACGAACCAACCTCCAGCCTGCGTTCACGTACGCGGGTGAAAACGCTGACCCGTGAGACTCTGGAAAGCAACAGCCGTTATTTCGATGACCCGGCACGGCAGCCGAAGATCGCAATCACCATGGGCATTGCCACTATTCAGGAGGCCGCTGCGGTGTTGTTGCTGGCAACCGGCGAGGCCAAGGCGGAGGCCGTGCAGCAAATGATCGAAGGCCCTGTGTCAGCGATGTGGCCCGCGACCGCATTGCAGTTGCACGAGAAAGCCACGGTGCTCATTGACGATGCCGCGGCCAGTCGTCTGCAACAGCGTGATTACTACGATTGGATCAGCGAGCAGCGACGGGCCCTGGAGTCGCAGTACGGTGGCGGTTGAACCCCAGCTGCAATCCGCTCGCCGTTTGATGGGCGAAAGGCCCGCATTAGTGGTACAGCAGGTAGGACTCGCGACGTTCGCGAAATGCGCCAAGCTCGTCAGCATAGACGGCAAGTATTCCTGCGTACGGCGTGCCCGCGCGAACCGCCTGCAATGTGCGTTCATTGCCAAGCAGTCGCAGGTAGCGATCACTTTCCCAACCTTCCCCGTACGACAATGCGAGTTGCCGGGCAATCTCGAAACCGGTTCGCAGCGGATCGAAGCGCGCGCGGTCGGTGATGGTGAAACGCACACCGTGGCAGAGTTCGTTCGCAAATTTGCTGGCATCGGGCGTAAACACCGTCGCCGCAAAGTGAATGCCCGGGAGCTTGGCCGCATTGAGCTGGCTTGCAAGCCTGTCGCCATCCAGCCAGGGTGCGCCGATGATTTCGAACGGTGTCGCGGTCCCGCGCCCGACCGACAGATTGGTCGTTTCCAGCAGACCAATACCGGGGTACAGCAACGCTTGCGTGAGGCTGCGCATGTTCGGCGACGGATTCACCCAGCGCAGGCCGGTGGCATCGAAATACTGCTGGCGTTTCCAGCCCTGCAACCCGACCACTTGCAGGTCGACACCGATGTCCAGTTCAGCGTTGAACAAGCGCGCCAGTTCACCAACGGTCATGCCGTGCCGAACAGGAATGCGATGAATGCCGACAAACGATTGCCTGCCTTCGTCGGTAACCGGCCCGCTCACGTCGACACCGTTGATGGGGTTCGGGCGGTCGAGCACGACAAAGCGCATACCGTGTTCGGCCGCTGCCCGCATGGCTTCTGCCATGGTCGAAATGTACGTGTAGAAGCGGGTGCCGATGTCCTGGATGTCGAAGACCAGCGTATCGATACCGGCAAGCATTTCGGCAGTTGGCCGGCGCGTCTCGCCGTAGAGACTGAATACCGGGATTCGGCTCAGTTGATCGACGCCGTGATCGATGTGCTCAACATCCAGTGTGCCGGCAATGCCGTGCTCGGGGCTGAATATTCGGACCAGCTCAACGTTCGGGGCGCTGTGCAGGAGTTGTATCGTGCTTCGCCCGTCGCGGGCGATGCCGGTGTGGTTGGTAAGCAGCGCAACGCGTTGCCCGGCAAGCGGCCGGAAATCGTCGCGCGCCAGAACATCGACGCCAGTGAGTACCGGGCTGGCACCGCAAGCGGCGAGCACGAATGTACAGGTAAGCAGCGCCAGGAGCGGCAAGTGTTCTACGAAGCGGAAGCGCAGCAAAATAGACAGGCTCGCGGGTCAAGGCGGACAGGTATAGTAGTGCAATGCAAAAAGAACTGACAACAGAGGCGCGCAATCCGGCGTCGATGGAACTGGACCGACTCAGTACCATCGAGTTCGTTCGCTTGATGAACAACGAAGACGCGAAACTCGCGGCGGCGGTTGCCGAACAGGCGCCAGCCATTGCTGAAGCGATCGATCTTATTGCCAGCCGGCTGGCGGCTGGCGGCCGACTGGTCTATGCCGGTGCTGGTACGTCCGGGCGGCTCGGTGTGCTGGATGCGTCCGAGTGCCCGCCGACTTTCAATACCGATCCCGGGCAGGTGCTGGCATTGATTGCCGGCGGTGCAGAGGCCGTGTACCGGGCCGTTGAAGGTGCAGAAGATTCGCGAGCGCAGGGTGCGGAGGATTTACGTGGCATCAACTTCACGACCGGCGACGTGCTGGTCGGCATAGCCGCCAGTGGTCATACCCCGTACGTCCTCGGTGGCTTGCAGTACGCCCGGCAGATCGGCGCTGCTACGGTGGGCTTCAGCTGCAATGCAGGCAGCCCCGTGGTGACGGAGGCGGACATCGGCATAGCGGTGACCGTCGGGCCGGAAGTGTTGTCGGGATCAACCCGCCTTAAAGCCGGCACGGCGACCAAGATGGTGCTGAACATGTTGACGACCGGTGCGATGGTGAAGCTCGGCAAGACCTACGGCAATCTGATGGTGGATCTGCAGGCCAGCAACCAGAAGTTGGTCGAACGTTCGCTGCGGATTGTGCAGCAGTTAACAGATCTTTCGGATACTGACGCACGTGAGCTGCTGAACGACTGCGACGGCGAGTTGAAGACTGCCATCGTCTGTCAGCAGCTCGGAATTACCCCGGAGTCAGCGCGTGCCCGGCTGACCGAAACCGGCGGTCGCTTGCGTGCGGCACTGGAAGATCATGACTGACGCTCAGCAAACGCTGATCATCGGTGTGGACGGTGGCGGCACCAAGACCACCGCGCGGGTGGCAAGCATCGCGGCGGACGGCAGTATCAACACACTGGGGACCGGCTTCGGCGGCCCGTCGAATGTCCGCGCGGTCGGCACCGTGCACGCCCGCACGAATCTCGACGTTGCCGTTGATGCGGCTCATGAAGTCGCGGGTACCGCCAGTCAAAAAGTCCGAAAGGCGATTCTCGGGCTCGCCGGCAGTTCCTTGCCGGACGTGCAGGCTGTCATTCGCGACTGGGCGGAACGTCGCGCGCTGGCGGAGCAAATCGATATCGTCCATGACGCCGAGTTGTTGCTCGCGCTGGGGGTGCGCGCCGGTTGCGGGATCGGGCTGGTCGTCGGCACGGGCTCGGTCGCTGTCGGTATCAATGCCGCCGGTGAGCGCGCTGTCATCGGTGGCTGGGGGCACTGGTTCGGTGATCAGGGCAGCGGTTTTGACACGGGTCGACGCGGACTGTCGGCGGTGGCCGACGCCGTCGACGGCATCGGTCCGCCGACGGCGCTGGTTGCAGGGTTGACCCGGCGACTGCAGATCGATGATCCGCGGGAAATTACCCGGCAGCTCGGCCGTTCGGTCGACATACGTCAGGAAATTGCGGCCCTGGCACCCGTGGTCATGCAGGCGGCAATCGATGGCGATGCGGTCGCTGTTGCGCTCATCGACAACGGCGCCAAGGCTACGGCGGCGCTGGTTGCCGCGACCGTTCGCAAGCTGGGGCTCAGCGACCGTGTACCGCTGGCCATGGCCGGTGGCATCGCCTGTTCCGGCGACTTCTATCGCGACAAACTGCTGAGCCAGCTGGGTGCCCAGGGTATAAAGCCGCACCCTTTGACGGTCGTAAGCGAACCCGTCGAAGGCGCGCTCGTGATGGCCCGCGACCAGATACGTTCAGGAAGCTGATTGCAGGCGCCGCAAAAAACCAGTCCCTGGCTCTGGATACCGAGCGTCTATTACGCGCAGGGCATCCCGTTCGTCGTCGTGATGATGGTCTCCGTCATCATGTACAAACGGCTGGGTGTCTCCAACGCCGACATCGCGTTTTACACGAGCTGGCTTTACCTGCCGTGGGTGATCAAGCCGATCTGGAGCCCGCTGGTCGATATCGTGAAGACCCGGCGTTACTGGATAGTGGCGATGCAGTTGCTGATCGGTGCCGGTCTTGCGGGCATAGCGCTCACTTTGCCGACCAGCGATTTCTTCCGCTACTCGCTGGCCGTGTTTTGGTTGCTGGCCTTCAGCTCCGCCACCCACGATATTGCGGCAGACGGCTTTTACATACTGGGCTTGAGTGAACGGCAGCAGGCCTGGTTCGTCGGCTTTCGCAGCACCTTCTTTCGCCTGGCGATGGTGACCGGCCAGGGGCTGCTGGTCATGCTGGCGGGTTATCTTGAGACCCGTACCGGCAGCATCACGCTGGCCTGGAGCCTGACCTTCTATTGTCTGGCCGGGCTGTTCGTCGCACTGTTCGTCTGGCATCGCTTCGTATTGCCGCGCCCGGCCGGGGATGTCGCCGGGCGCAGCGATGCCCTGAGCGTCATGTTGCGCGAAGCCGTCGATACCTTCGTGAGCTTTTTTCGCCGGCCGTACATAGGCCGGATATTGGCGTTCTTGCTGTTGTACCGCTTCGCGGAAGCACAGCTGGTGAAAATGTCCGGGCCGTTCATGCTCGACACGAGAGCCGAGGGCGGTCTGGAGCTGAGTACTTTCGACGTCGGTTTCGTCTACGGCACCGTGGGCGTCGCCCTGTTGACCATTGGCGGGATATTGGGCGGCATTCTGGCCGCCCGGCACGGACTCCGCCGCTGGTTCTGGTGGATGGTGCTGGCCATCAATCTGCCCAATGTGGCCTATGTGTTCCTCGCTTATCTGCAGATCGAGAATCTGCTGCTCATCAATATGGCCGTGGGCATAGAGCAATTCGGCTACGGCTTCGGTTTTACGGCGTACCTGTTGTACATGATTTACGTCGCGCGCGGTCCGCACAGTACTGCGCACTATGCGATTTGCACCGGCTTCATGTCGCTCGGCATGATGCTGCCGGGCATGGTGAGCGGCTGGCTGCAGGAGCTGTTGGGCTACCAGAGTTTCTTTATCTGGATACTGGTCGCTACAATCCCCTCTTTCCTGGTCGTCTGGGCGGTACCGCTCGATCGGGATTTTGGCAAGAGCGGCGCGCCATAATTTGCCATTAGTTTCACGTATCGTCGCCACATCACTGGTCCAGAGTACTCAAAGCTCGATCAGCAGCAGGTCATTCGGAGATAAGCATTTGCAATCCATCAAAGTAGTTGGCGGCCGTACCCTTAGTGGGTCGGTGGACGTCAGCGGCTCAAAAAACGCGGCGTTGCCGATACTTTTCTCCACGTTGCTGGCGGACGGGACGCACCGTTTCGAGAATGTCCCGCAATTGCGTGATATCGATTCGACCGAATTGTTGCTGCGTGCCCTGAATTGCCAGATCGAGCGCAATGGCAACTCGATGCAAGTGACTGTTTCGCGGCCGGAGAAAATGGAGGCTCAGTACGACCTCGTGCGCAAAATGCGCGCCAGCATCCTGTGTCTCGGCCCGTTGCTGGCTCGCTATGGCGAAGCCCGGGTGAGTTTGCCCGGCGGTTGTGCCATCGGTTCAAGGCCTGTCGATTTACACGTGCAGACGATGAAGCGTCTCGGTGCGGAAATTGAAATCGAGGAAGGCTACGTCATTGCCAAAACCCGCCGTCTGCAGGGTGCGCAAATTCTGTTCGACAAGGTCACGGTCGGCGGGACTGAGAATGCGCTGATGGCTGCCGTGCTGGCACGCGGTACAACGGTTATCGAGAATGCAGCAAAAGAGCCGGAAGTGATCGACCTCGTGCATTACCTGCGCGCGATGGGCGCACAAATTGAGGGCGAGGGCACCAGCGTTATCACGATCGACGGCGTGGACGAATTGCACCCTGCCAAGCACCGCATCGTCGCCGACCGTATTGAGGCCGGAACACTGTTGATAGCGGGTGCGATCACCGGTGGCGCAGTGACCATCAATCAATGCGTCCCGCTCCATCTGCAGGCACTGACTGACAAAATGCAGGAGTGCGGCTTTACCACGCATTCGGATGCTAATTCGATAACGGTCGATGCAACCGACGAATGGTCGGGTACCGACGTCGCAACAGCGCCGTACCCCGCATTCCCGACCGACCTGCAGGCGCAGTTCATGGCGCTGATGACGCAGGCCCGCGGCACTTCGGTTATTACCGAAGGCATATTCGAAAACCGCTTCATGCACGTGCAGGAGCTGGTGCGTCTCGGCGCGAATATTTCGCCGATGGCGCAGGTCGCGGTAGTGCGCGGCAAGCGCGGCGGGCTCAGTGGCGCCAGCGTGATGGCTACCGACCTGCGTGCCAGTGCCTGCCTGGTCATCGCAGGGCTGGCTGCCAAAGGCGTGACCACGGTGAACCGCATTTATCACCTGGATCGCGGTTATGAGTTCCTCGAACGCAAACTGGCCAGCCTTGGTGCCGAGATCGAACGGGTCAGTGAATCGGCGTAGCGAGCGGTAGCCGTCAACTTGCTGCCGGTGCGAGCGCGACAAAAGCTGAAAGCCCTCATGTTGCCCGGTGGTTTGCGCCTGCACGCGCTGCGAGTGCCGACAGAACGATACTTGCGTTCACTTTCTATGCCCGGAGTTTGTTAATGACGACGTATGTCTTTTCGCCCGCTGAACGACCAACGGTGACTGTGTTTGCCAGCGAGCAGCGATTTCCCGTACGGCGGGTATTTTGTGTTGGCCGAAACTACGCGGCGCACGCCCGCGAGATGGGTGGTAATCCCGAACGGGAAGAGCCCTTCTACTTTACGAAATCCGCGCACGCGGTCACGGCATCCGGTGCGACGATTCCTTACCCGGCCGGGACCGGTAACTTTCATCACGAGATCGAACTGGTTGTCGCGATCGGCAAGAGTGGCTTTGAGCTCGATCAGAATGCGGCGCTGGAGCTGGTGTTCGGCTATGCCAGCGGTCTTGATATGACGCGGCGCGACCTGCAATCAGCGGCCAAGGAGAAAGGCCGGCCCTGGAGCATAGCGAAGGATATTGAAGACGGTGCCATCATTTCCCCGATTCGTCCGGTCGCGGAAACCGGTCATCCGAAAAACGCCCGCATCTGGCTGGCGGTCAATGACGTCGTGCGCCAGGACGCCAGTATCGACGACATGATCTGGTCAGTGCCGGAAGTGATTGCGCACCTGTCGCGTTTCTACCATTTGGCTCCCGGCGATCTGATTTACAGCGGCACCCCGGCAGGTGTCGGGCCGGTCGTGGCTGGCGACCGTATTACCGGTGGGGTGGACGGCGTCGCCGAGCTTACGCTGCAAATAGAGTAGCGAGCGGCTGCTTGCCCGTGCGCATTGAGTCTGTACGCTCACAGCGCTGGCTTGTTGCACAGCGCGAAAACATTACTCGTAACGCAGTGCGTCGATAGGGTTCAGACGAGAGGCCTTGATCGCCGGCAACATGCCGAAGAGCACGCCGACGGCGGAGCAGAATAACAGGCCGATCAACGCCCACTCCAGCGGCACGGCGGTTTCGAACGAGTCGGACATGCCCAGCTTGACTAGCAGGTTGCCGAAGCCGAAGCCGAGGGTCACGCCGATGAGTCCGCCGACATTGCACAGGACGACGGCTTCCAGCAGAAATTGTTGCAGTATGTCCCTGGGGCGGGCACCCAGCGACTTGCGTATGCCAATCTCCTTGGTGCGCTCGGTAACCGACACCAGCATGATATTCATGATGCCAATTCCGGCAACCAGCAGTGCGATGATGCCTACAATGAAAGCACCGATTTTGATGCCAAAGGTCAACTGGTTGAACTGAGCGATGGAGCTCTCGCTGTTGAACATCGTGAAGTTATCTTCTTCCGTGCGCGGCACATTGCGGACCCGCCGCAAAACCTGGCGGGTTTCTTCCATGGCATCGGCGACAACCTCCGGAGTGCGTGCGTGTAAGGTGATGTTGACCGAACGCGCGAAACCGTCGTTGTTGGTGAGTCCGTAGATATTGATGAACGTGCTGACCGGAATGAGCACGTAATTATCGTATTGACCACCGAATGCGGAGTTCTTGGTGTCAAACACGCCGACGACCTGGTACTTGCGCCCGTCCACCCGGATATCGCGGCCGATCGGATCCACAAACGGGTAAAGCCGGGATGCGATTGCCGAGCCGATGACCGCGACCTTGCGAGCGGCGCGCACATCCATCTCCGACAGGTTGCGACCGTACTGCACGACGTGGCTGTTGTTCTGCGGGTACTCCGGTGTGCCGCCGCATATGGCGATGTTGTCGTTCGTCGTTTCACCACGGTACTCGGCCGAGAAGCCGAACTCCCACAGCTCCGAGCCCACGATGTCAACGTTCTGTACCTGTTCCCGAACCGCCGCGGCATCATCGAGCGTTAGCGGTGGTCGCCGCATGGCTTTGCGCCGTTCTTCGTCCGTGGAAAAGCCGGTCGGCCACTTTTGCACCTGGAATGTCTGTGCACCGAGTATGGTCATCTCCTTTTCCATCGTTCCCTGCACAACGGTAATGCCGGTCATCACCGCGATAATGGAAGCAACGCCGAGAACGATACCAAACAGCGTCAATGACGAACGCAACTTGTTGCTGCGAATGGCTTGCAGGGACATCAACAAGGTATCGACTTTTTGCATGGTGGTTTCCGGTCGCTACTCGTAGCGCAGGGCTTCTATCGGATCCAGTCGCGCCCCTTTCCAGGCTGGGACAAATCCGGCGGCGACACCAACCAGTACCGAAATCAGCACTGCAGCGGTCAGGATGGTGGGGGAGTTGCTCGCCGGCATCAGTCCACTTGAATTGATCAGCGCTGTTATCCCGGAGGCCGCGGCGATACCAATCAGGCCGCCTACCAGGCAGATGATGGCCGACTCGAACAGAAACTGCAGCAGGATGCTTCGGCGTCTCGCACCGATGGCCTTGCGTATGCCAATTTCGCGAGTGCGTTCAGTAACCGACACAAACATGATGTTCATTACCCCGATGCCGCCAACAAACAGCGAGATACTGGTTACCAGCAGGCCGATGGCAAGCACGGCGCCAACGACGCTGTTGAAGGCGCCCATCAGCGAATCGAGTTTGTTGATCGAGAAGTCTTCTGCTTCGCTGGGTCGAAGTTTGCGAATCTGCCGCATCTCGCCAATGACCTCGTATTCGAGATCTTCCATGTCAGTCATGCTGGCCGCTTTGACGGCGATATCCACGTCATTGCTGCGACGGCCGCCAAATACCTTCAGAAAGGTCGAGATCGGAATGAAAACCTGGCGGTCGAAGTCCGGGCCGCCGAAGGTGCTGCCACCCTGCTTTTCCATGACGCCGACAATACGGAACTTGTGGGCGCCAATGTTGATTTCCTTGTTTATCGGATTCACGTTCTCGAACATACCTTCGGCGACACCGTGACCAATAACCACAACAGGCTTCTTGTAGAGGTTGTCAAAGCTCATCAGGAAGCGGCCGAATTCCGGCAGTCGGTTGGTGACAACCGGCAGCAATTCGGTCGTACCTATGACGGTAATGCCTTCCTGTACCGAAGAGCGGTACTTGATGTCGCGACGACTGTTCATCGTTGGATTGACTATCGCACGGCCGCGGAAAGCGGTGCGCAGACTGTCAGCTTCGTCCATGCTCAGGTTGGGCCGGTTACGGTACTCAAACCAGTCGTTCATGACGATCCAGGGCATGCGCGATACGTAAATGACATCGGCACCCACGGCAGCGGCACCCTGGCGGAACGCGGTTTGCATGCCGTTGAACGCGGTCATCGTTGTGGTGACGGCAACAATGCCGATGATGATGCCCAGTGTGGTGAGTATTCCGCGCGCCTTGTTCGCGACGATGGCGCTCATCGCGATCTTCAGGGATTCATTGACATCGACAAACATTCTCATGATTGATTGTCCTGCAGTGCGGCACTACCCGGTTTGGAGTCGCCGCGGGGAGTTGCAGAGCGGTGACCATCAGAACTTACGGGAGAGTCATTCGGTAAATCGCTTTCGACCAAACCGTCGCGCAGTTTCACGGTGCGGTGTGCGTGTGCGGCGACGTCATCTTCGTGCGTCACCAGGATGATGGTCTGGCCCTCGCTGTGCAGTTCGTCAAACATGGCCATGATTTCGTCGCCTGTCTTGCTGTCCAGGTTACCGGTGGGTTCATCGGCGAGAATGATCGAGGGGTTGAACACCAGCGCGCGGGCGATCGCGACGCGTTGCCGCTGACCGCCTGACAATTCATTGGGCCGGTGCAGCATCCGGTTCGCAAGGCCCACGCGATCGATCGCCTGTTCAGCCCGGGCGCGTCGTTCGGACTTTGAGACTCCGCCGTAGATCAACGGCAGTTCGACGTTGTGCAGCACGTTTGCCCGAGGAATCAGATTGAACGTCTGAAACACAAAGCCGATCATGCGATTGCGGATGTCTGCCAGTTCTGTTTCGGATTTCGCATCCACCATTTCGCCGCCGAGCGAATAGCTGCCGCTGGTGGGTACATCGAGACAACCGATGATGTTCATCAATGTCGACTTGCCGGAGCCGGACGGGCCCATGATGGCGACGTACTCGTTCCGGCCGATATCCAGTGACACACCGCGCAGGGCATGCACTTGCTGCGAGCCCATGTCATAGGTCTTGACGATATCGCGTAGCGTCAGTACGGCGGAGAGTTTACCGTTTGTTGCCATCGTGAAGTGCTCAGGCCCGGTTGCGCTTGTCGCCATCATTGTTGATTGTGACCTCCGCGCCATTGTTGAGGTCTGCGGAAATCGCACGGTAACTGCCGGTAACGACAACGTCTCCCGCCTGGACGCCGGAAACGATCTCGATCATGTTGTCGCTTTGAATACCGGTCTTGACCTGGCGGGCTACGGCTTTGCCATTCTCGATGCAAAAGACGATCTCCACGAAGCCGTCGGCATCGGCGCTAAAGCGTTGCTCTGCTTCTTCAACGGACTCGTTTTCCAGTGTCAGTTGATCGATCGTGCGTACCGCAACACTTTGGATAGGGACGCCGACGACGTTCTCCTTGGTCATCGTGAACATGTCGGCGCTCGCCGTCATGCCGGGACGAAGGCGGGAGATTTCGCCGTCGATGGCAACTTTAACTTCGAACTCTGTTTTCTGATTGTTGGTGCCGGGCTCGCTGGTATTGGCCGTATTTGCAATCTCGTACACTGTGCCGCGCAGGGTTTCGCCGAGCAGGGCGTCAACTTCAACCTCTGCCTGCTGGCCGATCTGGACGTTGACGATATCGTTCTCATCAACGTTGACCTGGGCTTCCATTTCCCGCAGGTCAGCCACAATCAGGATCATGTCTTCCTGGAATTGCGAGCCGATGGCGATCTCGCCTTCTTCCTTGTCGAGGTCGCTGATCGTGCCGGCCATCGGTGAATAAATGGTTGTCTTCGACAGGTCATCCTGTGCCTGTTTCAACGTCGCCCGCGCCTGCTCGACATCGTCAAGCGCTGCTTCGTAACGCGCGATCTCCACCTGATACGCCGCTTCAAAAGAGTCCATTGCTGACTGCGACTCCAGCTTGCGCGCGATCATGTCGCGGGCCCGGTCGTAATCTTTTTCCGCTTTGTTGCGGTTCTGGAGAATGAGTTTTGCATTGGCCTGCGCGGAACGAACATTGGCTTCGGCACGCTCTACGGCGGCGAGATAACGTTCGCGGTCCAGTTCGATCAGCAATTGCCCTTTCTCGACCGACTGACCTTCTTCGACGTGCAGCGCCATGATCTTGCCGCTAACGTCTGCGCTTATACGTACTTGTGTCTTGGGTTGGATGCGCCCGGTCGCATTCACTTTTTGGATGATGGTCTCGAGCTTTACATCCGCTGTCTGCACTTCAACCAGCGTGTCCTTCCCGTTTCGGAAATTCATGGCGCCGGCGACGGCCACGACAAGCAGGGCGACCCCTGCAATCCAGATAGTCTTCCGCTTCATTCGTATCCCCGCTTGATCAGCATCGTCCGGACGCGTGCGGCGACAGGCGATGTCGTAGGCACGATACTGGAACTGCTCAGTAAACTTGTTTCTTGATTATCGCGCTGCTGATTGGTCTGACTTCATGTTAGACGATGTCGGCTGGAAAGGTTCGGCAAGAACATCGCAACCCGGCATTCGCCAATGCTTCGTCCGTTTCATAGGCCATAGATGCATAAGATCGGTATTTGGTTTATTCCGCCGGAGTGATAACTGCACAGTTGGGTGCCCGGTGTCAGGCACAAGGCGGGGCCTGCGCCCACGCAGGTTGGCGGCCGTACGCAGGGGTGCAGACGGCCCGTCGCTGCACACCGTTGTGATGCGCGGGCGGCCTGGTGTGGTTGAAGGCCGGTGTCAATGCTTGTACTAACCGGTCGTACAATTCTCAGCATGGTTGCGACGACTAAGCTTCGCACTGCCACGTTACGGCGGTGGACGACGCCCTGCGGTGTCTACCATGCCCGCGATCTGCGCGGACAGCGAGTCCGACAATGCGGCCTCAGTAACCCGCCAGCGCCAGTTGTTGGCGGTGGTGCCAGGTATGTTCAGACGCGCTTCCGAGCCCAGTCCGAGGTAGTCCTGCAGCGGTGCAATCGCGAGGCGGGCTTTGGTGGAAAAGGCGGCCTTGATCATTGCATTGGCAACATCACTGCCGTCGCTGCTGGTCAGCACGTGAACCTTGTGACGGGTAGCGGCAATGTCATCGGCAGAGCGCAGGTCGCCGGGACTGCCGCGGTACCAGCCCAGCGTTGTGTCGTTGTCATGCGTGCCCGTGTAGCAAACCCGGTTTTCAGCGACCCGGGCGAGGTCAAAGCCCTCGTCGTTGATGGCGAATTGAAGGACGGTCATGCCCGGCAGAGCAAGGCGATCACGCAGTGCCTCAACCTCCGGTGTAATGATGCCGAGGTCCTCGGCGACGATGGGCAACTCACCGAGCTCTTTTTTCACGGCCTCGAACAAGGCGTCGCCCGGTCCGGTTTCCCATTGACCCAGGCGCGCGGTCAGTGCATCCGCGGCAACGGCCCAGTAAGACTCGAAACCACGGAAGTGATCGATACGGATAATGTCCGCCTGTTCCAGCGTCGAGCGGATGCGGTTTATCCACCAGCCATAGTTGCTTTTGGCATGCCGTTGCCAGTCATACAACGGGTTGCCCCACAGCTGGCCATCGGCACTGAAGTAATCGGGCGGTACACCGGCGACCGCGAGCGGCCGACCGTTGGCGTCCAGCCGCAACATTTCGGGGCGCGACCAGGCATCCGCGCTGTCGAGTGCGATATAGATGGGCATGTCACCGAACAGGGTCACTCCCGCATCGTGCGCGTACTGGCGCAGTAGTTGCCACTGCCGGTTGAACAGGAACTGCAGCACCTTGATGGCGTGCAGCTCATTCACTGCGGTTGCTTCCAGTCGCTTCAGCGCCACCGGGTCTCTTTCTATGAACGGCTGTGGCCATTCCGTCCACGGCCGTTGCCGGTGCTGAGCCTTGAGCACACGAAACAATGCGTAGTCGTGCAGCCAGTGCGTGTCGTGTCTGGCACAGAACTGGTCGAGCTCCGCTTGCAGATTGCTGGTCGCGCATTTATCGAAGCGACCGGCGGCCGCGAGCAAGGCCTTCCACTTGAGAGCAATGACCTGCGGGTAATCGACATACGCCGCTGGCAATGCTCGCAAGCCGGCGAGTTCCTCATCCGCAAGCAGGCCGAGTTCCCGGAGGTTCTCAAGATCGATATACAGTTCGTTGCCGGCAAAGGTCGACAAGGCCTGGTAAGGGGAATCGCCGTAGGCGGTCGGGCCAAGTGGCAGAAACTGCCAGACGCCGAGCCCGGCGCTCTGCGCGAAATCCAGGTAGCGATACGCGCCGCGGCCCAGATCACCGATGCCATGCGGCCCGGGCAGCGAGGCGACAGGCAGCAGCACACCGGCTTGGCGGCCGGTCTTCAGCAGGGCTGCGTAGTTTGCTTTGCTCATGGTTGTTGTCGACTCGTGACGTCTGAATACTGTGATGAAATGGCGTCCTTGCTGGCGCGCAGATTGGCGCTCGCCTCGTCGCCCATGGACAACGCAAGGGAAACCAGGAGTGCGTCCAGTATGGCGAGGTGCGCGAGGCGCGATCGCATTGGTGTGTAAACACCGGTGTCTTCCACCGGTTCACACGGCAACACAATACTGGCGGCATTCGCAAGGCGTGACATCGGGTCGGTCAGGGCAATGACAGTTGCGCCTCGCTTGTTTGCGATCTCGGCGGCGCGCGCCGAATTGGCCCATGCACCGTTCGTCGAAACAAATACCAGCACGTCGTGTGGTCGGGCGATCGCGGCCATTTGTGCAATCCCGGGACTGTCGATTAACGCCGAGCAGGGGATGCCGAGGCGGAAGAACTTGTGGCAGGCGTCGCCTGCCACATGTCCGGAAGCGCCCAACCCGATGAATACCAGCTGACGTGCCGCCTGCATCGCGGCGACGGTCTGTTCCAGTGGCATCATCGCCAGCAATGCGCGGGTATCGACCAGTGCCTGAATAGAGGCATCGATGACTTTGGAGACGGCATCAGGGAGTGCATCGTTTGCATCGACATCGCGATGAATGTAACTGGCAGGCCGACTGAGGGCTTCAGTGAGTCGCAGGGTCAGGTCACGAAAGCCACGCAGACCAACCCGCCGGCAGAAGCGAATCACTGACGGTTCGCTGGCGCCGGAGGCCTCGGCGACCTTTGCCAGTGTCGCCCCCGCCGCCTGGCGGGGGTGCGCGAGTACCCAGCGAGCCACGCGCTGTTCGGCGGGGCTGAGCTTGGGCAGGAGGTGGTCGATGCGGTTCAGCATGTAGTAAAACTACAGTAAAGTCGGAGTAATACGCAAACAATAAGGCCTGTAAATCGTTCGCTATGTAGTAAACTTTCAGGCTCTGTTTCGGAGGCATTATGGCCAAACTGGTTCCGGTCGACGAGTTCGACCTGATAATTTTCGGCGGCACGGGCGATCTGGCGATGCGCAAGTTGTTGCCCGCTTTGTTCCATCGCGAAGGCGACGGGCAAATTACGGGTGACAGCCGGATCATTGCCGCCAGTCGCGGTGAGGTTAGTCGTGACGATTACCTGGCACGCGTCGAGACAGCGTTGCGCGAAAACCTTGCCGATACCTTCAACGAGCAGCAGTGGCAGACGTTTCGCAATCGCATTCACTACGTTCAGGCTGACGCCGGGGCGCACGACCAGTGGGGCGAGCTTGTTGCAATACTCGCTGGCCACGACCACCGCACGCGCGTCGCGTACCTTGCGACGGCGCCCGGACTGTTCGGCGCGTTTGCCAATGGCTTGCGCCACAACGGCTTGATAACCGGTGACAGCCGGATCGTTCTGGAAAAGCCGGTTGGCCATGACTCGGCCTCGGCTGATGCCATCAACAATGCGGTCGGTGAATGCTTTGCCGAAAACCAGATATTTCGTATCGATCATTACCTTGGCAAGGAAACAGTGCAGAACCTGCTGGCCCTGCGTTTCGGCAATTCATTGTTCGAGCCGTTGTGGCGGCGCGGCACGATCGACCACGTACAAATCACGGTTGCGGAAGATCTCGGGGTCGGTGGTCGAGGGGAGTACTACGATCGCATCGGCGCATTGCGCGACATGGTGCAAAACCACCTGCTGCAGCTGGTTTGCCTGGTGGCGATGGAGCCACCTTCGAGTCTCGACCACGATGCGGTACGCGATGAAAAAATAAAAGTCCTGCGCGCGTTGCGCTTGATCTCTGCCGACAACGTGAAGACCAACACGGTACGCGGTCAATACGCGGCCGGCGCGATCAAAGGTCAGCCCGTCGAGAGTTATCAGGACGAGATGGGCGGTGTCGCAAGCAGCTGCGAGACTTTCGTTGCGTTGAAACTCGAGATCGACAACTGGCGCTGGTCGAATGTGCCTTTCTATATCCGTACCGGCAAGCGTCTGAAGGCCAAGCATTCGGAGATCGTGCTGCAGTTTCAGGATGTGCCGCATTCCATCTTTTCAGAACAGAGCTACGACATCTCGCCGAATCAGCTGATGATTCGCCTGCAGCCTGATGAAGGCGTAAAGCTGTCCGTTATGGCCAAGGAGCCGGGACCGGGTGGTTTCGATCTGCGTCCGGTCTCGCTTGATCTGAGCTTCGAAGAAACCTTTGGTGTTCGTTACCCGGATGCCTACGAGCGTCTGCTCATGGAAGTCCTGCGCGGCAATCCGGCGCTGTTCATGCGTCGCGATGAAGTAAGTGCGGCCTGGAACTGGATCGACGCGATTATCGCGGGATGGGAAGAAACCCATCAGAAAGTCGAATCGTACGTTGCCGGCTCGTGGGGGCCGACGTCGTCATCCTTCCTGCTCGACCGTGACGGACGCGCCTGGCATCCGGAGAGTTGAGTTGTGACGGAATTTGAATTCAATACACGCGAGGAAGCGTCAGTAGCGGCGGCCGCGCGCTTGCAGGCCGCACTCGAACGGCGGTTGGCTTCCGGCGCCGAAGCCTCGCTGGTTATCAGCGGCGGTACGACGCCCGGTCGTTGCCTGAGCGAGCTGTCCACCGCGAGCCTTGACTGGAACAGGGTGCATGCGGTGCTTAGCGATGAACGCTGGGTGGCGACCGATTCCGACGACAGCAATGAGAAACTCGCGCGGGAGCTGTTGCTAAGGAATGCCGCAGCGGCAGCCAGGCTGCACGGTGTCTTTCGTGCCGATATGAGCGTCGACGAGCGTGCCAGGCGGTTGGACAGGGAGCTGCGTCTGCAACCGCTGCCGTTCGCATGTGCACTTCTCGGTATGGGTACGGACGGCCATTTCGCGTCGCTGTTCCCCGACGCAGACAACCTGGCCAGCGGTCTCGACCCGGATTCGCCATTGCTTTGTATTCCTGTCCGCACGAAAGCCAGTCCGCACGCCCGGATCAGCCTGACGCTGTCGGCGCTGTCACGCAGTGATGAGATCGTCTTGCTGATTTTCGGCGCAGAAAAGCGGGACGTCTTGCGCGCGGCGAAGCAATCGGCGACTGCTCTGCCGGTCTCGCGCCTGCTGCTACAAAAACGCGCGCCGGTAAACATTTACTGGGCGCCCTAACGACGACGAATGCACGGCGCATCGAGGTTCAGGCATGCACAAGACTATTGAAGAAGTAACCCGGCGGGTCATCCGTCGTAGCGCACAAGAGCGCGCCGCGTATCTGCTGCGGATTCGACAGGCTGCGGATCAGGGCCCGGCGCGCAACGCGCTGTCGTGCAGCAATCTCGCACACGGCATGGCCGCTTGTGGCCAAAAAACCAAAGAGCAGTTGGCTGGCAATGTAACGCCGAATATCGGCATCGTTTCCGCCTACAACGACATGTTGAGCGCGCACCAGCCGTTTGCGGACTACCCGGACAAAATTCGTGCAGCGGCCGCCGCTTGTGGCGCGACCGCACAGTTTGCCGGTGGTGTGCCGGCGATGTGCGATGGCGTTACCCAGGGTCAGGACGGCATGGACCTGTCGTTGTTCAGTCGTGACGTTATCGCGCTGTCGACGGCCGTCGCACTCTCGCACAACATGTTTGACGCGGCAGTCTGTCTCGGTATTTGCGACAAAATCGTACCGGGCTTGTTGATCGGAGCATTGTCGTTCGGTCATCTGCCGGTGGTCTTCATACCGGCAGGTCCGATGACCACGGGCTCGTCGAACAAGGAAAAAGCGCAGGTTCGTGAGGACTACGCGGCCGGACGGGTTGGGCGTGACGAATTGCTGGCCGCGGAGTCGGCGGCTTACCACGGTCCCGGCACCTGCACGTTTTACGGCACCGCCAACAGCAATCAGATGCTGATGGAGTTCATGGGCCTGCAGTTGCCAGGCGGCTCATTTGTAAACCCGGGCAGCGCAATGCGGGACCGGCTCACTGACGAAGCGGTGCGGGTAATTCTGGGACTCACGCACCTTGGCGATCAGTACACTCCTATCGGTGAGATTATTGATGAGAAGGCGGTCATCAACGGCATCATCGGTTTGCTGGCGACAGGTGGCTCGACGAATCACACGATACACCTGGTCGCGATCGCTGCGGCCGCGGGCATCAGGATTGACTGGGACGACATCGCGGAGCTGTCGTCGGTCGTACCGCTCCTGGCCCGTGTCTATCCCAATGGCATGGCAGACGTGAATCAATTTCATGCGGCGGGCGGTCTGGGTTTCGTTATTCGCGAACTGCTCGATGCCGGTTTGTTGCATGACGAGGTGCGGACGATACTTGGCACGGGTCTGCGACGCCTTTGTCAGGAGCCATGCACAGATAATGGCGAGCTTGCGTGGCGCGATGGCGAAACTGCGTCGCTTGATCCGGATATCTTGCGGTCGGTTGCCGAACCGTTTGACTCCGAGGGCGGTCTGCGGGTCGTGCAGGGTGATATCGGCCGTGCGATTGTCAAAGTATCTGCCGTTGATCCGGCCTACCAGAACATTCGTGCTCCCGCTCGGGTCTTCCCGAGTCAGGAGGCATTCACTGCGGCATTCAACGATGGCGAGCTCGAATGTGATTTCGTTGCGGTGCTGCCGGCGCAGGGTCCGCGTGCAACCGGCATGCCGGAACTGCACAAGCTGACACCGTACCTCGGGGTATTGCAAAGTCGTGGCTTCAAAGTGGCGTTGCTGACGGACGGCCGGATGTCCGGCGCTTCGGGAAAAGTACTGGCTGCGATCCAGGTAACTCCGGAGGCCGTTGCAGGTGGTTTGATTGGCAGGATTCAGGATGGCGACATGATCGAGATTGATTCTCACAATGGCGCGCTGAAAGTGGCGAATGCCGAATCACTGGCTGCCAGGCAGCAACCACACTACGATCTGACCAGCAGTCACAATGGCATGGGGCGTGAACTGTTTGTGACTTTCCGCAACAATGTCTCGGGTGCGGAGGCGGGTGCCAGCATCTTTGCCGGCAGCGGTGCAGGCTCGCAGATGCTGCAACGTTAGACAGAATCGTTGCGTTCGCGCCCGGTGTGCCGGATTACTGGCACGGAGAGCGGCCAGCTTGCCGCCAACTGATTGCGGAATGAGATGACAGATAAGCGATTGCTGATTGGCGACATAGGCGGCACCAATGCCCGTTTCGCGCTTGCCAATCCTGCCGGCAATGCATACTCGTCGTTGCGCATCCTGCCGTGTGCAGAGTTCGCGACCGCAGCCGATGCCTTGACGCACTACCTGCAAGCGCTTGGTGTGGGCGCACCGGATGCGATTTGCCTGGCAGTTGCCGGACCCGTCATCGAACAACGCGTCAAGTTTACGAATAACCCGTGGCAACTGGATGCGGCAGACCTGCGTCAACGGTTCGGTGCCGGACACGTGCGACTGCTTAACGATTTCGAAGCAATCGCGTTCGGGGTACCTGCTTTGGGTTCTGCAGACAGCGTGCCGATTGGCGGGTCCGCGCCTGTTTCATTTGCGGGCCTACAGCGCATGTATGGTGTGCTTGGCCCCGGCACCGGCCTCGGAGCGGTTGGCCTGCGCAAGCAGGGCGTGCACTATTTGCCGATTGCAGGCGAAGCGTCGCACGCCGGTTTTGCGCCCGAATCGGCGCTGCAGATGCAGGTGCTTGAGACACTGCGTAAGCGCTACGACAGGGTTTCCACCGAGCATCTCGTGTCCGGTGCCGGTGTGGAAAACATCTATTGGGCGCTCACTCTTCTGCGCGGTGAACAGGGCAGGTCATTGCCCGCGGAACGCCTGTTTGCGGCAGACCGTGACAAGTCAGACGATATCGCCATTGCCGCTGTCGAGTTGTTCTTTGAAATTCTCGGCCAGTTCGCCGGCGATTTCGCGCTGACCATGGGTGCGATGGACGGCATATTCATTGCTGGCGGCATTGCCCAGCGTCACCGCGATCGGCTGCTCAACAGCCGCTTTCGTGAGGGCTTTGAGCGCAAAGGGCGGTACAGCGAGTTAGTGGCCCGTATTCCGACACGCCTGATTGTTCACGATCAGCCGGGTCTGTTGGGCGCCGCGCATTGCGTTTCCCAACTCCCCAATTAGGCAGCCGGGCGCTGCCTGTTGGCGCCTCCTTGCATTGCGGTCGCCGCTTACTAGCGTACGGCCAGTGACTCGCAGCGGCCGTTGACAGCTGCGATCAGCGCTCGCTGCTGTCAGCGCTGCGGAGTCAAAGTTCAGAATGCGCTACTCACGACATTCATCGCAGATTCTTGCGCCCCGAGTCCGGTGACGTTGCTTCGGCTTTGCCTGTTGCTCTAATGGTAATGCTGCGTGCAGTGATCGATAGGCGGCGGCGACCAAGGCGAGATGGCACGCAAGGTATTTGTCACAGGGGTAGCAACCGCAGTGACGAATATTGCAACGCTCAAGCTCACCACAACGAAGCAAGTGCCGTGCGACGCAGCCGGACCAGTCGAACAACGGGTAGTCGCGCTCAATATCGACGACCTGCACCCGTGGCTCGCGATGCGGATCATTTACGACGATCAGTCGGTATCGAGTCATTGTCTGGGACTCTGCCGGCTGCGCGCCACAATGCTGGTTAGTTCGTTGAGCTGACCGGTGTCAATTGATCGACACGCGTCCAGCGAGCAAGTACAGCGTCGATCATTTCACGTTGTTGAGCGTCACTGCTGTTGCTGGCGGTTTCAGCTTGCTCGAAGGTGGCTTCGATGATCGGCATACCGTCAACGTCTGTATCTATCAGCAGGCGACTGCCGCTGTGCAGGCGGTCACTCCAGGCCTCGCGAACCCGGGCCCAGTAAGCGGATGTTCGTTGCCAGTAGTCGGTGGCCGGTGTGAAATCGAAGCTCTCGATGCTCCTGTAGTTGTTGAAGCCGAACTCGCGTACCAGGGTTGCCGCAGTTTGCTGCCCATTGCGGACAGTCTTGGTGTTGTCCTGTTCGTGCGTCCAGCCGTTGGGAGTAACGGTGTGTCGATTCTCCGCATTGATTGCGTTGTAATCGCTGCGTTTCGTGTATTCACGACGCGGCAGGGGGCGCCAGCTACGGTCGCTGGTCCACGTCGATACGCCGTATTTGTGGTTCCAGCGACCAGTGCCGCAATAGCGTGGAGCATCCGATACTTCAAAGACACACTGCGTCCAGCTTCCCGGGACTTTCTGCGGGTCGATCGGCCGTGTTTCCCAGGTCTGTTCGGCGACAAACTCGAATCGCTCGCTCGCCTCGAAAGTCCAGTCCTGTCGCCAATGCTTGACGACGTGGCCACCCGGGCTGACCAGTATGTGCTGCAGCACTATCTTGCCGGGGGAGTCTTCAACGACCAGCACGGTCTCAAACCCACCGCTGTTCTTGTCGTCATGTACTTCGTATCCCGCCTGTAATGGCACGGTTTCCTGGAAGTGGAAGTCCACGCGGTAGTCACCGCGCATGGCGAGTATGGCTGCCCGGTCCCGGTCCGCAGCGGTGGTTTCGGCAGCGATCTGCGCGAAGTGCGGGTTGCTTCCTGGGGTGTAGCCGGGATCGGGCGGGACCGCCGTGCTGTTGCTTACACAAGCCGTTGAGAACGTAAAGCTGGCGAGCAAAATGAGAGTTCGGAGCGTCATAGTCAGTCCTGAAAGGTAAAGGTTACAAAGTCCAGTCGATGGCGATACTGAAGTGGCGGCCTGGACGCTGGTATTGCGCCGCATTCGTGACATCGGCAGGCACGCCCTGAACATCCAGATAGGCGGTGTAGTCGCGATCAGTGAGGTTGTATATCCCTGCGCGCAGTCTTGTGTTTTCGCTCGGCTGCCAATACCCGAATGAGTCAAAGACCGCATAGCCCGACGGGCTCAGCAGCGCGCCGGCACTCTCGTCCAGATTGTTCTGGCGTCGGGCGGCACGGGCAACGAGGCTGGTCCCCCAGCGACCCGAGTCGTGCTTGAAATCCAGACCTGCGATGCCGTTCAATGGTGCTACCGAATTCAGCGGAGTTCCCGTCGCCCGGTTTTTGCCTTTGGCGTAGGCCGCCGATACCCGCAGTGTCAGTTGTTCTGAAAAGAGCGGGAGCAGGAACTGCCCTTTGAATTCCGCGCCGGCGATGTCAACTTTGTCGACGTTGACGGACTGAAACTGGATCAGTTGATTAACCGGGTCAAAACCGACAACCTGAAACGACTCGATAAAGTCATCGTAACGGGTATCGAATACGGCCAGGTCCCACGATACGGCATCGCCGGAGTAGCGCAGGCCGGTTTCATAGCCCACACTTGTTTCCGATTTCAGGTCCGGGTTGGGTAGTGTCGTATAGCCAAACTGGAAGTTGGTAAAGCCCACATTGACATCATTGGCAGGAGGCGCGCGGAAGCCTTCGGCGTACTGTGCATAGGCGGACCACTGCTCGCTGATGCTCCACAGCACGCCAAGTTTTGGCGAGACTCTGTCTTCGTCGAGCGTCGCGGTAACGATACCCGGATTGTCTTCGGCGAATATGCTGTCGGAGACGGGCTCGAGTTCGTATCGATCCCAGCGAAGCCCGGGCGATATGGTCACGGGGCCCAAAGCAATGCTGTCCTGCAGGTAAATGCCGCTACGGCGGGTCCGTGACTTCGGAAAATCGCGAACGGGGTACAGATCCGGTCCCACCTGCGCTGATATCTCGTCACTAATCAGGTCGGTCTCGCGACCGTCGCGGAGTTGTTCCGTATCCGTTCGTTCGTGTTCAATGCCGTAGGCAAAAAGATGCGAGGCACGCGTGGTTGCAAACTCACTCGCCGCGTTGATTTCCAGACCGGTCAGTGACTGGTCGAAGGTGAAGCGGCGATCCCGGGTAACCGCGGAAGCTGTGCCGGCGATAAAGGATTCGCGAGTTTCGTAGGTGTCCTGGCGAGTTTGGCTGTCTTGCGAATAGGCGCGCCAGCGAAGGTAGTTGGTGCCGAAGCGTCCATCAAGCCAGTCCTGGCCCAGGCTGAGGCGAGTTCGGTTTTTGCGGTCGTCGGCCGCAATCGCCGTCGTATCGATAATGTAGGGAAACCCGAACTGCGCGGAAAAATCCTGCCGGCCTTCCAGGGAATCGACTTCGGTGGCGCTGTCGACTTCGAAGTGCTCAATCGACAAACCTAGTGCACCGTTGCCGTACTCGCCCCATTCGAATCGAGCGAGCAGGTTCAGGCTTTCGTCCGTAAACGGGTCAGCGTCAACGACATCCTGTTCTTGCCCATCGCGGGCATTAACGCGTAGTAAAGTGGACAGCTTGCCGGTGCGGGCGGCACCGGTGACGCGCAGGACGCGACTGGCATCGACACTGTTGAAACCGGCGCTCAAGTCGGCGTAGCGATCGGAATCGTGCAACAGGTCGTACGGTCCTTTCGTGACGAAACTGACGACGCCTCCAAGAGCGTCCGAACCGAACACCGCGGACGCCGGACCCCGAATGACTTCGACCTGCTTCAGACTGTTCACATCCACGAAATCGCGACTTGCGTTCGAGTAGCTGCCGACCGAGAAAGCCTCTGATGTCGCGACGCCATCGACTTCGATTTTGACCCGGTTGCCACCGATGCCGCGGATGCTGATTCCAGACAACCCGAAGCGACTACCCTGGTCGACGACGTCAACGCCGGGCTCGTAGCGCACGAGATCGTCTATCGTCTGGGCAAGCTCTTGCGAAATTCGCGCATCGTCGATAAGCGTGATGCTGCTGGTAATATCGGAAGCTGACATCGGAATTTTGGCGGCTTCCACGGTGATCGTTTCGATCTCCGCTTCGTTAGTAGCAGGTACGGTAGCCAGCGCCGCAACGGGTGCGAACGCCAGGGCAATGGCAGACAACATCAAATTTCTCCTGATGGTTGTCGCTGGCTGGCGGGCGCGTTGCTGGCTGGCGGGCGAGACGGGTTATTTGGTCAGAATCAGTTTCTGGTTGCGAGTGATCCGCAGTCGGTAGATTTCACGGTTGAACGCTATGCGTATCTCTTGTCGGCCCTGAAACAGTTCGCTGGCCAAGAGTGTTTTGTCATGCGCGGTTCTCTTGGTCGGCTTTGGGGTTTCAGGTTTCATTTCCGCAAATGATAATCATTCGCATTTGTTGTTGCAAGCTGCAATTTGCGCTCGCCGGTTGCGGCGGCCCGTCGCTATTGCTTACCCGTGTCATGTCGGCATATTTTGCGCAATCGCTCTTGCGTGAAATCCGTCTCCTTGTAACTTATCGAATAAATAATATGTTTCAGATTGGCGCGGCTATTGCTTATTTATATCAGTATCTGCAATTCAACCCTTTTGGGTACAGGCACATGACCAAGACAAAGAATGCTTTTCTGGCCGTAGTCGCCATCCTCTTCTCGCCACTGGCGGCCAACGCCGATCCTATCGTGCTGGCCAACGGCGATATCACCGGTCTTGAAGTCGGTGAAATGACCTTCGACGTTTCGTGGAACTTCGGCCGTTCGAACCCGCGTCCCGGAGACTTCGCCATTTTCAACGACGATCAGGAACTGGTTGATGATTTCATGGCGGCGGTACTCGACGCGTTCACGACATCCGGCTTCCGTGGAGTGCGCGGTCAGGTTTATTACGGCATCGATTCCGCCAGACTGTTCGGCAGCATTGTGCAAGACGTAAACCGTGGTGGCTTTTCACTGTTGTCGGAAACGGCACACGGACGTTGGGGCAGCTACCGTGATGCCGGTTGGGGATCTGTGACGATGAGCCAGATTCCGGAGCCCGGCACGCTGGCATTGTTCGGCCTGGCACTTGCCGGACTCGGCCTGTCGCGGCGCCGTCGCCAAAGCTGAGACAGCGCAACGAAGTACGGAAAACCCGCCCACGTGGCGGGTTTTTTTTCGCCTGCCATACGGTTGCTGCATTGGGCGCTCAGGAAACCGATTTCGCCAGAGCCTGCCCTCTGAGCACCCAGATGGACCCGGGTTGTAGATTTTGCTCGGCGCTCAGCCAGACCATCGACGAGCGCCGTGCGGAATCTACCTGCCCGGCAACAAGCCGGCCGCTTCGATGGCGGCCGGTATGGCCGCCAGCTGCCGGGTTGCCACGATGTGTGCGCCGCTGATGCCGGGTATTTCGCGCAAAGCGGACAGTTGCTCGGCGCAAATACGCACGCTTTCCTGGTAAGGATCGGCTGCCTGTCGCAAACGGGCCAGCTGGCTTTCCGGAACGTTGACGTTTGGCCGATGCGCGCGCAGCCAGTCCGCATCGCTTGCCGATTCGATAATGGCAAGTGAGACACAGACCCGGACCCGGTTCAGCAGGCCGATGGCAAGCAGGTGCTTCATGTAGATCTGCAACAGCGGTATATCCATGCAGACATGGGTTATGGCGAACTGCGCACCCGCCTCGATCTTCTCGATCAGCTTTGCCGCTTTCCAGCCCGGTTTCGGCGCGTGTGGCGTGATCAGGCCGCCAATATAAAACTCCGGCAGTGCTGACATGCGTTCGTCCAGGGTCAGCTTGCTCGCTGTCGCTATGAGTTCCGCCGCATCAAGGTCGTGCACGGCTTTGGGTCGGGGCTTGAATCCGTCTGGCACCCGGTCGCCACGCACCAGTACCAGGCTGCTGACCCCCAGCGCTCCCGCGCCGAGCAATTCACTTAGCAACGCAATGCGATTCCGATTGCGAGTGGACAACTGCACGATCGGGTCGACCCCGTTTGCCAGCAGCAAACTTGCGGCGGCGAGTGTCGATAAATGCGGATGTCCGAACTGGTTATCCGTCAGCAATACGCCATTGACGGCCGGCTTGAGTAGTGACGCCTGTTCGCGAATGACCTCGGCGCCGGTATCGGGCTTAAGAAAAATCTCCGCAGATACGGCGAAATCCCTGTCTTCGGCAGCTGCTTTGAAAGTCTTCAAGTCGTCAGTTGAGCCTGGTTGGAATGCGTGCATCCGGCGCTAGCGGGAACGCGCAGGTTATTGCTTTCCAAATTGCTGCACAAGCGCGCGGCACGAATGGCATCATGCGACAGCGCCTTGCTGAACTTCATCCGCAACGGCCGGGTCATTACTGCTGTTACAGGCAAGGGTCAGCAACTCCGGAGACGGCAATTTCTGATTTGACTCAACAACGTGAGCGTTTCGAAGCCGCATCGACGGCCTTGCGTAGCGGCGACCCTGCCCGGGCTGTTGAGCTATGCGCAACAGGCCTCGAAATGCAGCCGAATGATGCAAACCTGCTGTGCCTGGGTGCCCGGGCCAATCTCGCCTTACGGCAGTTTGCGCTTGCACAGCAATACATTGAGCGGGCCTTGCAGGTGCATCCCGGTTTCGCTGCTGCCCACGATGTTCACGGCGATTGGCTGCTGGCTGAAGGCCATGCGGATCGGGCGATACGCGCGTACGAACAATCGCTGCGACTAGATCCCACGCGGCCAATGACCTCGTCGAAACTTGATCGTGCACGGACCCTGGTGGCGCACGGCGCCCAATCCGCACCGCGTGCACGACGTGCACGGATGGCGTTCGAAGAGGAGATAAAGGAAGCACAGGCGCTGGCAGAAGCCGGCGACAAACAACGTGCTGAAGATGTGTATCGCGGCATTCTCCGCAAGGACCCGGATCACGTCGAGGCTGCCCGTTTGCTGGCAGGAATTGCTGTCGAACACGAGCGCTTGCAGGAGGCGGAAATTTTCCTGCAGCGCGCTGTCAGTCTGGCACCGGACTATCCGCGGGCGCTTGTCGATCTGGCGAACGTCCAGCGGGATCAGGAAAAATTTGACGAGGCGCTTGCCACGGCCGACAGGTTAATAGCACTCGCACCGGAGGCGGCCGAGTCGTACATGGTCCGGGCCAGCGTGCTCGGCATGGCGGGGCGGCATGAGGAGGCCATTGCAACTTATCGCCGGGTTCTCGAGCTTGCGCCGGGCAAAGCCGGTGCTCTGTGCAGCATGGCGCACCATCTGAAAACCGTCGGCCAGAGCGCCGAAGCCATCGTACAGTACCGTGCGGCCATCACGGCGCGGCCAGATCATGCCGAGGCGTACTGGAGTCTGGCCAATCTGAAGACATTCCGGTTTACGGATGAAGAAGTCAGCGCAATGCAGGCCCTTCTGGATGCCGAAGGTCTTACTGAAGTTGCACGTTCGCAAATACACAATGCGCTGGCATTCGCGTTTGAGGCGCGCGGCGACTACGACCGCGCGTTCGGGAATTTCGAACAATGCAACATTGTTCGTCGGCGGGTCGAGGTCTACGACCCTGTGGATACAGAGACCACCCACGACCGAATAATCTCGATGTTTGACGAATCCTTTGTGTCCCAGACCGCCGCCGAAGCTGTTGATCCGGTGCCGATCTTCGTCGTCGGTCTGCCCCGGTCCGGCTCGACACTGATTGAGCAGATTCTGGCAAGCCACAGTCAGGTAGAAGGTACGCATGAACTTGGCGATTTGCCGAAAGCGGTGCTGAAGCTGCGTCGCCGTGCGCCGCGCCAGCAACGCTACCCGGAGTTTCTGGCCAGCCTGAATGCGGGCGGCTGGTCCAGCATAGGCAGGGAGTACATGCGGAGTACCGCCAAATACCGCCAGGGCAGTGGGTACTTCATCGATAAGAATCCGAATAATTTCGCGTACACAGGACTGATCCGGCTTGCCTTGCCCAACGCGAAAATAATCAATGCCAGGCGGCACCCGCTGGACAGTTGTCTTGGTTCATTCAAGCAGCTGTTCGCCAGCGGCCAAACCTTTAGCTACGACATGACGGAACTGGGCGAGTACTACCTCCAGTACCAGCGCCTCATGGACCATTGGCACCGCGTATTGCCGGGCTTCGTGCACGACGTGCACTATGAACAGGTCGTTGCTGATCTCGATCAGCAGGTGCGTCAACTGCTTGATTTTTGCGGTTTACCGTTCGAGGAAGGTTGTCTGCGGTTCTTCGCAAACAAACGGGCGGTAAAGACGGCAAGTTCGGAGCAGGTACGCCAGCCCATTTACTCAAGTTCCGTGAATCTGTGGCGCAAGTACGAATCACACCTGCTGCCACTTGTTCATATACTGGAACCCTTGCTGACCGCGCTGCCGGCGGACGCCCGGCCCGCGATTTTGCAGAAAAATTTGCCCGGCCACGTTCAAGTTATTGATAAATAAATCCAACAGCCGGTGTTCGGACTGCAGTTCGCGGGTTTAGGGCTGACTCCGAAGTATATTTGCCGGTCTGACTGCGCCTTTATTCAGGCGACATATTGGTGCAAACGCTTTGCTGCCCATTGCGACGCTTGTAGTTAATCCGCGCCTGCCATAGATTCGGTAGCAGCACTGCAAGAAAAAGTGCCGAAGACACATCGTTAATGTCGGGGGACATAGCTATGCAAGAGTCTTACGGTCTGGCCGTCACGCCGGTCGCCGCCGCGGTTGCTGCAGCGTTGTATCCGGGCCTCACCACGCAGGCGCAGGAAACCCAAACCGCGACCCGCGGTGTTCTTGAAGAAATCGTTGTTTCCGCGAGAAAGCGCACCGAGTCGGCGCAGGACATTCCAATCGCTATTCAGGCCTTGTCGCAGGATACGCTCGCGGCAATGGGCGCCAAAGCGATGGAGGACTACGCTCGCTTTATACCGTCGGTCAATGTCGTCACCTACAGCAACAGTTCCAGTGTGGTTGTTTTCCGTGGCGCCATCACAGGTGCTGGCTACATCGCACAATCGACCTCGTCGGTCTATCTGGATGAAATATCGATCACGACGACCGGCGCACAACCGAGTGTGCGCATGGTTGATATCGAACGCGTGGAAGCACTGTCAGGGCCGCAAGGCACCCTCTACGGTTCCGATGCCCAGGCGGGCACCATGCGCGTTGTTACCAACAAGCCCAACCCCAGCATTTTCGAATCAGTGTTCGACGGCGAAGTGCGTGCCGGACCGGACAGCGACCTCAGTTACCGCGGTTCACTGGTGTTCAATATACCGTTGATCGAGGACAAGCTGGCACTGCGGGTCGTTGGCTACAACGATAAGGACGGCGGCTTTATCGACAACGTGTTCGGACATACCCCTGATGAATCGGCCATCCAGGGCCCCGGGTTTTATCCGGCAGGTTTCGGCACGCTGGACAATTCGGCAGCCGTTGAGGATCGCTGGAACGATTCCGAAACGATAGGCGGTCGGGCGTCGCTACGCTGGGATATCAACGATGACTGGTCAACAACGGTTTCGATCGCCGGGCAGGATTCAGACTCCGGTGCGGACAACCACTACGACCCTTACGTCGGTGATCTCAAGACCGTGCGGTTTCACGATGAATGGACCACCGACAAGTTCAGTCTGTATTCGTTAACCATAGAGGGCGACCTTGGCTTTGCGCAATTGGTCTCCGCAACGTCGTACTACGAACGCAAGCACAACTACCAGGTGGACTCGACAACCTACGCGCACTACTGGGCCGCCAGTTATTGCCACGACTCGGCATACACCTCCGCCGAACTCCCTTACTACTGGACCAACCCGGATACAGGTTACGTGGTCTTTTATCCGGTGTACTGCCATGGCACGTCGGTCGACAGTGATTTCTTCAACCTGTCCAAGCTCAACGCACAACAGGACAAGTTCACCCAGGAAATAAGGCTTTCCCATCAGGGTGACACCCTGGACTGGATTGTGGGTCTTTATTACGAAGACAGTCTGGATGCCTGGCAATCGTCGTTTGCCGGCCCTACGACGGGCGGTGATGGCAGCGTCAACGTTTATCAGGATTCCGTTTCGCTGAATTACTGGGAGTGGTTCTTCTCTGACCTCTATGGCACGCCGGTTACCTATCCCGATGCGACCTCGCACTGGCACTCCGAGAGTCGTACTGACTGGGAGCAAAAAGCCGTGTTCGGCGAAGCCACCTGGCATATCAATGATCGGCTGGACCTGACCGTCGGCGGTCGCTATTTTGATCGCAGCAATACCAATCGCTACGTTGTCAGAAGTCCGGGTGGCTTTAACAATGTCGGCGAGCCTTCAATCAATGACCCGGAATTGCGAGACGCCATACTCGCTACCGGCGAGGTTCCGGGGCGTACCGGTCGCGACAAGGAGTTCATTCCCAAGGTCAGCCTGAGCTATGCCTTCGCGGACAACCGCCTGATGTACGGCTTGTACACCCGTGGCAAGCGACCGGGCGGTATCAACCGGACCCGTGGTGAGCCGTTCTTTCCGGCCAACTACGAATCCGACCTGATGGATAACTACGAGGTCGGATACAAGTCACTGTTTGCTGAAGGTGCCGGGCGCTTCAATGCGACGGGCTATCACATGGTCTGGTCCGACTATCAACTGGAGTTGGTGGACCCGTCCAGTGCGGTGTGTGAAGACCCGCTGGTAGATGCCGTGCCAGGTGTCTGTGGCCAGCCATGGCAACGTGTCGTGGCTAATGCCGGTGAAGCGCATATCACCGGGCTCAGTGTTGAACTCGATTACGCGCCGAACGCCAACTGGACGTTGGGCATGAACGCCGAGTTCATGCAAGCGGAGACGGATACGGAACACGACCTGAACGGGGATGGCATTAACAACCTGGTTGCCGGCCTGCGTTTGCCGGTCGTGCCGAAATTCAAGGCCTCGGGCTGGGCCGAGTACCATTGGCCAGTGCAATGGAACGGTCAGAAGGATGCGTTTATCAGGACGCAGTGGTCCTACACCGGCGACACGTTGAACATTCTGGAGCCGTTGTCAGCGGTCGACAGCCCGAACCCGCAGTTCAAGAATGCGGCTTACACGATCGGTGATATTCGTGCCGGCCTGACAGGTGACGATTGGGAGGTCTCCGTCTTCGTCAACAATGTCACCGACGAGCGAGCGCAGTACACTCATGCTGATGGCTACTTCGACTGGGGTGCGTCGAGTGTCGCTGACGGCAGGGAACGCATTCAGAATATCTACACTAACCGGCCGCGAGAGTTCGGGGTGCGCTATACAAAGAGGTGGGGGGATTAGGCGCAGGCAGTGGCGCTTGGAAAACGCCGGGGCTTGCCCCGGCTTTTTTTACGCTGACTTAACCAGGCCGGACGAGCCACCCCGGTGATACTTTGAAGCGATCCTCATTATCTGAAATTCATCTTGCTACTGAGCCATCGTCTGGCATGCTTCTGACTCCGGGCGCGGCACTGCCGGAGCCAGTAAAAAATGCGGCGCGCTGCACCGGTAGACCTCTCGCAACCTTCAGGTGTGCCATGACCCAATTCTTATCCGTCGCCCGTATTGCATCGTTCCTGTTTTTATCGAGTTGGCTGCTTGCCTGTGGCACAGACGAACCGGCGAGCACGACACCGGGTGCCGATGCGGTCTACAAGAACGGTCGCATTTATACCGTCGATGGACAGCGCAGCTGGGCCGAGGCGCTAGCCATCAGTGACGGCAAAATTGTCTACGTAGGTTCCAACGATGGCGTGACTGCACACACGGGCAGCAATACCGTGGTGACGGACCTGCGCGGCCGCTTCGTATTGCCGGGACTGCAGGACAGCCATGTACACCCGATCGGCGGTGGTATCGAGGCATCAGCGTGCAACCTGAATGACCAACCTGGACTTGCCGAGTACCGGACGATCATTGGCGAATACGCTGCGGCCAACCCTGACGTGCCCTGGATACTGGGGGGCGGCTGGGCGATGTCGGTGTTCGGGCCAGGCGGTTCGCCGAACCGCGATATTCTGGACGAGCTCGTACCGGATCGCCCGGTATTTCTGAGTTCGCAAGACGGCCACACCGGTTGGGCCAACAGTGTCGCGCTGGAAATGGCCGGTATCGACAAGAACACACCGGACCCGGTCGACGGGCGTATTGACCGCGACCCGCTGACCGGTGAAGCCAGTGGCGGACTGCAGGAGGGGGCGATGAAACTCGTGACCCGGCTCATTCCGGCCACGACGGATGAAGACCGACTGGCCGGTTTGCGCTACGCGCTCGCCATGTTGAACGAGTACGGCATTACCGGTATTCAGGACGCCAACGTTGATGCGGATTCCCTGGATGCCTACAAAGAACTGGAGCGTCGCGGTGAACTCAGTCTGCACGTGGTTGGTTCGATCTGGTGGGACCGGGAGCGTGACATGGGCCAGATCGCAGACATCATTGCACTGCGCGACAAATACACCGGCGGCTTGATCGACGCCGGCACGGTCAAAATCATGCAAGACGGAGTGATGGAAAATTACACCGCCGCAATGCTCGAGCCGTACCTTGTGCCGGATGGCACGCGCGGTATCCCGATGATCGAGCCAGAGCTCCTGAAGCGGGTGGTCAGTCGCCTGGATGCCGAGGGTTTTCAGGTGCATTTTCATGCAATCGGTGATGCCGCCGTTCGCCAGAGCCTGGACGCTGTAGAGGAGGGCTTGATCGACAACGGCCGCCTGGGTCACCGGCATCATATTTCGCACTTGCAGATGATCGATCCGCAGGATATTCCGCGTTTCAAGGAGCTGGATGTTGTCGCCAATTTCCAGCCGTTGTGGGCCTACGCTGATCTGTACGTTACGGAACTCACGATTCCGTTCATCGGCGAGGAGCGGGCCCGCTGGATGTACCCCATCAAGAGCGTGCAGGATGCCGGTGGCATGATTGCGTTTGGCAGCGACTGGTCGGTATCAACGGCCAATCCCTACCACCAGATGGAAACGGCCATCACGCGCAAGGGCGCGGTCGATGACGACATGGAAAGCATGATTCCCGAGGAGCGTATCGATCTGGAAACCGCTATTGCGGCATTCACGATCAACGCGGCGTTCGTGAATCGCAATGAGACCAATACCGGCTCGCTCGAAGTGGGCAAATCGGCCGACCTGGTCGTGCTGGATCGCAATCTTTTTGAGATCGAGCCGCAGGCGATTTCTGAAACAAAAGCCTTGCTGACGCTGTTCCAGGGGCGGCCCGTGTTCGGCGATCCCGCCGCTTTGTAGGCATTCGTCACCGCGACTTGCGCGGCGCCCCTGTTGTTCCGGCCTGCGGATTGGCCGCGGCACTGGCCATGCGGCGGCGCTGCCGCCTGCGCGTGCCCCGGAAATGCCGACATCAGTTGCGGTGATTTGGTCAGCCATGCCGCCTTGCGTCTACGCTTCCTGTGCGCGTCGTTCTGCCCGCCGGTAGACCGTCGTTGAAATCGTAGCACTCGCTTGCCGCGCGGCGCCCGCTCGTGCTGAGCGGCAACGATTCCGGCGGGTCCGGCGCTGTCGGGCATCAAGAAATACCTTGCATTATATGTTCGGAATGTTCAGTATTCGCTAAACTTAATGAACGACGGTAGGTGGCGGGCAGTGCCCGGCGCTGAGAATGACCGTCCAACCGATCGCAGGAGGCTCAGGATTCATGTCAGCGAAAGTCGAGAAACCCAGTGCTGAAGCGCTTTTTATCGAACGCATGGGCCAAATCATGCAGGAAGCCGGACTGTCGCGAATTGCCGGTCAGATATGGGCGGCGCTGATTGTCGCCGAGGGCCCGGTCGCCGCGTCTGAACTTATTGCCAGACTGAAGATCAGTAAAGGCAGTCTCAGTACCAACATTCGACTGCTCGAACTGCTGTACGTCGTGGAGCGGCGCTCAAAGCCCGGCGAACGGCAGGATTACTTTTCTATTCGTGAAAATCCTTACGCAGCGTTGATCGAGTCGCAGATCCGGCGCAGCGAAAAATCGGTGGCGGTCGTTGCTGAGGCGCGGGCCGGCATTACGGGCGAGCGCGCACAGAAAAAACTCGCAGACCTCGAGCATTACTACACTCTTTACGGCAAGTCCTCGAAGGACTTGCTGCGTACCCTGGACGCTGACAAGAAATGAAACTGACCGCGCAAGCAGAGCCTACTGAAATGATGCAAGCTCCCGAACTCCGGCAATACACCGGCAACAAATTAGCACTGGCATTCATGCTGGTGACCACATTGACGGTCGCTGCTTGCAGCGACGAAGCGCCGACCCTGACGCGGCCTGCGCCAGAAGTTGGAATCGTCGTCGCCGAAAAGGCCCCTGCTGTGAACGTGGTGGAATTTCCCGGGCGGGTACAAGCCGTGCGCACCGCGGAAGTTCGCGCGCGGGTTAACGGCATAGTCGAACGGCGTCTGTACGAAGAAGGTGTTGACGTTGTCGAAGGGCAGAAGCTGTTTCAGATCGACCCGCGGGAATTGCGAGCGATCCTCAATGCGGTCAATGCAACGCTTGCGCGTGCCGAAGCGACGGTCGCCAATGCCGAACAGGATGTTGATCGTTTCAAAGGCCTCGTTGCCGATCGTGCCATCAGCGAACAGGAGTTCGACGCCGCGGTCGCGCGTCTGCGTACCGCGCAAGCTGACGTCGCGCAGGTCAAGGCACAGCGGGAAAGCGCGGAACTGAATCTTGGTTTCGCCACGGTAACCGCCCCCATCGCGGGCCGTGCAGGGCGCGCTCAGGTAACAGAAGGTGCGTTGGTCAGTGCGTCGGCAGCAACCCTGATGACCACGATCGAGCAGGTTGATCCCGTCTATGTGAATTTCTCGCGTTCCAGCGCGGACATGCTGAGGACCCGGCGGGAAATCACCCAGGGCACCCTCGAAGTGCCGGAACTGCAACGCATAAACGTCCGCCTGGTACTGGAAGACGGCAGCGAATACGAGCACACGGGCCATCTGAATTTTCTGAGTCTCTCCATTGATCAGGATACCGGGACGGCCGCCATCAGAGCGGAATTCCCCAACCCGGATCAATCGCTGGTGCCCGGTCAGTTCGTCCGCGCAAGAATCGGCGCGGGTGTGCGCCCGGATGCCATTCTCATTCCACAACGTGCCGTCCAGTTCGCGCCCCAGGGCGCGAGCGTCATGCTTGTGAACCCAGAAAACGTGGTTGAGGCGCGAAACGTTGTACTTGGCAATCTGACCGAAGGCGCGTGGCGGGTGACCGAAGGTCTCAGCGGCGGCGAGCGCGTTATTGTTACCGGGCTGCAAAAAATTGCTGTCGGTCAGACCGTTGTCCCGACTCCTGCCAACCTAACCGCTGACTCACCGCAATGACGCCAAAATTCTTTATCGACCGGCCGATTTTCGCCTGGGTTGTAGCGCTCACCATCCTGCTGGCGGGTGCAAGTGCATTGCGTGTCTTGCCTGTCGAGCAATACCCGTCGATCGCGCCGCCGTCCTTGTCCGTTAGTGTCACCTATCCTGGCGCCGATGCGTCGGTTTTGGAAACCAACGTGACACAGGTCATCGAGCAGGCTCTGAACGGTGTTGAAGGCTATCTGTACATGTCGTCGACCAGCCAGTCGAACGGCACAGCGAATATCCGGGTAACGTTTGAGTCCGGTACGGATATCGATCTGGCACAAGTCGAGGTCCAGAACCGCCTGCAGACCGTGGAGCAGCGCTTGCCCGAAGAAGTGCGCCGGCAGGGTATTCAGGTCAACAAAGCGTCATCCAGCTTCATGATGATCATTTCACTGACTTCAAAATCCGGTGCAATGAGCACGCTGGAGCTAGGCAACTTTGCAACGACCCGGGTGATTGATGAATTGCGGCGCGTACCGGGTGTGGGTGACATACGGTCGTTCTCGTCCGAGTACGCCATGCGCATCTGGCTCGACCCTGACAAGCTCGCCAGCTACCGCCTCTCCGCCTCAGACGCGCTGGCCGCGGTTCGTGAACAAAACAGCCAGTCACCGGGTGGTTCGCTGGGCGACCGGCCCATTGCCAATGGCTACGAAATTGCCGCGCCCATTCTGACCCAGGGCCGCTTCACAACGCCGGAACAGTTCTCCTCGATCATCCTGCGCTCGAACCCTGACGGCTCGGCGGTAAGGCTGGGTGACGTTGCACGCGTTGAACTGGGTGCACAAAACTACCTTTTCAACATTGAGGTGAACGGCAAACCGGCCGCCGGTATGGCGGTGCAATTGAGCACCGGTGCCAACGCACTGTCCGCGCGCGCCGGCGTGCAGCAGCGCATGACCGAACTCGAACGTTCATTTCCGGCTGACATCGGCTGGACCGTTCCCTACGACAGTACGCCCTTCATCCAGATTTCCATCGAAGAGGTATTGAAGACCCTCGCCGAAGCCATGTTGCTGATCGTTCTCGTCATGTTGCTGTTCCTGCAGAACTGGCGTGCAACGTTGATTCCTACAATCGTGGTGCCGATTGCACTTGCCGGTGGTTGCATCGGCCTGTGGTTGTTCGGCTTTTCAATAAATGTGCTGACTTTGTTTGCGATGGTGCTGGCTATCGGCATTCTGGTCGACGACGCCATCGTCGTGGTCGAGAACGTCGAGCGGGTAATGGCAGACGAAGGCTTGTCCGCCTACGATGCAACGGTCAAAGCCATGGGCCAGATCACCTCTGCGATTGTCGGCATTACCCTGGTATTGATCTCGGTATTCGTACCGATGGCGTTCTTTCCCGGTTCGACCGGCGGAATCTACCGGCAATTCTCGCTGACACTCGCGGTTTCAATCGGTTTCTCGGCGCTCCTGGCCTTTACGCTTACACCTGCCTTGTGCGCCACCTTGCTCAAAACCCACAGCCCCGATATTGAGAAAAACCGCGGCCGTATTGGCTCGTTCTTCGCAGGTTTCAACCGGTGGTTCAGTCGCACGACCGATGGTTACCAGTCGTGGGTCGGCAAGATCCTGCACCGGCCATTGCGCTTCATGGTGCTGTTTTTCGCCCTATGCGGCGTGACCCTGCTGCTTTTCGGCCGGCTTCCCGGCAGCTTCTTGCCGACCGAAGATCAGGGCAGTGTGTTCACCGTGATCCAGGCACCGCCCGGGTCAACGACTGAGCGCACGAATGAAGCGATCGAGCAGGTAAAAGACTTCTATCGCGAACAGCCGCAAGTCAAAGCGTTCACCGTGGTACGTGGCTTCAGTTTCGGTGGCGTCGGTCAGGCGCATGCAATGACCTTCGTCGCCCTGCACCCCTGGGAGGAGCGCGCCGGCCCGGAAAACAGCGCGTCAACACTGGCAAGCAAAGCTATGCGGGTGCTGTCCGGAGTCAAGGAAGCAACGATCTTCACGCTCAACCCGCCGCCGATCCGGGAGCTGGGCAATTCCAGCGGCTTCAGTTTTGTCCTGCAGGATCGCGCCGGCCACGGCAACGCCGCATTGCTTGACGCCCGTAACCAGATTCTGGGCGCTGCGAGCCAAAGCCCGTTACTTGCCCAGGTTCGCCCCGAAGGCCAGGCAGATATTCCGCAGTTGCAGGTCATGATCGACCGAACCAAGGCCCGCGCGCTGGGGCTGGCGATCAGTGACGTGAACTCCACGTTGTCGATTTCGATGGGCGGCGCATACGCCAACGATTTCGCGCGCGATGGACGCATCCTGCGGGTCCTCGTGCAGGCCGATACGGCGTTTCGCATGACACCGGATGATGTCCTCAACCTGAGAGTTCGCAGTGCGAACGGTGAGATGGTGCCGTTCGGTGCTTTCACGGCCGTCGAATGGACGGCCGGTGCACCGCAGATCGAACGGTTTAACGGTTACCCCGCAATGACGATCTCGGGTTTGCCTGCGGAAGGTCGCTCAACGGGCGAAGCGATGGATGAGATGGAGCGCTTGAGCCAGCAATTGCCGGACGGCTTCGGCTTCGAATGGACTGGCATGTCCTTTGAAGAAAAGCAGTCGGCTGGTCAGGTTGGTGCGTTGCTCGCCTTTTCGCTGCTCGTCGTGTTTCTGCTACTCGCCGCATTGTACGAGAGTTGGTCAATTCCGCTTGCCGTGTTGTTGATCGTGCCGCTGGGCGTGTTCGGCGCGGTCGTGTTTTCCTTGCTGCGTGGTTTGCCGGCCGATATTTATTTCAATGTCGGGCTGGTCACGATCATCGGCCTGGCCGCGAAGAACGCAATCCTGATCGTGGAATTTGCCATTGAAGAAGAGGCCAGCGGCAAGAGTCTGTACCAGGCCACGATGAACGCGGTGAAACTGCGACTGCGGCCGATCATCATGACCTCTCTCGCATTCATTCTTGGCATGGTGCCGCTGGCGCTGTCCACGGGTGCCGGTGCGGCCAGCCGTATCGCCGTGGGCACGGGCGTCATGGGCGGGGTCATCTCTGCAACGCTACTCGGTATTTTCTTCATTCCGCTCAGCTACCTTGCGGTGCGGCGCTGGATCGCACGTGGCAATGTGCCGATCACAGACGATAAAGCGGTAACGACCAGGGAGCCAGGTCATGCGTAAGCTCGTAATGTTGAGCGTACTCGGGTCCCTTAGTGCCTGTCAGCTGGCCCCGGAGCACGTGCGGCCGCCGATACCCGCGGACCCGGTTTACCCGGTCGAGTACGCAGAGGCTGGTGATGCTGTGCCTGATGCGCGACCCGAATGGCAGGCCTTTTTCGCCGATCCGCAGCTTGCGGCGCTCATCGACATAGCGCTGACAAACAATCGCGATCTGGAAGTGGCTGCCTTGCGCATCGAAGAAGCGCGGGCGACCTACGGTATCCAGCGCGCTGATCGTTTGCCAACAATTACCGCGACCGCCGATGCAACGCGTTACCGCACGTCGCTTGCTGCGTCGGCCACGGCTGCCGGGGTTTACGACAGTTATTCTCTGGATCTTGGCGTCTCTTCGTTTGAGCTCGATTTTTGGGGGCGGGTACGCAACTTGTCGGCGGCCGCCCGCAGTAACTATCTGGCGACGGTAGAAGCGGCGCAGGCCTTCCAGCTTTCACTGACGCGCGAACTGGCGTTGGCTTACCTCAGTAAACAGGAAGCAGCGGAGCGTATTGATCTTGCTGTGCGCACGGTCAGTGCGCGCCGTGACCAGCTGCGCATTGCCGAGCGCCGGCTCGATGCCGGCGTAACCTCCGAACTGGAATTTCGCCAGGCGGAAACCTTGCTGACCCAGGCAGAGGCCGAGTTGGCCGGTTTGCGACTGAATTTCGCGCAAAGCAATAACTTGCTTGCAGTGTTGCTCGGTGGTCCGCATGACAAGGAGTTGCCGGCATCGCTGCCGTTAGGGCAGCAGGTACTTGCGGCGCGATTCTCGCCCGGTCTGCCCTCGGATTTGCTGGAGTCGCGGCCGGATATTCGTGCGGCTGAGCAACAGCTGATCGCCGCGCGCGCCAATGTTGGTGCGGCCCGGGCGGCATTCTTCCCGGCCATAAAACTGACCGGCAGTTTCGGCTATTCCTCCACTGAGCTGGATACGCTGGTTGGCGAAGATGGTCGTGCCTGGAGTTTCATGCCGTCGATCAGTCTGCCGATTTTCGATACCGGACGCCGGCGCGCAGCCCTTGATGTGGCGCAAGCCCGCGAGAATATCGCGGTGGCCGGCTACGAACGTGTGATTCAAACAGCGTTCAGGGAGGTCGCCGATGCACTCGCCGGACGCCGTTATCTGGCAGAGCAGATCGCCGCGCAAGAGCGAGGCATCGTTGCGCAGCGTCGCCTGGCAGAGCTTGCAAGACAGCGGTACAACGAAGGCGTTGTGCGTTACCTCGAAGTGCTCGATGCAGAGCGCAATCTGTTCGCTGCTGAGCAGGCGTTGTTACAGGTCCGGCGTATCGACGTGGCGAACAACATTGCATTGTTCATCGCACTGGGCGGAAACGTTCCCGACGCCAGCTAGTCACGGCTTGCAGTGCGTTGACCTGCAACGGTAGGCTGCCGCAACGCAACTGCCTAAGAGGATTCATTGCCATGGCCACACGAAGTCGAAAACTGCTGATGATCGTACTGGCCATACTGCTGGTGATTGGCGGCGGCCTCTTGTATTTGAGTACCCAGCTTAATTCGATCGTCGCAGGCTTGATTGAGTCGCAGGGTTCGGCGGTTGCCGGCAGCCCCGTTCGCGTGAGCGGGGTGGCGATCAACCTCGGGGAAGCGAACGCGTCGATCAGTGGACTTTCTGTTGCCAATCCCGATGGATTCGGCGGTGGCCATGCAATCGACCTCGGCAGTTTTTCAGTGCGTATCGATCCTGCCAGCGTGACCACCGATACCATTGTGCTGAAAGAAGTGACGGTCAGCGATGCGCAGATGACCCTATTGCAACGCGGTACTGGCAGCAACCTGCAGAGCTTGTTGAACCAACTTCAGAGCAGTTCGGACAGTGGCTCGGCGGCAGCCGATTCCGGGGCGGGTAAAAAGTTGATCATTGATCGCTTCACGCTCAAAGGGGCGCGAGCGACCGTGTCTGTTCCGGACTTGCAGGAAGAACGCGAAATCAGTCTGCCGGATATCGTTCTGACGGACATCGGCCGTGCCAGCAATGGAGCAACGGCCGGGGCGGTCGCTCGCCAGGTTCTCGAGCCCGTGTTGCAAAAGGCCTTGAGTACCGCAGCCGCTCAATCATTGAAAGAACGGGCCAGTGACGAGCTGAATGCAGCCAAAGACCAGCTGCTGAAGGGCGTAATGGACAAGCTCGGAAGCAACGACGAGGATGTCACGCCGTAGGCTTTCGCACTGTGCGCAGCGCTGGCTATTGCGGCATGAAAATCGTGGCCGGCTGCTCCAGCATACCGCGAATACTTTGAATCATTTGCGCGGCATCAAAGCCGTCGACAAAGCGGTGATCAAAGGACGATGAGAGATTCATCGTCAGGCGCACTTCTATTCTGCCGTTGATGACGACCGGCTTTTCTATCGCCCGGTTTACGCCAATGATGGCCACTTCCGGCATGTTGATGACCGGCGTCGTTACGATGCCGCCCAATTTGCCCAGGCTGGTAATGGTGATCGTGGAGCCGGATAACTCATCACGACGAATGCTGTTGTCGCGCGCGGCTTCCGAGACCCGCCGAATCTCGCTCGATAACTGATCCACTGAAAGTTGATCAGCATTGTGAATTACCGGCACTTTGAGGCCGTCTGCGGTTTGTGTGGCAACGCCGAGGTTTACCGGGCCGTGCTGCACAATGACGTTGCGTTCCTTGTCGTGGGTTGCATTGCACTGCGGGAAGTCGTCGAGCGCGCGAATCAACGCCAGTGACAGGAACGGCAGCAAGGTCAGGCGCTCGTGCCGCTCACGATTCAGGTTCAGGTGCTTGCGCAGCGCTTCCAGTTCGGTGATGTCGATTTCTTCAACGTAGGAGAAATGCGGGATCTCGCGCTTCGCCGCACTCATGCGCTCGGCAATGATACGGCGCAGGCCAATGATTTTGACCTCGCGGGTCGCCCGTTGCTTCACCGTTTGTGCGGGCCGGGCAAAGGCGCCGCTCTGGTCGCTGAGGTAGTTGTCGAAATCGTCCCGGGTTATACGACCGTTCGGGCCGCTGCCACTGATCTGCGTGAGATCAACCCCGGCTTCCTTGGCTTTTTGCCGTATGGCGGGCGAGGTCTTGACACGGGTGCCGCTTGCGCCTGATTTTGCCGCAGCCTTCCTGGGGGCACTGGCCGCAACGGCCTCGCTGGTTTTCGGCTCGGCAGCAGGCTCTGCTGCTTTGCGGCTGGACGTTTCGCTGCTGATTTCAAACACGATGAGCGGAGCACCAACGGCAATCATGTCGCCGGGCTCGCCGGCGAGCTTCATTACTTTGCCGGAGACCGGCGAAGATATTTCTACGGCAGCTTTGTCGGTCATCATCGTGCCAACGATGTCTTCTTCGGCGACAACATCGCCCACTTTGACATGCCATTCGCCGATTTCGGACTCGACGGTACCTTCACCGAGGTCGGGTAGTTTGAATATGTGTTCGCTCATCCAGCCTCCATCACTTTCCTGATACCGGCAGCGATTCGCTTCTGACCGGGAAAGTATTGCCATTCGAATGCGTGAGGGTAGGGCGTATCCCAGCCAGCCACCCGTTCAATTGGTGCTTCAAGATTCCAGAAACAGTGCTCCTGAATGGTCGCCGCCAGTTCGGCGCCGTAGCCGCTGAAGCGTGTGGCCTCGTGGGCGATCAGGCAACGACCGGTCTTGTTCACGGAGTCAGTCAGTGTGCTGACATCCAGCGGTGCCAGCGTGCGCACGTCGATGATCTCTGCATCGAAACCGGTGAGCTTTGCAGCCGCCTGCGCGACGTGCACCAGCGTGCCGTACGTAATGATGGTCAGGTCGTCGCCGGGTTCGACAATATCGGCTTTGCCGAGCGGCACCGTGTAGTAGCCACCGGGCACTTCGCCTTTCGGGTGCGAGGCCCAGGACACGGCTGCTTTGTCGGGATCGCCATCAAACGGGCCGTTATAGATGCGCTTCGGTTCGAAAAAGATGATCGGGTCATCAGATTCAATCGAACTGATCAGCAGGCCTTTCGCATCGTACGGGTTCGACGGCATGACCGTCTTGATACCGCTGATGTGAGTGAAGATTCCTTCCGGCGACTGCGAATGTGTTTGCCCGCCGCGGATGCCACCACCACAAGGCGTGCGTATGGTTACCGGGGAAGTAAGGTCGCCGGCCGTACGGTAACGCAGGCGTGCAAGCTCGCTCACAACCTGATCGAAACCGGGGTAGATGTAATCGGCAAACTGGATTTCGGCAACCGGGCGCAAGCCGTTCACGCCCATGCCGATTGCGGTACCAATGATGCCGCCTTCGGCGATAGGCGCATCGATAACCCGGTGTTCGCCGAACTTGCGTTGCAAACCGTCAGTGCAGCGGAATACGCCGCCGAAATAACCGACGTCCTCGCCGAGGATGACGATGTTGGGGTCTTTGTCCATGACCACGTCGAGCGCTGAACGTATGGCCTGAATCATGTTCATCTGTGCCATCGGTCAGTCCTCCAGTGCCAGCATTTGTTTGCGCTGAATCTCGAGGTGCTCTGGCGTTTCGGCATAGACGTCGTCGAACATTGTGGCCGGGTCGAGGTAGGGGCCTTCTGTCATCGTGCCGCTCTTCTGTGCCTCCTTCCAGGCATTGAGCACGTCCGCGCGCAGCTCTTTCTCAAGTGCGGCATGTTGTTTTTCGGACCAGTGACCTTCGCTGATCAGGTGATTCTTGAGCCGCAGCAGCGGGTCGCCCAACGGAAACGCATCCCATTCGTCCTTGGGCCGGTACTTCGTCGGGTCATCACTCGTTGAATGCGCTGCGCCGCGGTAGGTGACGTGCTCAATTATCGTTGGACCGCCACCGCGCCGGGCACGATCGGCCGCCCATACGGTCACGGCGTACACCGCCAGCAAGTCGTTGCCGTCCACTCGTATGCCCGGAATGCCAAGGCCTAAACCGCGGGCCGCAAACGGTCGCCGTTCACCGCCGGCAAAACCCTGGAAAGTGGAGATTGCCCATTGATTGTTGATGATGTTGAGAATAACCGGTGCCTGGTAAACCGCCGCGAACGTAACGGCGTGGTGGAAATCGGCTTCTGCCGTGCTGCCATCACCGACCCAGGATGCGGCGATGTGATCTTCACCCTTGATTGCCGATGCCATGGCCCAGCCCACAGCGTGCGGGTACTGCGTGCCGAGGTTGCCCGAGATGGAAAACATGTTGGCATCTTTACTGTGGTACATGATCGGCATCTGCCGGCCCTTGCACATGTCCCGGGTGTTCGACAGACACTGGCACATCAGGTCAACGAGCTTGCAGCCACGGTACAAGTACAAACCCTGATTACGGTAGTGCGGAAAGCACATGTCGCCAGGACGCAGTGCCATACCCTGGGCAATTGAAATGGCTTCCTCGCCGAGCGACTGAATATAAAAGGAAATGCGCCCCTGGCGCTGAATCTGTTGCATGCGTTCATCGAAAATCCGGGTCAACATGATCCAGCGCAATGCGACCTGCAGCTCGCGGGCCTCGAAATTGGGGTTCCACGGGCCTACAGCTTTGTGCTCATCGTCCAGTACGCGGACCAGGCCGTGGCTCAGATGATCAATGTCCCGCACCCGGACATCGATTGGCGGTTTGTCGACAGCACCGGCAGGCGACAATTCCAGGTAACTGAAATCCGGCGTGTCCCCGGGTCGTGCCGACGGGTGCGGAATATGCAGTCTTGATCGGGTGCTCATGCGTCGGAATCCTTATTTCGAAATTCAGCGAAACAGCGCAGTCGGGCACGGAGTGTCCACTTTGCGGCGCCGCATCAAGCGGTACAGCGAACGCCCGATTCTACGCAAAAAGCGCCCGTGGTGCCGGGCCCGCGCCGCGTGTTGATAGCGGTGCTGAGTGTGGCGATCAGGGCGTCGCCACGCAATACCACAATTCGGTAGCCAAACAGCTGGATCCCGCCGGGTTACTGCTGATCCGGGTTCGGTGCGGTCTTGAAGTAGCTGACGTAGCGCAGAGTCAGGAAGCTGATGACGGCCATCAGCAAGGCAATCTCGTAGCGGTCGACCGCTACGGCCATGCCTATGAGGCCGGTGATCCAGATAGTCGCTGCCGTCGATGTGCCGGACACATTGCCGTTGCTCTTCAGGATGGCGCCACCACCGATGAAGCCGATACCGGTGATCAAGCCTTGCAGCACGCGGGCCTCGGCATCGCTCGAATCGAGTACCGACATGCCGACCAGCGTGTAGCCGCAGGCAGCAACAGCAACCAGCGGGAACGTACGCAGGCCTATGCCGAGGTGGGAGTCTTCGCGATCAAACGCCACCGGCAGTGACAGAAAATAGGCGATGCCTAGGTGTCGGAGGTTAAACCAGATTTCGGTCCAGTCGATGGTCATTTCACGTTGCTCCAGCGTTGCAGTGGCGGCTCAACTCACAGTGGCGGGCCAGTGGCAGGTGTCACCTCGCAGTTCGCGGTTATCCGGATTCAGCCAGTGCAGCGTAACGCCCGCCAAAAAACAGCAATGGCGCCTGGTCGTTTGTCCGGTACGCCTCTACTTTGCCAACAATAATGAAGTGATCGCCGCAATCGTGTATCTGCTGCGTACGGCAATCGAAACAGGCGATCGTTGCGGGCAGTACCGGGATGCCATGCCGGTTCTGATCGTATTCGATGCGTTCAAACAAGGTGTGGTCTGATTTTGCGAAATGCACGGCCAGATCGCGCTGATCCTCGGCCAACACATTGATGGCATAGCGATCTGCATTCAGGTAAGCCTCCAGCGAATTGGAAACCTTGGCGATGTTCCACAGCACCAGGGGCGGGTCCAGGGACACGGAACTGAAGCTGTTGGCCGTGATGCCGCAAGGCCGGCCCAAGGCATCGTTGCAGGTGATAACGGTCACGCCCGTGGCGAAACGGCCGAGCGAGCGGCGTAAATCGAATTCGTCAGTCATTGTTCGGGTGGCGGGTTCCATCGCGGAATGTCGCTGGCAGTTGCAGCGAATGATACCTGTATTGCTCCGGCTACTGGGGCTTTCGCGGTGCTTGTGCTGACGTCTGCGGGTAATTCATGCGTTGTCCGCGGTTGTGCACAGGCCCGGTGCTGCTGCCGGGTCGTCCGCCGCTGCACGCTGGGGTGTGCCGTGAACCAACGAACGTGACAATGTGTTCACCGGCCTGATGCGATCTGGCGTCCAGTCAGACCCGCGTGCCAGTTCAGGCTGTTTGGCCCGGAGCGCAAATTCGCAGGCCTGCTGTGCGCGGTCTGTTGCAAGGGTCTGGCTGCCTACCGCAGGCGTTGCCGGCGGTAGGCAGCGGCTGAACGATCGTGATCTCTTTCTCATTATGCAGAATCGATACGGCATACAATTACCGGGCATGGAAATGACGTGCGTCGAAATGCTGAATATGGGTAATTTTTCCTATAATCGCCGGCGCCTTCCATACGTATTGCTAAAGAATCCCTGTAATCGGCCGACAAGTCACTGGTGGGAATACGTTTTCCCGACAAGCCCCACTTATCAGCCGCTCACGGATCGAGCACCGGCTGGCCAATGGAATTGCAATGACGTTAAGCCAAAAACTAGTGCTGTACCTCTTGCTGCTCGGCACGTGTATTGGCGTGGGCAGCTACCTGGCGATCAGCTATGCCATCCTCCCGGCCTTCCAGGAGTTCGAAGTCCATGAGTCGATCGAGGCGGTTGATCGGGTCGAGAGCGCTATCGAGGCCGAGGGCCGTACGCTGCAAACGCTGGTTTCCGAGTATGCGGAATGGGATGACACCCGCGATTTTGCGCTTGGGCGGCATGCCGAGTACGAAGAATACAATCTGATCCCCAACTACTGGCGCCGCAAAGGCGTCGATGTGCTCTACATCCTCGATGTTGAGGGCAAGGTGATTTCCGCTCTTGGTATGTCGGAAGGAACGGGCGTACCGGCCGATATTCACGAGCTTTTTCTCGGTCAGGTTACACCCACGCACCCGTTGCTTGATCATCCCGATGCCGATAGCTCGTTTACCGGTGCAATGAAAACAGCCGATGGCCCGGCGCTCGTGGCGGCGGCCCCGATCGTAAGCAGTTTGGCCAAGGGTTCACCGGTCGGGACTTTTATCGTGGTCCGACGATTGGGCCCTGAACTATTGGCTGATATTTCCAGGCGCACGTCAGCCAATGTGATTCTGCATGAGCTGACAGCCGCTGGCGCAGGTTCATACAGTCTTGATGAGCTCAAGCGACTCTCAAGCGATGGCACGTCCACCCTGACCAGGAGCACTGATCAGGAGCTGATCGCGAACCGGCTGATATCAGGGATGGACGGGGACCCGGTCGCACTGCTGGAGATTCGCCACCCGCACACGATCTCCAAGATCGGCACGGAGACCATCCGCGCTGCGATGATTCTGATTGGCCTGGTTACAGCCGTATTCATGGTCATAGGCGTGTTTATCATGCGCTATGTCTTTGTTCGGCCGGTGAACGAAATTGCCGATAGCATGATCCGCATCCGCGAGACTGGCGATCTGAATATCAATATCAAGCAGGATCGTGCCGACGAGATTGGCCAGCTCGCGCGTGAGTTCACGGAGATGACCGCGAATCTGGATCACACGCAGCGTGAACTTGAGAAGACCCGCGATCTGGCGTTGGGCGCGTCGCGGGCCAAGAGTGAGTTCCTGGCGCGAATGAGTCACGAAATCCGGACACCGATGAACGGTGTGCTGGGTATGACCGAGCTGCTGCGCAACACTGCTCTCGACTTTGAACAGAGACGTTTCACTGAAACAATTTATTCGTCCGCGGAAAACCTGCTCGATATCATCAACGATATTCTGGACTTCTCAAAAATCGAAGCCGGCAAGATGGATCTGGAAGCGCGGGATATCGATCTTGGCGTGGTGATTGAAGAAACGGTCGATAGTCTTGCCTCGCAAGCGCACAAGAAAGGGCTGGAACTGATCAACGACGTTTCACCCGATCTGCACACGTCTCTCATCGGCGATCCCGTTCGGATTCGTCAGGTTTTGACGAACCTGATATCGAATGCGATCAAGTTTACGAATCGGGGCGAGGTCGTTGTTCGGGTTTCCGCAGAAGAAAGCGCGGCTAACACCGAAGCTGCCAGAGTCTTGATTGAAGTTGTTGATACCGGCGTCGGCGTCAAGCCGGAGAAACAACGCGATATTTTTGAATCGTTCGCCCAGGAAGACGGCTCGACGACACGACTGCACGGCGGCACCGGCCTCGGACTCGCCATTAGCCGGCAGTTAGTTGACCTGATGGGCGGTACGCTGCAACTCGAGAGTACCCCTGGATTGGGTTCTCGATTCTATTTCGCTATCGAAATGAAGCATGGGCGTGGTGAGGCCGTGCACGAACGAAAAGCAACCGCCTCGGTAGCCGGCAAACGCATCCTGGTGGTCGACGACAACGCGACCAATCGCGAGATACTTGAGCAACACCTGAAGTGCTGGCGCGCCAGGCCGCACTGCGTCGAAAGTGCGCGCGAAGCCTTGCAGGCACTACAGCTGGCCGCCACAGAGCAAGAGCCGTTCGAGTTGGTCATTCTCGATATGCACATGCCGCGTACCGACGGCCTGCAACTGGCCAGAATGATCCGGGAATTTCCCGCGCTCGACGCCGTATCGCTCATGTTGCTCAGCTCTGTGGCCATGCCAGCCAGCGAAGACACTCTGGAAGAGCTGAAAATTTCCGGCCAGCTGACCAAGCCAATCCGCCAGGGCCATCTGTACGATGCGCTTTCTGTCGTTCTCAGCGGCGAGACAGTGACCGAGCGTTACTCGCGCAATCGCAGTTCCGCAATCCGCAAACTAAGCGGCAAAGTGCTGCTTGCCGAGGACAACCCTGTCAATCAGGCCGTGGCTTTGGGTATGCTGGACTCGCTCGGCGTGGACGTAGCGGTGGTCACTGACGGCCAGGCGGCGATGGATGCGCTGAGTGGACAACGTTTTGATCTGGTATTGATGGACTGCCAGATGCCGGTTATGGATGGTCTGCAAGCGACCCGGGAGATTCGTGCTGCGGAACGCGACAACAACGAATGTCATGTGCCTATTGTCGCACTTACTGCGAATGCACTGTCGGGTGACCGGGAGCAATGTCTTGAGGCGGGCATGAACGAGTACCTGAGCAAGCCTTTTACGATGGATCAGCTGCACGCTGTATTATCGATTTTCTTGCGTACCGAAGCCGAACTCGCCGACGAGACCCGGATCGAGGAGGTGTTATCGGCAGAGGCGGCAAGTCTTTTCGACACACAAAGTATCACCATACAACCATTGGACCTCACGGCGCTGGCAACGTTGAAAGAGCTACAACAACCCGGCTCACCGTCCTTGATCAAACGAGTCATCCAGATCTATCTCGACAGTTCGGGTGAGATCAAAGAACGTCTGGCCAACGCGCTCAGCAACACCGACACCGATACAGCGAGAGAGTCCGCGCACGCCTTGAAATCCAGTAGTATCAATGTTGGCGCAACGCGACTCGCTGACCTTTGCAAAAACATTGAGACCATGGCGCGTGAACACTCGATAGATGGAGTGCAGGAGCTGAGATCGAAACTGGAACAGGAATACGGCCGGGTCATTAAGGCTTTGCGTGTTGAACTTGAGCGAGCCGCTTGATGAGTGTGCCGACTACCACAGGTTCACTGCCGCTGGCGCCATTGGCATTGATCGCGGACGATGACGCAACGGTCCGAACCATTATGCGCGAAGTGCTGGAGCAGGCAGGTTTCCGCGTGGAAGAAGCCTCCAATGGACAAATGGCGCTAGATCAGTTCGAGCAGTATCGGCCCGATGTTGTATTGTTGGATGTCGATATGCCGCAAATGGACGGTTACAACGTTTGCAAACAGATTCGCGCGCAGGAAACTTTGCGTGCAACCCCGGTTTTCATCATTACCGGCCGCGACGACCCGCAATCGATACAACATGCCTATGAAATTGGCGCTACCGACTTTCTGAGCAAACCCATCCCCTGGACAATTCTGGCGCATCGCGTTCGTTTCGTCCTGAGGGCGAGCGATGCCCTGAACGAAATCCAGGGCCTGGTTCGGGCAATGCCGGATAAGATATTCGTCCTCAACGAAGACGGCGAGCCGCACGCAACAGCCGATGAATCACAAGCTGGCCAGCCTACGGTTGCCGAGTTGATATCGAGCGATGCTTACGCCGATACCTTTCCGCTGGAAAGCCGGCCGGACGTTAAGCACAAAGTCAACGTTGCCCTGACAACCGGCAAGCCGCAGATCCATGAGCACGCCGTGGCCAACGGTTTCACGCATCTGGAAACTCGCATCGTCAGCCGCGACCGCAGCACCGCGCTCGCTATTGTGCGAAACGTGACAGCCCGAAAAGAGTACGAGGATAGAATCTACGATCTTGCGTACTACGATCAGTTGACCGGGCTGCCCAATCGTCAGTTGTTTCAGCAGACACTCGATGATTCAATCAAACGAGCCAAGCGTAAGGACTGGCCGTTCGCAATTTTGTTTGTTGACCTTGATCGCTTCAAGCGCATCAATGACACCCTGGGCCATTCGATGGGCGATACCCTGCTGCGCGCCGTCGCGGACCGCCTAAGAAAATGCACCGGCGCCGACGATGAAGGCAGTAGCGTAAATATTGCCCGGCTGGGCGGTGATGAGTTCGTCGTTCTGCTGGGTGGTGTGGATAACACGGACGCGGCGTCCGCGATCGCGGACAAAGTGGTTACGGCACTAAGCAGGCCGATGGAGTGCGAAGGTCATCGATTGGTAGTAACGCCCAGCATCGGGATCACGATGTATCCGCAGGACGGCGACAGCAGCGAGAGTTTGCTGATGAACGCGGACTCCGCGATGTATCGTGCCAAGTCCGCGGGGCGAAATACTCACAAATTCTATTCCGATACGATGCGAATCCATTCGCTGCATCGCCTCGATATAGAGAACGAGCTGCGCGAAGCAATGAACACGAAGCAGTTCCAGCTGTACTACCAGCCGAAGGTGGACCTGAAGAGTTGGTCCGTGGTCGGCGTCGAAGCGCTGATACGCTGGAAACACCCGGAGCGAGGTTGGATCTCGCCAAGCGAGTTTATTCCGATTGCCGAAGAAAGTGGGCTGATCGTGCCGATTGGCACCTGGGTTCTGAAAGAAGCGTGCCGACAAATAAAAGCCTGGCGTAACACTGCGCTGCGTGATCTAAGGGTTTCCGTCAATATTTCCAGTGAACAAATTTACACGGACGACCTTTTGCTGACGGTCAAAGATGCCATGGCCAGCAACACCATAGGTGCAGAATCGCTGGAGCTGGAAATCACAGAAAGCCTGTTGATGCGCGATGTGGATTCAACGGTGCAGACATTGAACGAATTCAAGGAGCTTGGTCTGGCCATTTCGATCGACGACTTCGGTACCGGCTATTCATCGCTGAGTTACCTGACGCGCTTCCCGATCGATACGCTGAAGATCGACCAGTCTTTCGTTCGTGACTTGCATATCGACAACGACGATGCCGCCATCTGTGCGGCGATTCTGGCCATGGCCCGCAAACTGAACCTGAATGTCGTGGCTGAAGGTGTTGAGATCGACGAGCAGTTGCAGTTCCTGCGCGGCCACGGCTGCAACCAGATCCAGGGCTACCTGTTCAGCAAGCCATTGCCGCCGGCCGAGTTACTGGCCCTTATCGGTGACAATGTTCGCAAGAGCGCCTACGCCTGATTCAGCCGGATTCTGCGCGAAAAAGCGAGGATCGGCAGACAGACGATCAGGGTCCCGCCCTTGGCGATGTGCGCCCTGCATCGATCGAATCCTGCCAATTTCACAATCTGGTACTCAGCCCGGATTGGGCCTCCAGCCGGTGCATAATTTGCATTGGATAAACAGCCGTTGACGCAGTCACGAACTATGGAAAACAACAACAGCATCGCCGAATTGCTGGACAGTCAGCAACAGGGCTGGTCACTGGACCAGCGTTTTTATACGGACCCTGACATCTACAGTCTTGAACTCGAGCGCATCATTACCCGTAACTGGATACTGGCAGGGCATCAGTCGGAGCTGCCGGATACGGGAGATTTCAAGGTTGTAAAAGTAGCCAGGGATTCGGCGATTATTGTCCGTACCGCGAACGGTGAGCTGCGTGCGTACGCGAACGTCTGTCGGCACCGTGGCTCGCTGGTCTGTCTTGAGAACCGCGGCAACACGCGCAAGTTCGAATGCCCATACCACGGCTGGATGTACGATACCGACGGCAACCTGATCGCGGCACGCAACATGCCAGCCGATTTCGACAAGCGGAATTACGGCTTGCACCCTGTATCGTTGCAGGTGCTCGGCGGACTGATATTTGTGTGCTTTTCAGAGTCCCCGCCGTCGCTGGAAGGCGCGCGGCGTGATCTTGCAGAGCCGTTCGCCATGTTCGATTTCGAAAACCTCAAGGTGGCGGCCAGCAAGGTTTACCCGATCGCCGCAAACTGGAAGCTCGCCATCGAGAACTACCAGGAATGCTATCACTGCGCTACCGCGCACCCGGACTATGCGCGCATGCATACCCTGATGCTTGACGCCCAAAAACGCGAACGGGTGCAGCAGCACATGCGTGACCGTATGCAGGCCTGTGGGCTGAAGGAAATCGAATTCGATTACGTTGATACGCTTGCGCGGCCGGGCGAGCAAGGCTACGGCTACAGTCGCACGGCGCTATTCGACGGTTACAAAACCGGTAGTCGTGACGGACAGCCGGTTGCGCCGTTGCTGGGCAATCTCAGTGACTATGACGGCGGCGCTTCCGACTTCACGTTCGGACCGTTTTCATTCTTGCTGGCGTACAGTGATCACGTTGTAGCGTATGTATTTACACCGGTGGATCACGCTCATTGCGAATGCCGGATCTACTGGATGGTCCGCGGCGATGCAAAAGCCGGCGTCGACTACAACGTCGACGAGTTAACCTGGCTGTGGGACATCACCACTCAGGCTGACGAGCGCATCATCGTCAACAACTGGAAAGGTGTGAGTTCACGCTACTACCGGCCCGGTCCGTTCTCTGGTATGGAGCGGATGGAAAGCCGCTACATCGACTGGATCCTCCAGCAACTGCGGGATCCCGAATAGCATCCAGTCAGGTACTGCGCTGGCGGCCGAACCACCAGGCGAGGCCAACGCCGGCGGATACGATCACGATGATCAGGGTCGCCAGCGCATTGATGTCAGGCGTGACACCCAGTTTCACTTTGGAAAAAATCAACATAGGCAATGTGCTGCCGCCAGGGCCGGAGACGAAGCTGGCGATGACCAGGTCGTCGAGTGACAGGGTGAAAGCCAGCAGCCAGCCGGCCACCATTGCGGGGGCGATCAGTGGCAGGGTGATATCGAATACCACCCGCAACGGGCTGCCGCCCAGGTCCATCGCCGCTTCCTCCAGTGTTGTGTCCATGGCTCTGAGCCGCGACTGCACGATGACCGTCACGTAGGCAAGTGAAAACGTGGTGTGTGCAATTGTGATGGTAGAGAGGCCGCGCTGACCCGGCCAGCCGGTCAATTGCTGCAGGCTTACGAACAGCAATAACAGCGAGAGCCCGGTGATGACTTCCGGCATTACCAGCGGCGACGTCACCATGCCTGACAACACGGTCCTGCCGCGAAACCGACCGAAACGGGTCAGCGCCAATGCAACCATAGTCCCGAGTATGGTTGCCATGGTTGCTGACATGACCGCAATGCGCAGGCTTAACCACGCGGACTGCAAGACTTCTTCATTACTGAACAATTGTCCGTACCAGCGGGTGGAGAACCCGCCCCAGACCGTGGCAAGCCGGGAATCGTTGAAGGAGTAGAAGATCACGGAGAGCAGTGGTACGTACAGAAACGCGTAGCCGAACGCCAGTACGGACAGCAGGAATACGGGTCGCCGCCGGCTCATGTGCGCGCCTCGTCGGCGCCGCGATTGCGCTGCAGAAACATGATCGGCACGACCAGCAACAACAGCAGCACAATGGCTACCGCTGAGGCGAGCGGCCAGTCGCGATTGACGAAAAACTCGTCAAACAGTACCCGGCCAATCATCAGCGATTCGGGGCCACCGAGCAGGTAGGGAATCACGTACTCGCCTATCGCCGGAATAAAGACCAGCAAACAGCCGGCAATGACCCCGGGTCGCGCGAGTGGCCAGGTGATGTCGCGAAAGGCCAGCCATGAGTCAGCACCGAGGTCCATAGCGGCCTCGATAAGGTCTTCGTCCAGTCTTTCCAGCGTGGCGTAGACGGGCAAGATCATGAACGGCAGATAGGAATAGACGAGGCCCACGTAGACGGCAAAGTCCGTGTACATCATCTGCAGCGGCTGGTCGATCACGCCAAGCCAGAGCAAGGCATTGTTGATAACGCCGTAGGTATTCATCAACCCCATCCAGGCGTAAACCCGCAGCAGAAACGATATCCAGAATGGAAGAATGATTAGCAGTAACAACAGGTTGCGGTATTTTGGGCCGGACCGGGCGATAGCATAGGCCATCGGAAAACCAAGCAACAGGCAGAAGAAAGTCGCGATGGCGGCAGTGACCACAGATTTGAAATAGGAAAGACCGTACAGCTTGTCGGTCAGCAGAAACCGGTAGTTGTCGAGTGTTGCGAGCCAGGTGCCTTGCTCGTCGATAGTGGGGGTGAATGGTGGCTGGCCTATCACGGGGTCCGAAAAACTGATCTGGAAAACGATCAGGAACGGCGCCAGGAAAAACAGCAACAGCCAGAGATACGGTAGTACGACAGTGACTTTTTGCCAGCGGGTATCGGCTGTTGTTTGCACGGCCGGTCTCCGCTAATCCGTGAGGACAACGGCGCTGTGGGTGTCCCAGGTAATGAACACCTGATCATCCCACTCGACTTTGTGTTCGGCCGAGCGTTGCCGGTTCTGGGCACTGACCTGGACGATCTTGCCGCTGGCAAGGCGCACCCGGTACAGCGAAAGATTGCCGAAATAGCCCAGGTCCTCGACGATGCCCTCGAGACAACTGGCATCGCTGCCGTTCGGTCGTTGCTGGCTGATGAATATCTTTTCCGGGCGCACGGCAACCGTCAGACGCTCGCCAATCGTATGCGCGTTGTCAGTGTGTGCATTCAGCAACGGCGCGGTTTCCGCGCAACGCACGGCAATCTTGCCATTGGCGACGGTTTCCACGACGCCGTCAAACATGTTGATGGTACCGATAAAGTCGGCGACGAAGCGGTCACTCGGGTATTCGTAGACAGTGCCGGGCTTGTCGACCTGGCGAAAGCGGCCCTGGTCCATGACGGCAATTCGGCTCGACAGGATCATGGCTTCCTCCTGATCGTGGGTCACCACAACGAAGGTGATGCCCAGCCGATCCTGGATGCTCATCAGTTCGAACTGAGTGTACTCACGCAGTTTTTTATCGAGTGCGGCCAACGGTTCATCCAGCAGCAGTACGCGCGGTTGCTTGACCAGCGCACGCGCGAGTGCCACGCGTTGCCGTTGGCCGCCGGACAGTTGATCGGGTTTGCGATTGTCCAGATTTTCCAGCTTGACGAGTTTCAGCATGTCGTTGACGCGATCGCTGATTTCATCTTTCGCGACCCCGTCCTTCTTGAGGCCGTAGGCAATGTTCGCGGCGACAGTCATGTGCGGGAATAATGCATAGGACTGGAACATCATATTGACGGGGCGCCGGTAGGACGGGTGGCCGGTGACATCTTCGCCATCAATCAGAATCTGTCCCGATGTTGGCGATTCGAATCCAGCCATCATGCGCAGCAACGTGGTCTTGCCGCAGCCTGAGCCGCCAAGAATCGAAAACAGTTCTCCCTGAGCGACCTGCAGGCTGACATTGTCAACCGCCAGAAAATCACCAAAGCGCTTGCTGACATTGCGGAGCTCGATGATCGGTGTGTTGCTGTCGGTTTGCATTCAGACCCTTTTGCTGGCGTTCAGATGCCGCTCTTGACCCGCGCCCAGGCGCGGGTGCGCAGGCGTTCCTGCTTCGGTTGTGCGCTGAGTACCGGGTACATGATTTCCCAGGTCTTCGCGTCCGGGTAGATGCCGGGGTCGTTCAATACGCGCGGGCTCATGTATTCACGGGCCTTCTTGCTGGCGTTGGCGTAGTAGACATAGTCGGAAATACTGGCAAGCACCGTCGGTCGCAGTATGAAATTCATGAACAGGTAGGCGTTGTCCTTGTGCGGGGCATCGGCCGGCATGTACATGCTGTCCACCCAGAGCCCGGAGCCTTCTTTGGGCACCGTGTAATTGAGTTTGATATCCAGGCCGGCTTCTTCCGCACGCGCGGAGGCCTGCGCGTAGTCACCCGACCAGCTCATCGCCACGCAGACTTCGCGGTTCGGCAGGTCGCTGATCATTTTCGAGTTGCTGAAGTAGCGTATGTAGGGCCGGATCAGTTTCAGCTGGGCTTCCGCCGCGGCAATACTTTCTTCGTCCACGGCATTCGGATCGCGACCGAGGTAGGCCAGCACCATCGGGAAAATATCGGTTGGCCCGTCCAGCAGGCTGACACCGCAATCGGCGAGCTTTGACACGACGGCGGGGTCGAACAGGACATCGCCGCTGTCCATGGGGTGATCCGGCAGTCGTGCCCGCACCATTTCTTCGTTCCAGGCATAGCCGGTCGTGCCCCACATGTAAGGCGCCGTGTAGCCGATGGTTTCCGTATACAGTTCCGTGCGCTGCAAAATCTCGGGGTCGAGATACTGCGCATTGTCCAGTCGTGCGGGGTCCAGTTTCTGGAAAACGCCTATCGGCGCAAGGCGCGACGAAAACTGGCTGCTGTGAACGACAATATCGTAGCCGCTGGAACCGGACAGCAGTTTGACGTCGACAACCTCCGACGAATCGTAAGTGTCGTAGTTGACCTTGACGCCGTATTCGGCCTCAAACTGCTTGATCGTATTCGGGCCGATATAGTCGGCCCAGTTGTAGACGTTGACGACGTTCTGGCCGTTCGTACTGGTATCGTTGCCGGAGTCGCAGGCAGCCAGCAAAGCCAACAGGCCGCCGGTCAGGTACAAGCTGACGATCAGGCGGGCATGCGAGGCTCGGTTTGTCATCTGGCTGTCGATTTCACCATTAGACTGCTGGCATGACAATCAACACGATCAAAGAGCCTTGAATCACATTCCTTCCAGGCCGCGCTTTTTGAGTCCACCGGCAATGATCAGACGCTGGATTTCGCTGGTCCCCTCCCAGATCCGGTCTACCCGCAGTTCGCGGAAGAAACGTTCGGCGACGTTCTCGCGCATGTAGCCGCGGCCGCCAAAAATTTGTACGGCACGGTCGGCTACCCGGTTGGCCATTTCCGAGGCGTAGAGCTTCACCATGGAGCAGCGCATGTGGAGTGACCGCAATGGTTCATCGCGATCGTGGGCATTGGCCGCTTCATAGGTCATCAATCTCGTTGCCCACAGTTCAGTGGCAGAATCCGCCAGCATCATCTGTATGGCCTGTTTATCAATCAGCGGCTCGCCGCCGACCATGCGATGTCGGGCAAACTCGCTGGCCTCTTCGATAAGGCGGGCAGCGGCACCACAGGAGCGTGCCGCAATCATCAAGCGTTCGCGACGGAACCAGGCGCGCGTGTAGGCCATGTCGTCGCCAGCCTTGCCGACCCGGTTTGCGGCAGGGACCCAGACATCCTTGAAGCGGTAAGTGGGATGATGTGCCGCATAGGTATGGCTGAACGTGGGCGTGTCGATGATCTCGACACCTTCAGTCCCCTGATCAATAAAGAACAGGGCGTCGCTGTCGTCTTCCTCCACCCGCGCCTGAAACCAGAAATAGTTCGCAAGGTTGGCGCTGGTAACAAACCATTTCTCGCCGTTCAGACGGTAGCCATCGCCATCGCGCACGGCGGTTGCGCTCAGCGCGGCGACGTCTGAGCCGGGTCCTTCTTCGGTGATGGCATAGCAATCGTGTGCCTCGCCGCGCATTAGCGGCAGCACGTAACGCTGCAATTGATCAGCGCTGCAGGCTTCCAGCATCCAGCTTTGCGGCTCGGCAAAACACCAGGCGAGGGCATTGGTAACCCGGCCAAGTTGTTCCCAGACAGCAACCTGCGATTCAATAGAAAGCTCGAGGCCGCCGAGGCTTTTCGGCATGTCCATACGACTGAAACCGATTTCTTTGGCGCGGGCTTTATTGCGGGCGGTCAGTTCCGGGGAGAGCACGCCGCCATTGTGCTCGGCTTCGACCTCGTGCGGTTGCAGGTATTCGTCGGCAAAGTCGCGGGCCATTGTCTGCCACTGGCGCGCCTCGCTGCTGAGTTCAATGTCCACGGTTGCCCCCCTTTGCTGTTATTCGTAATGGTCCGGAAAAATGGCGCGCAAATAGCTGTACACCGCGTCCATCGCACCTTCGCGGCTGAAATTCTTTGGATTGATAAGGCGGGACAGCCACAGGCCCTCGGTCATGGCGGACAGGGCCGCGGCCACGGTCGTGGCCTGTATGCCCTTGTAGCCACCGTCCTTGATGATCTCATTGCAAAGGCCGCGAACCACCGTCGAATAGTGCCGGTCCCGTTCTTCGCAGATCTTCTGGTAGGTCGGCATCGCCTGAACCTCGCCCCAGAACGCGAACCAGACCGCCAGTTTGCGCGGTTCACAAACCGTGGGCGCGAAATCCATTTCCATCAATGCCAGCAGTTTGGCGGCCGGTTCGGCGGCAGATTGTGCCAGTACACGCTCGAACTGTTGTCGATAGTCGTCGGCCAGGTAGTTCAGGGTTTCGCGCAGCAGATTGTCTTTGCTCGCAAAATGCAGATTGACGATACCTTGCGACAGGCCGGCTACCTTGGCGACATCACTGAGCTTGGTGCCGCCAATGCCATTCTGTGAAATGCACTGCAACGTGGCGTCGATCAGTTGCTGGCGGCGGATTTCGCGTTTCTCGGTTCGACTGATTTTTTTCTCGGCTACGGCGCTCAATTAGGGTCTCTCGGCATGGGTAATGCGGCCAGCTTGCCATAAAATGAATGGGCGTTCATTCATTTTTCTTGCCTTCAAAAGCGGCTTCGTGAGACGCTAGCCACAGTCACGGCCAAATGGAGGCTGTATGCGGTGTCTCGAAAAATCCAATAATCATTTCAAGAAAGCCATCACCCGGATGCCACTGGGCGTTTCTTCCAACTTCCGCTACTGGGGCGATGACAAGACCATCTACATCAAGCGCGGCAAGGGTGCCCGCCTGTGGGATATCGATGGCAACGAATACATCGATTACCGACTGGCCTACGGGCCGGCAATCCTCGGCTATGCCGATGAGCGGGTTGACGAAGCCGCCCGCAAAGGCATGGAGATCGGGGGGGTATTCGCCCTGTCCACCGAACTCGAATACGAAGTGGCAACCCGCGTGCACCGAATGGTGCCGGCCGCGGAACTGGTGCGGTTCTCAAACTCCGGCACCGAAGCGGTCATGGCGGCGCTACGTATCGCTCGTGCCCATACCGGCAAGGACGGCCACATCTGCGTTGAAGGTGGTTACCACGGCGTGTTCACCGAGGTGCTTTGGTACAGCGATGTCGAAGACTGGAGTCCCAAAGACGGTGACCCGGAACTCCTGCCGTACGGCGACGGCGTACCGGCCATCGTAAAGCCGCTGTTCCACACCGTGCCGCTGAACGATATCGAGTCGCTGGAGCGCATGTTGCAGCGCTGGCACAAAGACGTTGGTGCGTTCCTGATTGAACCGATCATGGGCAATTGCTGCGGCCTCGCGGCAACCCGGGACTACATGCTGGCCGCCCGCGCGCTATGCGACAAATACGGCGTGCTGATGATTATCGATGAAGTAAAGACCGGTTTCCGGGTGGCCAAAGGCGGTGTGCAGTCCTTGCTCGACGTGCGGCCTGATCTCTGCACTTTTGCCAAAGCCATAGCAAACGGTTACCCGATCTCGGTTGTTGCCGGTCGCGAAGACATCATGCGCAACGTCGGTGACGGGGTTGTGCACGGCGGTACGTTTACCGGGCATAGCGTGTCATTGGCTGCGGCAAACCGAACATTGCAAATCCTTGAGGAAACCGATGCGCTGGCGACGATTGCCCGTTACGGCGCAGAAATGAAAAAGGGGCTCAGCCAAATTCTTGGCAAGCGTGGTATCGAACATTGTTTCACCGGGCACGAGTCGATGATGGGCCTGTTTTTTTCGGAAGACGCGCCCGGCGACTATCGCGACTGGGTCAATACCGATTACGCATTCTACGATTCGCTGGCACAGGAATTACACGATCTCGGCATTCTGGTCGAACCTGATTCACGCGAACCGTGGTTTTTCTGCGAGGCTCACGATGTGAAATGTCTGGACGAAACGCTGGACAAGTTTGAGCGCGCAGTGGACATTACGCTCAACAAAATATCTGCGGCGGCCGCCAAGAAAGCGCGGGTCTGACCGGCGAGCCGGGTCCGGCTGACACTCGATCGGCGCATCGGCCCGAAAGAAACAAGGGGACAATCCTGCACAATGAAAACTTATGACGCGATTGTCGTCGGTGCTGGTCACAACGGCCTGACCAACGCCGCATTTCTGGCGAAATCCGGCCTCAATGTTCTGTGCGTTGAGAAAAACGACTACATCGGCGGCGCCGCGGTCAGTCGCAATCTCTACAAGGACTGGATCTACTCCAACTGTTCTTACGTTTGTTCACTGCTGCGCCCGGAAATTTTTCGCGCGCTGGAGTTGCACCGCCACGGTTTGCAGGTAACGCCCTACGGTGGCGGCGTGACCTTCATGCAGAACGGCGACTATTTCGGCAATTACTGGGACCATGAGGTTCACCACCGGGAGTTCGCGCGCTTCTCAAAACACGACGCGGATGCCTATGACCGTTATTCGGCTGACGTGATGCGGCAATGCCGCTTCATACGCGATTTCCTCATGCGCACGCCCCCCGATCCCACCTCTTTCAAGCCACGGGACATCAGCGAGCTGATTCATCTCGGCGGCAAGTTGCTGGAGATGGGCGAGGATCGTATCTACGACACCATTCGTTTCTGGACCATGAGCGTCGCTGAATACCTTGACGAGTATTTCGAAACAGACGTGATCAAGACCGCGTTGTCCGGCAGCGGCATTATTGGCACCGCACTCGGCATACATTCACCGGGCACGGCGTACGTTCTGCTGCATCATTACATGGGTGATGTGGACGGCAATGTCGGTTCCTGGGGCTACGCGCGCGGCGGTATGGGCTCGGTTTCCAAAGCCATTGCGGGTGCGTTTCAGGCCTATGGCGGCGAGCTGCGTACCGACGCCGGCGTAGAGCAGATCGTGGTCAAGGACGGCAAAGTCAAAGGTGTCGCACTGACGACGGGCGAAGAAATAGACGCGCGCATTGTCGTTTCCGGAATGGATGTCAAACGCACATTCCTGAAGTGCATGGACAAGAACGACCTGCCCGATTCGTTTTACAACCGGGTCAAGAACTTCAAGATTCGCGGCTCTTCGGGCAAGGTCAATATTGCACTCGATGGCATGCCATCGTTCCCCGCTTTGCCAAAAGGCAGTCCGTTGCTTGATGGCGACATGCATTTCATTGATTCGATGGAACGAATGGAGCGCGCCTACGACGACTGGAAGGAAGGCACGTGGTCCAAGGATCCCTACATCGACATGGTTATTCCTACGGTCAATGATCCGACCATGGCGCCACCGGGCAAGCATTTCATGAGCTGCTTCGTGCAGTACTGTCCACCGAAAGTTGAGGGCCGCGAGTGGACGGACGAAGAGCGTGATCAGTTTGGCCAAACGGTTATCAACCAGATCGCCGAATACAGCCCGGATTTCAAAGACCTGATTCTGCACGCGGAAGTGCGTACTCCAAAAGAAATAGAAAACGAGGCCGGTTTGACCGAAGGCAATATATTCCACGGTGAGTTGACGATGGATCAGCTGCTGTTCAATCGTCCGGTACCGGGTTACGCGCAATACCGCGGGCCGGTCGCGGGTCTTTATATGTGCGGCTCGAGTACTCACCCAGGCGGAGGCGTCATGGCAGCGCCTGGTGCCAATGCGGCGCGCGAAATATTGCTGGACCTGAAACGCCACAACACGGTACCGGAGAACTTTGGCGATGACTGAGCGATTCGATGCAATTGTCGTCGGTGCCGGACACAACGGCCTGGTGTGTGCTGCGATGCTGGCGAAGGCCGGTCGCGAAGTGCTGGTTCTCGAGGCGCGCAACACCGTGGGCGGTGCGGCGGCCACTGAAGTGTTTGCGGAAGGTTACTCGGTATCGAGCTGCGCGCACTTCCTGTACGGGCTGCAACCGGATGTGTTGAGTGCCCTCGGCATCAAGCCGGAACTGGCGAGCGACAATCTTCGCACCCTGGCTCTCGCTGAGGACGGCAAACACCTTCGGTTACGCGACGGCACCGTGGAGGGTGTCGATGCGGAAGATCAACAGCAGTACAGCGAGTTTCACCGCAATATGCGCCGGTTCGGGCGATTGCTGCGTACGCACCTGAACCGGACGCCGCCACGCATCGGTACCCGTAACCGCAGCGACCTGCTGTCGCTGGCCAAACTCGGCTTTGATGTTCGTCGGCTGGGCAAAAACGACATGCGCGAGTTTCTTCGGCTCATTGGCATGAACATATTCGACGAAGTGGAAGAACGGTTCAGCCATCCGCTGTTGAAAGGTGCCGTTAGTCTGGATGCCGTGCTCGGTACGCACCTCGGTCCGCGCTCGCCAAACACCATATTGACCTATCTGTACCGCATGGCTGCCAACGATGGCCGCCTGGCCACGCCGGTCGGTGGCATGGGCAGCGTCAGCGAAATGCTGTCGAATTGCGCGCGCGACTACGGTGTTTCCATAAAAACCGGCCAGACCGTCAAACGAATTATCGTCGACAACGGCCGGGTGACGGGCGTGGAAACTGAAGGCGGCGATATTTATGAGAGCCGTCAGGTTATATCCAATGCTGACCCGAAACGCACGATCATGGATCTGACTGGCACCCGGCACGTGGAGACCGGTTTTACCCGCCGCGTGCACAACATACGCATGCGCGGCAATGCGGCGAAGTTGCACCTCGCACTGGATCATTTGCCGACCATCAAGGGACTGGAGAAGAAGGACTTCGCCAACCGAATGGTCATAGCGCCGGATGCCAATTACGTCGAGCGTGCGTTCAACCCAGCCAAGTACGGTGAGGCATCGCCACGCCCGGTCATCGAAATCAGTTTCCCCAGCTTCCGTGACCCCGGCCTCGCACCGGCGGGCAAACACGTGCTGTCTGCTGTCGTCCAGTACGCGCCATACGAACTGAAAGCCGGTTGGGATGACACGGCGCGCAGTGCATTTCAAAGCAGCATCATGGAAACGCTGGCGACGTACATGCCGGACCTTGCAGGCCACGTCGTTGCTTCTGAATTGTTATTGCCGGCCGATTTCGAACAGCGCTTCGGCATGGGTGGTGGGCACTGGCACCACGGTGAACTGACCCTGGATCAGTTCATGTTCGTACGTCCGGTAGGCGGTGCAGCACAGTACGCCATGCCACTGGAAGGCCTGTACCTTTGTGGCGCTGGCGCACACCCGGGCGGCAACGTGTCAGGAGCCGCAGGTCGCAATGCAGCGCTGGCGATACTCGCGGAGGAGAAACGAGGATGAGCAATCGGCAGATAGCAGAGGTTGCACAGGCCCGGCTGCGCAGTCCGTTCTATTCGCGCATCAGCAAGCTGGACCGGCTGAATGAATGGCACGGCTGGAAAGGTTACGCTGCGACCGATGCCCTGTACGACGCCGAGCTGGAGTATTTCGCTATTCGCAATAGCACGGCGGTGTTCGACCTGACACCGATGACCAAGTACCGCATTACCGGTCCTGATGCATTGGTCTTCCTTGACCGCCTGGTTACCCGTGATATGCACAAGATCAAATCGGGCCGTGTCGCTTACGCGGCCTGGTGCGACGATCAGGGTCAGGTAATTGATGACGGCACGATTTTTCATTTGCGCGAGGGTGAGTACCGCCTGTGTTCGCAGGAGCGACACCTTTCGTGGTTGAGATCTGCCTCGATCGGCATGGACGTATCCATCGTGGAAGAAACGGCGGAGATCGCGGCATTAGCGGTGCAGGGGCCGACGTCGTTCAGCGTGCTGGAGAAAGTCGGCATCCCCGGCCTCGAAGAGCTGAAGCCTTTCGGTCTCATGCATGCCGATTTTCAGGGCGCCGAGTTGATGATATCGCGCACCGGTTTTACCGGTGATCTTGGCTACGAACTGTGGATTGAAGCGGGCAAGGCCGAAGCCCTGTGGGATGCACTGTTCGAGGCTGGCAAGTTGCACGGCATCATGGCCATTGGTACCCACGCACTGGACATGGCACGCATCGAGGCTGGCTTCCTGACGGCCGGCACCGACTTCGTACCCGCCATGGACACCGTGCGCAGCGGCCGTTCCCGTTCGCCGCTGGAACTGGGCCTGGAATGGTTGGTTGATTTCAAGAAGCCCAACTTCAACGGGCGTCGTGCATTGGCCGAAGAGGCCCGGCGAGGTTCCACCTGGCGGTTGGTGAAACTCGATATCGAAGGCAACAAGCCGGCGCATCATTCCTACATATACGCCAAGGTACGCGGTCGCCGAAAGAACGTCGGTTTCGTTACCTCGGCGACCTGGTCGCCGGTGTGCAAGCAAAACATTGCCTTGGGCACGGTACACATGCCGCACGGCGAGCCCGGTTCCGACCTGTGGGTGGAAATCTACTACCAGCGCGAAATGCACTGGTCACGGGTCATGGCGAAGGCTTTGGTGGTCGACAAGCCGTTCTGGGATCCGGCGCGGCGACGAGCGACTCCGCCTGGCCCGTACTGATGTCACGGCGTCGATCTCCGCGCGACCCTGCGGGGCAGGACGTCCACCCTCCCGGCTAATGTCGGAGCGGCTGCCTCACCCGCTCGACCCTCTGTTGCGGCCGCAATCTGTCGCCGTGGTTGGTGCGTCAGCGCGTGCGGACAGCCTGGGCGACTGGGCGCTTAGAAACCTTGTCCGCGGCGGCTATGCCGGCAGCATTTACCCGGTCAATCCGGCTTATCAGGAAATTGCGGGACTGCGTTGCCGGGCATCGCTGGCCGAATTAACGGCCGTACCCGACCTCGTCATATTTGCCGTCAATGACGAGCGCGTCGAAGCGGTGCTCGATGAGGCCATTGCAATCGGCGTGCCTGCTGCAGTCATCATGAGCACGATGGTTCTCGACAATGACGCCGAACCGCCATTGCGCGAGCGGGTGCGTCGCAAAGTTCGGGATGCCGGCATGCTGCTCTGCGGCGGCAACGGCATGGGTTTCTACAATATTCGCGACCAGGTCTGGGCTTGCGGCTTCGACAGTCGCGAACACGAGGGACCCGGCAAGATTACGCTGATCAGTCATTCGGGATCCGGCATGTCCGGATTGATCGACAGTGAAGCACGCCTGGCCATCAATCTTGCCGTTTCAACCGGTAACGAACTCGGCGTGACCATGGATCAGTACCTCGATTTCGCCTTGGACTTGCCGGAAACCCGTGCAGTCGGTCTGTTCGTCGAAACGGCGCGAAATCCCGATGGTTTTCGCAGCGCTCTGGCGAAGGCGCAGGCTCGGAATATTCCAGTGGTCGCGCTCAAAGTCGGCCGAACCGAAAAAGCAGCGCAATTGACGGTGTCGCATTCCGGTGCCATGGCCGGCGACAGTGCGACTTACGACGCTTTATTCGACTGCTATGGCGTCCATCAGGTACGCGATATGGACGAGCTCGCGACCTTGCTTATCCTGTTCGGTGAGCTGCACCCGGTTGGACCTGGCGGCCTCGTCTCCCTGCACGATTCCGGTGGTGAACGACAATTGATGGTGGACCTGGCTGATGCGGCAGGCGTTGAGCTGACCGCACTGCAGGATTACACCGTTACCGCCCTGGGCAAAGTCATCGATCCCGAATTGCCCGCCGTCAACCCTCTGGATGCCTGGAGTCGCGGTGGCGCAAACGCCGCCCGACAGATGCAGGAAAGTTTCGGTTTGATGATGCAGGACTGTGGTGCGGCGATAGGCGTTGTGGCCCATGATCGTGCACCGGACGGCGGTATTTATCAAAGTTACCTCCGCTACCTGGAATACGCACATGCGGTCAGTGGCAAGCCCGTAGCGTTGGTCGCGGCACGCCAGGGCAGCGGTTGTGATCCGTCCGTCGTGGCAACTACCCGGCGCGGGTTTCCGGTGCTCGATGGTTTGCCAGCGTTTCTGCGTGGCGTGCGCGCACTTTTTGAGCAACGCGATTTCCAGTCCATGCCCGCGCCAGCGCCAACAGTCAGCCTGCCTGCCGGGCTGGTTGCGCGTTGTCGGGAAGAATTGCGGAACCGCGGAGCGCTCAGTGAATCACGTTCAATGGCATTGCTCGCCGAGTCTGGCATTGCGGTCAACAGCGGCAGGGTCGTTACCGAGCGGACGGAAGTACTGGCTGCTGCCGCCCGTCTCGGTTATCCGCTGGTTGCGAAAACGGCCATGCCGGGAATAGCGCACAAGTCCGAACGTGGTGGCGTGCTGCTGAATTTGCAGACTGAAACCGCGTTGCTTGCGGCGTACGACCATCTTGCGGTCGCTTGCGGGCCCGCGGTTCTGATCGCACCAATGCTCGCCGCCGGTGTCGAAATGATACTTGGCACCCGTCGTGACCCGCAGTTCGGGCCGGTGGTTGTGCTGGGCTTTGGCGGCATTCATGCTGAGTTACTGGAGGACGTTGCGTTCGCGCTGCCGCCGTTCAGTCCGGAGTGGGCGGAACGTTGCCTCAGTCGGCTGAAGTTACGACCACTGCTGGACGGTGTGCGCGGTATGCCTGCTGCCAATGTCGCCAGTTTTTGTGATACCGCGTCGCGATTCTCGGTACTGGTACACGAGTTGCGCGATGTTTTGTTTGAAGCAGATATTAATCCTCTTATTGTCAACGCCGACGGATGCATTGCAGCGGACGCATTACTGGTTGGTGAGGGAGAGCAATCATGAGTATCGAAGCGCTCAAGCAGTACAGCTACACAGACTGGAAAAAGGCGGCACAGCGTGAGCTTGCTGCGCTGGAGACGCGGCATTTCATCGGCGGTGAGTTTGTCGACTCTCTCGGCGGTGGCCGCTTCGATACCGTCAACCCGGCTAACCAGACAGTGCTTGCGAGCATGGCGGCAGCGGCTCCGAAAGATGTAGATCGCGCGGTTGCTGTAGCACGCAAGGCTTTCCGTTCCGGGAGTTGGTCGCGAATCGCGCCACGCGAACGGATGGCGGTTATGTACCGCTTTGCCCGCTTGATCGAAGAGCATGCCGAGCGCCTGGCGCTGCTGGATACGCTGGATATGGGCAAGCCCATCGCCGACATGCTCGAAGTCGATATTCCCTCCGTGGTCGACACGGTCCAGTTCATGGCCGAGTACATCGACAAGATCGAAGGCAGTGTAACCAGTACCGAACACGACGTAACGCATTTCGTCCTGCGCGAACCGCTCGGCGTCGTCGCTGCCATTTCGCCGTGGAATTATCCGTTATTGATGGCGGCCTGGAAAATCGCGCCGGCGCTGTCGGCAGGCAATACCGTTGTGCTGAAGCCTGCCGAACAGGCGCCGTTGTCCTGTCTGCGCCTTGCCGAGTTGTTCGTGGAGGCCGGAGGGCCGCCGGGAGTGTTCAACGTCATCAATGGTATCGGTGAGGTGACCGGCAAGGCATTGGCCCTGCACAACGATGTGGACAAGGTCACGTTCACCGGTTCGACCGAGGTCGGCAAGTTGATGCTGCAATATGCCGGGCAGTCCAACATGAAGAAGGTTTCACTGGAGTGTGGCGGCAAGTCACCGCAGGTGTTCATGGCGGATCTGCCCGATCTCGATGCGGCCGTTGCGGCTGCCTACAACGGTATTTTCGCCAACATGGGCGAAGTTTGTAACGCCGGTTCGCGTTTGCTTGTGGAGCAAAGCATCCACGAAGAGTTCGTCGAGCGTTTTGTCGCCGAAGGCAAATCCGCCTATATCGCCGGCGATCCACTTGATCCGGAGACCAGTCTTGGGCCGCTGGTTACTGCGGAAGCGCAGCAACGCGTGTTGGCCATGATCAGAGCCGGCAAGAAGGAGGGTGCGCAGCTGGTATTTGGCGGCGACGTGCCTGAGATGAATGGCAGTTACATTAATCCGACGTTGTTCACGGGGGTAAGCAACACGATGCGCATTGCCCGCGAGGAAATCTTCGGTCCGGTCGCTGCCATCATTCCGTTCACCGGCATTGACGAGGCTGTGCACATTGCCAACGATACGATGTACGGTCTTGCGGCAGGTATCTGGACTCGCGATATCAACCGGGCGCATCGCTTGATCCGCGAGCTTGAAGCCGGCGTTATCTGGGTGAACTGCTTCGACGAAGGAGACATGACGCAGCCATTCGGCGGTTACAATCAATCGGGTAACGCGCGTGACAAGTGTGTTGAGAGCCTGCTGTCGTATACGCAGACCAAATCAGCCTGGATACGCCACGGCTGAGCGCCTCAATGCACGCAGGCGAGCAACGGCTATCCTGCCTGGCAGGCCATCCGCCGGTCGGGGTCAGACTGAATTCGTGGCCAGTCGGCCAGCAATGCTAGAATACTGCTCGTCCACTCCGTATCAAGGAATCGAAAATGAGAAGTACGAAATTGCGTTTGTGTGTTTTTGAACTGGTCTCAGTGGCATTGCTTAGTCTCGGTTTCATGCAGGTCTCGCATGCCGGAATGATCAGTACGCAATCGATGATCGAGCAGGAAGCGGGTATTGAACGGTTGCAGAAAGTGGAAACGCTCATTGCGCGCGCCGATGTATCGCAGCAACTGTTGGCACTGGGTGTCGACCCGGCGGACGTGAAACAGCGCGTCAGTATGCTGAGTGATGCGGATCTTGCTGATTTCGAGCAGCGCCTCGAAGCCGGAATGGCGGGCGGTAGCGCGATCGGCGTAATCGGCACCGTGTTCCTGGTGCTGCTGATACTGGAGCTGGTCGGCGTTACCGATATTTTCAAGAAGATTTGACGCCGAACAGCAGAACATGAACCGTCATGCTAAGACCAGCCTCGTGCTGGTCTTTTTTTATTGCACGCTGTTGGCAGGTTGCGCATCGCTGCGCTTGCCTGCCGTCGATACTTCGGCGATAGGCTCGGTCCCAGAGTTGGCGGATACGCCGTTTCATCCGCAGGCGCTGTACCAGTGCGGGCCCGCGGCCCTGCTGACTGTGCTCGATTACAGCGGCGTGGCAACGGATATGGAGACGCTGGTTCGCCAGGTTTACCTGCCGGGCAAGGAGGGCAGTCTGCAGCCTGAGTTGCTCGCCGCAACCCGCGCCGCCGGGCGGGTGCCTTACCGCATCGATGGCACTGTCGAGGCGCTGGCTGCCGAGGTTCGCGCCGGACGACCAGTCCTCGTTCTACAGAACCTTGGCATCAGCTGGCTGCCGCGCTGGCATTACGCGGTGGTTATTGGCGTGGATGCAGTTAACGGCCAGGTCGTATTGCGATCGGGTGTCGATGAGCGGCGGGTGTCCAGGCTGCAAACCTTCTTGCGCACCTGGCGGCGCAGCGCCTACTGGGGATTGGTTGTCCTGCGGGCCGATGAGCTGCCGGTCAATGTTGACCGTAACCGCTGGTTCAGCGCTTTGTCGGCATTGGAGCAGACGGAGCAACGAGCAACTGCGCTGCGGGCATGGCAAAGCGCCGTTGAACACTGGCCAGACTCGTTGATTGCGAACTTCGGTTTGGGGAACAGTCACTATGCGCTGCAGGACTGGCCGTCCGCGGAACAAAGTTTCCGTCGCTTGCTGCACATGCAACCGACACTTGCCGTAGCTCGCAATAATCTTGCGCTTGCGTTGCTGCAGCAACGGCGTTTCCCGGAGGCCGAGCAGGAGGCGGCGCTGGCGTTGCGTGACTCCGGCAATGACCTGGAGTTGATTGCCGAGATCGAGCGAACCCTGGCAGAAATTCGTCTGGCAAAAAGCGGCAGTGAGTAGCCGTGCGGCTGCGTGTGCTGGAGTACTTTGCAGCGCGTTACTTGCTGCGGGCGAGGCGGTATCCTGATGGCAACTATCGGATAGTCGTATCAAGGTCTGCACCCGGCGATCTCGCATCCAGCTTGCCGGCGAAAACCAAACCCGGGTAATTCCATGGACTTAGTTAATTCTGTCTTGCTCGCTGTCGTCACCTCGGCGACCACCGTCGCGCTACTGTCTTTTGTTGTGCGTTACTACCTGAAGAGAGCGGTGGATCTCCGTTTCAAGCCACTGGAAGACAAGTTGCAACTCGAGTTTGAGGAACGTCGGCGTCTGAACGAGGCATTGCTCGAGCAACGGATTGGTATTTATCCCGAAATTCTGGAGATCACCTACCGGCTGCGAAAAATGCTTGAGCAGGGGCTTGAGCAGCCGTCAGCGAGTTTGTGGCACGACGATATCGCCGCACTTTGTCACCACCTGACGGAGAATTTGTTCCGCTGGCGGGCGTTCGTACCTGACGATGTTTTCCGTGATCTGCACGAGTTCAAACGCCTGTGCCAGGATGTAACGTTGCATCTCGATGTGCTGACCAGAAAGGAAAACAGCAGTGACAAGGCGGCGTATCAGGAGCGGTTGCCGGAGCTGCGGGCAAGGATTGAACGTGCCCAGCAGCTCTATCCTGCTATTCAGAATGCCTTGTCGTTCAATCCGGACCGCGGGTGATCAGGCAAACCGTTACCGTTTCGGACCGTTTGGGGATCCATGCCCGGCCGAGCGCGCGTATTGCGCGCATCGCCAGTCAGTTCCAGTCACGAATTGAAATCGCAAAGGGTGAGCAAAGTGCGGATGCGGCATCGGCGCTCGATATCATGATGCTGGCGATGGAGTCGGGCTCGGTGGTTGAAATCAGCGCCGAGGGAACGGACGCTGAAGAGGCGCTGGCGGCCATCGTCGCCTTGTTCGGGCGCGAGTGATTCTACGTGTTTGTGTCCGGGGGAAACATCGGCTTGCAGGGCTGTGACTCCGGTCGATGCCGGGCAGGCGCACAGGTCCCGGGCATTCTTCCTATGTTCCTGCCGGCGCGCAGCGCAGAGGACGCCGGGATACTCAGAACAGCAGGGCCACGCGGAGATCCAGCGTATTGCCGCCAACTGTCAGGTCACGCGCGGTCCGGGTCTCAGACCATTTCCAGTTCATCGTGAGCTCAGGATGCGCGTAGGGCAGCTGCCGTGCGAGCAGGCCGGACAGGTTGAGGTTCAGCCCAAAGCTGTCCTGATGGCGGCCAAACTCCGGTGCGAACCAAAGCGGGTTCGCGCCCTGCAGCCAGCTGGCGGTGACGCTGGCATATTCCTGCTGCCATTTCAGTGATGTCTTTGCGACCCATTGTGCATCCGTGAGCCCGTCATCCAGGGTCGCTAGTGGCGAGGCTATGTGCGCGAACTCGCGCCGTCGCATGGCAACGCGCGTCGAGGCGCTCAGCGGCCCGAAATCCAGTCGATGGCTGAGTCCCAGTTCATAACTCTTCATCAGGTCGACGCGTTCGATCGACGTACCGGGCTCAGGGCGAATGACCGACAAGGTGGCACTGCTTTCCCTGCCCGGCGACCCCCAGGCATAACCGAAGCCCCAGGTCTGCGCCTGCAGCCCGGCGTAGGCCGTTTGTTGCTCGACGACGGTGCAGCGATTGCTGGCAAGGGTGATTTTCCGCGAGTGCCCGGCTTGCCCGGACAGCGGCAGTTGCAGCGTTCCCTGCAGATCACAAGTGAGGGCCGAGGTGCGCTCGTAGGCCGAGCCTTCACCTTTCCATTGCAGTGCTACTTCGGCGGCACCGGGCGCCCAGCGGAGATTCGCGCTGCGTTCGCGAGTAGCCTGTAACCCGTCGACGGCCCATTGGTTTTTTGTCTTGCTGGCAAAGCCCATTAGCAAGGGCGCGCCGGCGACTTCCGGTAACTTCAGTTTGACGTTCTGACCGGCGCGTTGCTTGCCAAAGCGTTTTGGCGTGTTTTTTGTCAGTCCGTTCTGGTCGTTGGAGCTGAGTATCGTCCCTGGCTCGAAGGCATATTCCGCATCGTACTCCAGCCAGTCAGCGTCGATACTGACGTTGGCACGGCTGGTAAAAAATGCGGCGTCACCGGGGCCCTGCTGCCGGAATGGCAGCGCGCCGTCGACTTGCAGTGCAACGCTCTCCCGGTTGGAGCTGCGCTCCGTGCTGCCAGTCAGGCGCTCAGTGCTAGTTTCGGGCATGGAGCTGCAACCAGCCGATAACGCCGTTAGCAGGAGGGGTAGTAACAGTCGGTGGGTGTAAAGCAAGCGTAGTCCCTTACGTCGAGCGGTGGTGATCATCCGGATCCGTGCCAGCCAATAACTCTAACAATTCGAGAATAGTTTTTAAACCCATTCAAATATATGAATATTAATGTGGAAGGCTCAAAATCGCCCCGGGGCAGGCACAAACTGACGCTGCCTGCCGCCATCCCGTCATGCGCGGTGTGTGGGGCGTCATTGCCAATGGTCTGCGGCATGACGAACACGGGCCTGGCAGCAATTGCCGGGGAATCGCGAATTGTGACGCGCAGCGCATGGAGCCGTCAGCGGGATGGCGTTAGTATTCGTGATCCTTCAAGGAGACCGATGTCCATGCGAGTAATTCTGGCCACGGCCATACTGAGCCTGTTCGCTACCGCGCATGCCGTGGAGGCTGAGCGCCTGCCGGCCTGGCTGCTGGAGTTGCCCGCGAGTGTTGGCGAAATTCTGATTGCGGACGCGGAGGATGCGGCTCTATACCGTTTCGAGAATAACGGCCACGGCATCGTGCAGCTGGACGAACGGTACATGTCGATTGGCCGCAATGGCGTTGGCAAGCAACGTGCGTGGGACCGCAAAACGCCGCTGGGTATCTACTTCATTACCGAAGAGCTGGACACCAGTCGCTTGCATGATAAATACGGCGATGCAGCTTTCGTGCTCGACTACCCGAACGCCTGGGATCGCTACCAGAAGCGCACGGGCGATGGCATCTGGCTGCATGGCGTCGATCGCAACGATCCGCAGCGCCCGCCACTCGATACGGACGGTTGCCTGGCCTTGCCCAATGAAGAGATCGTCCGCATTGCCGGGGATCTGCAGCCGTTGGTAACCCCGGTTATCGTCGCACGCGAGCTGCAATGGGCGCCTGCCAGCGATATCGCCGTGACCCGCGCGGAGTTTCGCCGTGCGCTGGCTCGCTGGCAAACGACTATCAACGAGGGGGATGTGGCGGGGTACCTGTCACTCTACGCAGCCGATTTTCGGCAGCAGGACATGGACAAGAATGCCTGGTCGACCTGGCGGGCCAACGTATTCGCGGCGCGCGGCGACTCCGGCATCGCGCTACGCGATGTGCTGTTGCTGGCGGATCCGGAAGAGGCGGGATTATTCCTGAGCCGCTTTACTCAGGTCATGGTGTACGACGGTCAGGAAGTGCAAACGCAAAAGCGCTTGTACTGGCGTCGCAACGGTGCGCAGGACTGGCAGATCGTGACCGAAGATCACGGCTAGTCATCTGCCGAACAGAGCCCTGTCCGGCAGATGACCGCGGTTGCTTAGCGTATGGATTCCCGCTCGACGAGTTCGTCGATGACTTTGATCAGGTTCGGGTAGCCACCGGCTTCCCCGGCACCCGTGCGGTACTTGCCATTGACGACGACTGCCGGCACACCGGTGATGCCGTAACGTCGGCCGAGATCCTCGGCGACGCGCATTTTTTGCGCGACTTCAAATGACTTCCATGTGTTGCTGAAGTCTTCCGCACTGACGCCGAAACGTTCAAACAAGGCCTGAATCGCGCCTTCGGAAGTCATGCGGTTGCCACGCTGGTGATACTCGCGAAAGACGGTGGCGCGGAATTCCTCGGGATCGGCGAGCTTGCCGTTCTTGGTCAGTACTTCTTCCGTGTAGTAGAGCTGCCCGTGCAGTTTGACCAGCGGGTTCCACATGGCGGGTATGCGTACAAAGCGGGCATTTGCCGGCTTGCTTTGTGCCCAGCGATTGATGATCGGTTCGAAGTCGTAGCAGTGATTGCAGCCGTACCAAAAGATTTCGGCCACTTCGACCTTGTCAGCGCCGCCAACCGTCGGTTGCGTTGGCACCAGGCGGAAATACTGCTTGCCTTCCTCGAACTGCCAGTCACGGGCGGCCGATGTATCGGCCTGGGCCAACAGCAGCGGCACGTCATCCGTATTCTGGTCCTCAACTTCTTCTGCTGAGGACTCCTCAACGAGGGTCGGGGTCTGCTTTTCGTCAGTCACAGGTGGCGTGACCGCGGCGGGTGCTTCCTGCGCAACTTCGTCCCGCGGCGTGTCTGCCGCCGTGTTACTGGCCGGGCCCGATTGTTCGGAACTGCAACCACTCAGTATGAGGGCCAACAAAAACGCGTGGACATGCAAATACTTCATTGGGTAACTCCGACGATAATGCTCGTTCTGACCGGGCAGAACGGTAAAAGGTTCACGGCCTTACTCGCCCGCTGTAACGCCACCACGCAAGCCTTGAACATAAGCAGAGACGGCCTTGATGTCGTCGTCGCTCAGTCGCGCAGCCACATCGCGCATAACACGGGTCACGCCGTCTGATTTTCGTGTACCACTGGCGTAGTCGTGGAGTTGTTTGGCGGTATACACCGCGTACTGCCCACGAATCGACGGGTACGCCGCGGCCGGATTGCCTTTGCCGGTCGGACCGTGACAGGCGATGCAGGCCGACGCTGAAGATTCCCGATCTCCGCCGCGGTACAGTGCTTCACCCTTGGCGACAAGGCTGGCATCCGCTACGGCGCGACTGGCCGGGCGTTGTTCAGAGTAATACACCGCGAGATTGTTCATGTCTTCGTCGGTCAGCATCATCGCCTGTCCGCTCATCAGCGTATCAACCCGATCGCCGCGCTTGAAAGCCTGCAACTGCTTGACGATGTAACTGGCATGTTGCCCGGCGATGCTGGGCCACGCCGGATTGACACTGTTGCCATCCGCACCGTGGCAGGCGGCGCAGGTTATTGACTTGGCCTTGCCGGCCTCAGCCGAGCCCTCAACGATGCCGTCGGCGCTGGCCGTAGAGGACAGCAAGGTAGCGACGAGCGCAAAAGCAGCAAACTTCAGATTCATATCGTGATCCGTACTCTGCGGCCGACAGTCATTATTTGCTGCCGAACGCGGTTTTTTGAAGAAAATCTTCCGATGGTGTCAGTGCCGGAGAGCCGTGGGTTGTTGCCGCCCCGCCTAATAGTCGTCAGACTAGGCACGCCGAATCACTGATCTCAGAAGGCCCCAAATTATACACACATCGGGGCGGTATCCCATGTCGCAATACCCCGATGCACATTTCCTGACGAGCGCAAATGCTCCCTCCCAGTTCGTGGCCGATACGGGCTCTGAAGTCGCGGTTGCGGGCCGCTCGAATGCCGGAAAATCCAGCGCGATCAATGTGATCGTCAACCGCCGCCAGTTCGCCCGGACCAGCAAGACCCCCGGTCGCACCCAGCTGATCAACTTCTTTGCGCTGCGTGACGAGGCACGGCTGGTGGACCTGCCCGGCTACGGCTTTGCCAAGGTGACCGCGAGCACCCGGGCGCATTGGGGGCAATTGATCCAGCAATACTTCGAGCAGCGGCAAAGCCTGCAAGGGCTGCTGCTGGTCGTCGATATCCGCCGCGGCTTGACCGATTTCGACCAGCAGCTACTTGCCCTGTGTCATTCGGTCGACGTTCCGGTGCACGTCCTGCTGACCAAATGCGACAAACTGAAGCGCGGCCAGGCCGCCAGTGCTCTGCTGGCGGTTCGTCGCGAGCTGGCCGACACGGCCACGGTGCAACTGTTCTCTGCCCTCAAACGGACCGGGCTGGATGACGCTCGCGTGCAACTCGATGCCTTCCTGCAGCAACCGCTCGACCGCGACTGAGCGCGGTCAACGCCAATAAAAAAACCCCGGAATGTCGTTGCTACGCATCCGGGGTCAAGTAGTGCAACTGGCTTGGGGCAGCCGAATTGCGTGCCTGAGTAGGGAGATAAACAGGCAAGTGAATCAACACTCAGGCATTTTGAACAGCCCGCTGAAGGAGAGTTCCATTATCTTGTAACAAATTGATATTTATAGATATCTTCTCAGTGAGCCTCGTCCCAGTTGAGTCCCTTGCCAACTTCGACCAGCAGCGGCACGGCCAGGCTTGCGGCGTTGCACATCAGGCGGGTGATAGTGTTGCTCAGCTCGTCCGCCGCGTCCGGATCGATCTCGAACACCAGTTCATCGTGAACCTGCATGATCAGGCGCGCGGGCGGCTTGTCGTTCTGCAGCCAGGCAAACATGTCAATCATGGCCTTTTTGATGATGTCGGCGGCCGTGCCCTGCATCGGCGCATTGATGGCGCTGCGCTCCGCGTACTGGCGACGTTGCGCATTGCGATCGTTGATCTGTGGCAGGTACAGCCGACGGCCAAACAGCGTTTCGACGAAGCCGGCCTGGCGGGCCTGTTCACGGATATTGTCCATATAGGCTTTGACGCCGGGGTAGCGATCAAAATAGAGATCGACGTAATCCTGAGCCTCTCCGCGCGAGGTGCCCAGCTGCTTTGCAAGGCCAAAGGCGGACATGCCGTACATCAGGCCAAAATTAATGGCCTTCGCCGAGCGTCGTTGATTGGCAGTGACCTCGCCAATTGGCACGCCGAAGACTTCCGCTGCTGTTGCCTGGTGCACGTCGCGCTCTTCATTAAAGGCTTCGAGCAGGCCAGCGTCGCCGGACAGGTGCGCCATGATCCGCAGTTCGATCTGGGAATAGTCGGCGGCCAGCAGGATCTTGCCCTCCGGTGCAACAAAGGCCTTGCGTATGCGGCGGCCTTCTTCGCTGCGAATCGGGATGTTCTGCAAATTCGGATCGGTCGATGACAGGCGGCCGGTTGCGGCGACCGCCTGGTGATAGGAGGTGTGTATCCGTCCCGAGGTTTCGTTGATTTGCAGCGGCAGCTTGTCGGTATACGTGCTCTTCAGTTTGCTGACACTGCGATACTCCAGAATGATCCGCGGCAAGTCATAGTCGTCGGCCAGTTCCGCGAGCACGTCCTCGGCGGTGGAGGGCTGTCCCTTCGGCGTTTTGCGTACCACCGGCAGCGCCAGTTTCTCGAACAGAATTTCCTGCAGTTGTTTCGGCGAACCCAGGTTGAACGGGCCGCCGGCCGCTTCGTGGGCTTCTTCTTCCAGCCTGGCCATCGTTTTGGCCAGCTCCCCGCTTTGCTTTTTGAGCATGCCGCGATCAACCAGGACGCCGGTTTCTTCCATCGCGATCAACACGGGCACGAGCGGTTGTTCAATGGTTTCGTAAAGTGTGGCCAACGACGGGATCTTGTCGAGTTCACTCTTGAGCTTTTTGTGCAGTCGCAGGGTGATGTCGGCATCTTCGGCGGCATACGGTGCGGCTTGCGGAAGGGCAACCTGATTAAAAGTGATCTGTTTCGCGCCCTTGCCCGCGACATCTTCGTAATGAATGGTATCGATGCCGAGGTAGTGGCGGCAGGTTGAATCCATGTCGTGCCGGGTTGCGACACTGTTCAGTACGTAGGACTCGAGCATGGAGTCGAACTGAATGCCGGCCAGTTGTATGCCGTAGCGGGCGAAAATGTGCGCGTCGTATTTCAGGTGATGACCCACTTTATGTTGTGACGGGTCTTCCAGCCAGGGCTGCATGGCCTTCAGCACCGCATCGCGGGACAGCTGATCCGGTGCACCGGGGTAATCGTGGGCAACCGGGATGTAGGCGGCTTCACCTTCCTTAACCGCCAGCGAAATGCCGACGAGTTCGGCATTCATGTAGTTGAGACTGTTGGTCTCGGTGTCGAGCGCGACCAGCTCCGCCGAATTGATTTTTTTCAGCCACTGATCGAACGCCGCCTGGGTGAGCACGGTTTCGTACTGTCCTTTAACGGCAACCGGTTCGGCAGCCGGGCTTTCCTCAGCGTCACCGGCTTCGAGGAGTTGCCGCAACAAGGTACGCAATTCGTAGTGTTCGTAGAACGACCGTAGAAAATCATTGTCTGGCTCGGCAACACGCAGCTGATCCGGCGCTTCAGCCAGTTCGACGGTTTGCCGGATTGTCGCGAGCTGGCGTGACAACTCCAGTTGGTCAAGGTTGTCGCGCAGGCTTTCGCCAACTTTGCCGCCGATCTCGTCGGCCCGGGCGATCAGCGTGTCGATATCGTTGTATTCGTTCAGCCACTTGGCGGCGGTTTTCGGGCCGACTTTCGGAACACCCGGAATATTGTCGGACTTGTCACCGACCAGTGCGAGGTAGTCAATAATCTGTTCCGGCCAGACGTCGAATTTCTTCTTTACGCCGTCGCGATCCAGGTGGGTGTCAGTCATGGTGTTGACCAGCGTCACCTGTTCATTGACGAGCTGCGCCATGTCCTTGTCGCCGGTCGATACCAGGACCTGCATGCCGGCTGCGCTGGCTGTGCGACACAAGGTACCAATCACGTCGTCCGCTTCCACGCCTTCGATGCGCAGCATCGGTAACCCAAGTGCTGGCACGACCTCCAGCAATGGCCCGATCTGCGCCCGCAGTTCATCCGGCATCGGTGGCCGGTTGGATTTGTACTCTTCGAATAACTCGTCGCGAAAGGTTTTGCCCGGCGCGTCAAACACGACCGCGAAACAGTCGCTCTGGTGTTCGCGTAGCAGCTTGATCAGCATGTTCAGTACGCCGTGCAATGCGCCGGTCGGTTCGCCCTTCGCTGTTGATAACGGCGGCAAAGCATGAAAAGCGCGGTACAGGTACGAAGACCCGTCTACGAGTACGAGTTTTTTCTGGCTCATGGCTGGCCTGTGTTCAGGGTTGTTGTTCGTCTTGTTCTTCCTGATCGTCTTCGTCAGGAGCGGTGCTGCTGTTGGTCGTCGGCACTTCCGAGCGGACCTGGTTCGGGTCGCCGGGCAAGTACAGCGGCCCTTTCTGGCCGCAGGCCGACAGGGCGAGTGTGGCCAGCAGAATGCTGGCCAAAGTGCGAGTGAGTTTCATGCGCGTCTACCGGGTTTCGAGTAGTCGCATGGTATACCAGATCGAAATGCGGGTTGCCGCTTGTGGCGGGATTTCAGTCCGGCTGTTGTTTCCCGCCGTACTGTGCGGCCACGCGTCGGTAGGCGTCACGGAACGGTATGCCTTCGCTGGCGACCAGTGCGTAGGCGCGCTCGGCGGCGTAAAGCCCGTCGTCCAGGCGGATGTTCTCGGGCTGGAATTCCATGCGGGAAATCAGATAAGCCATGATGTCGACACTTTCGATAGTGAGGTCAATGCCGCGGAACAGAGGCGCCTTGATGCGCTGCGCATCGCGCTGAAAACCAGACGGCAATTTGGCCACAATCAAGAGGCATTCCTGCAGGCTGGCCTGCACGGTTGCCGTTGCGCCACGCACCAGTTCCAGTACGTCCGGGTTGCGCTTCTGCGGCATGATCGACGAGCCGGTGGTAACGTCGTCGGCCAAAGCGATATAGCCGAATTCCTGGGTGTAGAACAGCAACAGATCGCTGGCGAGTCGTCCCAGGTCCTGCATCAGCAGAGTCAGTTCGAACAACAGGCCGGCTTCCGCCTTTCCGCGCGATAGCTGCACCGCGGTTACGGGGGTTTGTGTGACCTCGAAACCCAGTTTTCGGGTGGTCGCGTCGCGATCGAGATTGAGACCGGGCGTGCCGTAACCGGCCGCACTGCCCAGCGGGTTCTTCGCCATCCGCCGGCAGCTGCTGTCGAGGCCGTCCAGCGCATCCGCGAAGCCTTCTGCAAACCCGCCTGCCCACCAGGCGACCGTGGAGGGCATGGCCTGTTGCATGTGCGTGTAGCCGGGCAAGGTGAGCTCACCCTGGCGCTGTTCAAGTTCCGCCAGTGATTCGTGCAGGCCGTGCACGCTGTTCTTCACGGCTTTGACTGCATCGAGCAAGTAGAGCCGCAATGCCGTCAACACCTGGTCGTTGCGTGAGCGACCGAGGTGCAGGCGGCCACCGGCATCACCTATGTTTTTAGTGAGGCGGGTTTCCAGTGCTGTGTGCACGTCCTCGTCGGCCAGCTCGATTTGCCAATCGCCGGCTGCATGTTGCTGGCCAAGTTCAACAAGGCCCGTACAGATCGCCTTGCAATCGTCATCGCTCAACAGGCCTTGCTGATTAAGCATCTCTGCATGCGCAATCGACCCTTGTACGTCGTAGTCGACCAGCCTGGCGTCGAGTACGTGATCCTCACCGGCCGTGTAGCGCAGCACCCGCTCATCAAGCGGCAGGCCTTTTTCCCACAGCCGGCTCATGACTGTTCCTCGGCCGCGCTTTGTTCTGCCGGCGTCAATGCACCTATGTCATCGACGACCAGCGTGCCGGTGCCTTCGTTGGTGAACACTTCCAGCAACAAGCTGTCCGGCATCTTGTAGGAAATGATGTGCACGCGGCTGACGCCATTCGCTATCGCTGCATCGATGGCGGCCGCTTTCGGCAACATGCCGTCTGCAAGGTGGCCGTCATCGCCAAGCTTGCGCAAACCCGCGCGGTCTATATAAGAGATGAGGGATTGCGGGTCGTTGCGGTCCTTGAGGATGCCTGGCGCGCCGGTGGCGAGTATCAGCTTCTCGGCTTTGAGCTCGGCTGCAATGGCGGCGGCGACCGTGTCCGCATTGATGTTCAGAACGGTGCCGGCGGAATCGCAGGACAGCGGGCTGACCACCGGCATCAGGCCGTTGTCCAGTTGCTTGCGCAACACGTCCGCATCGACAGTGTCGATGTCACCGACGAATCCGTAATCAACGTCAGCCTGACCGGCTTTCTGCACGGGCGGCCTGCGATGAGCGCGGATCAGGCCGGCATCCACGCCGCTGATGCCGACGGCAGGAATTTCGAGATCGCGACACACAGCCAGTACGCGGGTGTTGATCTGGCCGTTCAAAACCATGGTGGCGACATCGAGTGACGGACCGTCGGTTACCCGTCGCCCATCAATAAACTTGGTGTCCAGACCCAGCGCTTTCGCAAGCTCGGTGGATTGCGGGCCGCCACCGTGCACCAGGACGACCTTGATGCCTACCTGGTAGAGGATGCCGACCTGTTCCATGATCGTACGCGTCGTCGCCGCATCCGCGAAAATTTCCCCGCCGACTTTCAGGACAAACACCTTGCCCTTGAACAAACGGATATACGGTGCGGCGTGTTTCAGTGCCGAGACGACGACGGCGCGGTCGCGATTCAGGGTCATTTCGAGCCTCCGAGCATTTGGTGCAACACAGCCATCTGCGCCAGCATGCGGTTACGTGCTTCGTGTATGACAACGCTGCGCGGTCCATCGAGCACCGCCTCGCTGACCACGACGCCGCGACGCACGGGCAGGCAATGCATGAAACGGCAGTCATCGCGCGCGGCTTCGAACCAGGGCTCGTCGACGCACCAGTTGTCGAGGCCACGGCGTAAAGCCTCGTCACCGGCACGGTCGCCGTAGTGTTTCGTTGATGACCATGATTTTGCGTAGATGACGTGGGCGTCCTGCATAGCGGCTTGCCGGTCGTCGGTCTCGGTGACGGAGCCACCGGATGCCGCCGCCGCGGATCGCGCCTTGTCCATAATGCTGTCCGGCAGTTCGAAGCCCTCCGGGCGCAGGACAGTGACGTCCATGCCACGCATGGCAGCCATGTGCACGGTGGCCGATGGCACAGCGAGCGGCAGCGCCTTCGGGTGATAGGCCCAGCTCAGTACGAATTTTCCACCGCTCGCCGGAATGCCCAGATCGTCCATTGTTTTCCAGTCCGCGAGGCTCTGGCACGGGTGGTTCATGGCCGATTCCATATTGATGTAGGGCTTGTTGGCCAGCTTCGTCAGCGCCGAGAATTCTGTTTCGGCCAGGTCGGCCTCCAGGCTGCGGCGTTCGGCGAACGCGCGTATGCCGATGGCATCGCCGTAAGAGGCGATCACCGGTACAGCTTCACGTATGTGTTCGGCAGCAGTGCCGTCCATGACGATACCGGGCCGGGTTTCCAGGCCGTGGATGGACATGTCCGGTGAAATGACAAACGAACCGCCGCCGAGGCGGACCATGGCTGCCTGAAACGAGGCCAGTGTGCGCAGCGACGGGCTCAGAAACAGCAACGACAAGACCTTGCCGCGCAGCGCCTCGGGTTCCGGCGAATGGTCGAGGCGGGTAGCCAGCTCTATCAGGCTGGCGATGTCTTCCCGGGCAAAGTCGGCGAGGTCGTTAAACGCTTTCATGGTTAGTCCTTACGATCAGGTATTCGGAACGATGGTTGCGAGCGCTTCTGCCAGCCGGTTTACGTGATCGGCTTGCAGCACCAGCGGCGGCAACAGTCGTACAACAGTGGGGTCGGCACTTGTGCCGGTGAGGATGTCGTGCTCGAGCAATGCTGCGTGGACTTCTTTGGCCGGTCGGTCGCAGACCAGGCCCAGCAGGAGTCCCATGCCCTGTATGCGTTGTACCGGACCGGTAACACACAGCTCTCGAATCTGTGCTTCGCGTTCGCGAACGTTTTGCAGCAGGTTCTCATCGCGAATGGTGTCGATGACCGCCAGTATCGAAGCCGCGGCTACCGGGCCACCGCCAAACGTGGAGCCCAGATCGCCGCTGTGCATACCGGCACTGAGTTGTTCCGAGCACAACAGGGCCGCACACGGAAAACCGCCGCCGAGGGATTTGGCGCTGGTCAGCAGGTCCGGTTCAACGCCGTATACCTGGGAGGCAAAGAACTGCCCGGAGCGACCCATGCCGGACTGCACTTCATCGGCGATCAGCAATGCACCGCTCTTGTCGCAGGCGGCCCGCAAAGCGGCAACGAATTCGAAATCGAGATCGTAGGCACCGGCGACGCCCTGCACCGGTTCAAAAATAACGGCGGCGACGCTCTTGTCGATACAGCGTTTCGCTGCTTCGATGTCATTGCGTTGCAGAAACTCGACATCAAATGGCAGACGCGGGAAGCCGTACCAGCTTTGCGCCGCATTCCAGGTGACGGCCGCCGCCGCTGCCGTCCGGCCGTGGAAGCCCTGCGTCAAAGCGACGATCTTGCCGCGCCCAGTCGCCTTGCAAGCTATGCGCAATGCATTTTCGTTGGCTTCCGCGCCGCTGTTGACAAAGAACGCACGGGTGAGTGTTTCCGGGGCGATTGCGACCAATGCTTCAGCGGCGGCGGCCCGGATATCAAGTGCCACCGCGTTGCTTTGAAAGAGCAGGCGACGCGCTTGCTCGTCAATGGCTCCGAACAGTCGCGGATGCGAATAGCCGAGTGCGGCTACCGCATGACCGCCGTACAGATCGAGAATCTGCCGGCCGTCGCGCGTGAAAATGTCGCAACCCGCGGCGCGCACCGGGTCGATGTCCAGCTGAGGATAAACCGGTACTGTTGCCGCCGCTTCGCGTTGTTTGGCGTTGGATTGCATGGTCACCTCAGGTCCAGGCGGGTGCTGTCGCCAGCAAGCCATGGGTTTCGGGGAGCGACCACAGACGGTTCATCCATTGCATCGCACCACCGGCCGCGCCTTTGACGAGATTGTCGATCGCGCTCATGACAACGACGTTATTGCCCTCGGCCGCGACGCCTATATGGCAATAGTTGCTGGTTACAACGTCCTTGATGCGCGGCGTGCCATCAACGATCCGAACAAAACTCGCGTTGGCGTAGTAGTCGCGATAGTGCTGGCGCAGGTCGTCGACGCTGACCGCGTTGGGAAGTTCGGCCTGCAGGGTTACGTGTATACCGCGCGCAAACGGACCGGAATGCGGCACGAAATTCACTCTAACGTCGCCGCCTCCGGCAGTGGCGATGTACGCCGCAATTTCCGGCGCATGCCGGTGTGCCAGCGGTTTGTAAGCGTACAGATTGCTGTGTCGTTCCGGATGGTGCGTGCCGGGCAACGGGCTGCGACCCGAGCCTGTACTGCCGGTGATACCGTTAATGAACAGGCTGCTAGGGGCGAACGAAGAGGCGCACAAGGGTACGGCCGCCAGCAATGCCGCTGTTGCGAAACAACCGGGGTGACCGACATGTTGTTTGCTGGTTGCCGCTACGTGTTCCGGCACACCCTGCTCGAAGTCGGCGAGCAACTCGCTGGCGCCATGCGTACTTGCGTAAACGGCTTCGTAGTCCGCGGCCGTCCGGTAGCGAAAGTCGGCAGAGGAATCGACAACGTGCAGTTCGACACCGTGGCTGTGTGCCGCCGCGACGAATTGCGCGACCATTGCCGCCGATGCGCCGTGCGGTGCCGCAGAGAACAGTGCCAGCCGGTCAACGTCCGCGAGCATGGCGAGACTGTCTTCCGGTGTGCTGAAGGTGAGGTTGGGCCACGCCGGCGCGAGCGCGGAAAAAGTCGCCGCGATCGGCTGTCCGGCTTGCGAGGTTGAAACAGCGGCAAGCAACTTGAACTCCGGGTGCACGGCGAGCAGGCGCAGCAGCTCTCCGCCGACATAACCGGTAGCGCCCAGTACCATTGCAGGAATCTTGTTGCTCACGTGGCTGCTCCCGCAGTTGCCGGCGCGACGATATCAGCCACGAGATTGCCGAGGGCGGCGCCATCCGTTAGTGCATTGATGGCGGGCAATGACAGCCGTAGCCGGATCTGGTCAATGCCAACGGCATTGTCCGTAGCCGGGCCGGTCACGATGGCCGGTTCAATGCCGAATTGTTCGCGCAGAATTCGCGCACCGCCCCACGCACCAACCGGGTCGTTCGCGCACAGTACGACGGCCGTGAATGCGTCCCGTATGAGCGGGTCGGAGAGTATGGCTTCGACACCGTATTCACCAATCAGGCCGTCGCCCAGTTCAACAACGATGACATCGACTTCCCGCGTTGCCAGATTGCGCAGGAGGTTACGGGTAAGTATGGGGCCGTTTGCAGCCGTGGTTGTGACGATACCGAGATCGGAAAAGATCATGGCTTCACTGGCGCCCGCGTCTTCCATCGCCAGAATATCCCGCCGCAGTGAGACTCCGGTTGCCTTGCAGGCAGCGACGCGCAAACCGCGGTGGCGTAAACCGGCGACGACTGCACAGGCAGCGACTGTCTTGCCGGAATCCATGCAGGTACCGGCCAGAGCGACGACCGGTATGCCGAGTGTGCCGAGGTCCGCGTCGGCGTTAAGAACGGTCGAGCCGACCCGGGCAGGCACACCGATACGCTCACCGAGGTAGGGGAAATGCAGCACGGTGCCAAGCACTTCGCATTCGAACGGCGGCCCTACATCCGGGTTTGCTGAATCGCAGATACCAACGACGCCGCCGATATTCAGAATCTGTACCGTATCACCAACGTTCAGTTTTTCCGGCAGATGCCCCGAGTAACCGCGCAGGGCTTTGCGATGGCCCAGCGCACCGACCACGATGTCGCCCTGTTTGACGGTGGCCATACGCCCACTGACAAGTTCGAGCGTGTTGTAACGCGACTTGTTGTTCAGTACCCGAACAGCGATAAGGACGCCTTCTTCGCAGGGGATGTCATCCGCCAGTCGCAATTCCTGACTGAGGTTGCTGTGTTGGGCGACCGACGCGATTTTGTCAACGAGGATGCTGCGCATGTTCAATCCTTTCCTGCGGCGCGGGTTTGCAACATGCCGGGCAGCGACAGAACCCGTGAATAGCCCAGTGCATCCGACGCACTCCATTCACCCGCAGCTTCGCCGTAGACGCCGCGGGTGGCGGCGAGCAAAGAGTGCGGCGAGGTGACGCCATTAATGAACAGGCTGCCGGGTTGCAACGTGAAGTGCACGTCACCCGTAACGCGCTGCTGCGACGAGGCCAGTAATGCCTCGATATCACGGGCAGCCAGATCGAGTTGCCGGCCTTCGTGAATCATGTCGCCATAAGTTGCTGCGACGCTGTCTTTGATGCGCGACTGATGTGCACTGAGGACCAGTTTTTCCAGTTCCCGGTGAGCCGTTATTAAAGTGACAGCAGCGGGTGCTTCGAACGCTACCCGCCCTTTGGTACCGAGTACTGTGTCGCCGAGGTGTATGCCGCGGCCTATTCCGTAAGCACCGGCGAGCTGTTCCAGTTTCTCGATCAGTTCAACGGCTTGCAGTGGCTGTTGGTCGAGCGCGACCGGGATGCCCGCCTTGAACGAGAGGCTGTGTTTGCTGGGTGGCAGTGGTTGAGAGTAGGCGCCCGCGGACAATACCCAGGCATCTTCCGGAATGGAGTTCTCGGACGTCAGGGTTTCGCGACCACCAATGGTGATGCCCCACAAGCCGCGATTAACTGAGTAGGCGGACCCTTGCGGTGGCAGCGGCAACTCACGTTCCTGCAGGTATGCCAGTTGCTCGTCACGAACCCAGTTGTTGTCGCGTACGGGTGCCAGCACTTCAAGTCCGGGGTTGAGCGTCCGCAAGGCCACTTCGAAACGTACCTGGTCGTTGCCGGCCGCCGTGCAGCCATGTGCGACCGTTGTTGCCTGACGTTCGATTGCGAGTTGTGCGAGTGCCGCCGCCTGCACACCGCGTTCGGCGCCAACGCACAGTGGGTAGGCGTGTCCGCGATAGACATTGCCGGCGATGAGGTAGCGAATGACCCGCTCAAAAAAGACCTGCTTGCAGTCCAGCAGCAGGTGCTCAATGGCACCGAGTGCCAGGGCACGCTCGCGCAGGTTGCTGGCGGCAGCCGCATCGAGGCCGCCCGTGTCGACGCAGGCCGTAATGACTTCACGGCCGTAGGTTTGCTTCAGCCATGGGACGCAAAACGACGTATCCAGCCCTCCGGAGAACGCAAGAATAATGGGTGAGGTATCGCTGGACACAGAAGACTCCGTTTGTTGGTTTAGCTGCGGTTTGCGCAGTGTTCAATGCGGGTGATGACAGCGCGCTGGTCGCTGGCACTCGCGGTTGCAGTAAAGACAGTGTCGTCGCCGCCGACATTGCCGATGATTTCCGGCCAGCCGCAGCGATCAAGCGCCAGCGCTACCCGCTGGGCGCCACCGATGGCGGTATGTATGACCAGCAGGTTGGGGCCGGCCGGACGCACATTGCGCAGGAGGCTGGCAACGGCAGTGACCTCGTCGTCCCCACTCGTGTCGGGTTGTGGCAGGACATAGCCCGCTGGCGTCTTGATGGCCGTCAATTCGCGCAGATCGCGGCTGACGCTGGACTGGGTTGCCACAAAACCCTGGGCTGTCAAAGCCTCTACCAACGACTGCTGGGTCGCGGCAGGGCCGGCGGCCAGCAATGCTTTGATGGCATTACGTCGGTCGTTTGGTGTGTGGGAATTGTCTGGCATCGGACTTGCTGTGAATAATTATGCGCATAAAACTATCAGTGCTTGCATATTCGGGTCAAGCCCTGATTTCGGTCCGGCGCCATGGGCCGTGCTGCGTGCGCGGCGGCAAGCCGCCTTATCAGTGCCGGAAGGAGGTCACGCTGGTAGGATGCGGCGGTCGAATATCAACATATGCAGGAGCAATGGGTGTCTTTATTGGAAACAGTGGAAGCGGGGAGTCAGGGCGAGGTGGACGGCAGTGTGATCTGGCTCCACGGGCTGGGTGCTGACGGGCATGATTTCGAGCCGATCGTTCCGGAGCTGCGGCTCGACGGGCTGCTCAACTTGCGCTTCGTGTTTCCGCACGCGCCGATACGGGAAGTTACACTTAATAACGGCATCGCCATGCGTGCCTGGTACGACATAATCAGCCTGGACCGGGACGGGCCTCAGGACGAAGAGAGCATACGCGCCAGCTCTGAACAGTTGTTGCGGTTAGTGCAGCGCGAACAGGAACGCGGCGTTCCCGCCGACAAGATTGTGCTGGCAGGGTTTTCCCAGGGGGGAGCCATCGCCTTGCACACGGCACTCCGTTACCCGGATCGACTCGCCGGATTGATGGCGCTTTCAACGTGGCTGCCGATGACCCACGTTTTTCAGTCGGAGGTCACTGCAGCGCCGACGTCTCAGCCGCGGGATCTTCCGGTGTTTATCGCCCACGGTACTTTCGATCCGATCCTGCCGATTACGCTCGGTGAGTTGTCGCGGAATACCTTGCAGGCCGCGGGATTCGAGCCGGAGTGGCACGCTTACCCGATGGCGCATGCGGTTTGCGGTGAAGAAATCGTTGCGATTCGGGACTGGTTGTTGCGCGTGTACGGCGTCGACTGATCAGGTTGCGGTCAGGGTGTCGAAGTCGAACTGATCTTCGCCGCTTGGCTGGCCGCTTGCGTCGAAGCGCCGCTCCTGCACCTGTACGTGACCGTCGTAATCAGCCAGCACTACCGTCGTACAGCGGGTTCCGTAGTCCGGCGTACGGATAAACGGCGCTGATACGGCGCGCGCCATCGCGAAGGGCAGGTGCTCGTCCATGTCCTTGACGGGTGCGGGCGTAGTGTCGGCCATCATGCGCATCAATGCGGCCGGGTTCACTGCATCACGCTGGAGCAACTCGTGCAGGCCGTTGCGGCAACGCACCAGCTTTGGCCATGGCGTATCGAGCGCAGCATTACTCAGGCCGTAAACACCGGCGTCGAGTGCCCGGGCAGGCGCATCGCGATTGGAAACGCAGACCAGCGAATCCGCATTGGCAACCAGCAAGCTGAACCCGGCGTACCGTTCACCCTTGAGATTGCCGGCGTAGTCCAGTGGTCGCCGGGAATCATCGATGTAGTCCGCGACCAGTTCGCCACGCGAGTGCTTGTGATAACGCGGTCGCTGCGGTTCGCGATAGTTGGTGAGGGTTGCGAAGTGCCCGCTTCTGCCGACGCCAAGCCAGGTTCCACCCGCCTGCAGGTCGCGGCCGGCGAGGATGTCAGGCCGGTCGCGCCACCACTGCATGGCAGTGGCCGGGCGTGCGAAGAACTCGTCACGGTTCGCGGCGACGATCAGGCGGTAACGCGGATGGCTGCGCCATGCAAGGACAACGAGGCACATGCCGGTATCAACAGGTCTCGTCGAGCCAGTCTTCTACCAGCCGTCTTGCGATTGACAGCCGCGGCGGCAACTTGGGAAAGCCGGAACGCAATTCTTTGCGACTGAACCATTGTGCGTCTTCCAGCTCGCCATCATTGAGCTTGATGGCCACGCTGGTCGCGCGGGCGTGGAAGCCAAGCATTAATGACGCAGGAAACGGCCAGGGTTGTGAGCTGTGGTAATGCACGTCTTCGACCTCGACGTCGGTTTCTTCAAGTACCTCACGGGCAACCGCATCTTCGAGACTTTCGCCGGGCTCCACAAAACCGGCTACCGTCGAATAGCGACCTTCCGGCCAGCTACTTTGCCGGCCCAGCAGGCATTCGTCATCGCGCGTGACCAATACAATTATTGCCGGGTCAACGCGCGGAAAAACCTGTGTTGCACAGGTTTCACGTTCGCACAATCGTACGTTGCCGCCGGCACTGGGCAGCGTCGCTGCGCCACAGCGACCGCAGAATTTCTGCGCCTGATGCCAGAGGACCAGTGCCCGGGCATGGGCAACGAGGTTGGCCTCGTCAGCCGGGAGTACGCTGCCGAGGTAGCGTAGATCATGAAAATCGCCGTGATCCGTAAACGGTGTGTTTTCTGCCCGGTCGATACCGACGGCAAATGCGGGCTGATCCCGGTATACACCCAGAAAAATCGGCATGGCGCCCGAGAATGCGGCGAGATCGTCGCGAGCCAGCAGCACCGTGCGGTGCGGTTCGGCCGTGGCCAGACAACGATCGCCCCATACGGGCACAAAGACCGCATCGTCGCGTGCCAGCGCTGCATCCAGCCAGGCTTTGTCTTTGCGCCGGTGCCCCGAGCGGTCAACAAACGCGCCCGCGAATATATTGTGGCCGATCATTGCGGATTCCCTGAAGGTTATCCCGTTGGTGGACAAGGCGCGCCCCATCGGGCCTGCGCCGGACAGCCAGTTTACCGGAAGCCGGCACGCAGTGTCCGGGTGCAATTTCAAGCTTCAGTGGCCGCTGCAGGCAACTTCTGCAATAGCCATAAGCTGCGCGCCGAACGCCAGGGCGGGACCCATGAACGGGCAGATGCGCATTGCCAATGCACTGCTTTTTGCTGGCTCTGTGCATTTCTGCACGCGGTCGCTCGTCTCTCGACGGCGCCAAAATGCTGCGCGTTGCGCCATCTAAAATGCTGCGCTGTGGGGTACCAGCCACAGCTTGGCACCAACTCTGAAATTTGTGTGGTGCTACCCGCACTATCGCTTTGTTGTTAGCTTGCCTCAATCGGCGATTCCCGGTTGGCAGTATTGGCAATCGGGTTCGATGCAGGACTCAGCAAAATTTTGGGGGACAGTCTAATGGTTGGTTTGGAAAATCTTCTTCGTCGCATTGCAGTGGGCACACTGACATTGTTTTGTGCGATGCAGGTGAATGCGCAAGGAGCAGCTGCTCAGGGCGGCGAAGATGATCAGGAGCTGGAAGAGATCGTCGTAACGGGGTCGCATATCAGGGGCGTGCAGATCGACGGAATTCTGCCGGTTTCCGTTATATCGTCCGACGACGTCGATGCGATTGCACCGAACTCCGGTGCAGAGATGCTGACGACAATGTCGCAGGCTGACGTTTCGTTGTTTGAAGATATCGGCTCGGTAGATCGTGCTTCCATTCAAAGCGCACGTGGTGACGTGGCGGCACTCAACCTGCGCGGCATGGGCTCTTCGAACACGCTGGTCCTGCTCAACGGGCGCCGGATTATCCAGCACCCGGGAACGCAGTTCGAAGGCAATGTAATCGCGACTACCGTTAACACCAACACTGTCCCTTCTCGCGGAGTACAGCGTGTTGAAGTGTTGTCTGACGGCGCGTCTGCGCTGTACGGCACGGACGCTACAGCCGGTGTGGTCAATACCGTACTGATGAAGGACTTCGAAGGCCTGACGTTAAGCGGTCGTTACGGCGGCGCAGAAGGCATCGACTACACCCACCGAACCCTTTCTGCTTACTGGGGCAAGGACTTCAATCAGGGACGGACCAACGTTTCCGTATCGCTGAATCACTTCAGTCAGGACGGCTATCTGGCGACAGAGCACGATTTCTCGCGTTCTGAAGATCTGCGCCCATTGTTTGAAGGCACGCCATGGGAGGGGGACCTGCAGCTCGATAACCGTGCGACTTATACAGCGTGGGGTACCTTCCGCACTATCGGCAATGTGCCGGTTAGCAACGCCGACAACCGTATAACCACGGCGACGGGGCAATTCCACATTCAGCCCAATACCCTGCCCGGTTGCCGGGCGGACTTGCCGGGCGATATCTGCATGGACGATTTCGGAATCAGTCGCGACCAGCGACTGGACAGCAATCCGCAACGTTCGATGCGCCCCGATCTGGAACGCATCAACGCGTTTACGTTCATCAACCACGACCTGGGCAATGGCCTGGAGTTTTTCGGTGAAGCAGGTACTTACCGGGGTGTTCTGGAACGCCAGATCGAACCCGGCTGGTTCGCACCGTCGACCACCTTTACGGTAGGCAGAAACGCTTACTGGAACCCGTTTGGCCGCGAATTTCTCGACGACGGTTCGCCGAACCCGAATCGCCTGCCCGGGATCGATGCACCGGCCGAAGGGCTTGATATCGAGCTTTCCGCCTACCGCACCATGGATTTCGGACCGCGCATCTACAAGGTCACCAACAACAGTCATCGACTGCTCGGCGGCTTGCGTGGCGAATGGGGTAACTGGGGTTGGGAAAGCGCTGTGCTCTGGTCACGTGCCGATACCGAAGATCGGACCAATGGCATCAGTAACGTTGCGTTCTTTGAGGCTTTGAATCGAACGGATGCGACGGCCTACAACCCGTTCAACGGCTTTTGTAATGACGACATCAATGGTGTTAACGCTGTCGACTGTACACCCAGCCCCGCGGCGACGATCGATGACATAACCATCAGTGCATACCGCAAGAACAACACGGAGATGGCGCTAGCGGACTTCAAAATGTCGAACGGCGAACTGTGGCTAATTCCGGGCGGTTACGTCGGTATGGCACTCGGTGCGGAAGTCCGGCGCGAGAGCTTTGAGGAAGACCGCGATCCGCGTATGGATGGCACAATCACCTATACCGATACGATTACGGGCCTGTTCTCCGACAGCGATCTGCTCGGCATGAGTTCAACGCCCGACTTTAGCGGTTCTCGAAACATCTTCTCCGCGTACTCGGAGTTGTTGATTCCGATCGTTAGCGAAGGTATGGACATTCCGGGTATCGAATCACTCGATATGCAGCTCGCAGCACGTTATGAGCACTACAGCGATTTCGGTAGTGTATTGAAGCCGAAAATTGCCATCGGTTGGCACATCATTGAAAGCCTGCAAATCAGGGGCTCGTACACCGAGGGCTTCTCTGCACCGGCGCTGGAAGTCGTCAATGCGCCACGCATCGTGCGTTCGTCCAATGGCATCGAGGATAACTATCGTTGCCAGGCAGGCATAAACAATGGACTGTATGCGGACATGGGTGATTGCGACCTCAGCTACGGCGTTATTACGCCGTACATAGGCAATACCAACATTGGACCTGAAGAAACCACCAGCTATGCCTTTGGCATGACCTACCAGCCGCCGTTTATTGAAGGCATGACACTGACGCTGAACCGTTGGGCAATCGAGCAGGAAGGTATCTTTGGTGGCATCGGCGTTCAGGATACGGCTGAGCTTGACTGGGCTACACGGCTGTCAACCGGTGAAGCGTACGCGGACGTAGAGCGTGCCCCGGTAACGCAGGAAGACATCGACTATTACGCCGGATCCGGGCTTGAGCCTGCCGGCGAAATGCTGACTATTAATCGACGTTTTCTGAACCTTGAGTCGCGAACAACCAAGGGTGTGGATTTTGGTATCGACTACCGATTGAACAATTTGAGAATTGGCGATACCAAACTCGGCGGTATGCGCATCAAGTTGAGTGCGGCCTACCTGGAAACGGCCTACCAGAATTTCACGCCGTTGCTGCAGTTGATTAAGGACGTCAGCGAGGCGAATGATTCTGGCATCCTGGTTACCGCTGCTGGCGAATTGCGTGGTCGGGATCGTCGTCCCGCCTGGCGGGGCACGGCAACGATTACGTGGTGGAGGGAAAACTGGGGAGCAGGCTTGTTTGCCCGCTACGCAGGTACCGTGATGGACACTTCGTTGGAGTTGGACGGTCCTGAACTTGAATACCGCCACTTCATGCCGGGAACCACAGTCAACGCGCACGTTGACTACCGTTTCCGTGGTGGTTCGTTCGATGGTCTGACAGCACGTATCGGCGCACGCAACCTGCTGGACCGTGATCCGCCGCTGGCGGACGCGACCTTCGGCTATCCCGCGTGGATGGCATCGCCAGAAGGCCGCTACCTGTACGGCCAGTTAACTTACCGATTCTGAATAAATCACGACCAGGCCCATCGTGGGGGAGACTCCCCGCGATGGGCTTGTGAGGAGCTGTGGAATGCCGACTACCCTGATCCGGTCGCTCGTTGTAGTGCTGTTTGCCAGTGCGACTGCCTTCGCTGCCGATAAGGCCGACTTCGATGTATTGATTACCGGCGGCACTGTCATCGATGGCAGCGGCGCTGCTGGCTACAAAGCCGATGTCGGCATTGTCGATGACGAAATTGTTGCGATTGGCCCGGGTCTGGGGAAAACCCGTTCAGCGGCACGCACGATCGACGCAACCGGGCAGGTGGTTGCGCCTGGCTATATCGATGTCCATACGCACGCCGACAAAGCGGTGCTTGGTGACGAAAAGAGCCGGCGGGCGGCGCTCAATTTGCTTTATCAGGGCATAACCACCATCAACATCGGTGCCGATGGCCGGCATTCCAGAAAATACGCAAATCGGGTCAGGGGACAGATCGCGAAACAGTACAAGTTTCTCGAATCGCAGCCGGCGGGCATGAACATTTTCGTTCTGCTGGGCCATGACAACATCCGTAAAGAAGTAATGGGTGCGGACGACTACAAGCGCTTCAGCACGGACAAGGAAATGTCCAGAATGGCTGATCTGGTTCGTCGTTACATGAAAGAAGGCGCGCTCGGCATGTCGCTGGGCCTGGAGTATGCCAGCGGCCGCTATTCCGACGAGGAAGAGCTGGTTTATCTGGCGAAGGCAGTGGCCGATTACGATCGTCGCGGGATCATCATCGCGCACGAGCGCGCAACCGGCCCGCAGCACCGTTACTACCTGCCCAGTGGCCACAATGCCGATGGCCTGTACGAAGACCGTTTCAGAAAATACCCCGATGGCTGGGACGTAATTGACTACGTAAAAGAGGGTATTCGTATTGCGGAGCAGTCAGGCGTTGTTTTCGATTTCACCCATTTTAAGATCACCCATCAGTCTTACTGGGGCAAGGCGCGCGAGATCATCGACCTGATCGAAGAGGCGCGCGGACGCGGCGCGAAAATTTACGCCGAGCAGATCGCGTTCACGAATTCAGGCAACAGCCCAATGAACCTCAGTCTGATCCCCACCAAATACTATCGGGGTAAGGACTACTCGCTTGATGAATTGCTGCAGACGCTGGAAAACCCGAAAAAGAATATGGAATTGCGCGCCGATATTGCCTGGCAAATCGACAAACACGGTGGTCCCGAGTCCGTCGAGTTGATTGCAAGCAAGCGCCAGCCACAGTGGGTGGGCCAGACATTGCTGGAAATTGGCCAGGAACTGGGCATGAGTGATCCCGTCGATGTCGTGCTGGAAGTGAAGAAGCGTGGCGATGCGACTCTACCCAATGGGGGCCGTTACCGTTCAATTCAGACCTTGAGTGCCGAAGATATCGACGAGTTCGTAAAACAAGACTGGTTTGGTACAGTCACGGACGCAGGTATCTACGACCTCGATGGTGGTTTTGCGCAGCCGCGGGTATTCGCGTCTTTTACCAACAAGATCACTGAATTCGTATTCGAGCGCAAAGCGATAACGTTAGAGCATGCGATCCGGGCAGGCACTGGATTGCCAGCGGAAATGTTGTCATTGTCAGGTCGTGGCTTGCTCAAGGAAGGTTACAAAGCCGACGTGCAGGTATTCGACCCGGATGCACTCGCGGTCAATGCGCGTTGGACGTTACGTAACTCGAGAGCGTATTCGAGTGGCATGTCTTACGTACTGGTGAACGGGGAGTTTGCGCTGGACAATGGCAAACCGACTTTTGAAATGGCCGGGCAAGTCATTCGCAACAAGGACGCTTGGAAACACTAGCGTTGAAGTAAAAAATGCGGGCTCCAGGGGTGGGGTCGGTCAATGGGGAGAGGACACTGCACGCGCAAGACTCAGGAGTTCATCGCATACGATGGAGAGATAACGCCAGGTCCGGATTTGCCACTTTTGCCGTCACTATTTTGGCGCTGTTGCCGTCGATTTCTGCGGCACAGGGCCTGGATATCGACCAGCTGATCGACGATACAGTCGCGCCACTCGCTGAGTTTGTCAGTAGTGTGATTTTCTACAGTGTTCCGGTTCTCGGCGCAGACGTCCCTTTGATTGTTGTCTGGTTGATTGCCGGCGCATTGTATTTCACGCTGAGTTTCGGCTTCATCAATGTACGCGGCTTTCCGCATGCATTGAAGGTAGTGCGCGGTGACTACGCGAAAGCCAGTCACCCGGGCGAAGTCACTCACTTCCAGGCTCTGGCCACAGCCGTATCCGGTACTGTGGGCATCGGCAATATCGGTGGTGTGGCGGTAGCTATCGCTGCCGGCGGACCGGGTGCGGTGTTCTGGATGATCGTGGCTGGCATGCTCGGCATGTCCACCAAATTCGTCGAATGTGCCCTAGGTACTATGTACCGGCGCACGCACGCTGATGGCACTGTATCCGGTGGTCCGATGTACTACCTGGAGCGCGGTCTCGCGGAGTGCAACCTGCCACGCCTCGGCAATGCGATGGCGAAGTTCTACGCGATTGGACTTGTAATCGGCTGCCTCGGCATCGGCAATATGTTCCAGTCGAATCAGGCTTACATTCAGTTCGTCAGCGTCACCGGCGGGCAGGACGCGAGTTGGTTCAGTGACAAAGGCTGGTTGTTCGGGATTTTGATCGCCGCCATAGTTGCGCTGGTCATTGTCGGTGGCATCAAAAGCATCGGCCGGGTTACCGAGAAAATGGTGCCGTTCATGGCGGTGCTGTATTGCATCGGTGCGGTGACAATAATCACCTTTAATTATGAAGCTCTGCCTTACGCCGTTTCAGCAATATTCACCCAGGCATTCAACCCGGAAAGCCTGAGCGGTGGTGCTATCGGTGTGATGATTATCGGCTTCCAGCGCGCCGTGTTTTCCAACGAGGCCGGTATCGGTTCGGCAGCGGTTGCGCATTCGGCGGCGCAAACGAAAGAGCCCATTGCAGAAGGTTATGTTGCTCTGCTTGAGCCGTTCATAGATACCATTGTGATTTGTACGCTGACTGCATTGGTGATTATTACCGCGTCTTACTACGACCCCGGCATTACCCAGATTCCCGACGGTATCGCCATGACGTCCGGCGCGTTCGAACGCAGTGTCTCGTGGTCACCGTACGCCGTGGCTTTCGCTGGATTCCTGTTCGCCATTACCACCGCTATTTCCTGGTCGTACTACGGCTTGAAAGGCTGGACTTACCTGGTCGGCAAGAGCACGTGGGCGGACTATAGTTTCAAGACGGTATTTTGCTTGTTCCTGATTGTTGGCTGTTCCATCCAGCTGGAGTCCGTGCTGAGTTTCTCCGATGCGCTGGTGTTTGTTATCTGCGTACCGAATATTCTTGGCTTGTTGATACTGACGCCGACGCTGAAACGCCGCTTGGCCGGTTACGATCAACGCGTGACTGACGGCAAAATTGTGGATCAAAGTCTGGCGACCGAGAGCCGTACGTCCTGATTCTGGCTACAGCAAAGTCATTGCCCTGATCCACTCGGCCAGTGCTTAGTGAGTGGCGTTAGCGGCGCAATAAATGGATGCCAGCGCAGCGCTGGCGACTCTGGCTTCGGGTGGGTCTGAGCGCGAGGTCAGCATGATGGGTGCGGTTGCCCCCAGCACCAGGCCGGCAGCGGTGGCACCGAGATAATGCACCATTGCCTTGAACAGTATGTTGCCCGCTTCGACACTGGGGACCAGCAGCACGTCCGCCTGACCAGAAACATCGCTCTTGTAACCTTTGAGCGCTGCTGCATTCGCTGACACGGCAATGTCCATCGCGACCGGGCCGTCAAGCAGCGCGCCTTCAATTTCACCCTGTGCGGCAAGCTTTGCCAGTTGTTCTGCTTCGATGCTTGAGGGCATTGAAGTGTTCGCCTTTTCAGTGCCGGACAGGACCGCGACACGCGGCATCGCTATCTCGAGTGCGTGCAGCAGTGACACAGCGTTCCTGGCGATGGCCAGTTTTTCGGCAAGCCCCGGCAATACATTGATAACGGCGTCTGTTACGCAGACCGCACTGGCTTGCTCCGGCACGCTGAGGTGAAACACGTGACTCAGTCGCGAGCCGCACAGTATGCCGTTGTGCTTGTCGATGACGGCACGCAACAGTACGTCGGTCGCAATGTCGCCTTTCATCAATCCGGCTACTTCCGAGGACCTGGCCAGGCTGACCGCTATTCGCGCCGCGGCTGAATCCGAGTCGCTGGGCACCTGGCGAATAGCCGAAATGTCCCATGCCAGCGTTTTCGCGTGACGTTCGATACTGCATTTGTCGCCAATCAGGACCGGCTCCAGCAAGCCCTGTTGGCAGGCAAGATAGGCGCTGTTCATCGTCTGCAGACTGCTGCAGTTCACGATCGCCGTGCGGATAGCGTTGTGCCTCCCTGCGATGGACAGCAGGTCAGACGGGCAGCGTGAGGTGATGTGTCCGTGCATAGGTTTCGGTGTTCCAGCGCTTCCCGCCTTGCCCGGTTGTTCGAGGTCTGATGGCGGGTCGCCGGTGCTTTGTAATCAGTCGAAGAAGGCAAAATAGCGAAGCCCGCCTTGTCCCGGTAGAGCCATAGCGAACCCTTTTTTGGCACCAGGCCATGCGCTATTCGGGTTCGACTAATGCCCGCGTTGCCAGTGCCGGCTGGCAGACTCTGGCAGGCGCTCTGGTACAAAAAGTTACCGCGCTTTGGTTCTTTTCCGCTCCTCGCAGGGGGCTTATCGTCTGCTCATTGTTTACTGTTGCGCTGGAGCCGGGAAATGCAGGCGATCGAGAAGAATCAGAGTTACGACGACATCAAACGGATGGATCGCGACGGTGTCTGGCATCACCTGACGCAGCACAGTGTTTTCGAGCACAAGTACCCGACGATCATGGCGCGTGCCGCTGGCATGAACATCTGGGATATCGACGGCAACCAGTATCTCGATGCCGTATCCGGTGGACTGTGGACCGTCAATGTTGGCTACGGACGCGAAAGAATCGCCAATGCTGTGCGTGATCAACTGGTTGAGATGTGCTATTTCGCCGGAGTTTCCGGAACGATCCCCGGCGCGTTGTTTGCCGATAAATTGCTGAGCAAGATGCCCGGTCTGTCGCGGGTCTATCTGTCGAGTTCCGGATCGGAAGCCAATGAGAAAGCTTTCAAGATCGTTCGCCAGATTGCGCATCTGCGGCACAACGGACAAAAGCACAAGATCATCTACCGCGAACGTGATTACCACGGCACGACAATCTCGACGCTCAGCGCATCGGGCCAGGAAGAACGGCGCGGGCAGTACGGTCCGTTCACGCCGGGGTTCGTCGAGATGCCTCACTGCTCCCGCTATCGAAGTCAGTATGGCGATGTGCACGACTACGGTGAGCGGGCCGCCCGTGAGTTGGAAGCTGTAATCCAGCGCGAGGGGCCGGACAGTGTCGGCGCAGTGATTCTCGAGCCGATTACCGCGGGTGGCGGGGTCATCACTCCGCCAGAGGGCTACTGGAAAATCATTCAGGAGATCTGCCGGCAGTACCAGCTGCTGCTGATTCTGGACGAGGTGGTGTGTGGTGTCGGGCGGACCGGCAAGTGGTTTGGCTATCAGCACTACGACGTACAACCCGATATCGTCACGATGGCCAAAGGTGTTGCATCGGGCTACGCGCCGATTTCCTGCACCGTCACTACCGAGGATGTGTTCCAGCAGTTCGTCGCCGACCCGGCAGACCGAATGGCCTACTTCCGCGATGTGTCAACGTTCGGTGGTTGTGCCTCGGGACCGGCCGCTGCGCTGGAAAACCTGCGCATCATCGAGGACGAAAGCCTGCTTGATAACGTCGTCGATATGGGTGCTTACCTGATGGATCGCCTTCTCGAGCTGAAACAACGGCATGCCATGGTCGGTGACGTGCGTGGCAAAGGGCTTTTTGCAGGTCTGGAGCTGGTCAGCGACCGGCATACCAAAGAACCGGTTGCCGAAGCCGTTGTTGCCGGCATAGCCGCCGACTGTATGGCGCATGGCGTGATCATCGGCCGCACTAACCGGAGCTTCCAGAAGTTCAACAACACATTGGCCCTGAGCCCGGCGTTCATTGCCAATCAACGGGACATCGATGCCATTGTGGATGCGTTGGATGCCGCCCTTGGGCGGGCAACAGGACCCGTTTGAGGATACGCGTCTTACGGCTTGCGGTAGGCCGGCGGTCGGGCATCGTCAGTTGCGAGGTAGCGGTCCCGCAATAAGGTTTGCCGGGACACTCTCGGTACGATTTCCCCGTCAATGATGACCTCTGCAGGGAAACTGCTCAGCTCAAAAGGGTCGTCGCGCCAAACAACAATGTTGGCGCGCTTGCCTGGCTCGATACTGCCGACTTCGTCATCAACGCCGTAGACCTTGGCGGGTGCAAGCGTTACTGCACGGAGCGCAGTGTCCCAGTTGAGACCGTTTGCGACGGCGATGCCAGCTGCCTGAGTAATGTTGCGCGCATTGTGATTGTGGCGGCTGCTGTTCGCATCGAGCACTACCTCCACACCCGCCGCAGCCAGCAACGCGGCATTGTCGAGGCGCGCATTGAAATGGTCAAAGCCGGTAGGCAGATTCGCGCTCGCATCGACGATGACCACCGTGCCGGTCGCGGCCAGTTTGTCGGCCAGGAGCCAGCCTTCGGCACCGCCGACGATGACAAGCCGGATGCCGAATTGAGCGGCGAGGTCTACGATGCCGGCCATGTCGCTGGCGCGGTTAACGTAAACAAGCAAGGGCGTATCGCCTGCGAGCACGGGTTGCAGTGCGATGAGATCCGCCTCGCTTAGTGAATACTCGCTGGTATCCGGCTGTGTGATTCTCCACGCGGAGTAGTCCTTTGCATCGGCAAGCGCTGTTCGCAGTTTTTGCAGTGCCATTGCCCGGGACGAGCCGGCGCGTGTCGCGCCACTGACACCGAGGTAGGCAACCATCATCGCCCGTTGTTTGATGACGGCCGGCGCGTGCGGTCCAAGGTGAACGATGGCGCCGGTGCCGGAGAATACCGAGGCGCTGCCGTCCGCGTCCGTGCTGTCGTTGGCCGTCGGCGTCACCGCAGCCTGTGTGATGCCCGCGATTCTGGCGACCGGGATCAGCGTGGAGTTCGGATTGAAGGCCGTGGCAACATCGAACGAGGCGGAAAACTGAAAGCCACGACGAACGGAATCAACAGACGATCCAACGGATTTGACTTCGATCAGACCCAGTTGCCCGAGCGGCGTGAACAGTCCTGGCGTCACCATGCGACCTTGCGCGTCGATGACGATGGCGTCATCACGGCCAGTCGGAAGCGGCTCGCCCACGTGCGTAATACGACCATCGTCGATGACGATGCTGGCGTTTTTCAGCACGCCCTGCGGGCCGACCGTGTGCACAGTCGCGTTTCTGATGACCAGTGTTTCTGCCAGCAATGCGCCCGGCAACAGGGCGAGCGAGAGGGCGATGTGGCGAATTTTCATGGTTGTGCCTCGTGCAGGCTGGTCGTCCCGAGGCTGAAATCAGAGACCGGGTTCGCACTTTGGTCGTCAAGGTCAAATGCGACGGCGCCATCGATGTACACCCGCACAGGCCGGGCGTAAACGCTGAACGGATTGTGACTCCAGAGCACCAGGTCAGCCATTTTGCCCGGTTCGACGGTGCCGGTTTGCTCGAGTATTCCCAGTGCTTCGGCGGCGTTCTTCGAGATCCACTGAATGGCGTGTTCGGGAGCTATCTCGATATCGACTTCGGCCGCGGCACGCATGATTTTTGCGGCTTCCTGATTCAATCGCTGGATGCCGACCTTGCTGTCGGAATGCACTACGACGCAGGCGTCGGCCTGATCCAGAATTACCCCGTTCGCCGGTATGCCGTCGAAGGCCTCCATTTTTGCGCCCCACCAATCCGCCCAGATCGCGGAGCAGATGCCGTTGTCTCTTAACTTGTCGGCAATTTTGTAGGCTTCGACCGCATGGTGGAACGCGGTGATCTGGTAGCCAAACTCGTGGGCGACGTCGATCATCAGCGACATCTCGTCGGCACGGTAGCAATGGTTGTGAACGAGAATCTCGCCATTCAATGCGCCGGCGAGTGTCTCCAGCTCGAGGTCGCGTTTGGGCTTTTTGCCGTGGCCCTCGGCATGGGCCTGCAGCTTGTCGCGGTATTCGGTGGCATCGATCCAGGCCTCGCGCACAACGGCAATATTGCCCATGCGCGTAGCTGGCGAACGTCGGCGACTCTTGTACAGCCGTTTCGGGTTTTCGCCACACGCCATTTTCATGCCGTACGGCGCGTCCGGGAATTTCATGTCCATGACGGACACACCGGGCACTGCCTTCAAGGTTACGCCGCGGCCGCCAAACAGGTTGGCGGAACCGGGCAGTATTTGCAGCGTGGTGATACCGCCGGCCAAAGCTGTAATGAAGGCCGGGTCCTGCGGCCAGACACTGTGTTCCGCCCAGACTTCTGCCGTGTTGGGCGCAACGGATTCGTTGCCGTCCGAGTGGCCTTCGACACCGGGATTGGAGTAAACCCCAATGTGCGAATGCACGTCGATGATGCCGGGAGTCAGCCACAGGCCACTCGCGTCGTATTCGCTGGCGGCCCCTGCAGCAAGGTCGCTGCCCACCTGGCGGATTCGGCCGTCTGCAATCAGTACATCGCCATGCTCCAGCCGCTGACCGGTGCCGGTCAGAATCGTCGCATTCTTCAATAGTACGGCTTGTGCCGGCAGTGGTTGGTAACTGCTGGCAAACGGAACCCTGTCCGTCGCGGGCCCGGTTTCGGACTCAGCGCCAAAGGCGATGAGCGGCAATGCCACGGCGGCCAGACCGAGGCAGCGACGAACAGCTGAGCGCACCATTGTTCAGACGTACTGCTGGTATTTTTCGAGGTAGCGCACGGGCTTCGACAGGGCATCCCGACGGAACGGGTCGCCCAGTTCCTGGGTGCACATCACTTCGACTATCGTCGTGGCACCGTCTTTCTGTTGAGCTTGCAAGGCGTCATCGAGTGCCGGACCGACATCGGCTACATCGCTGACCGTTATGCCGTTGGCGCCCATCGCGCGAGCAATTCCAGCGAAGCTCTGATTCTCCAGTTCGCCGCCAACGAAGCGGCGGTTGTAGAAGTCCACCTGGTTTTTCTTCTCGGCACCCCACTGGCCGTTGTTGAATACAACGGCAGTCACCGGAATGTTCTCACGCACGCAGGTCATGGTTTCCATCAGGCTCATACCCCAGGCGCCGTCGCCGACGTAGGCGACCGCTGGTCGCTCGGGAGCCGCAACCTTGGCACCGATGATCGTCGGGAACGCGTAACCGCAATTGCCGAAACTCATGGCGGCGAAGAAGCTGCGAGGCTGCTTGAAGCGCAGGTAGCTGTTCGCGACCGAATTGATATTGCCAATGTCGGTGGAGACCATGGCATCGGTCGGCAAGGCTTTTTCCAGTGCTCGCAAAGCCTGGCGCGGGTGCATGTAACGTCCATCCGCGGCTTTGATGGCCTCGAGGCTGAACTCGTCCTTTTCGTGTATCCAGTCGTTCAGTTCCTGCTCCCAGGCGCTCTTTTCATTCTTGATCTGGCTGGCACGTTCGTCCCTGGTGGCATCACAGGCGAGTGTCTCGCTGCTGATGCGGCTCAGGATTGCGTCGGCCGCAGCGCCAGCATCACCACAAACACCGACGGCGATCTCTTTGACCAGACCAAGCATCTTGTGGTCCGCGTCGACCTGAATAACGCTGGCATCCTTGGGCCAGTATTCAAGGCCGTACTGCGGCAAGGTGCCGAAGGGTCCCAGGCGTGTGCCGAGCGCGAGCACGACATCCGCCCTGGAGAGCAAGTTCATGCTGGCTTTCGAACCCTGATAGCCCAGCGGACCACACCAGAGTGGGTGATCGGCGGGGAAGGAATCGTTGTGCAAATAGCTGTTAACGACCGGTGCGCCGAGTCGCTCGGCGAGCGCCTGGCATTCGGCAACGGCGTTGGCATTGATGACACCGCCACCGGAAATGATGACGGGAAATTTGGCCCTGGCGAGCAATGCGGCCGCCTGGTCCAGCGCATTTTTGCCGCCGGCGCCTCGTTCAATACGAATGGGCTCCGGAATCTCAACATTTAGGTCGCCGTAGAAGTAGTCGCGCGGGATATTGAGTTGGGTCGGCCCCAGGTCCGTGAGCGCGCGATCGAAACAGCGGGCGGTGAACTCAGCCATGCGATTCGGGTTGTTTACATGGCCCTGGTATTTCGTGAATTCCTGGAACACCGGCAACTGGTTGGCTTCCTGGAAGCCGCCCAGTCCCATGCCCATGGTGCCGGTTTCCGGTGTAACGATGACGACCGGAGAATGGGCCCAGTACGCCGCGGCAATGCCGGTAACGCAATTGGTGATGCCGGGACCGTTCTGGCCGATACAGACACCGTGCCGTCCACTTACCCGTGAGAAACCATCGGCCATGTGTGCAGCGCCTTGTTCATGCACAACCGGGATGAAGCGAATGCCGGCGGGTTCGAAGATATCCATGGCATCCATGAAGGCGGACCCCATGATGCCGAAGATATCGGTAACGCCTTGTGCCACCATCGTTTCGACAAAGGCTTCGCTGGGGGTCATGCGGGTCATAGTGTTCTCCTGGCTGGGTCACGCGCGCTCCGCTTTCGGGGTTGGCGTGCCGACGTTTTCAATTCGTGAGTTTGGAATGCGTCGGTGACAGCTGGTGATAGTTTTCTGACCACGCAAACGCTTGCGCTTCATGATAGGCAAAACGGCTTGGCGGCAGTTAGAACCAGAGCTGCACAGGATTTGGCACCAGCTAGGCGGCGGAATCGTTCATCAATTGGTCGGCGATGCGTCCGAGTTCGCGAATGCCCGGTTCGATTTTTTCCAGCGGAATCGACGAAAAGCCGAGTCTGAAATAGTTGCGTGGAGGTTCGGCGCCCAGGAAATGGATATCGCCGGCTTCAATGAGAATACCCGCGGCGGCGGCGCGCTTGCGCAGCAGTCCGGCATTGAGACCGGCGGGGCCCTGAACCCAGACACACGAACCGCCAACCGATTCCGACAATGTCGCGCTGGGCATGTAGCTGTTGAGCGCTTGTTTGAGTACAGCGTAGCGCTCCCGGTAGGCGCCGACCAGCGCACGCGTCAATGCATCGTGGTAGCCACGGGCAAGAAACAGCGCCACTGACCGTTGATTGTTGGCGGCCGGGTGCCTGATCATCAGACGGCGAAGCTGGCGCAACTCTGCAATGAAGCGGGTAGAGCCGACCACGTAGCCCATGCGCAGGCCAGGGGCCAGTGTTTTTGACAGGCTGCCGACGTAAATGACCCGCTCGTTGCAATCGAGACTCTTGAGGGCGGGCGTCGGGTTGTCCGAGAACGCAATTTCACTCTCATAGTCATCTTCGATAATGACGAAACTCGAACTGACTGCCCGTTCGAGCAGTTCGTAACGCCGCTGCAGCGACATCGTTATTGTCGTCGGCGACTGGTGACTGGGAGTGGCGTACAGGTAATCGCATTCGTCGATGTCCGGCGAGAGGATCAGGCCGTTTTCATCGATAGGCAGGCCGCGGATCCGGGCGCCACTCAACGAGGCAATGTTTCGAAAATCGACGTAGCCGGGATCTTCGATACCCACCGTGACATCCGCTGACAGCAGCAAGCGCGCCAGCATGTACAGTGCATGCTGTGCGCCCACGGTGATCAGTATCTGATCGGGTTCCGCCCAGATTCCGCGCCGCGGCAGTATCTGCTTGTGTATCTGATCGATCAGTACTGAGTCATCGTTGTCCACGTGATCGTTGGCCCAGTCACGTATCGCGCCAACGCTGACTGCATCGCGACAACATTCCCGCCAGTGATTGGTCGGAAACAGGCTGTGATCGACTTGCCCGTAGATGAACGGGTATTTGTAGTGCTGCCAGTCCTGCGGCTTTCTGATGTTGCGCTGCTCGGAAAGGCTGATTTTCAGGCGACTGTCCCAGTCCGGCGTCTGCGCGTTTTCGACCGGCTCCGGGACCGGGCGGCTGACTGGGATTTGATTCAGGAACTCGGGATTGACGAAATAGCCACTGCGTTCGCGCGACAACAGGTAGCCGTCTTCTTTCAGGCGCTGGTAGGCCAGCGTAACCGTGTTGCGGGCAACGCCTAGCTGGCTGGCCAGAATGCGACTGGGTGGTAGCGGCGTTTCGGCTGTGATGTGACCCTGCGCGATAGCGGCGACGATCTGTTCAACAATCTGCTTCTGCAGGCTGGCACCGCTCTTGGCCTTCAAATGAAAAAGTTGATAAATGCGTACAACTCCACAGCGTGTTGATCAGGTTGAGCGCATTGTAACTACAAGTCGAGGCGCAACTGCAATGCTGCCACCTGCCGATGCCGGTCGGCGTGATGGACTGTTCGTCGCTTGCGAATGATCACCACAAGTATCAGCGTGCATTCGTATTTCAGTTTGTCTGCCGCGAACAGCAGCGGGTACCGCCGGCACCGCGGTAAACAAATTCTGCCCGGCGGCCGGGCATCCGATTTTCAGAATTACGCAGGAATTGCCGTCGCACGTTTGCCGCAACGACGTTGCCGGGCGATTTCGCAGCCGGGACAGGTGTGGTGATCCAGCGCATACGCATCCTGTACGTAGCGGGTGTTGCAGTCAGTACAGATAGACAACACCAGCTCGTCATTCCGCGAGATGTTTTGCAGCAGATTCCAGGCCCATTCAAAGTTCAGTTGTGGCCGGCGGTGCAACAGTTGGTAGGTCTCGAACGCGCGACACAAGCGGTGGCCATACTCGACATCAGGGCGGGGCCAGCAAGGGTGTATCGCGTTTTCATGGTCAATGCGCAGCAGCAGATTGGCGCAGAACAGTGCCACCAGGGTGCTTGCTTCCAATTGATAGAACGGGTTCTTGACGAACAGAGTGACCTGTTGCGGTGACTTGCCGCGTCGGCGGCGGATCTGCGGGCCGCGCTGATCGCGGAAATAGGTCGCGTACACTTTGCGAATCCGGTCGTCACTCAGGCCGGTGCAGTCACGGATGGTACGGGTGCGGGCCTCGTGACGAATCATGCGCAGCGCCAGCTCGAAGCGGCAACGCTCAGAGGCGTAACGGTCATCGGTCAGTCGCATTTCTTTCCCCTTATGCTAGTTATAGCCCATATACAGTGCTATAAAACCCTATACGATCCATACATGGTCGTGCAAGACAAAATAGAGTAACTACAAAAAATGACCGCAAAGGCTCGCCGGGATTACTGAGGGTTTGTTGCCAGCCGTCGCAGAACGGTGTCGGGCGAACCTGGAGGCGGGGCGCAATTGGGTACACCGCCTGGCATGAGGGAGTTGGGGATGGACTATCTGGGACCGCAGCATGCGGATTACACCAATGTCAGGGCCCTCAATCGGGCCTTTCTGGGACTGTTCGCGGATGCGGCACGAGCGGAAGGACTCTGCCGTGGGTTGAACGCCGACCTGTTCGAGCGCCTGCAAGCACAGCGCAGCCTGCAGCGGGAACGGCTGGCGAGTGCGCCGTTTCTGCTATTTTCGTTGCGGGAGGCGGACGGGGATTTCTGGGACGGTTTGTTTGCAACCTGCGGTGAGCGGGATATGTTTGCCAGCGCGCTGTCGGATCAGGCTGTCAGTTGCCTGATTACGGCCAGCGTCGCCTACCTGTGGCAACTCGCCCGGCAAAACGCGTATGCCGCGCGAGTGATTTGTGGCGCCAGCCTGCATTGGTGCGAGCAAGTGGCCGAGCAACCGTTGATGGATATTGTGCAGGCCGCTGCGCGGGTGGATGTGTTGCGCTTGCGTTCGCCCGCAGACAGCGCGTTGTGGCACAAACTGCTGGATGACGCGACCAGCGCTGAGCGAGCCGTTCGCGATGCGGCCTGTATCACGGCGCTGCAAAGGGTGCTGACCGATGGTGCCGGGCAGCGAATTCAGCGGCCCGCACTGGCCGCTCGTGCATTTCATGCCCCGCCATTCAAGGTTGCCGACGACAGTGACCGCTGACCGCAAGGAGCAGGACGTATACAATACGCGGCGCCATGCATGCACTATCCATCAAGAACCTCCAAAAAACCTACCCCAACGGCAATCAGGCGCTTAAAGGCATCGATTTCAATGTGGAATCGGGTGACTTCTACGCGCTGCTGGGACCCAACGGCGCCGGCAAGACGACGGCTATCGGCATTATCTGTTCGCTGGTGCAAAAGTCAGGCGGCAGCGTCGAGATCTTTGGTCACAACATTGACCGGGACCTCGAAGCGGCGAAAGCCTGTCTCGGTCTGGTGCCACAGGAAGTGAACCTCAATCTGTTCGACACGGTGCAAAACATTGTCTTGAATCAGGCCGGCTATTACGGGTTGAAGCGCAAAATTGCCCACGAGCGAGCCGAGAAGTACCTGACGGAACTGCGGCTCTGGGATCGTCGGAACGACGCTGCGCGCAGCCTGTCTGGCGGCATGAAACGCCGCTTGATGATTGCGCGGGCTTTGATTCACGAACCAAAGTTGCTGATCCTTGACGAGCCGACCGCCGGTGTCGATATCGAAATACGTCGCTCGATGTGGGAGTTTCTGCGCAAGATCAATGAAGCCGGAACAACGATAATTCTCACGACCCACTACCTTGAAGAAGCCGAAAGCTTGTGCCGGCATGTTGCCATTATCGACGGCGGACAGATCATCGAGAACGCCCGAATGAGCACTATTCTGCGCAAATTGCAGCGCGAAGTGTTCATCCTGAGCCTGCGCGATCCGCTGAGCGCGGCACCGCAACTGGGCGGCTTCGAGGTAGCGCGCCTGGACGATACCGAGATCGAAGTTGCCATAGAAGCGGGCAGGGATCTGAACGAGTTGTTTGCGGCGCTAAGTGCCCGGGGTATGTCCGTGCAAAGTCTGCGCAACAAGGCGAATCGGCTGGAAGAGCTGTTTCTTGGCCTGGTCGACAACAAGAAGCAGGCGGGCGGAGACACAGCAGCATGAATATCGCCCTGAACTGGATCGGTCTCAAAACCATCGTTACCAAGGAAGTGATCCGGGTATTGCGTATCTGGATTCAGACCATCGTTCCGCCCGCCATTATGATGACGCTGTATTTCGTGATCTTTGGCAATTTGATCGGTAGCCGGATCGGCCTGATTGAAGGCGCTCCTTACATGCAGTACATCGCGCCCGGACTGATCATGATGGCGGTCATTACCAATTCCTATGGCAATGTAGTGTCGTCGTTTTTCGGTGCGAAATTCGGCCGGCATGTCGAGGAAATGCTGGTCTCGCCGATGTCGAATGCCACAATTATTCTCGGTCATGTCGCAGGTGGTGTGATTCGCGGCTTGCTGGTTGGCGGGCTTGTGACCCTGATCGCGTTGGGTTTCACGCGACTGCATGTCGAGCACCCGTTCATAACCTTGTCCATGGTGGTTTTGTCGTCAACGGTGTTTGCACTGGCCGGCTTCATCAATGCGATGTTTGCCCGCAAATTTGATGACATTGCCATAGTGCCGACGTTTGTCCTGACGCCACTAACCTACCTCGGTGGTGTTTTCTATTCGATCTCGATGTTGCCGGAGTTCTGGCAATCCGTGTCGAAGCTGAATCCGATTCTGTACATGGTCAATGCATTCAGATACGGCATACTTGGCACCTCGGATATTGGCATCGTCTATGCGTACGCAATCGTTTGTACCTTCGTCGTCGTATTGTTCAGCGTCTGCCTGGTATTGATGAACCGCGGCGTTGGAATTCGCGAGTAGACCGTGTGCGGGCGCTTCGCCTTTTATTCACCAAGTGAAGCTACCGCGGCGCTGTTCGGCGTCAACGACGCGCTGCCGGTAGAGGCGCGCTACAACATCGCGCCAACCCAATACGTGGCAGCGATCCGCGAAGACAAAGACAATGGCCGGCAACTGCTCATGTTGCGTTGGGGCCTGGTCCCGTTCTGGGCCAAAGACCCGTCGATCGGCAATCGTATGATCAATGCGCGTGCTGAGACGGTAGCGGAGAAGCCTTCGTTCCGCGCAGCCTACAAGCAGCGCCGCAGCCTCATTCTCGCCGACGGCTTTTACGAATGGCGCAAGGAAGGCGACGGCAAGACGCCTTATTTCATTTCGAAAGCCAGTGGAGAACCGCTGGCCTTTGCTGGCTTGTGGGAAACCTGGCAGAACAAGGACAGCGGTGAAACGCTGCAATCGACGACCATCGTCACGACGGCTGCCAATGATTTCATGCAGCAATTGCATTTACGCATGCCGGTGGTGGTCGAACCGGAACTTGCGGATGCCTGGTTGCAGTGTGCTGAGCAAGCTCTGCCCGCTGCGATCGCCGCGATGCCCCGGATGCAGGCCTGGCCGGTTTCGAAAGCGGTGAACAACGCACGCAATGAAGGTAAGCAACTGCTCACTCAGGCGGGGGCGTCGCTACGCCAGGAGTAAGCTCGTGATCGGCAAACTCAGCCGGTTGCCGATGTTGCTGCACAGCGATAACAATCGCGCCCGGGCCGCCGTGTGCGCCTAGCGCGGAACCGAGATCGGTAATGCTGCAACCACTGACCTCGGGTAGCTGCGCGCGCACGTATTGTTCAAGATCCCGGGCTTCCTGCAGGCACATCGCATGCCCTATTGCGACGCGCCAGCGTGCTTTGCGGTCTATGCGTTTTGCGATAAAACGCGCGAACTTCGGCAGCAGATCCACGCGTCCAAGCAACAGTCCGCTCGCGGATATTCTGCCGTCCGGCTCGGAGCGCAGAACCGGAGTGATGTGCAGCAAATCGGCCAGCAGTTTGCGCGAAGCGGGCACCCGACCGCCGCGGACTGCGTAGCGCAGATCCTTCACCAGCGCGAACGTAAAGGTCTCGTTGATCGCCTGGTCGACAGCCCGTAAGGCGGCGTCGATGCGGAGCCCGGCTGCGGCGCACTCCGCCGCAAAGACTGTAATGAGGCCCTGGCCAAGCGAAGCATTTAGTGAATTAACGACGTGCACCCGGCCGCTCGCACTGGTGCGTTCGGCCGCAGCCTGCGCGGCTTGCAAAGTACCGCTCACGCGACCGGTCAGATTGATGGAAAGGACATCGCGGAAATGGCTCGCAAGAAACTGAAACTGGCGCCGAAAGTCGCCCGGCGACGGCTGCGAGGTAGTTGGATGAATCGGATTCGACTGCAGCTCGCGATAAAATTCTTCCGCCGAAATGCTCACCTTGTCGAGATAGCCTCGTTTGCCAAACTGCACACGCAACGGCACCGTGTGAATGTCGAGTCGTTCCAGGTCCTTGTCGTCTATGTCGGCGGCCGAGTCCGTTATGACGGCAAAGGGGGCTTTGTGATCGTGCGAGCTCTTTTTCTGTCGGTGCATGTCATCCGCTTTCTCGCCGCTCAGCGCGCCGTAGGTGCGGGCGAGTCCGAACACTTTTTCCGGTTCGTTGACGTGAATATGGATTTTCGCTTTACGTTTGGTGCCGGCAAGAACCAGCGAGTCACCGAGCGCCGAAAGTGCTTCGCGCAAACGACGACGGTCGATACCGGCACCAGTGATGATGCACTCGGTGCAATAGCGCTGTGTTGGCACGTCGACCGAGAGTTGCGGCAGTTCGGCAGCCAGACGCTCGACATTGGCGTGTTCCGGTAACGGCGTCGGCTTGCCATGGGCAATGTGGTCGCACATGCCTTCAATCAATGCGACGAAACCCTTGGCACCGGCGTCGACCACGCCTGCCCTTTTTAACTCGTCCAGTTGCGATTGGGTGCGAACCAGTGCTTTTCGGCAATCCGGCAGCGCGTTACTCAGCAAGGTCGCGAAGTCCTGCGCGGCTTCCGTTGCCGTTTGGCGTTGCAGGTTCGACGTAAGTGCAGCAATGACAGAAAGTATGGTGCCTTCCAGTGGGTTGGACAATGCGTCGCGGGCGTACTCATTGCCGCGTTCAACGGCCTTGGCAAATGTATAGGTTGTGAAACGTGTCAGTTGCTCGGCGGTATCGCTGACGCCCTGAAAAAACTGCGCAACGATTGCACCGGAGTTGCCTCGCGCACTGTCCAGAAGGACGTCGGCGATGGCGGCAAGCAGGGTGCTGATGTGCTTGCCGGGCGGTTTTTGCAGGGTATGCAGCACCGCACCCAGTGACAGGCTGAGATTGGTTCCGGTGTCACCATCGGCCACCGGAAAGACATTGATTGCGTTGAGACTGTCTTGTTCCGAGATTACCCGGTGGATGCCCGAGCGCAGAGCCTGGGCAAAACGATCCGCGCTCAGGTACTGGCTGCTGGATGTGCCCTTGCTCACTGCGACAGGCCGGCAGGCATAGTGAACTACTCCCGGGGTAACAAGAACTCGCGACCGCGATGTTCAAGTACGACGCCATCGGCACGGATTTCTTTGACCAGCGGGCCTTCCGCCAATCTCGCCTGTTCGCGGTACTTGCTCATATTGACGAACACAAAACGTTCGTCAGCAGCCTGGCTGTAAACGTGGATATCGAGGTGCAGCTCGGGTAATTGGAGTTCACCGTTAAGTTGCAACTCGGTCATTGTAGGTATTGATTGCGTTGCCGTCGTTGCACTGTTGCTGACCGCGGCTGCACGGGTTGGTGTTCTTTGTGCGGCCGGTCGGTCATTCGTAATGGTGGTTGCCGCCGGCGGAGCGCTGCTGGTGGCGGCAGAACGCGGAGGAGGTGCGGCCGTCTCAGGCGCTACCTGCTCGCGTGCTTCGTTGACCAGGTCGCGAAATGCGGGTTGTTCTTCACTGGCGACGGCCGGAACCTGAAGCTCAAGTTGCCGCATACCCGAGCTGGGTTCGCGGTCCACCAGCAAGAATGCCAGCACGGCGACGTTTACCAGCAGCAATGCCACGAGCAGCCATATCCATACCGGTGTTGATCGGCTTTGCGCGGCGCGCGGAATATCGGCGAATCCGGGCAAATGTTGCTGCTGTCGCTCGGATTCGGATTTCTTTAATGCATCGAGGATGTACGACATCAGTGGTCCCACCCGTTGCTCGTGCCACAGATTATCATTGTCGGCGGCCACTTAGCTTCGGGGTATTCTCGCCGGCAAGCAGAGAATTGATCAGAATCTGGGTCTGCTGCCCGGCAAGTCCATCGACCTTCAGTCGGTTCCGGCGCTGGAATTCCATCAACGCCTGCTCAAGGCTGGCATCGAAGACATTTGCCGGTGTACCGCTGGTAATCAGGTCATCGTCGATCGCCGCGAGACTCTCGCGTAGCCACAATACATTCGCGCCACTGGAGCCGGGCCGCAGTGCAACTGTCTCGCCATTGGGTGGGCGCCACAGCAGCATGAACTCGCCGAACCAGTACTCGCTGAGTTCAGCGACCGGCACCCGTACGCGATCCTGGCCCAGGGCCAGCTCGGCAACATCGCCGTCGATGGCGGTCAGTACCGGTTGATGGCTGGTGCCCCGGGTGTCGGTGAGGGTCAGCATGGCCGGGCGGTCGAGTTGCTGCACCACGTTCCATGAGCCTCGTTGAAAAAGGCAACTCAGCCCGTGTGCTTCGGCCTGCGCGCAGCCCGTGCCGGCGCCCGTGGTGAAGTTCAGTCCCCACAGAGCAAACAGTGTGTGCATCGCGGTGTCGACGCTGCCGGAATAATTGCGCAGCAATTCATCGAGTACCGGTGCGGGTGCTGCCGCCACAGCCGCTGGCTGTTCGATGTCACCTGTGGCTTGCTGCATCAGCGGTTCAGGTGCGGCGACAGTCTCAGCAGGCGTCATGGTCACAGATTGCCGGGTAACGACGGTTTCGGCGTTGCTGTTGTCCGAGCGTGAAAGGAGTGGAGGGACCATGATAGCTGCCACCACTAGCGCGGCGACTGCGGAGGCCGGCAGCAGCCAACGCCAGAGGCCTGCGGGGGTCACGCCGGATACTTCTGTCGCCGCCCGTTTGACGATCGCGCGATTCACCGTACGTGTTTCAGCGCTGTAAGCACCCAGCAGCGCGCGGTCGCAAATCACGTTCATGATGCGCGGTATGCCGCCTGACAGCCGGTACACCGCCTTCTTGGCGCTGGCATCGAACACTGCGCTGAGTGCGCCGGCAACTTTCAGGCGATGATCGATGTACTGACTGGCTTCCTGCTGCGACAGCGGTTCCAGGTGGTAACGACCGGTCACGCGCTGCGCGAGCTGGCGGAGGCTGTTCTTCGCGAGTAATTCCCGTAGCTCCGGTTGACCGATCAATATGATTTGCAGCAGCTTCTGTTTGGCCGTTTCCAGGTTGGTCAGCAAACGCACCTGTTCAAGCACGTCTTCGGCAAGATTCTGCGCTTCGTCGACCAGCAAGATAGTGCGTCGGCCGCGCGCATGGGCCTGCAACAGGTGGCGATTCAAGGCATCCACCAGTGCCTTGGTGCTGTCTTTGTTGGCCGGCAGTTCCACGCCAAGTTCTTCGCAGATCGACAGCAGGAATTCCAGCGCTGTCACTTGTGGATTCAATATCAGGGCGAGGTCGACTTCCGTAGGCAACTGGCCCAGCAGGCTGCGCACCAGGGTGGTCTTGCCGGTACCGACTTCGCCGGTCAGCTGGATGAATCCACCGCCTTCGGTTACCCCGTAAATCAGGTGCGCGAGCCCTTCGCCATGCCGTTCGCTCATGAACAGGTAGCGAGGGTCCGGCGTAATCGCGAACGGCTTTTCGTTAAGTCCGAAGAATCTGGTGTACATGGTTCAGGGGCGAATCCGGTACAGGCGCGAGATCGTCGATTCTACCCGATTTGGTCATTGTTAAAGGTGCGGGCTTTGCCGAGCGGTACGGAATCGAATTTTTGCCGGATTTCGTCAACGGTTCGATCCAGCGCCGATGCGTTCGCCGCCGGCTGTGCGTCGAACAGGTCACCTTGCGCCGCCCGTGCCAGCTCACTGCCGCCGACGCCGAGTAACCGGATATGCGCGCCAGGGTGTTCCCGCAGCCATATCTGCAGCAATTTCAATGCCGCCTCGTAGAGGGCGGCCGTGCCATTGCTCGGTGGGTGCAAGCCGTGTTGGCGGCTGAAGGTGGTGAAATCGGCCTGGCGAATTTTGATCTGCAAGGTACCCGCCAGCACGTCCTTGGCGCGCAAGCGGCCGGCGGTGCGTTCGCACAGGCGCAACAATTCACGCTGCATTTCGGCGAGAGTTCGCAGATCCTTGTCAAAGGTCTCCTCCGCGCTGATGGACTTTTCCGCGCGCGAACTCACCACCGGTCGGTCATCAATACCACTGGCGCGATCGCGCGTGCGCGCCGCAAAGCGACCGAACAGCGCCTCGAGTTCGCGGGTCGGCGCGCAGCGCAGATCCCTGATGGTCCTGATGTGCGCCGCATGCAGGCGTGTCAGCATCTGTCGGCCGATGCCCGGAATCACGCCAACCGGCAATGGGTCGAGTATGCCGCGCATGTTGTGATCTGTGACAATAACCAGGCCATCCGGCTTGTCGAGGTCGGATGCGATCTTCGCGACCAGCTTGTTTGGCGCTACGCCAACCGATGCCGTCAATTCTGTGCGTGCGAAAATCCGCCGTTTGATTTCTGCCGCAATTTTTTCAGCGCTGCCGAACAATGTCAGGCTGTCGGTGACATCGAGAAAGGCTTCGTCGAGCGACAGTCCCTCGACCAGCGGCGTGAATTCCTGGAACACCTCGAAAATCTGCGTGGATACTGTCTTGTAAAGGGCCATGCGCGGCGCGACCCTCAACAGCTCCGGGCAGCGCCGCATGGCTTCCCGGACCGGCATGGCAGAGCGCACACCGAAAGTGCGGGCCTCGTAGCTTGCTGCTGCGACGACACCGCGGTTGCTGCCGCCGCCGACTATCAGCGGTTTGCCACGCAGTGCCGGGTTGTCACGTTGTTCAACGGACGCATAGAACGCGTCCATATCAACATGCAATACCTGGCGCGCGGCCGGATTCATTGTTCCCTGTCGACGATATAGTGCGCCAGCCAACGCAACGGTTCGGCGCGTTCGCCGAAGCACTCCAGCCCGTTGATGCTGTGTTGCAGTAATTCATCGCAGCGTTCACGGGCGGGCTCGAGTCCGAACAACCCGGGCCAGGTCGCCTTGTCCTGACGAATATCCGAGCCTGCCGGCTTGCCGATGATCAGGGTCTCGCCCTCGATATCGAGTATGTCGTCACGGATCTGAAACGCGATACCGATGGAATCCGCGTACTGCTGCAGTCCGCGTCGATCCGTGCCGGTGAGCTCGTCGGCAACGCAGGCGGCACTCATTATTGACGCGTGTATCAGTGCGCCGGTCTTCAATGCATACATTTGCTCCAATTCTGCCGCGCTGAGCGTCTTGCCCTCGGATGAGAGGTCGATGGACTGACCGCCCGTCATGCCGCGCGAGCCGCACGCATGCGCGATCAGACGAATCAGGCAGGCGGACTGTTCCGGGGTCGTTGCCGTGCACTCGGCGACCGCGGAAAATGCTAAAGGTTGCAGCGCGTCGGCCGCCAGAATTGCCGTCGCCTCGTCAAATTTGCGGTGCACGGTTGGCTTGCCACGGCGCAAGTCGTCGTCGTCCATTGCCGGCAGGTCATCGTGTACCAGCGAAAAGGCGTGAATCAGTTCAATCGCTGTGGCGGCACTGTCGATGCGTTGCGGGTCTATGTTCAGGCATTCGGCGCTGGCGTAGGCGAGCAACGGGCGGATGCGCTTGCCACCATTGAGCACCGAATAGCGCATGGCGGCATGCAATCTTGCGGGCAGCACGTCCTCTGCGGGCAGTATGCGTTCCAGACAATCACTGATGCGTGCGGTGTATTCCTGTAATCGAGCGGCGAACGGTGTGGGCAAAATCGGGCTCCCGGGCTGGGTTTGGCTGGAACTGGGCGCTAAAGACTACACGTAATTTTGCGTCAATGCGCCGGGGGGTGGTACGGGGAATCTGTGCGCTGCTGGGCTATAATCGCCGGCCCCCATCCGGTAGCAAACCAGCCATTTCGGACCACCATCATGCGGGCAATCAGCCAGGCGCAGCCAAACATCGCCCTCGTAAAGTACTGGGGCAAACGGGATGTCGAGAACAATCTGCCGGCTACCGGCTCGTTGTCGGTCACGCTCGATGCCTTGTGGACCAGAATGAGCGTGGAATTCGACGACCAACCTGGCCCCGATACGCTGCTGGTGAATGGCGCGGAGCAGCCGACCATGCTGCCGCGGGTGCGGCGTTGCCTCGATGACATTGCAGGTGCGGAACGCCCGGCGGCGCGTATAGAAAGTGAATGCAATTTCCCGATTGCTGCCGGTCTGGCGTCGTCGGCGTCGGCATTCGCGGCACTCGCGACGGCGGCGAGCAAAGCCAATGGTCGTCGCAGTGACCGTCTCAGTCTGGCACGCGCTGCCGGTCGGGCCTCGGGGTCCGCGGCACGCTCCCTGTACCCTGGCTTTGTCGAGCTGGAAGTGGGGCCGGACAACATAAACCTCAGCACTCTCGCGACACCCGAGCAGTGGCCGTTGACGGTTACCGTCGCCGTGACCGAGGCCGGTTCGAAGCCCGTCAGTTCAAGCGCGGCCATGATCATCAGTCGCCAGACATCGCCTTTCTACGAGGCCTGGGTCGAACGCCAGCCTGAAGACCTGAGCGCAGCGCGTGAAGCCGTAGCGGCGCGCGATTTCGCCGCGCTGGCAGCGGTCGCCGAGCACAATTGTTTGAAAATGCATTCGGTGATGTGGTCGTCGCGGCCATCGGTGGTCTACTGGAACAGCGCGACATTGGCCGCGCTGGAGTCGGTACGGCGCATGCAGGATCGTGGCGACGCGGTGTTCTTCACGATCGATGCGGGTCCCCAGGTAAAAGTGGTTTCGCTGCCGGAGATGGCGACGGAGGTTGCTGACCAACTACGCAAGACCGCAGGCGTTATTGATGTTTTGCAAAGCGGGCTCGGCGATGGTGCCCGGATATTGTAATGCGGCCGGACAGCTACGTGGCAACAGCGCCCGGCAAAGTGGTCTTGGGCGGTGAGTATGCGGTCTTGCACGGTGCGCCCGCGATCGCAGCAAGTGTTAACAGCCGTGCCCGGGTGAGTGCTGAGAGCATCGCCGGTGATTACAACGAACTCTGTATGCCCGGTTTTATTGACGGGGTGTGGCGATTTACCGCCAAGTCCGACGGCACGCTGGTCTGGCTGGATTCGCCGCCTGACGCCGGTGCATTCGCCTTGTTTGAAAGTGTTCTGCAGTCCGTTGGCGGGATGGCCGATGCCGGTATTCGACTGACTTTGGACACGCGTGCATTCATCGACAATGCCAGCGGCTGCAAGCTCGGACTGGGTTCCAGTGCCGCGTTGTCCGTCGCGTTGACGGCATTTCTGACCCGCCAGCGTGGCCCGGCACTGTTACCGGCGGCTTTGGCGGCGCACAAGGCTTTTCAGGGCGGCGCAGGCAGCGGCGTTGATATTGCTTGCGCGGTCACCGGCGGCACTATCGCCTACCTGTGCGACAAGGCAGCGGTGGAGATGCTTGATTGGCCGGAAGGCTTGCAAGTGGCATTGCTGTGGAGCGGCAAGCCGGCTGGTACCACGGCAAAGATCAATCAATTGAACGCGGGATTGCGCAATTCGGCCAAACGCGCAAGCCTCGCGACGCTGTGCGCTGAAGCGCGCGCGCTGCTGGCTTGTTGGCGCACCGGCAACGCGGCGGAATTGCTGGTGCAATTCGATGTTTATAGCAGGGCTTTGTACGATTTTGATCGCGATCAGGCGCTGGGCATTTTCTCGGCCGGCCATGCCGACGTCTACGCGGCGGCGAGAGAATGTGGTCTCGTCTACAAGCCGTGCGGTGCGGGTGGTGGCGATATTGGTGCCGTGATGTCGATGGACAGTACGGCGCTCAAGGTCTTTGCAGAAAGAGTACGGCAGCACGGCTATATCGCGCTGGACACAACGCTCGGAGAACCGGGCGTGCAACTCGATGGATTAACACATTGAAAACTGATTCGGCAATTGCAGGGTTCTACCGGCTCACTGTCACGCAGCGAATTGACCGGCTGGTCGAGCAGGGCGTACTCGGAGATGAGGATGCCGATCGCCTGCGGCGTGGCGAATTTGTCCTGAGCGGTAACACCGCGGACAGGATGATCGAAAACGTGGTCGGCGTATTCGGCATGCCGTTGGCGATTGCGCCGAATTTCCGGATCAACGGTCGGGATTGCCTGATACCCATGGTGGTTGAGGAGCCGTCGATTGTCGCCGGGCTGAGCGGTGCGGCGAAACTGGCCCGGCCGGCCGGTGGTTTCGAGGTACAGATTCCTGAGTCATTGCTGATTGGTCAGATGCAGCTGATCGACGTGGACGATCCGGATCAGGCTATTCTTGCCCTGCATCAACGCAAAGCAGAGCTAATGCGCATGGCCAACGTCATGCAGCCCAACCTGCTTGCCCGCGGCGGTGGCGTCCGCGATATCGAGTATTTTAAGTACCGTTTGCCGGATGGACGCTGGACGGTTGTGCTGCACTTGTTGGTGGATACCTGCGATGCCATGGGCGCCAACCTCGTCAATACGATCTGTGAAGGCATTGCGCCACGCGTTGAAGTACTGACGGGCGCGCAGGTGGCGATGAAAATTCTCTCCAACCTCGCGGACCGGTCGATCGCAATTGCGCGTGTGCGCTTTCCGCTGGCCAGTCTGGGCGACGGGACATTTCCGGCAGAATTCGTGCGCGACCGAATTATTCTCGCTACGGCGTTTGCGAACACGGATCCCTACCGTGCGACAACGCACAACAAGGGCATCATGAATGGCGTCGACGCGGTTGCGATTGCGACCGGCAACGACTGGCGCGCGATAGAAGCGGGCGCACACGCTTATGCTGTGCGTAACGGCAAGTACCGTTCACTCAGCGAGTGGCAACTTGCTGAAAATGGCGATTTGCTCGGTGAGCTCAAAATTCCGCTGAAGGTCGGTGTTGTTGGCGGTGCGTTGCAGACCAATCCGGCGGTAGGTTTGGCGCTGAAAATTGCCTGCGTGGAACGTGCCTCGGATTTGGCTGGAATGATGGCCGCGGTGGGCCTTGCGCAGAATTTTGCCGCGCTACGGGCACTCGTCACTCACGGCATCCAGAAAGGGCACATGAGTTTGCACGCTCGCAGCGTTGCGGCCGGCGCGGGCGCGGACACCGGCATTTTCGAACAAGTTGTCGAGGGCCTGATTGCCAGCGGTGAAATCAAGTCCTGGAAGGCGGACCAACTGATCGCGGAAATTCATGCGGTGGCAGGGCGTACAACCGGGACCAAGGCGGAGAATCAGGATGAACCGGCAGGCCGGGCCTGCGGCAAAGTCATCTTGCTGGGTGAACATGCAGCTGTGTATGACAAGCATGTATTGGCCGTGCCCCTGCCGGAAGCGATTGAGGCAAGGGTTCGCCCGGCAGACGGTCGCAGCAGGCTGCGCATACCCGCCTGGGGCGTGGACGAGCCGGTTGTTCCAGGACGTCGTGGCAGCAGTGCAGCGGTGGCAACCGTCGCGCTGATCATGCGTGAGTTGCACGTTGCTGAACGGCATTACGATATCGAAGTTGATGCGCGCATACCGGCGGCAATGGGACTAGGCGCGTCTGCTGCGATTGCTGTCGCAATCATTCGTGCGTTTGATTTGCAGCTTGGTTTCCGGCTCGACAATCGCACCATCGATACGCTCGCTTTCGAATGCGAAAAGCTCGCGCATGGGACACCGTCCGGAATCGACAACAATCTGGCCACTTATGGCGAGCCGGTGCTGTATACACGGTCTACCGCGTCGCGAACCAAGCCGATCCAGCTGAGTGAAGTGCCGCCGCTGGTCGTTGCGTCCAGTGGCAAACGTGGCGTAACCAAAGACATGGTCGCCGGTGTAGCGAAACGCTACGCGTCCAATCAAACCTTGTACGACACAATTTTTAGTGAGATTGATGAGTTGAGTGTTGCCGGTTCAGTTGCGTTGCGCGATGCGGACTACGAGTCTCTGGGGTCTATGATGAACGTCTGTCACGGATTCCTGAATGCCATTGAGGTGTCCACGCCGGAACTTGAAAAAATGGTGCACATTGCGCGGCTGAACGGCGCGCTCGGGGCGAAACTGACCGGCGCGGGTGGGGGCGGTTCGATAGTGGCATTGTGCCCCGGTCGCAGTCACGATGTTGCTGCGGCACTCAAGAAAGCGGGTTATGCAATAATTCGTTTCAGCGATTCATAAGACCACAGAGTACCCGGAGCAGTAATGTCATCGGCCAATGCACATGCAATCGTATCCTCGGACAGTGAAGAGCTGATCCTGGTAAATGAGCACGACGAGGAGACGGGCAGTCTCAGCAAACTGGCTTGTCACGACGGTGACGGCTTGTTGCACCGGGCATTTTCTGTGTTCCTGTTCAATCAGAAAGGCGAACTGCTCGTGCAGCAACGTGCGGCCGGCAAGCGACTTTGGCCCGGCTTCTGGGCCAACAGCTGTTGCAGTCATCCGCGCAAAGGCGAAAGCATGGAAATCGCTACGCAGCGCAGATTGCAGCAGGAGCTGGGGGTTAGCGCGCAGGTCGAGTACGTCTACAAGTTCAGGTACCAGGCGGTCTACCGGGATCTGGGTGCGGAACACGAATTATGCTGGGTGTATCTGGGCCGTTGTGCTGGTCCGCCACAGCCGAATAGCACCGAAATTGCCGCTGTGCGTTACTTGAGTCCGGCGGCGATTGACGCGGAACTGGCGAACAATGCGGACAGCCTGACGCCGTGGTTCAAGCTTGAGTGGGAGCGCCTGAGCACCGAGTTTGCGGCGCAACTCGCGCGTTACACGAGTGCCTTATAGGCAGGACTGCCGGCTTAGCTGACGTAACGGTAATACTCGATACCGAGATCCTGGAATTGCCGTTCCTCTGAACGACCCACTTTCTCGATAACGAATTCTTCCCGTGGCAGGAAGTCCAGTCCCGGAGCCTTGTGCCCGGCATGCAAGGCAGCGTATTGATCCGCATTGATGTCGATGGCGTGGTCCATGGCGCCCGCAAAGCCGATCTTGCTGCTGGCTGCGCGCCAGTCCGGGGCCATGAAAAACGGAATGACTTCCGCGGCGTCGCCACTGCCATAGCCGAGCGTGAGGATTTCCTCACCGACCTCGAAGCGATCTTCATCCAGTGCCTGTTCGAACCCTGCGGCCATCCATGCCGGCAAAGCGGCGGTGTATAAATTGCCAAGGTCCAGCATGGTGTCACTGCCAAGCGCCATCTTGTCGAGTATTTCCCGGCGATAATGGCGCGACGCTCTAAATATTCTGAATACCGCCATCGCCAGCGGATACGCTTCGTAATGCAGTCGTTCCGGCGACGCCAGTTCGGCAACTTTCGGTTTGCTGCTCATTTCGTCGAGTAGCGCATTCGGTTCAATGCCGGCTTCATAGCAGTAGGCTGCCAGTTCCGCCCGGTCGGCGGCATCGCCGCTGCTCAGCGCGAACAGATACGCCAGCGCCCAGCCAGTCTCCGGCATGCGTCGATACGGGCGGTGCATGAATACCGTCTTCAACGAGTGCATGTATTCGATAGGGTTGAGACTGCGCTTTTCGTACATGTCACTCAGTGCATGCAGGGTTTCATCGATGTAACAGGTGGTCGAGTACTTGCCATTGAAGACCGGAAAATCCTGTACCTGATGAGTCTCGTTACGGTCCTGGCCACAGAAGCGCAGCATCGGCTTGCGAAAATCCATGACCCGGTAGTCGGACGCAGCGCCTGCGCGAATCAGGTCAACCTCGGCCAGCTTGGGGTCTTCCTCGAGCAGCATGGCAATGGCGCCCGCACCTTGCGTCGGTTCGCCGCTGCTGCCGCGGGCGTATTCGGCAATGTCCGCACAGACGACGATTGCCTGCCCGCCCGCGCCGTCGAGCGCCAGATGGCGAATAGCTCCTTTCATTCCGTATACGCCGCCCAGGCAGGCGTGTTTGAACTCCGGGACTTCGCAGCTGCGCGCGATGGGTGGTTTACCGGCCGCAATCAGCGCCCGGTCGACCATGCCTTTGACAATGATCGCGCCGGCGGAATTGTCCGTGCTGGATTCTGTGCCCAACCCCAGAAACTTAACTCTGGAGGGATCGATGTCGTACTGCGTGATGAGCCTCATGACTGCCGTTGCCGCCATGGTGTAGACGCTTTGATTCGGTCCGCGCACCCGGAAACTGCGCCCGATGACCTCGCGAGTTTTTGGCCATTGGTTGCCAGTCCAGTTGCACCAGTCCTCAAGCCAGACCCGATACGGGGGCAGATAAGCGGCTAAGCCACTAATTCCTATGCTCTTTTTCTTCATCGGTAACGATTACCACGGTGTCGGACGGTGACTGCCAAAGCGTGCAGCCCGGAAATTCTAGTTGTCCGGGCTACGCGGCTCAAGCGGCTCATTCCACCGTGATGGTGATGACTTCCGATGACACCGGTGGCTGATGCGGAATATGCAGGTGATCCCCGAGCAAAAGCTGCAAGGTATGTTCGCCAGGGGCGAGCGGCAAATCGGTTACGGTCCGGCCGTCACCAAAATGCACGTGGTGTTCGTCGGCCGGAATCGGCTGGTCGAACGCTGGCAGTTCGGCATCGATGATGACGTGGTGATGGCCGCTCATCGGCGCTTCGGTTCCGGCCGGTACGACATCCATGCCATCCAGTCCGAACTCGATACGAACCGGACTCGTGACGGTAGCGCCGTCAGTCGGTTCGATAAAATAAAGTCGTGCTGCTTGCGGTGCTGTGGAGCGTGGCAACGCGGTAGGCGCCGTGCTGCTTGCAGCTGGTGCCGCCTCCTGGGTTTGACCTTTGTCATTGTTACCGCAGGCGCCAAGGGCCGTCAGCAAGCACAACGCCGTGGCAAGTTTAGCTGTAGAACGCACTTCGCTCTCCTTATCGAGTGAATGTGTGCCAATGGTACGGCGACACGCCACAGATTGCTGCACATTTGCGTGCCTCAGGTAAGTTTCTGGTCACACGCGCTGTCGTGTCGCCTTCAGTTTCGGCAAATTCGCGGTCATTGTTGCCGTCGCGATCAGTCCGCTTGCTTTTTGCTGGCTGTTTTCTTTCTTGCCGGCGATTTCTTGCGCGCTGCCGCTTTCTTGGCGGGTTGCGCCAATGACTTGCTGGCCGCGGGGTGTCTGAATAATTCCTCGGGTTTGAAGTCGTCGACTCCCATCAGGTGTTCTACCTTCTCGTGGAAGTTGCGCATGGCATCGGCTTCTTCGGCGGTAATGATTTCCGCTCTGGCCGCTTCCTCGATCTGGTAGCCGACGTATTCGGAGTTGATGAGCCCTTCCTTGAAGGCCTGCCGCAGCTTTTTCTGCAGAGGCGCCAGTTGTTCCGACAGCAAGAGCGCTTCCTGCAGTTGGCCCAGCGGATTGCCGGCTTCCAGGGTTGTGTATGCCTGCGCGCACAGTCGATCGCGCGATTCACCGCTCTGCGTGATCAACTCCACGACTTTCATGCTCAGTTCGTCAGAGGGCGCGGAGTAGGTACGTCCGCGAGGGAAAATGAAGCAACGCAAAAAGAACGCAACCGCTCGATTCGGGAAATTGCGCAAGAAACTGTGCAGTTGTTCCTGCGCCTCGTACATGAGGGTACGCACCGACCATTCAACCAGTGGCAAGTCTGCGGAGCGTCGGCCCTGATTCTCGAAGTGTTTCAGGACTGTTGAAGCGAGGTACATGGAGCTCAGAACATCGCCAAGCCGTGCGGACAGCAGTTCCTTGATCTTGAGTTTGCCGCCCAGCGTCAGCATGGCAAAGTCAGAGGCGAGAGCAAAAGCCGCACTGTAGCGATTGATGTTCTGGTAGTAGCGCGAGGTCGGTGTATTCAGTGGCACTTTGCTGAACTTTGCGTGAGTCAGCGCCAGGAAAAACGAACGGGCAAGATTGCTGATCGCGTAACCGATGTGTGAGAACAGCGCTTGGTCGAACTCGAAGAGTCCGCGTTGTTCATCGTCGTTTTGTGCGGCCTGCAGCTCCCGCAGAACGAACGGATGACAACGAATAGCGCCCTGGCCGAATATGATCAGGCTGCGAGTCAAAATGTTGGCGCCTTCGACCGTAATCGCAATAGGCGTAGCCATGTAGCCGCGACCAAGGTAATTGCGCGGCCCCATCATGATGGCTTTACCGCCGTGTACATCCATGGCGTCATTGCCGACTTTGCGGCCGAGTTCGGTGCAGTGATACTTCAGAATGGCGGACGGTACGGCGGGCTTTTCACCCTGATCAATCGCCCCGGAAGTTACGGATACGGCGGCATTCATGACGTAGGAGTAACCGGCCACGCGACTCAGCGCCTCGCCAACGCCATCGAACTTGGCAATGGGCAAGCCGAACTGCTTGCGCAGTTGCGCATAAGCGCCCGTTGCCCAGGCGGCAGCCTGGCCACCGCCCGCCGCGCTGGAGGGTAATGTGATGGCGCGGCCCACGGACAGCAATTCAACCAGCATCTTCCAGCCCTTGCCGGCCATTTCCTTGCCGCCAATGATGTAGTCAAGCGGGACGAACACGTCTTTGCCAGAGGTCGGGCCGTTCTGAAACGGGACGGTCAGCGGGTAGTGCCGACGGCCAATTTCGATACCGGGCATGTCCGTAGGGATCAGTGCTGCGGTAATGCCGTATTCGTCTTCGTCACCGATCAGGTGGTCAGGATCGTAAAGTTTGAAAGCCAGACCGAGCACAGTCGCGATCGGCGCCAGCGTAATGTAGCGCTTGTTCCAGTTCAGTCGTATGCCAACGATCTCTTCGCCATTGAAGGTGCCGCGGCAAACGACGCCGTTGTCGATCAACGCCGCGGCGTCGGAACCCGCTTGCGGTGAAGTCAGGGCGAAACACGGTACTTCGTCACCGGACGCCAGACCCGGCAGCCAGCGTTGCTTTTGTTCCTCGGTACCGTAATGCAGCAGCAACTCCGCCGGCCCCAAGGAGTTGGGTACGCCGACCGTTGATGACACGGTCGCGCTGCGGCTGGCCAGTCGTGAGATGACCATTGCATTCGCGTAAGCAGAAAACTCCAGACCGCCGTACTGCTTGGGAATGATCATCGCGAAAAACTTGTGCTTCTTGATGAACGCCCAGACTTCCTCTGGCATGTCGGCGCGGTTGTGGGCGATATCCCAGTCGTCGATCATGCGGCACAGTTCTTCGCAAGGGCCGTCCATGAAGGCCTGTTCTTCATCCGACAGGACCGGGGCAGGGAAAGACATGAGTCGCTCCCAGTCAGGCATTCCCGAAAACAATTCCCCGTCCCACCAGACGTTGCCGGCTTCAAGAGCTTCGCGTTCGGTGTCGGACATCGAAGGGAGCATCGTTCGATAGATGGCCAAAGCGGGTTTGGTCAGTTTCTCGCGGCGGAACTCTTCAAAGTTAAGTGCGATCATCACTGCGACCGGCAGCCACAGGAAGATGACCCACAACGGATGGCCGGAGCCGAATAACGTATAGGCAAATACGGCTGCAGCGACAGCAACGGTCGAACTGAACAGATTTACCCGGTTATAGGCGAGGTAAATGCCACCACCGAAGAACAATAGGAACCAAAACAGGCCGACTAACATACTTGACACCTTGTCTTCCTCTATCAAGAAGGCTTCGCAATTTCAGCGTCCGTTCCCATGGGGTTCAGCGCGCTGTTCCAATACAGGACGGATGCGAAGTCTCGCAGGCGACGGTCGCCGCTAATTCGGGCCTGCCGTAGCAGGCCCGGCTCAATTCGGACGTGCCCCCGGCGACACATCGCGTAAGTGTGCCGGCGTCCAGCCGGCACACTTGATTACCCTAGCACCCGCCAAACGGGCGCGCCACTGGCATTTGTTCAGGCGAGCAGCTCTTCGATAGCGGCTCTTTCTTCCCGTAATTCCTGCTCGGTGGCCTGCATGCGTTCGCGGCTGAAGTCATTGACCTCCAGGTCCTGCACGATTTCGTAGTCGCCGTTTTTGCAGCGGACCGGGTACGAGTAGACGATCCCGGCCTCGATGCCGTAACTGCCGTCAGCCGGTATGCCCATGCTGACCCAGTCGCCATCAGCGGTGCCCAGTGCCCAGTCGTGCATGTGGTCAATTGCCGCCGAGGCAGCTGATGCTGCCGACGATGCGCCGCGGGCCTTGATGATCGCTGCACCGCGCTGTTGCACGGTGGGTATGAAGTCGTCGCTCAGCCAGCTTTGATCTACGAGGTCTGTGGCAGCCTTGCCTTTCACGGTTGCGTGATGAACATCCGGGTACTGCGTCGCGGAATGGTTGCCCCAGATCGTCAGTTGACGGATGTCGGTAACGTGACTGCCCGTTTTGGCAGCCAGCTGGGCCGCGGCACGATTGTGGTCCAGTCGCGTCATCGCCGTGAAATTGCGCGGATCAATGTCAGGGGCATTGCTGCTAGCGATCAAAGCATTGGTGTTCGCCGGGTTACCGACGACCAGCACCTTGATGTCCCGACTGGCGTGGTCGTTCATTGCCTTGCCCTGTACCGAGAATATCTGCGCATTCGCCTGCAGCAGGTCTTTGCGCTCCATGCCGGGTCCGCGCGGACGCGCGCCGACCAGCAACGCGTAATCACTGTCACGGAATGCTTCGTTCACGTCGTCGGTGGCGACAACGCCGGCCAGACCGGGGAATGCGCAGTCGTCCAGCTCCATCACTACGCCCTTCAGCGCATCCAGTGCCTGCGGAATTTCAAGAAGTTGCAGAATGATCGGCTGGTCGGAGCCAAGCATCTGGCCGGAGGCGATACGAAAGGCGAGTTGATAGCCAATCTGTCCGGCGGCACCCGTGATAGTTACGCGAACTGGTTTTTTCATGTTAGTCCCTGATTTTAATACGAAATAGACTTTTGACAGACAGGCGGCCGAGCCAACGGCGCCTGGCGAAGGGTTACCACGTGACCGCAAGGAGTGTGGCGGGCGGCGATTCTAGCATTGCCGTGCCGTCACGGCACATCGTGGGCGGATTACTCCGGGGCGTTAAAGTCGGGGTGGCGCCTGTTTAACAAAAGCCGTTCCTTGTCCGCGACCTCGTCAGCGCCGGACTCTTGCAGGTCGACGATGCATTGCCACCATTCGTCGGCGCCGTTCGCCTCGGCCTCCTGGCACTGACGCCAGTTGTCACGGCTGTCGTTGTAAGTCATGTCAGCCTGTGCTGCCGCGACGGCAGCTGCGGTTGAGTCGGGGGTGGTCCGGGACTCTGCCGGTACCTGGGTTGCTTCATTCAACGCTTGCCCCGCCTTCTCATTCGATGGTCGTGTTGCACGGCGGCTGTTGCCGAATTTGTTGAGCTGCGGTAACTGGCGGTTCGTAAGATCTGAACGTTGTTCCGGAGACGGTGCGGCCTGACGCGGTTCGGAAGTTGAGAGTTTTTCCTCCCGCATCTGCCGTATGGCACGGTTCGCCGGCGTATCGTCATCGTTGGCAACACCGCTGCCGGTTGACAAGGATGGGGCCGATTCGCTGCTGGCTTCATCGGCAGGCAGCGGGGCGAGATTCTGCATGTCATAGACCAGCGCAATTCCAAGTACGAGGGTTGCGGCGAACGCGAGCGGCCTGCCCCAGGCGGACAGGATTTGACCGATGCCGGGTTTGGCCGTGGCTGCGGCCGCCGCGCTTTCCAGGACCGCTCGATTCAGCTTGTCAGGTGCACGGACGTCCTGGCTGGAGTGGTACGTTTCCCGCAAGCGTTGTTCAGCGTCATTGTGGTCTTCAGTGTTCACTGTGTGCTGCTCATTCCCTTCGCCTCATTCGGCCAACGCGTTCGATTCATTGGGTTCGGCGAATAATGTAGTCAACTTGCTCGTGGCATAGCGAAGCCTGCTTTTCGCGGTTTCGTGGGCAACCCCCGTAACGTGGGCAATTTCGTCTACGCTCAGACCAGCTTCCTCGCGCAATAGAAAAGCATCGCGCTGTTCCAGCGGTAGTTGCTCGAGTGCGGCAAGCAATCGCTGCCGCGCCAGGTTTTTTTCAGCGAGCAGCTCCGGGCTGTCCGTATCCGCCGCGAATTGGTCAGGGTCGTGGTTGGGCCCGGCGCCGTAGCGCTTGTTGCGCCGCACGAAATCGATAAAAGAGTTGTGCGCCACCCGGTACATCCAGGTAGTGAATTTTGCGGTCGGGCGATAGGTGCTGCGTGCTTTGATGATCTTGCCCCAAACCTCCTGGAAAACATCGGCGGCAGCATCCGGATTGCCGGACAGCCGCAGCAAGTACCGATAAAGAGCATCGTTGTGCCGCGAGTACAGCAGTTCGAATGCCGACACGTCACCGTCGCGGTAGCGCAGCATCAGCGCTGAATCATCTGGCAAGACACTCATTGGTCGAGCATAGGCCACCGGCGGTGGCGACGAAAGCGCTTGCCTGCCTATCGTTGTTACATGGCTGGGGCAGTTCACGGGCGGCGGCAGTCATTGGTCGGGGGCCGCGGGCGTTGTGGTACCTGAGTGTTCAAGCGTGGCCTCGGCTGTGCATTGTGACGGTATTACTAGTAACGCGGGCCGGGCAGCGACGGGGTTAAACGGTTGCAGGCTTGCAATCCGATAGCTAGGTGTTATAGTTGACTATAACACTAGTTCACCGATCGGCAAGATCGGACCAGACACAGGAATTACGAGGAACAGGCGATGAATCGTCAGGCGAGCAGGGGATTACCGAAACAGATTACGTTGGCCGTATTCATGTTGTTGCTGATTGCCGTTATAGCGGCCCAGGCCGGGCCTGCAGGTACCAGGCAGGCATCGTTTGTTGCGACCACAGATACGGTTCGGGATGGTGGCGGGCTGTTGACAGCCCGGCTGGCGAGGCTTGCCTTTAGGCAGTCTGAGTCGGCGGTGGGCCCGGATCCTCAAACACCGATGCTGAGGCGTCATTAGCGGCCGCTCCATTCAGAGTGTGGCGCTAACGATGCAACGACGGATGCTGCCTTTGTACTGTTCTGTCCTGATACCATCGGGGCATCCAAAGCAACACACGTAATGAGCCCGGCCGGCACCATGGTGGGCTAAAAATGACAATGGCTGGAGTGTCAATGGATCCAAAATGGAATGACGATCTGCCGATCTACCGTCAGCTACGGGATCGGGTGGTCGCGATGATCCTTGAGGGCGTGCTGGCCGATGGTGACGCGTTGCCTTCTGTCCGCAACGTCGCTGCCGAGTACCGGCTGAATCCGCTCACCGTATTGAAGGGCTACCAGGAACTGGTTGACGAGGGCTTGGTGGAAAAGAAGCGGGGGCGAGGCATGTTTGTCACCGACGGAGCCAACAAACAGCTATTGAAAGATGAGCGCCGCCGCTTTCTTGAAAAAGAGTGGCCGGCCGTCATCGCTACGATCGAACGCCTCGGCCTGGACCGGGCGGACCTGCTGGCAGACAGGCCGACAACGAATAATAAGAACGATGGAGCCGGGAATGACTAGTCTGGTGGATGCAAAGAGCGTGTCGAAGTCTTACGGTAGTTTGCGAGCCGTTGACGATGTCAGCTTCACAATAGAAAAGGGCCGCATTACCGGTTTGATCGGTCCGAATGGCGCCGGCAAGACTACTCTGCTGAAAGCTATTTTGGGCCTGACAGACTGCCAGGGCAGCCTTTCTGTGCTTGGGCTAGACCCGTTCCGACAGCGCCGCGAACTGATGCAGAACATTTGTTTTATCGCTGATGTTGCGGTCCTGCCGCGCTGGATACGCGTATCGCAGCTACTGGACTTCACGGAGCAGGTGCATCCCAAATTTTCCCGCAAGCGAGCAAACGAGTTGCTGGCGGCCACGCGCATCAAGCTTTCGTCAAAAGTCCGTGAGCTTTCGAAAGGCATGATCACGCAGCTGCACCTGTCCATCATATCGGCGGTTGATGCGCGTCTGTTGGTGCTTGATGAGCCTACCCTGGGTCTCGATATCATTTTCCGCAAGGACTTCTACGGAAATCTGCTGGACGGGTATTTCGACGATGAACGTACCATTCTGATCACGACCCATCAGGTGGAAGAAATCGAAAACCTCTTGACGCATGTAATGTTCATCAATGACGGTCGCCTGGTGCTTGACTCGGCGATGGACGATCTGCCGCAGAAATTTGTTGAGTTGCAAACGTCGGGCAGCAAAGCGGAAGCTGCGCGAGCGTTTAGTCCACTGTACGAGCGCGAAAGTTTTGGCAAAAAGGTCATGATGTTCGAGAACGTCGCGCGCGAGAAGCTCAACGAATTCGGTGAGACGCGAACGCCTGCAATAGCAGATTTGTTCGTTGCGAAGGTGAAGGGAGCTGCCGCATGATTCAAACTCAATTGGCACTGCTGCAACGCGAGCTGTGGGAGCACCGGTCGATCTATGTTGCGCCGCTGGTGGTAGCGCTGCTGATTGCCCTCATGTCGATCACCGGTCAGGTTGCAGTCTCCGCCTTCGATACGCAGGTTGATCTGTCGATTCTCGGCGCCAGCAACCTGGGTGAAACGGAGCGGGCGGCGGCAGTTACCGTCTTGACGTCAGCGATTTCGGCGATGCTGATGATGACCATGGCGATACTCGGCGTGTTCTATTTGCTGGATGCCCTGTACACGGAGCGGCGGGACAAAAGTATCCTTTTCTGGCGTTCACTGCCGATTACCGATGCGGAAACGGTCATATCGAAGCTGCTGACCGCGGTTGTTGTCATACCGCTGGTGACGTTCGCTATCGTGGTTGTTACACAAATTTTTGTGGTGGCGATTTCTTCCATGTGGGTAAGTGGCCGTGGCGGCGATGGTTGGAGCCTGATTTGGGGTGCGACGCCGTTTCTGGATACCTGGTTCGCGACCTTGTTGTTCTTTCTTGCCATACCGCTCTGGTACATGCCGTTCGCCGGTTGGTTCCTGTTTGTCTCGGCATGGACGCGTCGGTCGCCGTTCCTGGTGGCCATACTGCCGCTGTTCGTGGTGCCTATGCTTGAGCGCATTCTGGTTGGCACCTCGTTCTTCCGGGAGGCAATATTCGGGCGTTTCTCAGCGATGCCGCTGTTCGGCGGATTCGACAGCGCCGGTATATTGATTGTTGAGGACGGCCCACCAACGTTTGACGCGGATGCGAAAGCCAGTTTGCTGGCCTTGATCGATTTGCCGGCCTACCTGAGTGACCCCGCGCTGTGGACCGGGATAGTGGTCGGCGGTTTGTTTACGGCGGCGGCAATCTACGTGCGACGTTATCGGGACGACAGCTGAGGTTTGGCAAGGTTAATCCGCATGCAGTTGCAATTGATGCTTGCGGATCCTTCCCCGAAACTGATCATAACTGAGCTCCAGCAGCTCTGCCGCCACCTTCTGATTGAAGCGCGCTTTCCGCAGAGCTTCCTGCAAGAGCTTCTTTTCCGTATCCGCAAGTGTCGCTTTTAAATTGGCCGGTAGTAGCGGCCGCCGGTTCTCTTGTGTCTGAGGTGAGGCCACAACTCCCGTACGCACGGGTTCTTTACGCAGTCTGAACGGTGAGTCAAACGGGTCGAACGCGATTTCTGTAATGGGCTGGTCGGGCTCGCCTGCGCGGTATACCGAGCGTTCGACAGCATTCTTCAGCTCGCGCACGTTGCCCGACCAATTGTGCCGCAACAACGACGACGACGCTTTGGAGCTGAAACCGGGGAAATAGGCCAGCTTCAGTTCGCTGACCATATTGACAGCGAACGCGTACGCCAAGGGCAGTATGTCTTCAAGCCTTTCGCGCAACGGCGGTAAGGTAATAACGTCGAATGCGAGGCGGTCCAGCAAATCGTCCCGAAACAGGCCGCTCCTGACTCGCTCCTGCAAGTCCGCATTGGTTGAGCCGACGATTCTGACATTGACCCGCAACGTGTCGGAACCGCCAACCCGTTGCAGTTCTCCGTATTCAATAACGCGCAGTATTTTTTCCTGCATGCGCAGGGAGATTGTCGCCAGTTCGTCGAGAACCAGCGTGCCCCCGTTCGCTCGTTCGAAGTGACCGATGTGGCCTTTCACGGCCCCGGTAAACGCGCCAGCCTCGTGACCGAACAATTCGGACTCCAGTATGGATTCGGTCAATGCGGCGCAATTGACCTTGATCAGCGGCTGCTCCCAGCGCTGCGACAGGAAATGCAGGCGAGCGGCTATCAGTTCCTTGCCGGTTCCTCTTTCGCCAACCACCAGGACGGGCTTGTCGAGCGGCGCGGCGCGCGACACATGCTCGAGCATGGCTAGAAACGCAGGCGCTTCGCCAATGATGGGTTGAACACGGCCGTCGGCAGACATTGGTGAAAAATACTATAAGGCTGTCAAAAAGACCAATAGATAGTGAGTTTCACCAAGTCCGGGTTTGCGGCAAATTTTGGGTGCCCTCCCGAATAGTTCGAAATTTCAATGAGTTATGCGCGTCCGGTTGCTTTGGCACGGAAGCTGCAACACACAGCATGACCACGAACTTTAAGAGGGTGAAATCATGGGCATATTCACGAGATTCAGTGACATCGTGAACTCGAATATCAACGCCATTCTGGATAAAGCAGAAGACCCGGAAAAAATCGTCCGGCTGATGATTCAGGAAATGGAGGATACGTTGGTTGAGGTTCGGTCCGCAGCGGCCCGATCCATTGCGGACAAGAAAGACCTGAACCGCAAGCTGGAAACGCTCGAACGCGACTTGGCTGAATGGGATAACAAAGCCGAACTGGCGTTGCGCAAAGGGCGTGAAGACTTGGCGAAGGCCGCGTTGATCGAGAAATCCAAGGTTGCCGCTGCCACGGATTCAATACGTGCCGACTACGCCGCGGTTGACGACGGACTTGCCAAACTCAATGACGACATTGCCCGGCTTGAAGGGAAACTGAATGATGCCAAGACCCGGCAGAAATCCCTGCTGGCAAGACACAAGACAGCGAACAGTCGTCTCCAGGCCCGTAAGAAAATTCACGACTATCAAATTGACGACGCGCTCGTGCGGTTCGAGCAGTACACCCGACGCATAGATGACGTTGAAGGGCGCATCGAGGCCTACGACCTGGGCTTGCCAAAAGATCTTAACCACGAATTCGCCAGCCTGGAGGCGGAGGAGTCGGTTGCACAAGAGCTCGCCGACCTGAAGCGACGGGTTTCCGGGAATGTAGCTGAAGAGGCGAAATAGTGGGCGGAGGAGTAGGTGAGCTGGTCGCCATCGCGATTATTGTATTTGTCGCGATTCCGGCACCGCTGTTCATTGTTTTGCATTTCATTACGAAGTGGAAACAGTCGCGGGAGCTGTCGGGCGGCGACGAAAAAATGATGGAGGATCTCTGGTTGTTGTCAGAAAAACTGGATGACCGGCTGGAGGCCCTGGAGACGATACTGGACAACGAATTACCGGGCTGGAGGAAAAATCGATGAGTACATCGGGCAGATCGACAGGGGAATGCGGTGGCCCTGCCTTGCGCGGGCTGTACCGGGATCGCGAGAATGGCTGGATCTTCGGCGTTTGTGCCGGATTTGCCGAGTTTGCGAACTTCCGTACCACGACCGTCAGAATTATCGCCGTGCTGTGCCTGGTGTTTTTCTTTGTACCGACGGCGCTAACCTATATAGCCGCCACGTTGTTGATACGGCAGCGCCCGCTCACGTATTCAGGTGTACGTGCAGAGCAGGAGTTTTGGAGGAGTCATCGCTGTAACGATCACTGGAGAGCGTCATGAGCCCGCGGGACGGCTTGTCCACTCGCCGGTTTTATCGCGACTCCCGGCGTGGAATGATCGGCGGTGTGTGTGCTGGTATTGCGGACTATTTCGCGTTCAACCTGACCGCGACCCGAATCCTGACTGTCGTGATGCTGATAAGCTTCATGCCGGTGACGCTGCTTGCCTACTTTGGTTGCGTGATGCTCGTGCCGTCTGACCGTGGTCTGACCCGGCAGGAGTCTTACGATCCCGGGTTCAGGAAAGCAATGCGTTCGAATCCGGCGAATACGCTTGCCGATGTGAAGCGAAAGTTTCAGAAGCTCGACTCACGCCTGGCGCGGCTTGAGCGTTACGTGACGTCATCTCGATTCAATCTTGATCAAGAATTCCGAAATCTCTGAGATACAAAAAAATATGCAGTCCGAAAAGCGTAGGGGAGAGTGAATGAACGGAGTATTTACCTTTGTAGTGCTGCTTGCGGCTATTGTCCTGTCCGCAAGGCTCATTGAAACGTGGCTGAAGCAAAGAGCCGGCAAGGCGGAAGCCGACGAGAGTATCGGCGAGACACTGGAGAAGATCGATCGTCTGGAGGAGCGTATCCGCGTTCTCGAGCGTATCGTTACTGAGAACCGGGTCGACCTGAAACAGCAAATCGATAATCTGTAGACAATTCGACCGATCGCAGCAGGCAGCCATGTCCTCGCAAATCAAATTCCTCGAAGATCGCCTGAACGGGATCTCCAGCAGCAATGACGACTACTCAGCGATTGTCGTCAGTAAAGAACCGCAGTTATTGCGAAATCTGAACTGGCCGGCGAACACGGTTTGGCTGGACACGATCGACAAGCCCGATTGCCTCGATATATCGGTACGTAGTGATCTGGGCGTGATTTTCAAGCAGTTCGAACATATGCCGAGCGACTTAGTGATGCCGTTGCTGGCCCGACTGCGTGATTGCCATTGTGATGAACTGCTGGTGCACAGCGGTGGCAAGAGCCTGACCACCCGGGAAATGCTCGCGCTGGGCTTTACGCGAGCCACTTCCAGTGAGTCAGGAGGCTGGTTTCATTACCAGCGAGAAGAGTTCTACGAAGAGCGCACCTGGAACTCGCCCGACCAGTGGGCTCATCCGCAGAACTACAAACGGTTTCGTTGGTAGCGTTATTCGCCCCGCGCTTTAAATGCCTGAACCTGTTCGTTGAAACGTGCCGCTACCATTTCCATCTCGTCCACGGCGGCGTTGTACTTCTTGTTGACCATTTCTTCGCGCTGTTGCTCGTCTTCCGGGCTCAATTCAGCTTCCGCACGAGCCGCTTTTTCTTCTTCCAGCAAGCAGTCGAGATACGCTTCCATGCTAGCTACGAATGCTTTGACATCGCGCTGACCCGCAATCATTTCTTCCTTGCTGGCGGAGTCGCCATTCGGAATATCAACGCGAGTTGGGTAGTCGCAAGCAAAGCTGGTCTGTGCAAGAAACACAAGGGTCGCGGCGCCGACTAATTTGGTTACTCTGTTCATCAGGTCGATTTTATCCATGCAAGCGGCGGGTGCGCGGCACCGGCGCCGGTTAAAGAAGTGAGTGCCGCGCTATTTAAGCATTTTGCCCGGACTGAGTGAAGTGTGAGTGAAACTTATTGAATTATAAGTAATTTATAGGATGCCATCAGATGCGGCCATGCGCCAGACGGGTGCGCCGATCAAGCAAAAAGCGCGCGGTATTTGTCCGTTCCATCTGCTTGCGCCAGTAACAATTCGAGATAGTTATCCGAACTCATCGGATCGCCGAACAGCAGGCCCTGCACGTAGTTGCAGTCGAGCGTTTGCAGGAATGCCAGTTGTTCTTCCGTTTCGACGCCCTCGGCAACTACATCCATTTTCAGACTGCGTCCCATGTGCACGATCGTACCCACGATCGTCGCATCATCCGGATTTACTGCGATATCGCGCACAAACGACTTGTCGATTTTCAGCGTGCTGATAGGGAACTGCTGGAGCGCACTCAAGGATGAATAGCCAGTGCCGAAATCATCAATCGCGAGATGCAGTCCCAGCGCATACAGCTCATCCAGCAACTTGATCGTTCGTGCCGGATTCTCCATCAAGGTTGTTTCAGTGATCTCCAGCTCCAGAGAGGTTGGCGATACACCGTAGCCCCGCATGATGGCGCTGATTCGATTGATAAAGTTAGCTTGTCTTAGTTGCTTCAATGACAGATTAACTGAAACGCGGCCCGGAGACGGAACCGATCGCTGCCAGTAACGGAAATCTTCACAAACCCGATCCAGTACCCATTCGCCAATTTCTACAATCAGGTTGGTCTCTTCCGCAATTGGAATGAAGTCTGACGGAAGAATAATGCCGCGCTCCGGCAGCTCCCAGCGGACCAGTGCTTCGGCACCGATAACTTCGCCAGTGGCCAGGTTGTATTTGGGTTGATAATGAACCAACAGCTCGTCGCGTTCGAAGGCGCGCTTCAGTTTGCTCTTGGTCATGAGCCGCTCGACGGCCGCTTCGTTCATTTCGGGGCTGTAATAGGCAAATACATTGCCGCCTGCTTTCTTGGCGTGGTACAGGGCAGCGTCGGCATTGCGGATCAGGTCAATGACATCAGCCGCATCGGTCGGGTAGCTGGCAATGCCCATACTCGCGGTCATGAACACTTCGTGACCCTGCACGTAGAAGGGATCGGCCAGGCGGTCAAGAATACTGCGTGCCAGCTTGTCGAGCATGGGCAGAGTGTCCGGGTCGTCGGCAAGACGGTCGACGATGACGGCAAACTCGTCACCCGCAAGCCGTCCGACCACTGTGCCTTCCGGCAATGCCTCACCCAGTCGGTTGGCAACGGTCTCCAGAGTGGTATCGCCGGCCAGATGCCCGAACGTGTCGTTGATCTCTTTGAACTGGTCGACGTCAATATATAAGAGGCAGAGTGATTTTCGTGACCGTTTGGCGCGCGCAATGGCTCGTTGCAGCAAGTGTTGAAACTGCATTCGATTGGGGACTTTGGTCAACGCATCGATACGGGCGAGGTAGCGTATTCGTTGTTCCGCTTTGCGGCGTTCGGTGATGTTTTGGGCGGCGTAGATTCGGTCTGCCGTCTCCTCGTCGTCGCCGATGATAGAGCCCGTGTATGAAACCGGAACACGTTCGCCGTCTTTGGTCAGAAACATTGCTTCCATCGGGATGCCGGTCGGTGCATCTGTCTTCAACAGTTCGCCGCGCTCATTGTCGAGTATGCAGCTCAGCGGTTGTCCGACGAGTTCTACGTCACCGTAATTCAACATACGGGCGGTGGCGTGATTGACTTTGGTGATCATGTTGTCGGCGGAGGTAACGACTATGGCTTCGTTCATGCCGCTCAGGATGTTGTCGACGTAGTCACGAGAGATCGTTGTCCGCTTCAGACGGTCACGCATGTTATTGAAGACGTCGACCAGTTCGCCCAGTTCATCGCCTCGCGGCCCGTGCAAATCCTCGCCGAAATTTGATTCGCTTAACTTTTCCGCCTGAGTCTTGATCTCGCGAATACGCTGATTTTGCGAACGGATTATCAGCCATACAACGGCGCCGCAAAGCAGCAGCATGATCGCCATGGTTACGCCGATCCACAGGAAACTGCTCTGCCGGTGCTGTTGTTCGGCGGCCAGCATGTTGTTCCTGAACTCCGTGGTGGCTTCTTGCAAACCGATAAGGCCGAAGTTGCCGTACAACGTACCAAGACGTTCGCCGTCCTGCTCAACCGGGTACTGCAACTGCAGTCTTTGCTCTTCCCAGTGCACTCCCGACTGAGGGATAGACGCTGGGAGTTCACCAGCCTCAAGGACCGTATCGCCATCGATGGATACGAACCGAAGTCCGATAAAGTCGTCCCGGCCCTCTACCGCGTGCCTGAGCAGTTCCTGGTTCGACATCACCTCCGGCTCACCGTCCGTAAAGTCCAGGCTATCGGCGATACGGTGCAGGCGGGCCCGGGAGCGACGTTCGAACCCAGCCGCAAGACTGCGCTCGTGCTGGCGCATGCCTGTTTCCACCAGGGCGCCGGCCATCGACTGGTATTGAGCGTAGAAGTTGCCGAGCAGCAGAATACAGACCACGGCCGCCAGTGCGACGGCGAGTATCAGATATCTGGGTAGGATTTTGCCGGTCATTCTGGTTAAGACCTGGGGCGAGGCTCCGTGTTTGCCAGACTGCCTGAAAATTTCAGTAGCTGGTTACATTTCTAGTTATTATCGGTTTCGGCCCCGAAGTGGAGACATGGCGAGAAAATGCCGCTTCCCGAGCTCCGGTGACGCCCCAGTCTACCATCCGTTACGAGCGGTATAGAAACATAAGTCCATGCTTGTTATGGAAAGTACGGCTTGCAGACGCGCCAGAGCCCGACGCCGGGGGCGCCAGAAACGGCTCCAGGCTAGCCCTGGTTGCGTTTTTCCACGAATTCAACCGGCCCCGGGGCCGAGGTGGTCTGCATCGTGCCTTCAACGACAGCCCCCTCCGCCACAGCGATGGCCTCTCCGGTAACGGTGCCGACTATACGGGCCGTATTGCTGATTTCTATGCGGCCGTCCGAGACGACATCGCCCTCGACACGGCCAGCAATGATCACTGCTCCGGCCTTGATTCGGCCCTTCCAGAAACCTTTCTGAGTCAATGTGACCGTGCCCTCGAGGTCGCAATCACCATCAACCTCGCCGCTGATCATGAAATCGCCGCTGCCGGACAAGGCTCCGGAGATCTTGCAGCCTTCGCTGATCAGGGAGGCGGGTCCTCTGCTGGCATCGCGCAGCCGTCGCAGTTTCGGGTCGTTCATAAGCAGGCTCAAGAATCGGCATTGGGAATGGCCAATGATAGTACGCTGATCGCTGAGTGCTGTGAAACAGTTAGCATTGCTGTATCCGTCGTTGGCAGTCCCGGAGCCCGTCTGTATAGTCGCTGCTTCAGCTGCGGGAGACCTGTGCGTTGAGCAAATTATTTCAGCAGAGAATAAGCCTGCTGGTGAACAGCAATTCCGCACATAGCATGTGGGGTGGCTACAAAGGTATTGAGAAAGAGTCATTGCGGGTATCCGCCGATGGCTATCTTGCCCAAACACCACATCCTGTCGGCCTGGGTTCGGCGCTTAGCAATCGGTTCATTACCACGGATTTCTCCGAGGCCTTGCTGGAGTTCGTCACGCCCGCCGTGCCCCATACCTGGGAGGCATTGCGCGATCTTTGCGATATCCACCAGTTCAGCTACCCGCGACTGAACGACGAGTTGCTGTGGGTCGCAAGCATGCCGTGCAAGATTCCGCAGGATCCGGATATTCCGCTGGCACGCTATGGCAGCTCCAATGTCGGACGCATGAAGACCATATACCGCAATGGCCTGGGCTACCGCTACGGCCGGGCAATGCAGACGATCGCTGGTCTTCACTTCAATTATTCGCTGCCGGAAAAATTCTGGCCTGTCTGGCAGGAGCTTGAAAAAAGCAGCGCTGATCCGTGTGTATTCCGGTCCTCGGCGTATCTCGGTTTGATTCGGAATTTTCGCCGACTGGGGTGGCTGACACTCTACCTGTTCGGTTCGTCGCCAGCGTTGTGCCGGTCGTTTTCTGGCGCAGCTCCGGCGAACATGCCTGAACTTGATGGCATGACCCTCTACGAGCCGTTCGCGACATCGTTACGAATGAGTGATCTTGGTTATAGCAATAAGACTCAGGCTCGACTGAACATCTCGCTTAACAGTCTCGATGAATACATCACGGATCTGAGCCGCGCTATCCGTACCCCGGACGCCACTTACGAGAAAATCGGTGTGAAAGTGAACGGTGAGTACCGCCAGCTGAATGCCAATCAACTGCAAATTGAAAATGAGTACTACAGTCCCATCAGGCCGAAGCGGGTAGCCAACAGCGGCGAGCGACCGACGGCTGCATTGCGACGCGGTGGTATTGAGTACGTCGAAGTTCGTTCGCTCGATCTGAACGTGTTCGATCCGGTTGGCATCAATCAGAACGTCATGCGCTTCACCGAAGCATTTCTGATTTACTGCCTGCTGGAAGACAGTCCATTGCTTGATGACGAGGGTTGGGACGAGTTCGCAGCCAATCAAACGGCCACGGCCAAACGCGGCCGAGACCCGGAGCTGCGCTTGCGTCGCAATGGCAAGGACATAGCGCTGGCCGACTGGGCGAACGAAATTCTGCCGAAGGTGCAGGAAGTCGCCGCACTCCTGGACCAATGCGGTAACAGTGATGACTACTCGCAGGCTGTCGCTGCGCAGCAGGCCTTGGTGGACGATCCTGAGCGCACGCCATCTGCGCGGTTGTTGTACGAGCTGACGTCATCGGGCAGCAGCTTTTTCGAGTTCGCGATGGCTGCGGCGAAAGGGCACCGGGATTATTTCGCCGCGCTGGCGCCGCTGGCTGCGGATCGTGAAAAGTTGTTCGCCACCGAGGCGGCCGAGTCTCTCGAACGGCTGCGGGAGATTGAAGCCAGCAGCACAGAAAGCCTTGACGAGTACCTCGCTGCCTATTTCGCGCCAGATACCGCCCAGGCCTGAATTCGCAAGCCACGCAAACGGGCTAATAGTGACCCCATCGACGGGGTTTCTTGCTTATCTGTGGACCAGCTCACAGTTCGCGCAAAGCGCAGGTGAGGCGTTCCGCCGGTTTGACTAAACTGCGGCCTGAACTTTGGTCGGCGTTGGTCTGCAAGGGCCGCGCAGTAATACTCTCGGGGCGACAGCTTGTTTAAGACTTTTATCGTTGGAATTTTCCTCGGCATGGCAGCTGCCGCCGCTGCTTCCTGGGTAATGCCGGTTGCCAACCCGCACCGGGAGCCGTCGCTCATTACCGTGCAGCCTAACGGCGGTAACAGTGAGCTTTTCCAGATACACATTCCCGACGATCGCATTGTTGCCGGTGGCAGCAGCGATACCACTCCGACGCCTTCCTCACTGGTCTGGCCAGACCTGGGTATCCCGGCAGGCCTGGAACTGGAACTGTTCAAGGTTCGCAACAGTGAGGACGTTGTTATTGGCCTTGCGAGTCGCATTTCTGTGTCTGGGCAGGTTGAACCTGCGGCGGTTGAATGGGCCTTGCATTTGCCAGCGCGCGGCGCACTTTATTTTCCGATGTCGGCAAATGGCGGTGAGTTTCGCAGCGGCGAACTGCGGGCAGGCACGCGTGAATTCCTGGATCGCTCGGGTCGGCTTGAAGAGCGCTACGTTCCCGACCCGGTTGTCACAGGTCAAGGACGCATAGAGCTGCGCTCATCATTGATCGGCAAACCGAGCAATCATCCGGAAGGAGAGCAACCGTGAAGTACATGCTTGCTCTGTTGGGCGGAATTCTCGCTGGCGTTGTCTTGTTTGGTCTGCTGTTGTACGTGAATCCTTTTGCGAAGGCGCCTGGCGTGTCACCGTTGGCCGTGTCGCAATCAAGCATGTTTGAACTGACTTTCTCAGCGGTGCCTGACGATACCGTCGCCACCATTTACAGCAGCAAGGCACGGCCGGATTCTCACCCGGTCCGGGTAGAGGATCTGTGGGACCCCGCGCTTGCCAATACCAAAGTCACCGTCACGGCACTGCGCAGCAGTCGCGGCCAGCCAAGGGCGATAGGCGTCAAGTTTTCTTCTCTGGCCAAAGAAGCAGGCCTGCTGCAGGCAAAAGTCCCGGTTAACAGTAACTGGCACCTGTGGATGCTGAATGACGGCGGATTATTTATCGACCAAACGGAAAACCAGTGGTTCTTGTTACGCGACGTGATCGTGCCCGCGTACCTGGGTTCCGAAGGTGCCTGGCGCGGTACGTGGTACGGAATCAAGACGATCGGGCCCGGCGCCCTGGGGACCGGGCGCGTAACTGGGGGTAGCGGTAAGCTTAATGGCGTGCAGGGTGAAGCGGTCGAATCGGCAATTGTTCGTGCTTACCAGGCCGATCGAGGGCCGGTCGCGATGGACGTCAACCTGACGTTGTCGTTGCCGGCGACCGAATAACCGTCGTACTGCGGAAGCGGGTGCCGGGTTAATTTTGTCACTGTGCGCTGATGCCACCGTCAATGCGCAGTTCACTCCCCGTAACAAACCCTGACTCGTCCGAAGCCAGGTACAACACCGCATAGGCAACGTCATCGGTTGTGCCGATTTTTCCCAGTGGAACCTGCCGGGCGAGTTTGCCGAGTGCCAGCTCCCGGTCCGCGCCTTGCGCCAAACCATCAAGGATCGGAGTATCCACGAACACCGGGTGCACGGAGTTGCAGCGAATATTGCTTTGCGTACGCGCGCAATGCAGAGCGACCGATTTGCTAAGGTGACCTACTGCGGCTTTGGCGGAGTTGTACGCAGCAAGATTGTGTCCGGCAATGATCCCGGAGATCGACGAAATGTTGATGATGGAGCCGCCGCCGCTGTGACGCATGAGCGGGATGGCGAGCTTGCAACCCAGAAACACGCTGTCGAGATCCACCGCGTGTACGTGCCGCCAGTTCTCCAGAGTTTCATCCTCAACGTTCGCCAAAGCGCCGATACCGGCATTATTGACCAGTATGTGCAAGCCGCCCCAGGTCTTTTCCACCGTCGTCACGGCTCGTTGCCAGTCATCCGCTGAACATACATCGTGTCGGCAGGCGACAGCATGTCCCGGATACTGTTGATTAATTGCTGCTGCTTGTTGCTCAACACCAGCGGTATTGATATCCGTCAGCAGGACTCTCGCACCTTCGGCGGCGAGTTGCCTGGCACAGGCGGCACCAATGCCTTGTGCAGCGCCGGTTACCAGCGCAATCTTGTTCTCGACCCGACCCACAGCTTGCATCCTGTCCCCGTGACAATCGCTATCATTCTACGTGCGCCTGCGAATTCCTGACAGCTTGCGGCTGTACTTAATATTTGCTGACCGCTTCGTTATGCTGGGCGCCCTCCCGAGATGAAGGCAGAACAGCATGAAAACGCACGCTATCAGAATCAATGAGTACGGCGGACCGGATGTCCTGCAGCTTGTCGAGGTCGAGGTTCCGGAGCTGGGTCCGGGTGAGGCTCGCGTCCGGCACACGGCGATCGGTCTCAATTTTATCGATACCTATCATCGCAGCGGACTGTACCCGGGCGCGTTGCCAAGCGGATTAGGTAGTGAAGCTGCCGGCATCGTCGAGGCGGTCGGTGATCATGTGACCGACGTCAAAGTCGGTGATCGAGTGGTCTACACCGGTATGCCGGCCGACAGTTATTCTGAAGTGCGGAATTTTCCGGCAGCACGTCTTGTGCAAATACCGGAAGGCGTTTCCGATGAGCAAGCGGCGGCAACCTTATTGAAAGGGCTGACTGCGTGGTATTTGCTGCACCACAGTTATCCCGTGAAGCCCGGCGATAACGTCTTGCTGTACGCGGCTGCCGGTGGCGTTGGTCTGTTGGCTGCGCAGTGGGCCAGGCACCTCGGTGTGCGGGTTATCGGTGTGGTCAGTACCGAGGAAAAGGCAGCACTTGCGCGTGCCAATGGCTGTGCTGAAATCATTATGGCCAACGATGACGTGCCGGCCTGCGTGCGCGAGATGACCGCCGGCGTTGGCGTCGCCGCTGTCTATGATTCTGTCGGGAAAGACACCTTTATGGCGTCGCTCGATTGCTTGCGACCGCACGGCGTGATGGTTACTTTCGGCAATGCGTCCGGACCGGTGGCGCCGTTTGCGCCAGCTGAGCTCGCCAAGCGTCATTCTCTCTACGTCACCCGCCCGGTACTGTTCGATTTTGTCACTACGCGACCACAATTGCTGGAGGCCTGCGGCAAGCTGTTTGAGGTTCTTGGCAACGGCGCGGTCAAGGTGTCGATCAATCAACGTTACTCACTGCGCGATGCGGCGACGGCGCATCGGGACCTGGAAGCACGCAAGACCAGCGGTTCCACCATTCTGGTGCCGTGAGAACCGCAATCGCCGGGCTGGGACTGACAGGCCGTAGTCCCGGCGTTGGTCTCAGAGTGGCTGCAGCGGCCACAGCCACGGCAGCAGGATCATCGTCGCGGCAAAGACGACCAGCGTAAGCGGGATGCCAACCTTCAGGTAGTCGACAAAGCGGTAGCCGCCCGGACCCATGACCAACGTGTTCGATGGATGGGAGATCGGGCTCATGAAGCTGGCCGCAGCCATCGCTATGGCCATCATCGCCGTGTGCGGCTGCAAGCCCAGTTCCGTCATTGCCGACAGGACGATAGGTGACATCAACACCACCAGCGCGACCGTTGGAATTGCCAGCGTTGCGACGGCCGTGAGCAAGTACAGTCCGGCGATGACCGCCCACGGCCCTTTGTCGCCCAACAGCTCCATGACCTGGCTTGCCAGCCAGGTAGCCGCGCCACTGTCCTGCATTGCGATGCCGAGCGGCAGCATGCCGGCGATCAGGAATATCGCGCGCCAGTCGATGGCCCGGTAGGCCTGCTCCATGGTCAGGCAACCGGTCAGGATCATGAAGCTGCCGCCTGCTACCGCCGCTACGGCAATCGGCAGGTAACCGACCAGGACCAGGCCAACGACAGCCAGCATGACGGCGGCGGCCAGCGGGGCGCGCCGCGTATCCGGCGGTTGCTGGCCCAGCGGTGTCAGGATAAGAAAGTCGGAGTCATTACTCAGCAATTGCAGGCGGTCGCGCGGCCCCAGCAGGAGCAGCGCATCACCCACCTTCAGCCGTTCTTCAGCCAGGTCAACACTGAGGGTCGTGCCATCTCGCCAGATGCCGGCGAGCTCGAGTCCATAGCGTTCGCGAAAATTGAGTTCGCCTACGGTTTTGCCCGCCAGCGAGCTGCGCGGGTCCAGCGTGGCATCCATCAAGGTCAGGCGTTCGGACTCAAGTTTGCCGAGATGCGGTGCCACCCGAGATTCAACCTCAAGTTCCTGCAAGCCGCGCAATACCTCCAGGTCTTCGGGCTGACCTTCAATCAGCAGCAGGTCGCCCCCTGCCAGGATCTCGTCACCATCCGGCATGAGGCTCAGTTTGCCATCGCGGAAAATCGCCAGGACGCGAAAGTCGAAAACGTCGGCTATGCGGCTCTTGTGCAAAGTCGCGTCGGATAATTCACTGTGTTTTGGCAGTCTGACGACGAACATGCGTTCATCCGCCTGATATTGCTCACGCAATTGCTCATTGGTCAGGACTTCGGTGTGGCTGAAGTCAGCAAACTTGTGCAACTCCTCTATCGTTTCGAGTTCGCCCTGCACGAGTATGCGGTCACCGGCGCGCAGTGGCACGTAGGCCAGATTGGTCAGTCGGTAGGTATTGCGTCGCTTGATGCCGACAACAACGACATTGAATCGACTGCGAAACCCGGCCAGACGGACGAGTTCGCCAACCAGCGGAGAATTCTCATCGAGCTTGACTTCCGCGTAGCCGACCTTGGATGACACCATCGACTTGAGCACAGGCGCCTCGCGTTCAATGACGAGATCGCTCCAGCGCTGCAGTTCGCGAAATTGATCTTCGCGGCCTTTCACCAGTATGCCGTCGCCCGCACGCAATACTGTTTGCCGGCTCGGCAGAGTTTCGCTGCGGCCGAAGCGGACCAGCGCGAGAATGATCAAGCCGGTCGACACACCGATGCGGCTATCAGCCAATGTCTTGCCGACCAATACCGAATTGACGGGCACGCGCAGCATGAACGTCTGTTCCTGCAGCTTGTAGCGGGCGCGCAAGCTGCGCTGGCTAAGATGCCGGCTGCGTTCGGCACGGGTTTTCGGTAGTAGCAAGCGTCCGAGCAATGCCATGAACAAAATGCCGGCGAGCACGATGCCGCTGCCGATAGGCGTGAAGTCGAACAGTTCAAACGGCTGGTGCCCGCCAATGAACAACGCTTCGCTGACCAGCAGGTTTGGCGGCGTACCGATCAAAGTGACCAAACCACCCAGCAAGGTCGCGTTTGCCAGCGGCATGAGCAAGCGCGACACTGGCAAGCGTGTACGGCGTGCGAGATCGACAACGACCGGAAGCATGAGTGCGGCGACGCCGATGTTGTTCATGAAGGCTGACAGCGTGGCTGCGGTAATCATGATAACCATGATCATCGGCACTTCGCGGGGGCCGGCAATCCGGACGATACGGCGGCCGATTACGTCGGCGATACCCGTTCGGGTCAGTCCCTCGCTGAGGATGAACATCGCCCAAACAGTGATTACCGCGTTGCTGCTGAAACCGGCGAATGCCTGGTCGGTAGGCACCAGTCCAGTAATCGTCAACGTGCAAAGGACCAGCAGCGCCACAAGGTCCATGCGAATAATTTCACTGACGAACAGAACCAATGCGGCAGCGAGTATGCCGAGAACTAGTGCGATCTCAAAGGTCATGCCTGGCGCAACGACGACTATTGTTTGGTTGGTGAATGACTTCAACACGTTATACACGAGGCCTGCCGCATAACGTAGTGCTTATGTCGTATTTCGGTGTTCGCTATTATTCCCGCCCTTTTATTGGCAGTGACATGAGAAGATCCGGCAGGTGAAAGACAAGCTCTATAAGCCACGCGTTATGGCTCGCACCCGGCGAATTTCGATTCGCCAAACGGAATGCCAGGTCTACGAATGGGGTGATCCGCTGTCGCCGCCGCTGCTTTACCTGCACGGTTGGGGTGATAGTGCCGCCACGTTCCAGTTCGTGGTTGATCATGTGCACAGTGCGCGAAGAATCATTGCGCCGGACTGGCGCGGCTTTGGCGATTCGGCGCACAACCCTGGATCGTATTGGTTTCCGGACTATTTGGCGGACGTCGATGCGTTGTTGAGCGCGCTTGAGTTACCACCCTCGCTGCCGATCGTTGGTCACAGCATGGGTGCGAACGTTGCGTCACTCTTTGCCGGCGTGTTCCCCGAACGGGTATCAGCGCTGATCAATATCGAAGGATTCGGCCTGCCGGACAGCAACCCGGACGATGCGCCCAGGCGCTACCGACGCTGGATCGAAACCTCGCGCCAGAGGCGCGAACATCCCGGCTATTCTGATCCAAAGGTGCTGATCGACCGCATTCGCGACCGCAGTCCGACTATCGATGACCAGCGAGCCCGTTACGTCGCCGCGTGCTGGACCCGTCCGGATGCGCACGGACACCTGCACCTGAAAGCCGACATGGCTCACCGCTGGCCGAACGCCGTGCTGTACCGGCGCTCCGAAGTGCTCGCCTGCTGGCAGCGGATCAGTGCACCGACCTTGCTGATCTGTGGCGCTGAGTCGGACTTCAAGGACGGTGTGAGTGAGTGGCAGGACCCTGCCCGATGCCCATTTCCGAATGCGCGTTGCGTAACGGTTCCGGCTGCTGGTCACATGCTGCATTTCGAGCAGCCTGGCCCGCTGGCGGTGCAAATCGAGGAATTCCTGCGTGAGCACGAGGTTTGAGCGCCCGCTTGTAAATTCATACAGTACTGTATAAGAATACAGTCTTTTGGAGGCGCTCATGGCGGACGTGGCCGAGCCAACGACGGACTATCTGGCGGCACTGAACCCGGCGCAGCGTCAGGCCGCCGTCTTCGGCGACGTTGATGTTCAACGCCGTTTCCGTTCCGGGCCGTTGCTGGTGATCGCCGGCGCCGGCACGGGCAAGACCATGACCCTGGCGCACCGGGTCGCACACCTCATCGTCAGTGGGGTCGACCCCGAACGCTTGTTGTTGCTGACCTTTACCCGCCGCGCCGCCCAGGAAATGACCCGCCGGGTTGAGGCGATCGTGCGCCGGGCACTGGGTGACCGCGGCAAACCGATACCGTCCGCGGGGCTGTTGCCGTGGTCCGGTACGTTTCACGCCGTGGCCAATCGCTTGTTGCGGCGCTACGCACGGGTGGTTGGGCTGGACCCCGCTTTTTCGGTGCTTGATCGCGGTGATTCGGCGGACCTGCTCGACGTCGTCCGGCACGACAAGAAACTGACCAGCAAGTCCCGCCGTTTCCCCAAAAAAGATACCTGTCTCGCCATTTACTCGCGCTGCGTCAATTCGCGCCAGCCGCTGGCCGGTGTGCTCCAGTCCACGTTCCCCTGGTGCAGTGACTGGGAAGTCGAGCTGGCTGACCTGTTTCGCGGCTACGTTTTGCGCAAGCAGCAAAACCAGGCACTCGATTACGACGACCTGCTCCTGTACTGGAGTCACCTCGTCGCCGAGCCGGAGTTTGCTGCTGATATCGGCTCCTGGTTTGACCACGTGCTGGTTGATGAATATCAGGACACCAATATTCTGCAGTCGGAAATTTTGCAGGCGCTGAAGCCGGACGGAAATGGGCTCACAGTCGTCGGCGACGACGCGCAATCCATCTATTCGTTTCGGGCGGCAGAAGTCGACAACATCCTCGGCTTCGCCGACCAGTATTTGCCATCAGCGCGCATCGTGACGCTGGAAGAAAATTACCGTTCGACTCAGCCGATTCTCGATACCGCGAACTGTTTGATTGCGGAGAGCGAGCGGCAGTACAAGAAAAACCTGTTCAGTCAGCGCAAGGACGGGGCAAAACCAGTGTACGCGAGTGTGGAGGACACGGATGCTGAAGCGGAATTCGTGGTTAACAGTGTGCTCGAGAGTCGCGAGCAGGGCATCGAGCTGAAACAACAGGCTGTGTTGTTTCGCAGCGCGCATCACAGTGACCGGCTCGAGCTGGAACTCGTGCGCCGGAATATTCCCTACGTGAAATACGGTGGCCTCAAGTTTCTTGAGGCCAGTCATGTCAAAGACATGTTGTCGATACTGAAGTGGGCTGAGAATGCGCGCAATGAAGTAGCGGCTTTTCGGGTCCTCAAACTGCTGCCGGGCATGGGCCCCGCCAGTGCAGCAAAATGTTTTGCGCTACTGGCGCAGGCGGGTAATGACTGGCGCACACTGGCAGAATTCAAAGCGCCAGCGGCGGCCCGTGAAGAATGGCCGGCGTTCTGCGAGCTGTTGCAGACCTTGGGCGAGGCAGAGTTCAGCGCCAATGACTGGCATTGGCAAATCGCCGTGCTGCGCAAGTGGTACCAGCCGCAGCTCGAACGCATTTATGACAGCGTTGAAACCCGCGAGGCCGACCTGGAACAGCTTGAATCGATCGCCACGCGCTATGCGACGCGCGAACGCTTTCTTACCGAACTGACGCTGGATCCACCGGCCGCGGCCGGCGATCAAGCCGGTGACCCGTTGCTGGATGAGGACTACCTGGTGTTGTCAACGGTCCACAGCGCCAAGGGGCAGGAGTGGGATTCGGTCTTCGTCCTGAATTTTTCCGATGGCAATTTTCCGTCAGAGTTTGCAACCGGCAAGCCTGAAGCAATAGAAGAAGAACGGCGATTGGTATATGTAGCGATGACTCGCGCGAAGCGTTCATTGCACCTGGTTGCTCCATTGCGTTACCACGTCACTCAGCAACGACGCGACGGCGACAAGCACGTGTACGGTGCACGCAGCCGATTCATGACGAAGGCGCTGATGGCTACGATGCAACAACGCTGGTTCGGCCGCCCGGATTCCGTTGAGCCGAGATTGCAGCCGCGTTCGGACATCAAAATTGATGTTGCCGGCAAACTCCGGCAAATGTGGTAACGACTATCAGCTAATGGCCAGACAGGTATTGCGTTTGCCACGATGCGCAACCTGTTCGCCTGCCGCAATCGCATTTAAGCTTGCACACGCTTCGTGAACCTTGTCACAATAATCTTTGTCATAATCCTATATAGGTAAGACTGCGTCGCTTAAGTTTTTTGCGGCGCACAGTGTGCGGTTAACTGCGGGTTATGATTTGCAGTCACCGACGACCCGGTGAGTACCGGATAAGACTGCAGTTCGACCGGAGTGGCCGTAACGATTTCCAGTTGCAAGGGGAATAGTGGCCTATGACTAAGCTCTCTGGACGGGCGTCTGCCCACGGTGTGGTGGCTGTTGCAGACTTGCGGGAATTTTTTCGTGAGTCGATTGACGAAGCTATAGCGAATCAACGCGTATCCGTTGATGCGCACACCACCCATTACGTCGTCAACGTACTTACTCTTTTTTCACGTTCCGAGGAATTCTACGAAGACAGCGGCGAGGTCTACGGCCTCAAACCGCTGGCTATGATGTTGCTTGACGCAACGGAAGCGAGAAGCGCCGCGGAACGCAGTGCGGTGCTGCAGCGTCTCGGCGATGTAGCACTGTTCGTTTCCGGGTTTTTTGCCGACAGCCTGGCGCACAAGCTAGTTGACCTCGACTACTACGTAAAAATGGGCGGTACTGCCTACGGTTCCTTGTCCGAAGAAATACGTGGCACCGCGCGAGGCCGGGCGTTGGCCGATGTCTACGAGGAGCTTGCCCGCAAGTTTCAGATCGTTGTTGACGTGCTGAACGAAGTGCGTGACGGAGTGCAACAGGGTTCCGACATCGACTTGTTGCGAACCTATGAAGTCTGGCTGAAAACCGGCAGTAACAGGGCGGCTGCATTGTTACGACAGAACGGTATTGTGCCCATGGCGCAACCGGGTCTGCGACAGCACTGACACCTCATGCTCAACGCTCTCCAGCAACAGTTAACGAGTCTGTATCAGGTTGATACCGGCTATCAAATCGATGATTTCCTGATCACCGATCCGGAGCTCGCGAAACTGCTGGGTGCAAACCTGATGTTGGCGGACACGGACGAGACGGTGCTGGTCAATGAAGACGAGAGTGGTATGGCGCTCAGTGTCTATCTGGATCAGGACGTATTGCAACGTCTGGCCGAGCAGAAGCCGCTGGAATGTCTGCAGGCCCGGTCCCTGAACGATTTTTGGACGGTACTGGAGGGCGTCAGCCACTTCACCTGCCTTGCGCACCGTGCGCAGAACGAAAAGCCCGTTACTTTGCTTGAGCTGGAGTTGCAGGCGGAAGTCGATAAGTTCGTTGCGACCTGGCTGCTTGCTGCGCAACAGGATGACACGGCACTTCTGGAACGATTGCACGGCTGGCTGTTTGATGACGTGAGTTTTCGCCCTGACCTGAACGAAGATCAGCTGGAGCGCTACCGGGCAGCCAATGATTACGCAGGTCGTTTTTGTCACGGATTGCAACGGCGGCTGCAGGCGGGTACCTCGACGAGTGTATCGGAGTTGCGCCATTTCTACCGGCTGACCCAGACCGGCAAGATCAGCCATATTCATGCACAGGCGTGGTCTGCCGACTGAAAGAAGGCGTTATTGGCAGGGTTGCTGGCCAGACCGGCGTCGCTTGCGCCAGAGAGTGCGGTCGTAGTCCGCAATTGGCCAAAGGAATGAGTTACGTTGAATTCACTGGGTGCCGGACAGCAATCTGGCAGAACGAAGCCATCAGAGGTCAGATAAAAAAGACGGTGGCAAAGCCACCGTCAATAGAGCGAAACAAACTGCATAAGGGATTAAAGTTTGTCACGCATACCTGGTTGTGGGTAAGCAGTGCTGAATACTTTGGCTCACCGATGGCCCATGCGTAGCCGATCATTTTCCGCACGGTATCTGCAGTCAGTCGTTACCGATAGCTCGAGCCAGTTCTGCTTCCTGCAAATTATACCCTTCATTGACCTTCTGATGCTCCAACGGAAAGATTGGTTGCAAACAATTTTGCATAAGTGAATATGTCGGTAGCACGCCAAGGCTGTACATCGCACCGATCAGGTGCAACGGGCCGTGTTACTTCGCGGGTTGCCAGCGTGACCCGGTGTGGCAAAGCTGAACGGGGGGAGTTATGACTGAGACCGCAAATTTGAATGTCAAAGCCAGTGTCAGCGACGAGGAGTGGCAGACGCGGGTCGATCTGGCAGCGTGTTATCGCCTGATCGCGATGCACGGTTGGGATGATCTCGTGTTCACGCACATTTCAGCGCGCGTTCCGGGGCCCGATGAACACTTTCTCATCAATGCCTACGGCCTCATGTTTGAGGAGATGACCGCCAGCAGTCTCGTGAAAGTAGACCTTAATGGCCGCAAAGTGCTGGATTCACCGTACCCGGTCAATCCGGCGGGTTTCACCATACACAGCGCTGTGCATGAAGCACGCACGGATGTCGGCTGTGTATTGCATACCCATACCCGTGCGGGCATTGCGGTGTCAGCGCAGGCGGATGGGTTGCGGCCGTTATCACAAAACTCTTTGTTCCCACTGATCTCGATCGGCTATCACGATTACGAAGGTGTTGCCCTTAACGAAGATGAAAAGCCACGGCTTGTCGCCGACCTGGGTAGCAACAATTTCCTGATCCTGCGCAATCACGGCTTGTTGGCAGTAGGTCGCAGTATTGCCGACGCGTTTCTCGGTATGTACCTGCTGGAATCGGCGTGTCAGATCCAGCTGATGGCGCAATCCTCCGGGGCGACGCTGGTCGAAGTCGACGAGCGGATATTGAGCGGCATTGCCGCACAGGCTGAGGAAGTCACAAAAGGTCTGGGCGGACAGCTTGCGTGGCCGGGGTTGCTGAGAAAGCTCGATCGTCGCGACAGTTCGTTTCGCGATTGACCGCGGTACTGTCGCGTATTTCCCTTAGTTAAGGAACATGCGGTAGGCCGGGTTGTCGCTCTCATCCCAGTGCGCGTAGCCGAGTGCACTGAGGTGTTCTTCAAGCTCTTCAGCGTCCTCCGCGGCGACCTGAATGCCTGTGAGTATGCGGCCATAGTCCGAGCCATGATTGCGGTAATGGAACAGGCTGATGTTCCAGCGTTCACCGACGGCGTTGAGGAACGCGGCTAACGCGCCGGGTCGTTCCGGAAACTCAAAGCGAAACAGCCGTTCGTCATCAAGTCCGGGACTGCGGCCACCCACCATGTGGCGTACGTGCACTTTGGCCATCTCGTTGTCGCTCATGTCCACCACGGGGTAGCCGAGTTTTTCCATGCTGGCAATCACTTCGCGTCGTTCTTCATTGCCGCGCCGCAGCTCGACGCCAACAAACACCCGGGCCTGCGTTGCATCACTGTAGCGATAATTGAATTCGGTAACACTGCGCTTGCCGAGCGCGCTGCAGAAGCGCCTGAAACTGCCTGGCTGTTCCGGGATTTCCACTGCCATCAGCATTTCCCGCTGCTCGCCGAGTGCGGCACGCTCAGCAATATGGCGAAGGCGGTCAAAATTCACGTTTGCACCGCAGTTGATTGCGACGAAGGTCTTGTCACGGTCACCGTGTGCTGCGAGGTATTGTTTCAGGCCAGCGACCGCCAGCGCACCGGCTGGCTCCACTATCGAGCGTGTGTCCTCATAGATGTCCTGGACAGCGGCGCAGATCTGGTCGGTATCGACAGTCACGATTTCGTCGATCAATTGCTGGCAGAGGCGGAACGTTTCGTCGCCAACGCGCCGAACGGCAACGCCATCGGCGAAGATGCCAACGTGCGCCAGCGTTACCGGGTGACCGGCGGCCAGCGATGCTTTCATGCCGGCGGAGTCTTCCGGCTCGACGCCAATGATTTTTGTTGTCGGTGAATGCGCTTTCAGCCACGACGCGATACCGGAAATAAGTCCGCCGCCGCCGATAGGAATGAACACGGCATCGGGCGGAGTCGCGCACTGCTCAAGCAGCTCTTTGCCTATCGTACCCTGACCGGCGATAACGTCGGGGTCGTCAAACGGGTGTACGAAAGTGAGTCCGCGCTGCTGTTCCAGTTCTTTCGCGTGGGCAAATGCGGCGTCGTAGTTGTCGCCGTGCAGTATTGCTTCACCGCCCAGCATGCGCACGGCCTCAACCTTGATGCTGGGTGTGGTTATCGGCATCACGATGACGGCTTTTACGCCTTTCTCACGTGCCGCGAGCGCTACGCCCTGCGCATGATTGCCTGCCGAGCTGCAAATGACGCCTTTGGCGAGCATTGCTTCCGGCAGCTGATTTAGTTTGTTCACTGCGCCACGGAGTTTGAAGGAGAAAATCGGTTGCAGATCCTCCCGCTTGAGCAACACCTGGTTACCCAGTCGTGTTGATAACAGCCGGGCGGTATCGAGTGGCGTTCTTTCAGCAATACCGTAGACGTCGGCAGCCGCTATTTTCTCGTTGTAATCGTGCGGCTTCATCCGGCGATCAGTCGTTTAGGGTGTTCAGGAGGAGCGAAGGGTAGCGCATCGTGCGCGGCAGCAACAGAACGGCGGCACCGATCGTGATGTTGGGGGCTGGCTGGCGGCGCGGCAGGAGGTGATGCCTCTCCTGCAGCGCCGCACGATTGTCAGAGCCGATTAAAGAGTGTTGCCGTCCGTATCGAGCTGAATGATTTCCCCAAGCTCAAGTTCCCGAATGCGCTCTTCGACCTTGGCACGATCGCCAACCACGACCCAAACCAGGTTGTCAGGTTTGATGATCGCGTTGGCCGCTTCATTGACTTCGGCTATTGACAGGTTGCGGACGCGGTCAGCGTAGGTATCCCAGTAATCATCGTCGAGGTCAAAGGTGACGATCTCGTTGATGTCACGCAGGACGGCCGCGGCTGTTTCCCAGCGCCCCGGCAGGCTCAGCGTGTTATTGGCTTTGACCTTGTCCAGTTCTTCGGCTTCGGCCGGACGTTCGCCGAGGAATGAACTCAGTTCACCCTGGATCTCGGCCATCGATTCCATGGTCTTGTCTGTCTGAACCTGGGCGTAAGCGATGAAAGGCCGTTGCCCGCGGGTATCGTATAAGAAAGAGTAGGAGCCGTAGGCCCAGTGCTTGTCCTCACGGAGGTTCATGTTCAGGCGTGCGGTGAACTGACCGCCGACAATGTCATTCATGGCCTCGATCGCAATCTCATTGCCGGTGCCTGCGCCCGGGGCGATGTTGCCAGCGAATATAATGGACTGGTCCGCACCCGGTCGGTCGATCAGGAATACCTGGGGTTTGTCATGCAAGGCGACGTTGGCAATGTTTTTCCGCGGAACATCGCCCGGCTGCCAGCGCGAGAACAGGCGCTCAAGTTTCGGTCTGATTTCAGCCATAGTCGTGTCACCCACAACAATCAACGTGCCATTGTTGGGTTTGAACCAGGTCTTGTGCCAGTTCACCAGCGTGTCGCGCTGGATGCGTGCGACCGATTCCTCTGTGCCGGAACCCGTCAGTGGCAAAGAGTAGGCGTGATCGTCGCCGTACAGCAGGGACGGGAACACCCGCAATGCGAGAGTAACCGGGCGGGTTTTTTCCTGCTGAATCTGCGCCAGTCTGAGCTTGCGCAAGCGCTCCAGCTCGGCCGCGGGAAACGCCGGGTTCAGGATGATGTCCGCGTACAGGTCCAGCGAATCGTCCAGGTTTTCTTTCAACGCGCTCAGGCTGACGCTGGCTGAGTCAATGCCCGAACCTGCGCCAATTCTGGCGCCGAGTTTGGCCGTTTCTTCGCTGATTTGCAGCGCGTCGCGCCGGCGGGTGCCCTCATCAAGCATCGCCATTGCGAGACTGGCCGTGCCGGGTTCCGCGAACTGGTCGGACGCGTAGCCGGCATCGAACTGCAGCGAGAAATTGACCACCGGTATCGCGTCACGACGGGCGACGATCAGCTCCAGGCCATTGCTGAGATTGCCGCGTTCAAACTCGGTAAAGCTTACGTCCGGGAAGGAGTCCGGTTGCGGGACCGCCGAGCGGTCGGCGCCGGTGTTGTTGGCCGACAGCTCCGGGAAAGGGTGTACTTCCAGCGTGTACGTGCCGGCCTGCAACCAGCGCCGCGCGGCATCGCGTACGCTGTCCGGAGTGGCGTTGTCGAGGCGGGTCAACGACGTTGCGTAGAAGCCGGGGTCGCCGGTGTAGACGGCGTTCTCGGCCAGAATGTCAGACTTGCCGCCAAATCCGCCCACGCGTTCGAGGCCGCGTACCAGGCTGGATTTGATTTGCGTGGTTACACGCTCCAGTTCTTCACGACTCGGCCCGTCCGCCAGAAACCGGGCAACTTCTTCGTTTATCGCAAGTTCAACGGCGTCGAGGTCGCCACCGGGCTGTGCGGATGCCTGAATGTAGTAGAAGCCGCCAATGTCGCCGGCAAATTGATAAGAGCCAACGTCCGTTGCGATCTGGTCTTCGTACACCAGGCGCTGGTACAGCCGCGAGGTTTTTCCTGACGTCAGAACGGCGTCTGCGAGTTGCAGCAGGTCAGCGTCTTCCGCGCGAAATTCCGGCGCACCCCAGGCTTTGTAGAGGCGGGCTTGCGGAACGCGGTCCTGTATTTCCTCGCGCTTGTCTTCCTGCAACTGAACGGTCCAGCGTTGGTACCGGGTCAGCGGCGGTCCTGGCGGAATGTCACCGAAATAGGTTTCAACTTTCTGCCGAACGTCATCCGGGTTCACGTCACCGGCAATCACCAGAACGGCATTGTTGGGGCCGTAGTAGGTCTTGAACCATTCGTGTACGTCTTCAACCGTGGCCGCGTTCAGATCCTCCATCGAGCCAATCGTGCTCCAGGAATAGGGATGGTCCGAGGGGAAGATACCGCTGAGCAGCCGGTACTGAGTGGCTCCATAGGGCTGGTTATCGCCCTGGCGCTTCTCGTTCTGGACGACGCCGCGTTGCTCATCGAGTCGGTCCTGCGTGATAACCCCCAGCAGGTGACCCATTCGGTCGGATTCCATCCACAAGGCCATGTCGAGCGCTGTTGTTGGCACGTTCTGGAAGTAATTGGTGCGGTCGAAATAGGTGGTGCCGTTCATGCTGGTGGCGCCGACCTGTTCGAACGGTTTGAAATACTCGTCGTTGTAGTTCTCGCTGCCATTGAACATGAGGTGTTCAAACAGGTGCGCGAAGCCGGTTTTGCCGCGCTTCTCGTCCTTGGAGCCAACGTGGTACCAAAGGTTGACGGCGACGATCGGTGCCTTGTGGTCCTCATGCACGATCAGGCGCAGGCCATTGTCGAGCGTATACTCCGTATAGTCGATTTCCACGTTGCCAGCGGCGACGGCGGCTGCGCAGAGGGCAGTGCAGACCAGTGTCAACGAAAAGGGGCGAATGACTGTGCTGAGTTTCATATTCAGGGCCTTTGGGCAACGGTTGGGGCAAAACGCAGAGTAGCTTCCGGGATGCTTGCTACTGACTTTTGATGGTCGCCAAGGTTCCATTCCGTGGCGAATCCAGCTAAGCGGAGCGGCCTGTGGCAACATTGGCGGCCAGAAAGCCATTTACCGGTTGTGAGCAAAATGGACGAACGGCGAACACTGTATCCCGAGATCGAGCCTTACCAAAGCGGTCGGCTCAATGTTGGCGACGGCCACGAACTGTACTACGAGGAGTGCGGCAATCCGAGAGGCAAGCCGGTGGTTTACCTGCACGGCGGCCCCGGGAGTGGCTGCAATGCCAAAATGCGGCGCTTCTTTAATCCGGACGTTTATCGCGTCATTCTCTTCGATCAGCGCGGTTGCGGCCGAAGTACCCCGCACGCGAGCCTGGAAAACAACACCACCTGGGATCTGGTCAATGATATCGAGGTGCTGCGGGCTGCGCTGCAGATCAAGCGCTGGCAGGTTTTTGGCGGGTCCTGGGGCAGCACGCTGGCGTTGGCCTATGCCGAGCGGCACCCGGAACACGTCAGCGAGCTCGTGCTGCGTGGCATTTTTCTGGGACGCCCGCACGAAATTAGCTGGCTGTACCAGCAAGGCACCAGTCGCCTGTTTCCGGAGGCGTGGCAGAAGTACCTCGAGCCAATACCGCCCCGTGAACGCAATGACCTGCTTAATGCCTATCACCGTCGCCTCACGAGCGATGACGCTGAGCAACAGCTGCGCGCGGCACAAGCCTGGTCGACATGGGAGGCGTCAACCGTCCAGCTCTTGCCGACACCGGACGTTGTCGCATCGTTTTCGGCAGAGCGCATGGCTCTGGCCATTGCCCGTATCGAGTGTCATTACTTCGTTAATCAGTGTTTTCTGAGTGACAACCAATTGCTGAATGAGATCGGCCGGGTCAGGGGCATCCCGGCAGTCATCGTGCATGGGCGCTACGACGTGTTGTGCCCGGCCGAGACCGCTTACGAGTTGTCTAAGGCCTGGCCGGAAGCCCGTCTCCATATCGTGCCGGATGCCGGCCATTCGGCTTTCGAGCCGGGCAACGTCCACGAACTCATCGTTGCAACCGATACTTTTTCCTGAAACAAAAACTATGAACAAACTACTCATCAAAAACGCGAAGCTCGTCAATGAGGGTCAAACCACCGAAGGTGATTTGCTGGTTGTCGGGGAGCGCATTGAGAAAATCGCCAATGAGATTGCCGCACCGGAAAACTGCGCGGTAATTGACGCGGCAGGTCGGTACCTGATTCCGGGGATGATTGACGATCAGGTGCACTTTCGCGAGCCGGGTTTGACCGCCAAGGGTGATCTTGCCACGGAGTCGGCAGCGGCGATCGCGGGTGGCATAACCAGCTTCATGGACATGCCCAATGTCAATCCGCTGACGACAACCCGGCCGGTACTGGAGGATAAGTACCGGTTGGCGGCGAATCGCTGCAGCGCAAACTATGGTTTCTATTTCGGCGCAACCAACCGCAATATCGAAGAGATCAAGGCGCTGCAGATCAACGAAGCCTGCGGCATCAAGGTCTTCATGGGCGCGTCGACCGGCGACATGCTGGTTGATGACAGTGATGCACTGGAACTCATTTTCGAGCATGCGCCGGTAATGGTGGTTACCCACTGCGAGCATTCACCGACCATCTGGGACAATGAGGCCCGCGCGCGGGCGCAGTACGGCGAGGATGTGCCAATGTCGGAGCATCCGAACATACGGTCGGCGGCGGCTTGCCTGGCGTCCTCCACTCTGGCGACGGGACTGGCGAAGCGCTACGACGCCTTGCTGCATGTGCTGCACCTGACGACCGCCATTGAGATGGGGCTTTTTGCACGCGGACATCGCAGCGAGAAGCGAATTACCGCGGAAGTTTGTGTGCATCACCTGTGGTTCGACGAAAGCCGTTATGCGGAACTGGGCTCCCGCATCAAGTGCAATCCCGCCATAAAGCGCGCGGAAGACCGGCAAGCACTGCTGGCCGCCGTCGCTGACGACCGCCTTGATATTATTGCCACCGATCACGCGCCGCACACGGCCGCGGAGAAAGACAATCTGTACTTCAAGGCGCCCGCCGGTTTGCCGTTGGTGCAACATGCGCTGCAAACCTTGTTCGAATTATCGAAACAGGGGCATTTCAGCGTTGAAAAACTGGTCGACAAAACTTCGCATGCCGTTGCCGATATCTTTGGCGTTAAGGAGCGTGGCTACCTGCGCGAAGGGTATTACGCGGATCTGGCGCTGGTGAACACCGAGAAACCTTACACGGTGAGCCCGGCAAACGTCTTGTGCAAAGTGCAATGGTCGCCATTCGAGGGGCAACGCTTTAGCAGCAGTATCGACGCCACTATCGTCAATGGCGCAGTCGTTTGGCAGGATGGCAAGCTCTCCGGAGAGGTCGTTGGGCAACGTTTGCAATTTGACCGCAGCCGCTGACAATTTCGTAACTCCGTTCGAAAGTGTCACTGGTTGTTTACTTTCCGCTTTATACCGTTATGCTAGCGACAAATCGTATCAGCAACGGCGGCGCAGTCCGCAGCCCGGCGTTCACACTCTTTGCCGGGCAGTATGTCGATGAAACCAACAGACACTTCCAAGCCTGATTATTTCCACAAGGTGGTCGATTGTCAGTGGGCGTGTCCGGCACATACTGACGTGCCGGCCTACATCCGGCTGATCGCCCAGGGCCGCTTTTCCGACGCGTACATGCTGAACCGGGAATCCAATGTGTTTCCGGGAATTCTTGGCCGCGTTTGTGACCGACCCTGTGAACCAGCCTGCCGACGCGGTCGTGTCGAAGAGAAGCCGGTCGCAATCTGTCGCCTGAAGCGGGTTGCCGCCGACCATCGTGACGACATCACCGAGCGCTTGCCAAAGCCGCCTGCCAAGACCAATGGCAAGAAAGTCGCACTGATCGGCGCAGGCTGTGCCTCGCTGACGGTGGCCAACGATCTGTTGCCACTGGGCTACGAGGTCACTGTGTTCGAGGCGCTGGACAGTACTGGCGGACTCATGCGCACCAATATCCCCCGGTTCCGCCTGCCACCGAAGACGCTGGATGAGGAAATCGGTTACATCATCGACATGGGGGCGGAGCTGAAGCTCAACCACCGGATAGACAGCCTCAAGAGCCTGATAGAGGACGACGGTTTCGATGCCGTGTTCGTGGGCACCGGCGCACCGCGCGGCAAAGAGCTGGACCTGCCGGGCCGCCATGACACCGACAATATTCATATCGGCATCGATTGGCTGGAGTCGGTAGCGTTCGAGCATACCGAATCTATCGGCGAAAACGTGCTCATCATCGGTGTCGGTAACACGGCTATGGATTGTTGCCGGACCTCGTTGCGCATTGGTGCAAAGAACGTGAAAGTCATGGCGCGCAAGCCGCGCGGCTTCTTCAAGGCTTCTGACTGGGAGCTGGAAGATGCCGAAGAAGAGAACGTCGAGATCGTCATAAACCACTCGCCGAAAGAGTTTGTGGTTGAAAACGGCAAGCTCGTTGGGATGAAATTCGAGCAGATGGAATACCAGGTCGATGACAAGGGCGGCATTGATCGCGGCACTGTAATCGGTGAAACGATTATCCCTTGTGACGACGTCATTCTGGCCATTGGTCAGGAAAATGCCTTCCCGTGGATCGAGCGCGACATCGGCATTGAGTTCGACAAGTGGGATTGCCCTGTCGTCGATGAAACCACGATGATGTGCAGTCGCGAAGGTGTGTTTTTTGGCGGTGATTCCGCGTTTGGGCCGAAAAACATTATCTGGGCTGTCGCACACGGCCACCAGGCAGCAATCTCCATACATAAGTATTGCCAGGGCGAAGATCTACACGATCGTTTGCCGCACGGCATGAATCTCAGCAGCCAGAAGATGGGCATGCACGAGTGGAGTTTCTCGAACAACTACGATACCTCCGAGCGGCGTCTGATGCCGCACGTCGATTTACGAGAACGTTTCAAGAACATCAATGTCGAGGTTGAACTTGGCTTCACGGTGGAGCAAACCATCAAGGAAGTTGAGCGCTGCCTGAATTGCGACATTCAAACGGTGTTCACCGAGAAACTGTGTATCGAGTGCGATGCCTGCATCGACATTTGCCCGGTAAACTGCCTGACCATTACGGAAGGTGGCGAAGAAGCAGATTTGCGTACGCGCTTGTCGGCACCGGCGGAAAATCATGAGCAGGCACTCTATGTTTCAGATGTGCTGCCGCAGACCAAGCGTGTCATGGTGAAGGACGAGGACTTGTGCGTGCACTGCAGTTTGTGCGCGGAACGCTGCCCGACCGGTGCCTGGGATATGCAGAAATCGACAGTTTTAATTCCATATGCCGCGGATGAAGCGGCACCCGACCGGCAGCGGGCCAAAGCGGGTTAATGACTTTCATTGCGACCGGAAGTGATTGTACGCAGCGCGCCGGTCTCTACCAGTAAGCGCCCAGGGTATCGTTCGTGTCCACAGTTAATGATGTAGTAATCAAGGTTGCCACCGTCAACGGCACCGGTTCCGCCAGCGCCAACGGTCTGCTCATGAAGGCGATATTTCGCATGGGCATCCCCGTTGTCGGTAAGAACTATTTCCCATCCAATATTCAGGGTTTGCCCACCTGGTACGAGGTGCGGGTGACCGGCGACGGCTACCAGGCACGGGCCGACCGGGTCGATGTGATGGTGGCGATGAATGCGCAAACCTATGCGCAGGACATGGCCGAGGTCGCATCCGGTGGCTGGTTGATCTATGACTCGACCTGGCCTCGCAACCGGCAACTGAATCGCGAAGATATCCATGTGCTGGGTATCCCGTTGTCGAAAATGTGCAATGAAAACTTTGACGGCGCTCGCTCGCGTATTCTGCTGAAGAACATTGCCTATGTTGGTGCGCTTGCCGCGCTGCTCAATATTGACCTGGATGTCATTACCGAACTGCTGAACGAAACGTTCGCGAGCAAAAAGAAGCTGGTTGACTCCAACCTGAAAGCCATTCGGCTTGGTTACGACTACGCACTGGAGCACTTCAGCTGCCCGCTGCCCAAAACCGTCGAGCGGATGGACAAGACCAAAGGCCATATCATGATCGACGGCAACACCGCCGCCGGTCTGGGTTGTGTGTACGCGGGTGCAACGGTGGGTGCCTGGTACCCGATTACGCCGTCAACCTCGCTGATGGACGCGTTCAAGGCATTCTGCAAGAAATTTCGCATCGACGAAGAATCAGGCGGCAAGAAATTCTGCATCGTGCAGGCGGAAGACGAACTCGCGGCGATTGGTGTCGTGCTTGGCGCAAGCTGGAATGGCGCGCGCGCGTTTACGCCGACCAGCGGCCCCGGCATTTCCCTGATGAACGAATTCATCGGCTTTGCCTACTACGCCGAAGTACCGGCCGTTATTTTCGATGTCCAGCGAACCGGGCCATCGACCGGTATGCCGACCCGTACCCAGCAATGCGATCTGATGGCTTGCGCGTACGCATCGCACGGCGATACAAAACACGTCCTGCTGTTTCCCGCCAACCCGCAGGAATGCTTCTACATGTCGATGACGGCCTTCGACCTGGCCGATCGCCTGCAAACCCCGGTGATGGTGTTGTCCGACCTTGATATCGGCATGAACGACTGGATGTGTCCGGATTTCGAGTGGGACGACAACTACACACCCGACCGTGGCAAGGTGCTGACCGCGGAACAGCTGGAAGGCATGGAGAAGTTCTATCGCTACCTCGATAGCGACGGTGACGGCATCACGTACCGGACCCTGCCGGGCGAACACCCGAAAGGATCGTTCTTCACGCGTGGTTCCGGGCACAACAAGTTTGGCGGTTATACGGAAGATTGCGCCGAATATCAGGAAGTTGTGGACCGCTTGCTGGTCAAGTGGGAAACCGCGCGCAGGCTGGTGCCGGAACCCGAGATTGCCTATTCCAAAATCAACAAGGAAGCGATCGTCACCGTCGGCAGTTGCGACGGTGCTGTCAAAGAAGCGCTGGATCGATTGAAGGAATCCAACGTCGGGCTAAATGTTTGCCGCATCAAAGCATTTCCGTTCAGTGATTCAGTTCGTGATTTCATTGCGAAACATGATCGGGTTTACGTTGTCGAACAAAACAGGGATGCGCAGTTGCGATCATTGTTGATCCTGGATCTGGAGATCAATCCGGCCAAGCTCAAGCCACTGTTGCACTACAGTGGCATGCCGATGCACGCGCAGTTCGTTGTGGATGCAGTCTTGAAACAGCATGCCAAAGGCCAAGCAGCCTGATTGGCGGGATATAAGCATGAGTTACATTGCGAAGCCGAAAGTTTCTCACCCGAAGTCACCACGTAACGAGCTGGGCCTGACCGAGCGCGATTACGAAGGTGCCGTGTCGACGTTGTGCGCCGGTTGCGGTCACGATTCAATAACGGCGGCATTGATACAGGCCGTGTTCGAACTGAGTATCGAACCGCATATGCTGGGCAAGATGAGCGGTATCGGCTGCTCGTCGAAGACGCCAGCCTATTTCGTCAGTCAGTCGCACGGTTTTAATTCGGTGCACGGCAGAATGCCGTCAGTGACGACCGGTGCCAATGCAGCGAACAACGAGTTGACCTATATCGGTGTGTCGGGCGATGGCGATTCTCTGTCCATCGGCATGGGGCAGTTCGCGCACGTCATACGACGCAATCTGAACATGTGCTATATCATTGAAAACAACGGTGTATACGGTCTGACCAAAGGGCAGTATTCCGCTTCTGCTGATGTTGGTAGCACGGCTAAAAAAGGCCCTGCAAACCGGCAAATGCCAATAGACCCTGTGAGTACGGCGATCGGCCTCGGTGCCACGTACATTGCGCGCGGCTTTTCGGGCGACAAGAAACAGCTGGTGCCGCTGATCAAGGGTGCCATTGCGCACAAGGGTTTCGCGTTGCTCGACGTCATCAGCCCCTGCGTTACATTCAATGATCATCAGGGTTCTACCAAGAGTTACGCGCACACCCGCGAGTTCTATCACCATGTTATCGAGGCGGATTTCGTGCCGCCGGCAAAAGAAATAGTGGCTGCCTATGAAGAAGGTGCTGCCATGCCCGTGGAAATGCACGATGGCAGCAAGATCGTATTCCGTAAGGTAGACAAGGCTTACGACCCGACCAGTCGGGAGTCTGCTTTCTCCTATCTGCGTAGCAGCGTGCGCGCAGGCGAGATTGTGACAGGGCTGCTCTATATCGATCAGGAAGCGGGCGATATGCACGATCTGTCGGGCAGCGTGAAACGACCACTGGCCAAACTGCCGTACACCGAGTTGAACCCGGGTAAAGCGACGCTCGCCAAAGTCATGAACGGCTACCGCTAGGCGTCGGCCAACGCATTTCGCCGCAAAACGTAACTACCAGGCGTGGCCATCACGGTGACGGAACTCGCGCTCGCCGCTATCGGTTCGGCGTAGTTCGAGATCAATGTCCGGGTAAAAGACTTCGTCTTCAGTGTGCCGGCTTCCGACTTCCAGGTACCTTGCCAACGCCTTGCTGTCATTTCTCAGTTGATGACCGTTGGGCGCCCCGGCTTTGAACCCTGCGCAATCGCCGCGCTGCATAACGATTTCACCGGTGTCGGTCCGTAGCGTGATTTCGCCGTCAAGCACGTAGACGAATTCGTCTTCATGGGTGTGCCAGTGACGTTGCGACGAACAGGCGCCGGGCAGCAGTTCAACCAGATTGACGCCAAATGCGTCGAGCCCGAACAGGTTGCCAAGAGCGCGTTTCGCGCGACCGGCGACGGCATTACGAAAAGGTTCGGGGTAGCTGGATCCGCTGATGGGGTTAACCTCATGCGCTGCCCGAACAGGCTGCTTGTCTGCCGCCATGGTCTTCTCCCGTGTCGCGGTCTGTGCATGATTCTGGCACAGTAGCGGCTGCCCGTTAATGGTCAGTTGTGGCGGAACCTGGCATGTATAGACCTGTCACAGGGATGGTCGCTGAACCAAAAAAAAACAGGGGGACCGATGGACAAGCAAAGACGACGATTGATGCAGGTCGGTTTGCTGGGCGGCGCGGCTGCGGCAAGCAGTATGCTGACAGCCAAGGCCCATCACGATGCGGGGCATGTCGACGACAAGAATGCCGCGCTGCGCATACTGGTGCTCGGCGGTACCGGCTTCATCGGACCGCACATGGTCAGCGAAGCGCTGCGTCGCGGCCACACAGTGGAATTGTTCAATCGTGGCCGAACCAATAATGATCTGTTTCCTGACCTGACAACCTATGCAGGTGATCGCGATGGCGGGCTTACAGTATTGCAAGGACATCGCTGGGACGTCGTCATTGACAATTCAGGCTATGTGCCTCGCCACGTTGCTGATTCCGCAAGGCTGCTGGCTTCCGCTGCGTCACACTACATTTATATTTCGAGCATTTCGGCTTACGCGGACTTTTCGGCACCAATGGACGAAGACGCGCCGTTGGCAACCATCGAGGACGAAACGGTCGAAGAGGTCACCAACGACAGTTACGGTCCGTTAAAAGCACTGTGCGAGAAACGCGCCCGAGCCGAGTTTGGCGCTGATCGTGTCGCCGTGTTCAGGCCGACCTATATCTGCGGCCCCGGTGATCGCACCGACCGATACAGCTACTGGCCTGTGCGCACAATGCAAGGCGGTGAAATGTTATGGCCCGGGACCCCAGCGGATGAGATCCAGATGATTGATGTCCGCGATCTCGCCAACTTCACTATTGATGTTGCGGAGCAAAAAACGGTCGGCACCTACAACACTGTCACGCCACCGGGCAGTTTTACGATGGGTGAATTGCTGTCTGACTCTCTGGCCGTAACGGCCGCCGATACTCGCCCTGTCTGGATGGATTACAAATTCCTGTCGGCACACGATGCGAGTGACCGCGAATTGCCGATATGGGTAGCACCGACACCTGACGTTGCGTTCGCTGCGAAAGTCAGTGGTGCGCGGGCCTACGCAGCAGGACTGAAGAACCGGCCGAGCCGGGAAACGGCACGCGATACGATCAGCTGGTGGAAAACATTGCCAGCCGACCGGACTGCGACCCTGCGAGCCGGCTTCAGTGCTGAACGTGAGGCCGAACTGCTGGCGGCATGGAAGGCACAGAAAAGCTGAAGCAAGGTTTGCCTGAGTGTCGATCCTTTGAATTTTCAGCGAGCTGATACGATGCTTTGCACGGCTCGCAACAGCCAACCTGCACGAAAAACAACAACAAGGGGAACGCTTCAATGAACAATCCCGGCATGGCGCAACTCACACCGCGTGCGGTAATTCTGGCGATAGTCCTCGCCATGATCCTCGCCGCGGCGAATGCTTATCTTGGTCTGTTCGCTGGCTTGACGGTTGCTACCGCCATTCCGGCTGCGGTCGTTTCCATGGGTGTGTTGCGTTTGTTGGGCGGTGGCACGATTCTCGAAAACAACATCGTGCAAACCGGTGCCTCCGCAGGCTCATCGATTGCCGCGGGCGTGATCTTTACCATTCCCGCGCTGGTCATCCTTGGCTATTGGGATGACTTCAAGTACTCCTGGGTGCTGGTGATCGCCGGTCTCGGTGGATTGCTGGGCGTGCTTTTTTCAGTGCCATTGCGACGCACGATGATCGTTGAAGATCCCCTGCCATTCCCGGAAGGCAAGGCAGCGGCCGAGGTATTGAAGGCTGGCGATAACCCGGGTCCTGGTCTGAAACTATTGGCGATTTCCAGTGTGTTGGGCGCATTTATCAAGGCCTCCGCCGCGAGCGGTATGCGCATGATCCCGGATAGCTGGGCGATGGCCGGGTTCTTCGGCAATGGCAAAGTACTGGCTTACTTTGGTACTGGCCTGTCACCCGCGTTACTGGGTGTAGGTTACATCGTCGGCCTTAACGTTGGCATCGTAGTGTTGTCGGGCTCAATTATCTCCTGGCATATCGCCATTCCGATTTTTAACGCGTTTTTTATGGACACAGATCCGGCGTTGGCGGCACAGACGGCAGGCTCCGGAGCGGCGGACACAGCGTTCGCCATATGGAATGCGAAGATTCGCTACCTTGGCGTCGGTGCGATGTTGATTGGCGGCGTATGGACGCTGTTCGCATTGCGTAAATCACTGGCGTCCGGAATAAAGAGTGGTTTTGCCGCTGCGCGCAAAGGCTCAGGAAAAGTGATCGCCGAGACCGAACGCGATCTGCCGATGAAGTGGATGCTGGTGTCACTCGTGCTGTTCGTAATACCACTGGCCTTGTTGTACCAGGCAATTGTCGGGCAGTGGATGGTCAGCATACCGATGACAATTATCATGATCGTGTCGGGCTTCCTGTTTGTATCGGTGTCTGGTTACCTCGCGGGTTTGGTGGGCTCATCAAACAACCCGGTGTCCGGAATTACGATCGCAACCATTCTGTTCGCATCGCTGGTGCTGGTGTTTTTGTTGGGAGGCGATTCCCCGATCGGTGCGGTGGCGGCCATTATGATTGGCGCTGTAGTCTGTTGCGCAGCGGCAGTCGGGGGCGACAACCTGCAGGATCTGAAAGCGGGTTACCTCGTCGGTGCAACACCGTGGAAGCAGCAGTTGATGCTGGCCATTGGCGCTTTTTCCTGTGCGTTGATCATGGCGCCGATGCTGAATCTGCTTGCGGCCGCTTACGGAATTGGTGCGCCGACGGACGAATTCCCCAACTCGCTGGCAGCGCCGCAGGCAACACTGATGGCGTCAGTGGCCAAGGGCATGTTTGGTGGTGACTTGCCGTGGGCCATGATCGCCATTGGCGCTGGCGTCGGTGCGTTCACAATCGCGCTCGATGAATTGCTCAAAGCGCGGAAGTCGCACTTCCGTGTGCCGGTACTCGCAGCAGCGATAGGCATCTATCTGCCACTGGAACTAATGGTGCCGATTTTCCTTGGTGGCTTTCTGTCTTATCTCGTAGAACGCAAGCACAAGGTGAGTGGTGATGGGGAAGACAGAGATCATGTGCATCGACCGGGTACGTTGTTCTCCGCCGGGCTGATCACCGGTGAGGCACTGATGGGGATCGCCATTGCGATACCCATCGTGTTGAGCGAACGGGCCGACGTTCTGGCATTGCCGGACGGCTGGCATTTCGGGCAATGGGTCGGGTTGTGCGTACTGGCCATGGTCGGCTGGCTGCTGTATCGCAGCGGCACCCGGAGTTCCGGTATTACGTAGTTTGGCAGCGGCTGCCGGGCAGGCTGTGCTCCTGTCCCGGCAGTACATCGCGGCAGTGAACGTCTGCCCGTTCTTGATTGGCGGTAATTGCCGGCCTGAAGGCAGGCTCAGCGAGTCAGTGCCGTACTTGTGCAACCGGTGTTCCTTTCCAGCTGCCAACTGACCCGGGTCCGCCGCCAGGAGGCCCGCTCGCGTCATTAGGTTTAAACCCCTATGCAATCCTGCTGGCGGCTGTGTTACTAATTGAGTCCGACCGACTGGATGAGGAGGCACCGGCATGCGCTGCGTGATCTTGCAGCTGACGGGCGGGTCCGTTGACTGAAGCTGCCAAGTGCGTATGGGCGGAAAACCGCCTTCGTTGCACGGGCAACTGGACCGCCCGGCAGCTGGGCGAGCTCGAGCGTGCCCGGGCCGGCCTGAAGAGTCCGTCAGCAACCGTGGGTGTCGATGTCAGCGGGATTCGGCGCATGGATGCCGCCGGTGCCTGGTTGCTGCACGGCATGCTCAAACAGCTGCGTGACGGTGGCACCCGGGTCGAGCTTGAGGGCGCCGATGCCCGGGTTGGCGCGCTGCTGGAGCTGGTCGCAACACATGCGCCCGTCATGCTCAGCCCGCCGCGACCAGCGTCGCCGACCGTCATTGAGAACATCGGGCGCCACGCGCGGCAGCAGTGGCAGGAGTACCGGGCATTCCTCGAATTCGTCGGCCGGACGGCGGCGACCGTTGCGCGCGCGACTTTGCAGCCGCGCAGAATTCGTTTCTCGCTAATCGCGAAAGAACTGGAAAGCGCGGGCCTCAATGCCTTGCCGATTGTCGGCTTGCTGGCGTTTCTGATGGGTGTCGTCATCGCTTACCAGGGCGGCATAGTCCTGCAGGATTACGGTGCCAGCATTTACATTGCGGACATCGTTGGCTTGTCGACCGTGCGTGAATTGTCGCCGTTGATCACAGCCATCATTGTTGCCGGCCGGACCGGGTCGGCCTACACCGCGCAGATCGGCACGATGATGGTGACCGACGAAGTTGACGCGCTGCGCAGCATTGGTATCCCGCCACTGGAAATGCTGGTGCTACCGAAAGTGCTGGCGCTGATTATCGCACTGCCACTGCTCACGGTATTCGCTGACCTGCTCGGGCTGATCGGCGGAATGGTCATGTCCAGCAGCATGCTCGGTATCAACTCGGCGACCTATATGGGCAGGTTGGCCGAAGCGCTGACGCTGGATTCCTACCTGAGTGGTGTCGGTAAGGCGCCGGTGTTCGCGTGCATTATTGCCACTGTCGGTTGTTTTCAGGGATTTCAGGTGTCGGGCAGCGCCGAGAGTGTCGGCCGGCAGACGACCATCAGTGTGGTGCAATCGATCTTTCTCGTGCTCATAGTCGATGCGATTTTCTCCGTCGCCTTCAGCAAACTTGGAATCTAGACATGCCTGCTGAACCGACTGTGCAGAAGAGTCGCAACGAACCGGTGGTTTGCGGACGAGGCCTGTCAATGTGTTTTGGATCGCGGCTCGTGCTCGACAATCTGGACCTGGATGTGCGCGCAGGCGAAGTACTGGCCATCGTGGGCGGCAGCGGCAGCGGCAAGTCCACATTGATGCGCATACTGGCTATGTTGATGGCGCCGAGCAGTGGCACGGTGAGCCTGTTTGGCAAGGAAGTGTCGGTCAATGAAGATGATGACGATGTCACGTTGCGGCGTCGGCTGGGCATCATGTTCCAGCAAGGCGCACTTTTTGGCAGCCAGAGCGTACTGGAGAATGTGTGCGTCCCGTTGCTTGAACACACCAGTTTGTCCAGGCCGTTTGTTGAACAGCTCGCCACCTTGAAGATTGCGTTGGCCGGACTGAACCCGGATGCAGCGACCTTGTACCCACGGCAGCTCAGTGGCGGTATGCGCAAGCGCGCGGCGGTCGCGCGTGGAATTGCACTGGATCCCGAGATACTGTTTCTAGACGAGCCGAGCTCCGGACTGGACCCGATCAGTGCCGATGCAATGGATGAACTGGTGCTGCAACTGCGCGATACCTTGCAGCTGACAGTTGTGCTGGTAACGCATGACATGAACTCGCTGTGGCGGGTTGCCGACCGCATAGTGTTGCTTGCCGATGCGCGTATCGCCGCCATTGGCTCTCTGAACGAGTTGCTCGAATCGGACAACGCAACGGTACGCAGCTTTTTTGACAGTCGCCGCGGCCGCGCTGCAGGAGGCGCTCATGGACAATAAGTCGAGCTATACACTGGCCGGTGCATTCGTACTGGTGCTTGGGGCATTGTTTATCTGGGGCATCTTATGGATTGCGGCGGGCGGTCGCCCGCAAAGTGTCAACCGCTATGTGGTTTACATGACGGAATCTGTGTCAGGCCTGAATGTCGATTCAGCCGTCAAGTACCGTGGCATGCAGGTGGGCAAGGTAGAGAGTATCGATATTGACCATGCAAACCCCGAACGTATCCGGCTGCTGCTGCAAGTGCGCGATGACACGCCAATTACCGTTGATACGATGGCCACCCTGGACTATCAGGGCCTGACCGGACTGGCCACGGTCAATCTGAGCGGCGCAGCCAGCAACTCCGCACGCCTGACCCGGCAGGGTAACGAAGACTATCCGGTGATTCGTTCGGAGCCGTCGCTGTTTGCCAGGCTGGATTCGACCACAACCGATCTGATCGGCAGCCTCATACTTGTCTCCGACAATATCAATGCGCTGCTGGATGAGAATAACCGTGAGAATGTGGCTGCCGCGCTCGACAATGTTGCACAGTTGTCGGCAAATCTTGCGGCACAGTCGGAGCGGACGCAGCGCATTATGGACCGGGTTGATGCGAGCCTTGCGAACCTGCAGGAAGCGAGCAAACATTTCCCCAGCCTCGCGGAGGATGCACGCGACAGTGCGCAGTCAATCACACGCATGGCCGACAGGATTCACGACGCCAGCGCAAACCTTGATGCCGCTGCCGGCCAGATTGCCACGATGGTCAGGCAGACTGGCGGCGACTTCGCCGAGTTCAGCGCGGCTGCTTTGCCGGAGATCAGCGCGATGCTGGATGAATTGAGGATTACCGCGGAACAGCTGCGTGCCGCGAGTGAAGAGCTGGCGAAAGATCCCAGCGTGCTGGTGTACGGTCGACAACCGCCAGAGCCGGGCCCCGGGGAGAGCCGCCCGTGATCACGGTCATCTGCAAGCGGAACTGGCGCTGCCATCTGACCACAGTGTTGGCCCTGATGTTTCTGTCGGCCTGCTCATTGCCCGGTGCGAAAAAAGCGGTCAGTGAGCGTATCTGGGTACTCGAAGACCATGCCGCTGTTAGCATGGCCGGCCCTGCCGCCTGCATTGTGCGCATCGGTCGTGCACGGGCGGCGCCGGGCTTCAACACCACGCGCATGTTGTACCAGCGTGCACCGCAACGACTTGAATATTTTGCCTGGCAGTCGTGGGCGGATACCCCGCCGGCCATGTTGACCTCGCTCGTGTCGGGCAGGCTTGAACGCAGCGGCACTGTGGCGGCGGCAGTCACCGGTACGACGGATGTCGCCAGCCGTGCGCGCCTCGATCTCGATGCATTGCGCGTCTTGCAGGTTTTCGAATCGTCAGGCAGCTACGTGAACGTTGAACTCCGTGCTCAGCTACTCTCCCAGCCGGAGCGGGAGCTGCTTGCCATGCGCCGTTTCGCGTACCGGGTTGCTGCCGACCAGGCTACGCCCGAGGCAGGCGTCGCGGCTGCTAACGTTGCAGTTGGCCGCTTGCTGAATGACTTGCAGGACTTCGTGGCATCGGCACTGGCAAAAACATCCTGCCCGCAATAAGTACGGTTCTCAGCGTACCGGTCGAGGTGTTGCGGCTGGTGGCTGTGCCCAGTGCGTGATATCGGGCGCGGCCTGCACGCCGCGCCCGAGTCGTTGCCGGTATTTCAGTTCCAGAGCTTCTTCCACCAGGGCAGAGACTCCGGCGCGTCGCTGCCGTCAAAGAACGGAATGCGTGCACGTATGTCCTCGAGATCCCAGCCGGTGAGACTGGCGAGTGTCCTGGCTTCCTGTTCCTGACGTTCGCGCACGGCGGTCTGGTAGCTGCCGGCATCGCAGCTGATATCGCCTTTGAACGGATGGCGGATCACATAGCGACCCTGAAAATTGCCGCGATCGCCGGTCTCGTGAAACATGAGATCTTCAGGAAACCGTTCGCCGTCATAACGTACGTGCAGGCGGGTAACAAACACGTTCTGTGCCGGCGCTGAGATTTTCTGTTGTCGTCCGGGGTTACTGCTGTCGCTGACCCAGAACACGCCCAGGTTCCGCAATTGGGAGGCGCTCAGCGGATTAGCGGCGCACGGGTCACACCATGCCATGTCCCACGCGTATTCCAGAAACACCGCACGACCGTTTTCTTTCTCGGTCTGGGTCTGGAACATGGAACGGTAGAAGTCACTGAACCCGGCCTGCACGTACTCCGGTATTTCCTGGTTGCTGGGTAAACGCACCGTCCGGTAGTTGGTTGTCTCAACCCGCCCCGTACGTGTCAGGGCATACACGAACAGCTCCTGTTCGCCTCTGGCGTTAACGGTCCCAAGCCGTATGGGCAGCATGAAGCGATTGCTCTCATAGGCGACCTGGATGGGCCGCAATTTCTTGTACCCGAGTTTGCTCTGTTCTTCGAGGTTCACCTTTGCAACAAAGAAGCGCATGTCCTGTTTCAGGTAGCTGTTGATTACCGGTTCGGCGCCTGCTGGCAGTCGGTAGTCGTGTTCCCTTAACCAACTGACGAGTCCGCCACTTTCTTCAGCGGACAGAATCAGGATGTCGTATTCGCCGACGGTGTACTGCGCCTCAATCGTGACGCCGTCCGCACTCGCACTGTTTTTTAGCTGCATCAAACCAGCAGGAGCTCTCGATTCCATCGCGCTGTCTTCGCGCATATAACGGCGCTCACACGGGTCGGGGTCGTGGTACTCAACCAGCCGCGGTGCGGTGTAGGCGTCGAGATGGGCGATCAGGCTGCCGTCAGCGACATTGATTTGGTCACGCTCGATGAAGGTCGGTACCGGGATGACTACGGCGAAGTCCTTAGTATCGCCCTGGAAATCGTTGGCCATTGTGATGACCGTTCGATTGCCGTCGCGGACCAGGACGACCTGGGAGGCTTCGTTGTAGAGTGACGTGTCGGCGCGTGCGACATAGAAGCCGCAGAATGCCTCGGCGGTCGCGCTGATAGCCACAGTGGCCAGCGCACAGACGGCAAACAGGGTTATTCGCATTGTCTTGCTCCTTCGGAGTGGGTTTTTGTCAGAGGTCGCGCGGTCGTTTCGACCCAGCGGTAATGCCGGCCCCGCAGGACCACATCAATGAACGGAACCACTGGCGCGGCAAAGAACAGCGCAAGCATGGGTCCGTAGGGTTGGTAATAGATGAACTGGATTGTGTGCGCGATCAGCGCAACCAGTGCACCGAACAGACACCTGCCAAGCGCCGTGTTCGGGGTGGTCTTTGGGTCGGAAATCATGAAGAACGCAAAGATCAGCAAGGCGCCATTTTGCAGGTGATGCAGCGGTATGCTGAGTGGATCACCGAGCCACAAGGCCCTGCCTGTCAGCAGGGCAGCGTAGGCGCCGAGGAATGCGAGGGTCGTTTCTGCACGACGCGCGCGCGTCAGTACCAGAAAGCCGAGGCACGCCAGGGCAAACGCAGCGATGGTCGCATTGCCCCATTGTCCGGTGGATATCCAGGCGCGCTCAGTGAGCAGCATGAGGCCGACAATTGCAAAATTCGCCGGATTGAAAATGTGTTTGCCGTTGTAGCGCAGCACGAATTTGCTGCCGATCGCGGTAAAGGCAGCCAGCGCCGCGACGCCCGGCAGGTCGGTGCGCAGCAGCAATGTCAGCGACAATGTAGTGACCATGGCACTGCGCGGGTCGAAGAGTGGCACGCCACTCAGGCGCCCTGCCACGTATTGCGTTGCCTGAGCAGTAATCAGGATGATAAACGCGTGCGTCCAGGATATGCCGAAGTCGAGCACAAACACTCCGGCGGCAACGAGCGTGGTCAGCACGGCAATCTGGTAGTAGCGTGGGTCTGATTTGAGCAGGGTTTGCATGGCCCTTGTAAACGCGTCGCCGGGCCATTCGGGGTTTGATTTCGCTGTTCGGGTCTCCCTCGGATCCGGGTGTAAAGTCGTAAGTCACTGAATTAATAAGGAAAAATAGTCTCTCCGGGCATTTTTGATTTCGCTGCTGCAAACTGCATCCAAAACCGCGGCGAGAGTCATCTGTAGGTTGTCAGGCACCGTGGGTGCCAAATTCGGAGACCATAATGAGTGAAGAACTGATTCCTGTCGTGATGTTCATAATGATCGGTGTGGTCATCACAACGGCGTTCTATTTCAAGCATCGGACGCGCGCCGAAATACAGAAAACAGTGCGTGTCGTACTTGAAAAGGGACAAGAGCTAAGCCCCGAACTTCTGGACAGCCTGGGTGAGCCAAAAAAGTCCGGCAACCATGACCTGCGACGAGCATTGGTTTTCATGGCGCTGGCGCTGGCCACTGCCACATTTGGCTACCTGCTGAACGAGGAAGATGTGGCAGAGAAGTTAGTGGCCATTGCGATGTTCCCGTTTTTCATCAGTCTGGCTTACCTTGCGATGTGGAAACTGGGTAAAGGTGAGGGCTCAAACTGAAGATTGCCCCGCATCAACTTGCGCATACCGATGAACTGGAGCTCATTGCGCGCTCCAGGGTGTCCGGCGATGCGGATTGCTTTGGCGAACTGATCAGGCGGCACCAGTCACAGCTCCGGTTGTTTCTGTTGCGACTGTGCCGTGAACCATCGCTTGCTGACGATTTAGCGCAGGATGCATTGATGCATGCATTCGAGAAGCTCGATGGATTTCGTGGTGATGGCTCGTTTGCCGGCTGGCTGATGCGCATTGCGTGGACGACGTTCCTTCAATCCAGGCGACGCGCCGATCGCTACCGCCAGGTCGTGGAACTGGCGGCGCAAGAGCCAGCAGCCACGAGCACCTCACCGGCGCAGGACGAAGTCAGCGATCTTGATCGCCTTTTGGCCGTGCTGACGACTGACGAACGCGCCATCATGATTCTTGCGTACAGTTGCGGCATGTCACACAGTGAAATCAGCAAAGCCGTGGACTTGCCGGTTGGTACGGTCAAATCGGTCATACACCGCAGCAAACAGAAGATCAGGCAGGACTTTGAAATCGACAATCATCAATTTGGGTGACTACCGTATGGACGACGAAGACCGCAGGTTGCGCGATTTGTTTGGACCCGTAACGGTGCCGGATGACGGCTTCAGCGAGCGTGTTGTCAAACGCATCAGGCGCCGGCAAAGGTTGCAGCGTTTGCTGTTGCCGCTGGCACTGCTGTTCGGCGGGGTATTCGCGGCGCGGCCGGTAATGGCGATACTTGATGAATGGTCGTTACGGCTGCATGGCCTCGCTTCGGACCTGGTGGCGGCAGGCAGCTTGATCTCCGGGTTGACCGGCACCATGGTGCTGGTGGTGCCGCTGCTGGTTGCTGGCGCGCTGATTCTGCGCTGGCTGGAAGAATAGGCCGCCGGACCGGCTCCCCCGGTGCACTCCTCACGGCGGTCAGAGGGCTGGTGGCCCCCGTCGTCACAGAATGCAGCGGGCGTCGTTGAATAGACCCGGTCCGTCGTATACATTGCCCCGATGAACCTCCGTGAACAGGTTGAAGAGCTGTTACCCAACTGGGAACGCTGGTACCCGAGTCTTTTTGACGCGGCCAACGATCTCGGCGTTATTCGTGCCCAGGTGTGCGACCCGAACTCACTGTTGTTAAGCAACCGTCATTCGGGCGTTCGCAAGAGTGCCGAAGACGCGCACCGGGAAAAATGGGGCGGCAACGTCCAGGAATAAACACGGCCGACCGCCCGATCGCTGCCGCCTAAATCTGAGCACAAGCAGGACCTGAAATGCCCTATAAGCTGAGCGCGATACGATCCCAGTTCCCAGCCCTCGATATTTCGGACAATGGCCGGCAACGCATATATTTTGACAACCCGGCCGGCACGCAGGTACCGCAGATCGTCATTGATCGCATCAGCGAATGCCTGATTGAGTCGAATGCCAATCTCGGTGGTTTTTTCGAAACGTCACAACGCGCTGACGCGGTCGTGGACGATGCGCATCAAGCGATGGCCGACCTGCTGAACGCCGCATCGCCCGATGAAATTGTGTTCGGTCAGAACATGACCACGCTGACATTGCACATGTCGCGCTCAATTGGTCGGCAACTCAAAGCAGGCGATGAAATAATTCTGTCGCGCATGGATCACGATGCGAATGTTGCGCCGTGGTTGTTGCTTGCCGAGGATCTTGACCTCGTCGTCAAATGGATGCCTTTTAATACGGAGACGTTTGAGTTCGACCTGGCCGAATTCGACAAGCTGCTCAGTGCGCGGACGCGGCTCGTTTGTGTCGGCGGTGCCAGTAATCTGATTGGCACGATCAATGACATCAAGACGATCAGTCAGAAGGCACGCGAAGCGGGTGCCTGGTCGTTCATCGATGCCGTGCAGCTGGTGCCGCACGTGGCGGTTGATGTGCAGGACCTGGGCTGCGACTTCCTGGCCTGTTCAGCGTACAAGTTCTTCGGGCCGCATCAGGGTGTGTTGTGGGGACGGCGGGAATTGCTCGAGTCACTCGTACCCTACAAAGTCAGGCCGGCTCCGGCCGGCATTCCCGGTTGTTTTGAGACGGGGACCCAAAGCCACGAGGGCATGGCCGGGACGGCTGCCGCCGTTGACTACTTCGCCTGGATTGGCGAGTCGATGGCCAAGAATTTCATGGCGTCCAACAAACGTTATCAGGGTCGTTGCCGTGCAGTGCACGCTGCTCTCGACTACCTGTTCGACTACGAACGTAGCCTCGCCAGCCACCTCATCCGTGGTTTGCGGCAACTGTCCGGCGTTCGGGTGCTGGGCATCAGCGACGACAATGCGATGGAACGCCGGGTGCCAACTGTTTCGTTTGTAGCTGCGGGTACCGAGTCGGCCGCAATTGCCGAACAGTTGGCGCAACGCGGTATTTTCGTCTGGAGCGGGCACAATTATGCCGTTGAAGCAGCGCGTGTGTTGGGCATCTACGATACCGGCGGAGCCGTTCGTATTGGTCCGGTGCATTACAACAGCGTGGACGAAGCAGACACGCTTCTGAATGCACTCAACGATATTCTGCCGCGCGCCAGCGCCGCCTGACTGCCGGGTCACCAGCGCGCATCCAAGCTGCCAACGGGAGATGGTGGATTCTTCCTCCCGTCGCGTTATACAGGAACGTGACGTCATCGCGCGTCCGTCTGACTGTTCTGGGGGAGAGGCCTTGCGCTACTGGAAATTGATACTGCTGTTTGCCGGTGTGACGAGTGTGCCGGTGACCGCAGAGACCTTGCATGACGATTTCGCACACCTGGCCGAGATCAATATCGCTTCGTTGATCATGTTGCGCGAACAAGCGTTGTTGCCCGATCCGCTTGCACAGCGAATTGCCGCCGCCACGGCGCAGATCGTCAGCGAACAATCGGCGCACGGTGCGCGACGATCCTCGAACTACCTCGACTTTGAAGCACGCCTGCTGGAAATCGCTGGCGTTGAGGCATCCCGACTGCACACCGGCCGCAGTCGCCAGGATATCGGCTCGACCCTGCGGCGCATGGCATTGCGTGAATCGTTACTGGACGTTTACCGGGCGTTGCTCGAGGCACGGTCTGCCCTTCTGGCGCTGGCTGAGCAGCACGTTGAGACTGTGATTCCCGCGTACACGCACGGCGTGCAGGCTCAGCCAACCAGTCTTGCGCACTACCTGCTGGCCTTCTCTGCGGCATTTGAGCGCGACAGTGAGCGCTACCAGCAGAGCTACGCGCGACTCAATCAGAGCCCATTGGGCGCGGCGGCGCTTGCTACGTCCGGTTTTCCGCTGGACCGCGAGCGACTGGCCGAGCTGTTGGGTTTTGAAGCGCTGGTGATTAATTCCTATGACGCGAACCTGGTGTCGTCGGTGGACTCGAAAATCGACTACGCGAATGCGATGGTGGCGTCCGCGGTACCCATTGGCCAGTTTTGCCAGAACCTGCATACGCAGTATCACGGTACCGCGCCGTGGATCTTGTTGGCCGACAGCCAAACCGGCGTGAGCTCGATCATGCCGCAGAAGCGCAACCCGCGGCCGCTGGATCGCTTGCGCAGCTCAGCGACTGCCGTCGTCGGCAATGGTTACACCGTCATATTGAATGCACACAACACGAATTCCGGCATGAATGATTACCGCGACGGCGCGCAAACCCTGCTGACAGCCGAGCATGCGGAAAAAATGTACCGGCGCTATGCCACACTGATCCGGAATCTCGTTGTTAGTCCGGAACGCGCACTCGCTGAAATCGATGCCGACTATGCAACGATGACCGAAGTCGCCGATGTGTTGTTGCGTGAAGCGGGTATCGCGTTTCGCGAGGGTCACCACTATGCATCCGAGCTGACAACGCGCGGACGAGCTGCCGGCAAGAAGCCCAAAGAGCTGACCGACGACGAACTACTCGACACCTGGCGCGAGCTTGCTGATGGCGAACTGCCGCTGCCGATCGCTCGAATCCGGGCGGCCATGGACCCGCAGGCGATGGTTGCAGCCCGGCAGGGACGTGGCGGGCCACAGCCCGCCGAAGTCGCACGGATGCTGCAACAGCACAAAGCTGAACTGGCAACAGGGCAGGGCTGGTTGGCGGCCGCCAGGCAGCGTCTCACCGCCGCCGCCGAACAGCGGCAAAGCCTTTTTGAATCACTGTTGTAGCGCCTGACCCATGCCGGCCTGGCTTGTGCGCCGGATTTCTGTTGTGGCAAGGTGTTTGGCAGTACGTTGATGGAAGTTCGTTTATGGAACCATCGAACGAAAGCTTTGATGCCCTGGTCATCCGGACCAGAGATGCGTTAACCGCCTACCTGCGCCAGTATCTGACCACACCAGAAGATATACAGGATGTACTGCAGGAAGCTTATCTCAAGGTCTACTGCGTATTGCGCAACAAGCGTAACGTTGAACACATGCCCTCGTCGTTGTTGTACACCACGGCGCGAAATATTGCGCTGAGTCGCCTGCGCCACCGACAGGTTGTTGCCCGCAGTGCGCCAGCCGTCGCGGTCAGCGAGGAACTGCGCCGTGAGTCCCGCACTGCTTTTCAGCAGCTGAGCCGCAATGAACGGCGTCGCAGGCTGATGCGTGCCGTCAACGACTTGCCGCCGAAGTGCCGTGAAGTGTTCGTATTGCGCATGATTGAATCCCTCAGTCAGCGTGAAATTGGTGAGCGGTTGGGTATTGCTGTCAGTACCGTCGAAAAGCATCTCGCCAAAGGCTTGCGCCTGTGCAAGCAGACGATCGCTGCGCAGCGCGCGGCTAATGCGGTGGTTGAACATGTCGAACCAGCGTCACGCAAGGCGGCATCATGACGAATCTGGATGGCTGGATCGGCCGTAATATCCCGGACGTTATTCTGGACGACGCTGCCGCCTGGATGGCCCGGCTGGACTCCGATTCGTGCAACGATGCGGACCGCTCGATGTTTGCGCGCTGGCTCGATGCGGACCAGCGACATCAATGGGCGTTCGAGGAGCTTTCCGAGGTTTGGGCCCGGCTGCACACGCTGGTAGATGTGCGCCCCCTGCTCGACGAGCAGAACGTCGTGCGTTTGCCCGTCAATAATCATGGCGCACTGTCTGCGCAGTCACGGCAGGACGAGGTGCGCAGCGACTGGACGGCACTGGCAGCGTCAATGCTGGTCGTTCTCGGTGTCATCGTGCACGTTCTGACAGGCACACCGACAGCCTCTTATTCAACGACTGCGGGCGAAGCCATGGTGATGAGCCTCGACGACGGCACCCGTGTTGAGCTGAACGCACGCAGCAAAATCGATGTTCGCATCACTGACCGTGCACGGCTGGTGACACTGGATGACGGTGAAGCGGTATTTCAGGTGAGCAAGGACGCGCGACCGTTTGCCGTTAGGTCGCCGTACGGTTCCGTTGTTGCTCTGGGCACGACCTTCGCGGTCAGGACGACGCCACAGCTTATGCGTGTCTCCGTACTGGACGGTACGGTCGCTGTAAAGACCAGCCCGAGCCAGCCGTTACTAACCGAGCACGACAGTTCAAACTTGCCCACCCTGGTGGCAGGTGCCGTGTTGCTTGAGGCCGGCGACAAGCTGGACGTCACTGGTGACCGCGTCGAGCGCCAGGCGATCGTCGAGACGGCTCTGGATCGGGACCTCTCATGGCGAGATGGCTACGTGGAGTTTCTGGAGGAGCCGCTGGGAACGGTGATTGCCGACATGCAGCGTTACCTGTCCATCAACGTGCATATCGCCGGATCCGAGCTGGCAGCCTTGCCCGTCAGCGGTCGCTTCAGTACCAACGGGGCCGACGATTTCCTGCAGCATATTCAGAGTAACCCGGCAATTATTGTCGAACGCACCGATCCGCGCTGGGTGATATTGCGTCCGTCGGCGATCATCGCGAAGAACTGAGCCGCTGCACGAATAGCGGGTTTTCCGGAGCCGCGCGTTATACCCCTGATAAGTGATGTCCTGGTTGTTTCATTGGCCCGGGCAACAAAACGAATTCCAAGGGGGGAATAATGATACTTCGCAAACACATTGCGCGTACCTGGCAGTACGCCGCAGCCGTCACTACTTTGGCGTCAGCTTTAAGCATGATGGCCATGACGGTGCACGCACAGGAGGAAGGCGAGGACGATTCAGAGGTCGAGGAAATCGTTGTCGTAGGCTCACAGATACGGGGTGCGAGAATCACGGGAGCTCTGCCGGTGTCGGTCGTTGATGTTGAGCAGATCGAGGCGCTCGGTATCGATTCCGGCGACGAGTTGTTCGACTACTTGCCGGAGAACGGTAACAACTTCTTCAATGAAGCTGAGAATATCAGTGGTGGCGTGAATTCTGCGCGCGGCGACGTTGGTGCTTTCAATCTCCGCAGTCTGGGTACCGGCAATACGCTGGTGTTGATGAACGGGCGCCGCATGGTGAACTCGGCTACCTACCAGACTGAAGAAGTGGGCGGCAGTTTCGTGCCGGTCAATACGGTCAACTCGAACACCATTCCGGTGTTCGGAGTAGAGCGCGTCGAAGTGCTGCGTGAAGGTGCCTCGGCAATTTACGGCGCTGATGCTGTTGCCGGCGTCGTAAACACTGTTCTCAAGTCCGATTTCGAGGGGCTGAGAATCCGCACCAAGCTGAACGCTTACGATCACGTACCGCGCGAAGATCAGAGCATAAACGTCGAATGGGGCAAGTTCTTTAACGATGGTCGAACCAACGTTAATGTGATGTTCGGTTACTATCATCGCGATCGCGTTCGCTCAACGGACGAGGCCCGTTGGGCTGATTCGGATTTTCGTTACCGTGTACCGGCCGGTTCGCCGTGGGAAGGTTCCACATCGTTTCGCAATGACTCAGCGAACTCCATCTACGGTCAGTACGATATTCTCGGCAGCATCAGCGGAATGGGTTTGAGCGGCAACCTGACCGACTCCAGCGGCGAGTTTGAAACCTATCCAGCCGGTGATCCGCGTTGCCAGTGGGATCTCGGGTACGGTACCTGTGCCGGTATCGACGGTCAGGGCACCTACCGCTACAACCTGAACGAGGTTCGCGACGTATCCTCCGATCTGGATCGCATGAACCTCGTCGTGTTCATCAACCACGACATGCAGAACGGCATGCAGAGTTTCACCGAGTTGATGGCCTACCAGTCCAAGACCAATCTTAGTCGTCACCCCGCAGCGCCATTCAGCACCGTGAAACTGCGGGTTGCGGCCGACAACTACTACAACCCGTTCGGCCCGTGTGGCTCGCCCAATCGCCTGCCGGACAGCGTGATTGGCCCAGATGTGCCGTGTTCGGGATTGTCGCTGGAGATCGACAACTACCGCTTCACCGAGCTGCCGCGAATCATCGACAATGACGGTGACACATTCCGCTTCCTGCAGGGCTTCCGCGGTTCTTTCGACAAGTGGGATTGGGAAACGGCGTTAACCTGGTCACGGGCGACGAAAGACGACATTACTCATAACCGCGTCTCGAACACGCTTGCCCAGGAAGCACTCAATGACCCGACAGCGGCGGCTTACAATCCCTTCAGCGGTGGCGTGAACAACAACGTTGAACGCGTACTGGTGGACGTCAGCCGGCTGAGTGAAACCGAGTTGCGCATGGTTGACTTCAAGTTGTCCACGCCGGAATTGATCGAGCTGCCTGCGGGTCCGATGGGCATGCTGGCCGGCATGGAATACCGTGAAGAGTCTTTCGTCGACGATCGGGATCCGCGTCTCGACGGCACAATCGTATTCACCGATGCGCAGGGCGATACCTACCCGTTTGTATCGGACGTTGTGAATTCCAGTCCGACGCCGGACAGTTCGGGTGAACGAAACGTACTGTCACTGTTCAGCGAGCTGCAGATACCTTTGCTGGACAACGTCGATGCGCAGTTGGCATTGCGTTATGAGGACTTCTCGGACGTTGGTAATACGACAGTAGGCAAGTTCGCACTGGGTTGGCGGGTCATTGATCCTGTGCTGTTGCGTACTTCTGTTTCCACTGCGTTCCGCGCGCCGAATCTGGTCACTATTAACGAAGAAATCGTTGCCCGGCAAAATACGCGTACGGACTGGGCATGTTTCTACGCTGCGGAAAACGGCGGTGATCCTGATCAGAATACGCTCGACTGCACGAACTCGACGCAACGTATCGCCCAGGGTAGTGACAATCTGCAGCCGGAGGAGTCTGTGAACTTTTCGGTCGGTGTCGTGCTTGAACCTATCGAAGACTTGTCGATCACGCTCGACTATTGGTCCATCAAGAAGGACGACACGATAGGTCTGTTTGGTGAAGAGAATCACACGATACTGGACTTGATCGCGCGCATTGAAGCAGGCAATACAGACTGCGCCTCGTTCGTCGGTAATCCGGCAGTCAGTCGCGAAGCAACGGTCGATGTCGATGAAGCGGCGATCTACAACGCCGCCGGAATTTGCCCGGCTGGCCTGATTCAGAGTATCGATGATCGGTATGCGAATCTGGACAAACGCACGGTCGAAGGTTTCGACGTCGGCATCTACTACAACTTCGATTCACCGATTGGCAATTTCGACCTGCGTTACGTAGGCTCTTTCCTGAGCAAGTACGAACAAGAGGCAGGCGGTGATGCAGCCGAGCTGGTGGCGGCGCGCGAGTCAGGCTTGTTGCCGGCAAATATCCCAGTCGCCGGATTCGCCAATCTGATTCGCCTGGACGGCAATCAGAAAGATCGTCAGAACCTCACCGTAAGCTGGCGACGAAACGACTATCGCGCGTCAGCAACGATGTACCGGGTTGGCGATTTTTACCAGGACTCGCTGACGCTGGTCGATGGAACCCGCTACGAGGTGCCGTCTATGACCACTGTCAACCTGAAGGGCGCTTACACCTGGCGGTTCGGCGATGATCGGGACGTGCGATTCACGCTCGGTGTCAACAATGTTGCCGATGAACGCGCGCCTCTGGCTGATCGTTACTTTGGCTATTTCTCTGATTCGCACCGTGACCTTGGTCGGTACTATTACCTCGACGTTCGTCTGTCGCTGTAATTGGCTGCTGTATAGTCGGGGGGGAGCGTAAGCTCCCCCTTTTTTGCAATGGAATTCTCACTTGATCAGCAACGCTAAGCCGGCCGAAGCTTCCGTAAACCGCTCCCTGGATACCTACCAGATTGTTGGCCGCGTACTTGGGCCAGCGATCTTTGCACTGATGCTCGCGACGGAAGGCTGGCAGAACGTTATGGATCCGACAGCCTGGCGCGTGGCGGCCGTGGGTATCTGGATGGCCGTTTGGTGGGCGACGGAAGCCATTCCGGTGGCGGTCACCGCATTTCTGCCGATCGTGGTTTTCGAGCCGCTGGCAATCTCCAGTGTTCGCGATGCCGCAGCACCTTACGCCAATCCAACGATTTACCTGTTTCTGGGCGGCTTCATGATGGCGCTTGCCCTCGAGCGCTGGAATCTGCACCGGCGGATCGCGCTGGCGGTGTTGGAC